>WASQ01000077.1:0-27663 GCA_009712185.1 Telmatospirillum sp. | reverse complement strand
CCACCCCCCCCCCCCCCCCCCCCCCGCCCCCGCCCCCCCCCCCCCCCCCCCCCCGCCCCCCGCCGCCCGCCCCCCCCGGCCGCCCCCCTCCCCCCCCTCCTTACCCGCGCCTTCCGGCGCGGGTCTTTTTTACCGCCCCTCCAAGCATCATTTTTTTGCAGCCGCCCCCTTTATGAACCGCCGCCGAGGGATATGATGGTGGTCAATGCCCCGGCAGGGACGGACTATGGTGGAAGACAAGACCCTTTATGACCAGGCGGTGCTTCGGGTGGCACAGGCGCAGAAAGTGTCGGCGCTGTTCCTGCAAAGCACGCTCGAGATCGATTATCAGAAGGCCATCGGCCTCATCGACCGGATGGAGACCGATGGTCTGGTGAGCGCCACCGATTTTCATGGCAGGAGGCTGGTCCTGATCGACTCCCACGGCCTTGTCCGCGGAAACGTGCAAAGCCTTCAGGTGCTGTGCCCTGTCGATGGCCGGGAGCCGGTCGATTATCTCCGTCTGGTGCTGATCGGGCTTTTGGGCGCCTTTCTGCTCTCGATCGTCATCATGGCCTTCAGGCCCTGACCGCCGCCCCCGCTTTCGATCGCCCCAACATTCATCGCCCATCGCCGGGCACGCCCGCGTCTCATCGGGGAACCGGTGTCCGCCGCTCCGCAATGGCCTGGGCCAGTTTCGTCGTCAACTCGTCCATGTCGACGGGCTTGCGCAGCAGCGCGTATATCCCGGCCTCATTGAGTCGGTCCCCGTCCAGGATGTCCTCGGCGAAGGCGGTGCACAGGATGCAGGGCATATCGGGGCACAGGACGCGAATCTCCCGGATCAGGTCCAGCCCGGTCAGATGCGGCATGATCTGATCCGCCACCACCGCATCCCAGGCGCCGGGGTGCTGGCGCACCCCTTCCAGCGCCTCCAGCGGATCGGCGCAGGGCGACACTTCGAACCCCCTGCGTTCCAGCGCGATCAGCAGCATATCGCCGAAATCGGGGTCGTCGTCGACCAGCAGCAACCGCCCGCCGGTCTGCGTCACCCCCCCGCCCGCGGGCGACGGTGACGCGGCCGGGCGGCGGTCGGTCTCGCGGGCCATGGGCAGGATCACCTCGAAGGAGGTGCCCCGGCCGGGACGGCTTTTCACGACCATGGCGCCGCCATGGGACAGGACCGCGCCATGGACCATGGACAACCCCAGTCCGGTCCCGTAGCTCTTGTTCTTGGTCGTGAAGAACGGGGTGAAAATATTCTGAAGCACGCCCGCATCCATGCCGCACCCCGTGTCGGAAACCACCAGCGAGATATGGGGCATGTAGGGATCGCAGGTCCCGACCACCGCCTGCGAGGTACCGTCGCCATCGACCCAGACCTCATAGGCGCCGGCCATCCTGGCCGAACCCCGTCGGATCAGACGGTCGAAGGCCTGGCCCTCCGGCACCGTCGGGTGGACGGCGATCCGCACCTGCCCGGGCTGTCCATCCAGCGCGTCATGGGCGTTGATGCACAGATTGATCAGCACCTGCTGCAACTGGTCGCGGTCGCCCAGTACCAGCGACGCCCCCTCGCAGCCGGTCACCGTGACCTGGGTGGTGGTCGGGATGGTGACCACCACCAGATCACGGGTCTCCTCGACCAGTTCGATCATCGAAAAACAATCTCGGCGCAGGTCGCTGCGCCGGGCGAAGGACAGGATCTGACCGATCAGCGTCTTGCCCCGCTGGCCGGCGGCGATGATGCGCGCGGCATGGTGCCGGGTCTGATAATCCTCGGCCGTGTCCTCGACGATGAAGCCCGCCAGCCCCAGAATGGCGCCCAGCAGATTGTTGAAATCGTGGGCCACATTACCGGCAAGCTGCCCCAGGGCCTCCATCTTCTGTGCCTGATTGAGCTGACGTTCCATCTCCTCGCGCCGCTGCCGTTCCCGCGCCGCGAAAATGCCGAAGGCCAGATTGTTGGCCAGATCGACCAGCAGAGAGACCGTTTCCACCGGCGAGAAGGCTCCGGGCTCGGACGCGTAGATGGTAAGGCAGCCCAGTACGCCCGACGCCCCTTTCATCGGCAGCGAAATGCTGGACCGGTAGCCCCGGTTGAGGGCCGAGGTGCGCCAGGCGCTCATCGCCGCGTCCTCGGCAGTATCGTCATTGACCTGCGGGACGCCGGTCCGGATCGCCATTCCGGTCGGACCGTCGCCGCCGCCGTCCTCGCCCCAGGTAATGCGCGCCAGCGAGATATAGCCGTCGTCATGCCCGGCAATGGCGACCGGACGGACGGTGCGCGCCTCGTCATTTTCCGCGATGCCGATCCAGGCCATCCGGTAACCGCCCCTTTCGACGATCTTTTGGCACATGCTGGCGACCAGATCGTCCTCCTCGACCGCATGGAACAGCACGCCGTTGCCGGCGCCGACCGTCCGCAGCACCCGGTTGAGCCGTTCCTGTTCGGCGCGCAACCGCTCCGCCGCCTTGGCCTCGTCACGCAGAACGCGGATGGCCTTGGCAAGGACCCCGATCTCATCTCCGCGATCGGTCGCCGGCACCTCGTCATCGTGATAGCCGGCGCCGATCCTGGCCGTCACGCGCGCAAGGGCGCGCACCGGTCTGGCGATCGACTGGGCGATCAGATAGGCGATGATCGACACCAGGATGATGGAAAAGCCGCCGATCAGCGCGAAGTTCCGAAGCGCGCTCCAGAACTGTGCGTCGATGTCCTCGAGATAGATGCCCGTCGAGATCATCCAACCCCAGGGGGCGTAGCCCACCGTCGATGACACTTTGCGCAAGGGGCGGTCGCTCCCGGGCTTCGGGAACCAGTAGAACACATGGCCGCCCCCCGCCTGCGCCAGCCGGACCATATCCGGAATGTAGGCATAACCCCGGGAATCGGCGGCATGCCAGTAATTATGACCTTCGCGCCCCGGCATGGTGCCGTGCACCAGATTGGTGCCCTTGGCGTCATAGACGAAATAATACTCCTCGTCGCCATAGCGCATGCCGCGGATGGCCGTCTTGGCCAGCTCCTGCGCTGTCCGGTCGTCGAATTCGCCGGCCAGGGCGCGCTCATGAAAGGCCCTGGCCGTCGACTGCGCGACTTCCGCCAGATTGATGGTCTTGATGATGGCCGCCTCCATCATTTCCTCGCGGAGCGAGAGGGCGGCGAACACCGACAGCACCGCCAGACTGATGGCGGCCAGCCCGATCAGCCAGGAGAGCTGGTTCATGATGCTTTTTTTGCGCATGGCGTCTCTGCCTGTTCGAAGGATCCGGACCGGCGCGCCGGACGGCCGGGACTGCGCCGGTCACTCCGGCGCCGCGGCCTCGGTCTCGCTGCCGATCCCGGCATTCACCGCCATGGCGACGGCCTGGGCGCGATTGCTGACGCCCATCCGGCGGTAAAGGCGGGAAAAATGATATTTGACGGTAACCTCCTGCATGCCGAACCGGCGCGCGATCTCCTTGTTGGACGCGCCGGAGACCAGCATGCGCAGCATGGAGAGTTCGCGTTCGCTGAAAAATGCCTCGGAAAAGACATTGGCCGCCGGCGGCGAGGCTTCGACCGCCACGAATTCCGTCGGAATATAGGTCGCGCCGCCCGCCACCAGCGATATCGCGGCGGAAAACATCGGTCCTTCCAGGGTTTTCGGCACATAACCCTTGGCGCCGGCCGCGATACAGTCGCCCACGTCCTTACGGCGGGCGACGCCCGACATGACCATGACCGGCGCGGTTCCCGCGGCGGCGATGACCTTGCGCAACCCCTCCGACCCGCACATGCCCGGCATCGAATAATCCAGAAGGACGATGTCCGGGGCGAACCCCGCCAGCAGGGTGATAACTCCGTCCACCGTCATCGCCGTGCGGACTTCCGCCTCGGTGAAACTACGCACGACCTGACCTTTGACCGCCTCGAGATAAAGCGGATGGTCATCGGCAATGATGACTCGCATCCTCCCAGACCCCTTGTTCGCGCTGCGGCTTCGTTGTGGAGGGCCGTTTCCGATCCCGGCTTTCCGCCGCTGCGACATCCGGACGAATGGCACCGTCGCCACGCGCGGGGATTGTCACGACACCTTCCTCCGGCGATGAACCGGCACATCCGGCGCCCGGACACAGGGACGCCTGCAATGTCGGCACACCGTGACCGGGTCATCGGGTGGACTCCGGGCGGCCCCTTGACACAGCCACCCGCGCCCCCTGGTCCGCCGGCGGGATTTTTCCCGTCCTGGCACGGTTCCCCGGTCCGGAATTTGCGATCAGCCGGTCAGCGCTCCTCCTGGCCGCTCTTTGATGACCTCCGGCACCCGGACGGGCGACGGCGGTGTTGGACGACATCAGCCAACCGGGCCACTGTGTCCCAACCTACCCGTCCGGGGCAATGCCGACATCGCCTCCGCCGGCCTTTTTTCCAACACGTTTGTGCCGGCACCGTTGGCGATACCGGCGGCCCCGGGCCCCGCGTCAGGCGATTCGGTCCAACCCGGGTCAGCCGAATTGATCCAGATCGATGATCGGTCCGCCAAGCAGGATCGCCACCATCTTCATGGTCGCCACTCCGGCGAAGGCCAGAAAGGACACCAGACAGACGATCCGCCACAGTTTTCCCCAGTCGTTGAAATTCTGCGAGTCGAGCAGAAAGGACACCAGACTCCGCCCCGGTTCGCGCACGACAGTCCGGTTGGCATAGGTGGCGTAAAAGGCCACCAGGGTCAGAAGTGCACAAATGATCAGTCGTGGCAGAAGATCCATGTCATTCGCGTCCCGCACCTGCCGGCGCCAGTCCCGGCGAAAAACCGGACACACAGTGACCGACAAAGAAAAATTCACACCCACTTCCATTGACATTCGATATCGTGGCACAAAATCACGTTAGCGTCGATATCATACAGTATTTTAGATGATTTTTTGATCATTTTATACGATCGTATATTTCTGATTATACGAAAGTTAGTCGCGGACTATACGATTGGAAGCGCCAATCAACGTCAGCGACCCTGGTTTTAAACCGGAATACGGCGCTAACTCCTCTCAACGCCCCGACTTTAAGGCTCCGCAAGCGATTGCGCGGTCTGGCGTAAGGGAGGAAACCATAATGGATTGGTTACAAAGCCTCTTTATCGGCGGACACGGCGTTGCCAACAGCGTCGTCGCCATATGCCTCGTAGCAATATTCGGCCTCGCCATCGGTGAAATCCGGGTCGGTGCGGTCAAGCTGGGGATCGCCGGCCCCCTGTTTGTCGGCATCGCCTTTGGCCATTTCGGCCTCAAAATGAATATGGAGATCTTGGAGTTCGCCCGCGATTTCGGGCTGATCCTTTTCGTCTACGCCATCGGCAACACCGTGGGCCCCGGTTTCTTCCAGGCCTTCAAGCGGGAGGGAGCCCTGCTGAACGCGCTGGCCGCGGCCATCGTCGTGATGGGCGGCCTGATCGGCGTCGCCATTCATTTCGGCTTCGGCCTGCCGCTTGAAGTCGTGGTGGGACTGTTCTCCGGCGGCACGACCAACACGCCGTCGCTGGCCGCCGGCATGGAAATGCTGAAGGAGATGAAGGCCACCACCGCCCAGATCGGAATCCCGGGACAGGCCTATGCCGTCGCCTATCCGTTCGGCATCATCGGCATCCTGCTCACCATGGGTCTGGTCCGCATGATCTTCCGCGTCAGCGTGGAGGAATCCGGGGCCGCCTGGACGCGGGAGGTCAAGACCTCGCTCGCCCCCGTCGAGACCATGAGCATCGACGTCAGCAACCCGGCCGTCGTCGGAACCGCGATCCGCGAACTGTCGGTCGTGCAGAGCCAGGGCATCGTCGTCAGCCGGGTCATGCGTCTCGGCGCTCAACACACAGCCAGGTGGGACGAAAAGATCGCCGTGGGCGATACCGTCCTGGCCGTCGGACCGCGTCCGAGGCTTGAGGAGCTGCGCAACAGTCTCGGCGTCGAAGCCCCGGTCCGCCTTCAGGAAGTCCAGAGCCCGGTCAAAGCCCAGCGTTTCGTGGTCACCCGCGCCAATATGCTGGGCAAACACATCTCCCAGTCCGCGGCCTTCGGCGTCACCATCACCCGATTGAACCGCAACGGCGTCGAACTGGTGCCCGACCGCACGGTCAAGCTGCAATTCGGCGACAAAGTCACCTGCGTCGGCGAACAGGAAAAGCTCGACGGCTTCGCCAAGGTTCTCGGCAACGACGCGAAGGCGCTTCAACACACCCAGATGATCCCGATCTTCCTCGGCATCTTCCTGGGCGTCCTTCTGGGCAGCGTACCGATCTTCGTTCCCGGGCTTCCCGCGCCCATCAAGCTGGGTCTGGCCGGGGGCCCGGTCGTGATCGCCATCATGCTGTCACGCATCGGCCATCTGGGTCCGCTGGTCTGGCATATGCCGCCGGCCACGACCAACGCCGTTCGCGAAATCGGCATCACGATGTTCATGTGCTGCGTCGGCATTTACGCGGGCAAGAGCTTCATCGCCACGGTATTCCACGGGGACGGACTGAAATGGATGGCCTGCGCCACCCTGATCACCTTCGTTCCGCTGTTCGTGGTCGGGCTGCTGGCGCGTTCGGTCTTCAAAATCAACTACCTGACCATCTGCGGCGTCCTTGCCGGCTCGATGACCGACCCGCCGGCCCTGGCCTTCGCCAACGCGATCCACCCCTCGGACGCGCAGGCGACCGGCTACGCCACCGTTTATCCGCTGACCATGTGCCTGCGCATCCTGACGCCGCAGGTGATCCTGGCAGCGCTCTGGGCGGCGTCCTGACGCCCTCTTCCGGGGACGGGCCCCGCCCCCTCCCCGGTGACACCCCCCCGGCGCCGAAGAGACCAGGAAGGCCGGGAGACCAAGGAAGGAGACCAAGAGATGCATGAGACGGTGATCAACTGTTTAGCCATCATGGGCGCCATTGCCTGGATGTCCTGGCTGATCCGGAATCTGAACTCCGCGACCGCGCAGGAAGGCAAGGCGTCCCCCGTGACGACCATCGCCACCACGACCATCACCCGGGGGGCGCCCATCGTCGAACCCCTGGCCAACAACGACGACATCGCGGTGATCGCCGCCGCGGTCAATGCCGTTCTGGGGAGTTGCCGCATCGTGCACATCGAAGACAGCGACCGTGGCCGCCGGTGGGCCGCGGAAGGCCGTCGCCTTCATCAGAATTCGCACCGGATTCACTAAAACCAGGAAACCCACCATGTTGAGAAAATTCAAAATCAACGTCGAAGGCCGCAGCTACAACGTCGTGGTCGAGGAGGAAGGCGGCGTGGCCCAACGGCCGGAGCCGGCGGCACCGACCCTGGTGTCCTCCACCCCCGCCCCCGCGCCGTCCGCGCCGCCGCCGGTAATTGCCGCGGCGACCATCGTGGCGCAGGCCCCTGTGGCGGCCGGGGCCGGAGACGTCGTCGCGCCGCTGGCCGGCGTCATCGACAGCATCGAGGTCCGCGTCGGCCAGACGGTCAATGTCGGAGACAAGGTCGCGGTGCTTGAGGCGATGAAAATGAAAACCGACGTTTTCGCCAAGGTTGCCGGCCCGGTGTCGCGCATCGCGGTGAAGACCGGCGACAGCGTCGACACCGGTCAGGTCCTGGTGGCCATCGGCTGACGCGCCGCGACCGGACCGGATCTCAAGGATAAAAGCAAAGACAAGAGGACATCATGATTGTTCCTGACTCCTTGTACGGAGCCTGCCTTCTCAGCCTGATCGATTTCTTCCTGAGCATTGTCATGATCACCGGCATCGGCTTCGTCCTGGCTGCTTTCCCCCTCATGAACAGGCTGGGCAAGCTGGACGACGAGACAATCCGCAAAACCAGCCACTGACGGCGGCGCCCCGGCGCGGCCCATGCCGCCGGACCGCGCCCGGCGGCATCGAGACGAGGAAGGAAAACAGGGGATGTTGGAGCAGGTACTGGGCTTTCTCCAGGCAATGGCGGATCAAACCGGCATTGCGCATTTCTGGTGGGGCAACGTGGTGATGATCGCCATCGGCTGCACCATGATTTTGTTGGCTATTGTCAAGAAATACGAACCTTTGCTTCTGATCGGCATCGGGTTCGCCTGTGTCATTTCCAATGTGCCGGGGTCGGATCTCATCCTCCCCGGAGGTCTGTTCAACTACGCCTATCACGGTGTCGAGCTTCTGGTCATTCCGCCGCTGATTTTCTTCGGTGTCGGCGCCATGACCGATTTCGGCCCGATGATCGCCCATCCGAAACTGGTGGTGCTGGGCGCCATGGCCCATCTCGGGATCTTCATTTCGCTGATCGGCGCGAAGGCCCTGGGATTTTCCCTGAACGAAGCGGGCGCGATCGGCATCATCGGCGGCGCCGACGGCCCCATGGCGGTGTTCGTCTGCGTCAAACTGGCGCCCCATCTGCTGCCCCAGGTCGCGGTCGCCGCCTATTCCTACATGGCCCTGATGCCCTTGATCCAGCCGCCGGTGATGAAGCTTCTCACCAGCAAGAAGGAACGCCAGATCCGCATGAAGCAGATGCGTCCGGTGAGCCGGCTCGAGAAGATCGCCTTCCCGATCGTCATCGGCATCGTCGTCAATCTGTTCTTCCCGCCGGTGGCGCCCCTGATCACGATGTTGATGCTGGGCAATCTGTTCAAGGAATGTCTGGTCACCGACCGTCTTTACAAGACCGCCGCCAATGACCTGATGAATGTCATCATCATCATCCTGACGGTCGCCATCGGATCCACGATGAATGCCGAGAAATTCCTGACGGTGAAGACGATCGAGATCATCGTTCTCGGCCTGATCGCCTTCCTGGGCGGCACGGCATCGGGCGTGATCGGCGCCAAGGTCATGAATTTGTTCCTGAAAGAGGGCGAGAAGATCAATCCGCTGCTGGGATCGGCCGGCATCGCCTCGGTTCCGATCGCCGCCCGCGTCGCCCATATCGTGGCGGTCAAGGAGGATCGCGAGAATCTTCTGATCTATCACGCGATGGGTCCCAACCTGGCGGGCGTGTTCGGCACCGCCATCTCGGGAGGCATCATGCTGGCCCTTCTGGGCGTGAAGTAGAGCAACGCCAAATTCCTTGAGGAATCCCGGCCGTCAATTGACAATGGCGGCCGGGATTATTTTTAGGAAAAGCGACCGCCAGAGGACCTGACCATGGGCAACGTCGCGATCATCGGTGCCGGCCCCAGCGGCCTTGCCGCCGCCAAGGCGGTTCTGGAACAGGGATTGACCCCGGTTCTGTTCGAGGCCAGCGGAGAAACCGGCGGCATGTGGGCAAGCCCCGGCCGTGGCGCATGGTCGTCGCTGGGACGGACCAATCTCTCCTATCACAGTTGCGCCTTCTCCGATTTCCCCTGGCCGGCGGGCACGGACGTCTTCCCCCAGCGAAGCGAGGTCGGCCGCTATCTCACGGCTTATGCCGAAGCTTTCGGCCTGACGCCCCATATCCGGTTCGGAACGCGGGTTCTGGCCGTCCGCCGAGACGACGACGCGGGCTGGCGTGTCGCCGCGCGGACATCCGGCGGCGCCATGGAAAGCCAGTCTTTCCCGCATGTGATCGTCGCCTCGGGCTTTTTCGCCCGCCCCCATACCCCGCCTTTTCCCGGCCTGTCGTCTTACCGGGGGCAGATCTTCCATTCCGCCGACTGCGATTCACCCGTGGTCATGGGGCACCGTTTTCACGGCCTGCGCGTCCTGGTGGTCGGCGCCGCCTTTTCGGGAACGGAAATCGCAAGCCAGTTGATCCAGTACGCCGACGAGGTCATCGTGACCTTCCGCAACCCCATGTGGTTCGTGCCGCGCTGGGCGCAGGCCCTGCCGCGGGGACGGCGTCATCCGCTGGATCTCGTGATGTACAGCCGCTGGGCCGATCTGCCGGTCAAACGGGATCCGGTGCGGTTCCTTTCCCGGGTGGCGGGCGATCCAGGGCGGGTCTCCGCCGAACTGGCTTTCGATCCCGGCCGGGCGCCGCCCGCGACGATCGCCATCACGGACGAATTCCTGCGCCAGATCGGCGCCGGCCTCCTGTCGGTCAAACGGTCGTCGGGCATCACCTTCGCCGCGACGGGGGTCCGCTTCGCCGATGGCAGCCGCCGGGATGTCGACGCGGTGGTCATGTGCACGGGATACACCGCGACCCTGCCCTTTTTCGACAGCGACCTGCTGGACATCCTGGCCTTCCATGCCGGGGATCAGTTCCAGCCTTTGCTGCTCCACCGCGACATGTTCCATCCCGCGCTGCCCGGACTGTTTTTCGTCGGTCAGTACCGTGGCCCCTATTTTCCGGTCATGGAACTTCAGGCGCGCTGGATCGCCGGCATCGCCGCCGGCCTGATGCCACCCCCGTCGGACGCCGAGATGGCGGAAGGGATCGCCGTGTCGCGCCGACTGCGCCACAAACAGCCGCGTCCACAGTTCCCGCACGGCGATTTCGTCGATCTGGCCGATGGGCTGGCCCGCACCATCGGCGTGTATCCGCACCTGGACGCGCGCCATCCATTGCGGGATCATGTCGAACGCGGCCCGGTGATCCCCGCCCACTACCGGATCCTGGGGCCACATGCGGCCCCGGATCTGGCGGAGACCTTGATCCGGGCGGCGCCGGCGCCCTATCTCGAAACCATGGAGTCCCATGCCGACATCAACTTTTTCCCGGGATAAGGACGATCTGACGGGTCCGGAGCGCGTCTTCGCGTTGATGGAGGGCGCCTGGGCGGTCGAACGGACAATTGCCCCCGGTGGACGTTTCAGCGGCACCGCAACCTTCGAACGCGAGGGCGACGACCGCCTTGTCTATCGCGAAAAGGGCGTGGTGGATTATGACAATTTCGGCCGGTTCACCGGCGAGCGGTCCTATCTTTACATCCTCGCGGCCGATCATATCGAAGTGCGCTTTCACGACGGCACCAATGCCGGGCAGCATTTCGTGGATCTTCTGATTCCCGAGGCCCCGGACGCGGGATGGCCGATCGTGTCGGCGCGCGACACCCATGTCTGCCGGCTCGACAATTATGAGACGTCCTACCGCTTCCTGTCCCCCGACCGGTTCGAGATCACCTATGTCGTCAAGGGCCCGGCCAAGGATTACATCAGCCAGTCGCTTTTCCAGCGTACGGGAGTCTGCTCCCCGCCCCCGGAACGGATCCCCGGGGACGGCCACAGTCCATTCTGCGGAACCGGTCTGTCAGACGGACACAGCGCCATCGAACAGATCAACCTCGTCGCTGGAGGCGAAGAGGCGCTCGATGGAGGCCTGCGCCTCGAACAGGGTGTCGATGATCCGGGCGGTTTTTTCCCCGGTGGCGCGGAAGACCGGCAGGGAGACGCTGAGCGCCGCCACGATCGTGCCGTGATGACGAAGAGGAACGGCGTAGCACCGCGTCTCCTCGTTGAGTTCCCGGTCGTCGACCGCATATCCCTTGTCGCGCACGGCGTCCAGATGACGCCGGAGTTCCGCGAAGCTCGTGATGCTGAAAGGAGTGATGGCGGGCAATCCGTCCGGATACATGGCGGCGATGCGCTCGTCGGAGAATTCGTGGATCATCGCCTTGCCCAAAGCGGCGGCGGCGGCCGGCAGGCGCTTTCCGACATGGGACACCAGACGCACGGCTTTGCGCGATTCCACCTTGCCGATGTATAGAACGTTTTCCCCATCCAGAATACCCAGTTGGCACACCTCGTCGCAGACCGCGACAACGCGCTGCATTTCCTCGGTGACCAGACGGACCCAGCCGGTTCGTTCGGTTGAGGCGCCGGCCAGTGCAAGGCAGGCGACCCCCGGCGAGTAACGGAGCGATTTCGCGTTCAGATGAACGTATTTCCGGCTGACCAGGGATTTGATGACAGGGAAAATCGTGCTTTTCGACGCGCCGATGGCCGCCGCGATCTCGGTCAGCGTCAGCCCCTCGTCTGCGGCCGACACGCTTTCCAGAATGTCCAGCACCCGCAAGGTGGGGCGGTGAAGTTCGGTTTCGATCATGACCAGTCGGGATGTCCGTTCAGAAAATGGGGCGACATCTTCCCATGTCGGCCTGAAATTTCCACCGGCAAATCCCCGCGAAGCGATTCCCGTCGCCCCCGGCCTGCGGGTTCCAGGCATGGGGGACCGGCACCTCGGATCCCCCATGCCCGCCGCATCCCTGCGTTCAGAGATCGAGCGACCGCTTCCACAGCATGAAATCATATTGTTCCAGGCCGTCCGCCTTGACCTTCCGGGACCCGCTGGCGACGTCGATCATCGTTTCGAACAGCGCCGACGCCACCTCCTCCATCGGCGCCCCGTCGATGATCGGCCCGCAATCGAAATCGATCATGTCCTTCAGCCGTCGGGCAACCGCCGTGTTGGTGGCGACCTTCAGCACCGGCACGATGGGATTGCCGGTCGGCGTCCCCAGGCCGGTCGAAAAGATCACCAGGGTGGCCCCGGCCGCCACCTGCCCGGTCACGGCGATCACGTCATTGCCCGGCGTGCAGACCAGAGACAGCCCGGACTCCGCCATCGGCTCGGCATAGTCGAGCACGGCGGCCACCGGGGCATTGCCGCCCTTTTTGGCGGCGCCCGTCGACTTGATGGCGTCGGTGATCAAACCATCCTCGATATTGCCCCAACTCGGGTTGTCGGCAATCGTCGTGCCGAAGAAGCGGGCGACGTCTTCATATCGCTGCATCAGATCAAGGAACCGGCGCCGTTTGTCCGGGCTGTCGCAGCGGGCGAGAATCGTTCCCTCGGCTCCGCACAGCTCGGGAAATTCGGCCAACGCCGACGCCCCGCCAAGAGCGATCAGGATGTCGGACACCACCCCCATCGCCGGATTGGCGGAAATGCCGGAAAAGCCGTCCGATCCCCCGCATTTGACGCCGATCTTGAGCCGGGACAGCGGCACCGGGACGCGGCGGCACTGATTGGCCCCGGACAGATGATCGTAGGTCTGCCGCAAGGCATCCTTCATCATCTTCTCCTCATCATCCCAATCCTGCTGGCGATAGGTCAGGCATGGCTTGTCGAAGCCGGGATTGCGCCGCGCCAGGGCCTCCTTGAACACCGAAATCTGTGATTTTTCGCATCCCAGGCTGAAAACGGTGACACCGGCGACATTGGGATGGTCCGCATAGGCCGCCAGCACCTCGCACAGCGTCTCACAGTCCAGGGCGGCGCCCCCGCAGCCGCTGTCGACCGTGATGGCGCGCACCCCGTCCAGATAGGGGAACGGGCGGTCCCGGCCGGCCGGACCGGTCGCATCCCCGGTCATCCCGCGGGCGAACTCCTTAAGGCCGGAATTGGCATAGCCCAACGCCTCGTTCAGCGCATCGGCAAGCCGTGAGGCATTCCGGTTCTGGCAGAACACCAGGGGCAGGACCAGCCAGTAGTTGGCGGTGCCCACCCGCCCGTCGGACCGGACCACGCCCATGAAACGGCGATCGGCGTAGGCGGAAACGTCCGGCGGGTTCCAGACATAGGCGGAGCTGTCCTCGACCGACACCGGGGCGGCGTAATGGCGGATATTGTCCCGCGTCACGGCCTCACCTTTCCGGATCGGCGCCACGGCCTTGCCGACCGCGGTGCCGTAAAGCGACACCAGGCCACCGGCGGGAACATCCTCGGCCGCGAATTTATGCTTGGCCCGGACATCGGTCACAAGCCGGAAGGACTGCCCTTTCCACTCCACGGTCTCTCCGGCGTGGAGATCGCGCAGGGCGACGATCAGGCTGTCCGTTTCTTCGATACGAAGGATCTTCTGCATGGTTTCTTCCTGGTGGCGAAGCGCTTCAAAAAGCGGCGTTGCATCATAGTCAAGGCTTTGGCGGAACACATCTCCGGGACGGGCGACGGGGGCCGGCCCGCCGACAGCCTCACCCGGCCGCCACCGGGCTCTTCGCCGGCAGGTCCGCCTTCGGCCGGTTGCGCAACAGAAGGATCAACGCGGCGCTGACGATGGAAAACAGGGCGAGAACGATCAGACCCGCATCCGGACGGTTGAAGAACTGGTCGGTCTCGACGCGGATGATCGGCGCCAGAAAGCTGCAAACCGCACCGATCGTGGTGCAGAACCCGATCCCGGCCGCCAGGGCGGATCCGGTCAGAACCTGCGGCGGGAAAGTCCAGAAGATCGGCTGGACGGCCAGAAATCCCACCGCGCAGAGGCAAAGCGCCGCGATGGCGCCGACCGGGCCCGCATAGGCGGACAACACAAGACCGATGGCGGCAAGGATCATGTTGGCCGCCGCGATATGGACGCGTCCTCCGGGATTGCGGTCCGCATAGCGAGGAATGAAATAAACGCCGAACGCCGAGACGGCCCATGGAATGGCGGCAACGACCGAGGCCTTGAAGCCGAGTGACGTCCCCATCAGTTTCGCCACCTGGGACGGCAGGAAAAACATCAGTCCGTAGACGCCGATCTGAATGGTTCCGTAGATCAGAGCCAGATGCCAGACACGGACCGTTTTCAGCGCTTCCGCCACGTTGCTGGCCTGGGCCGTTTCGCGTTCCCGCGCCAGTTGACCGATCAATGCGGACTTCTCCTCGTCCGTCAGGAACCGGGCCACGGCCGGAGCGTCGTCGAGATAGGCATAGGCATACAGTCCGATCAGCGAGGCCGGCAGCCCCTCCAGCAGGAACATCCAGAACCAGCCGGGCTGCCCCAGGAACCCGTGCATTTCCAGCAGGGCACCGGAGATCGGCGCTCCCAGCGTCAGGGCGCAGGGCACCCCCAGGACGAAAATGCCGACGACCGCCGCGCGAACCTTGTTCGGAAAATAGATCGAGGCCAGCAGCAGGATTCCCGGGTAGAAACCGGCTTCGGCCAGACCCAGCAGGAACCGCAGCACGATGAACTGTTGTTCGTCGCTGACCAGCCCGGTCATGGCGGACAGGATCCCCCAGACCACCGTGGTCGCGCTCAACCAGACCTTGGCGCCAAGCCGGTTCATCAGAAGATTGGCGGGAACGCCGAACATGGCATAGGCGGCGAAGAAGATCCCCGCCCCGAGAGCGAAAGCCGATTGCGACAGGTGAATGTCGGCCGAAATGGCGTCCTTGGCAAAGCCGACATTCACACGATCGATAAATGCGATGAAATAAAGGATGAACATGAGCGGAATGAGCCGGTTCCAGCATTTGGAAATGGCTCTGTTCAGCACGGGATTGTCATAGGACGTGATGGTTGTCATGGTTTCCTCGCCGTGATTTTTCCGTTTTTTTTAAGAAAAGCACCTTTTCCACCGGCCCTGCCGGATCATCGGGACAGGCACAGGTCGGCCGCCTCCAGGACGGCGCGCAGACGGACGGTCTCCGCCTCGCCGGGGGGAAGCATCGGCCGCGTACAGACGTCCGAGCGGATCACGCCCAGAAGCACCAGCGCCTTTTTCACGATCGGAATGAAGGGGTCCCCGATGGCATATACGGCCATCAGGCGGTCGATGATGCGTTGATATCGGGCTGTGGCGGCGAGATCTCCGGCCTCCAGTGCCGCCATCCAGGCCGCGCAAACACCGGGGACGATATTCGACAGACCGCCGATGCAGCCTGCGCCGCCCGACAGGATATTGTGCGCGAAATTATTGTCGAAACCGCTGAACACCTCGAAATACGGGACCTCCGGGGTCACCGTCCGGATCACCTCGGCGGTATGGGCGACGTCGGGAACGGTATCCTTCAGTCCGCGGATATTCGGAAAGTCTCGTGCCAGCCGCAGTGCGACGGCGGGAGACAGGGAATAGCCGGTGCGGTCGGGAAAATTGTAAAGAAAGATATTGGCCGACACCCGGGAAGCGATGAAGCGGTAATAGTCGTAGATCGCATCGTCGCCGAGACGGAAGTAATAAGGGCTGACGATCATGACGCCGTCCACCCCTCTGTCCGCCGCGTAATTGGCAAGCGTCACGCTTTCCGCCGGATCCATGCGGCTGGCGCCGGCGAAAAGCCGCAACCGGCCCCGGGCGTATCCGGTGGCGATATCGATCGCCTTCATGGATGTCGCCATGTCCATGCCGCAGAACTCGCCAATACTGCCGAGAATGACCAGACCGGACACGCCCCCGCAGATGAGATGCTCGTAAAGCCGCTGATTTTGCTCAATGTCGAGGCGGCCCTTGTCATCAAAAACGGAAACGGCCGGTGTCATGAATTGCGGTGCCACGTCTTTCCTCCCTGGTGCGCCAGCCCCGGAACCGGCCCAAGGCCGATCCGGGCTTCCGCGTCTGTCTCCGCGGGCCATCCGGCCTCCGCGATCCGCATTTTTAAAATTCGTATATACGAACGATGTACGTATTTTCGAATAGCTAATTATTCGGACGGATCGTGGGGTCTGTCAAGAAAGAAGCGTTTTACCGGCAGGGCAACGCAAAAACGCGTTTTGGTTGATTTTTCGAATGATAAAAAATACCAAACGGATCAACCACGGGCTAATACCAGGTCTCGATGATGATGGCTCATCGAGACCTGGTATTAGCCCACCCTCGGGCCCATGAGCTGATGCGAGCGGAGCCCAGGGCTTCGGAGAAAACCGCTTGGGCCGACTGAGGGCGGCGCTGATCGATTCCGATCAGCGCAGGCTGGTAGAAAGCCGGCGCTGGATGCCCCCCCCCAACGGTCCTTGACGCCGCGGCCATGCAGGCGGGCGCCTGCACGCGGGCAGGAGCGTCAGAATAAAGATGAAAATCGGGTGCCGATCGACGGAGGAGGCCCAAAGGGATTGCGGGGCCCCTGATCCCGCCGCGATCCGGTGTCATACCGACCGGCGATGAGGATTGCCCGTTGCCGGTTCGCTGGTCCGCCTTCGGGCCCGCAAGCGGACAGCGGGCGGAGCCCAGGGATTTCGGAGAATCCTGGCCCGGGGCCGACTGACGGCCGCGCCGATCGGTTCCGATCAGCGCGGGTTGGTATCGGACGCGGGTCCTGACGCTATTGGTCGGAATCTAACATTTGGACCCCTTGCGAGTAGGGCGGGCATCCTGCCCGCCTCCGACGCGAAAGCGGCGGAAATGCAGGCATTTCGGCTTTCGCCGAACGGCGGGCGGGACGTCCGCCCCACTCCTGATTCAGGGACTCGTCTGTTGGATTTTGACCACTATTGCGGCAAATCGAAAAAGTCGTTGTCGACCTTGCGCAGGGAGTCGCGGGCCGTTTGCAGCCAGTTCTCCGGCTTCATGCCGGGCGGCATCGGACACAGGACCGCCACCGTCGCCAGCGGCCCATAGCGGCGCTGAAAGTCGTGCAGGACCTTCATCTGTTCACGCAGCATGGATCCGGTTCCCGCGCAGATGTCTTCCATCACCGTCCGCAGCGCCCGGAAGAACACGTCAATGCCGTAGGTCATGTCCTGAAGCATGGCCTGCCCCGGCCGGGTAATGAACTGCTCGGCACCATTGATCTGCGACTGCAAAAGCTGCTCGACACGGGTGATCTTGGCTTGCTGCGCCGACAGCGTCAGCATCTTGCACCGCGCCCGCACATAGCGTTCCACATCGCCGGGATTGAGGGACTTCGCCTCCGTCCTGCCGTCACGGAAAGCCAGCAGAGCGCGCCTCTCGTCATTGCCGAGTTGTGCCACCATCCCCGCCACCTGCTTCGGCAGGCCGCCTTTGCGCAAATCGGCCAGCAAACGGGCCCGGCCCGCCCACCGGGCGATCACAGTCGCGGCATCGCGCGCCGAAATGCCGCCGAAGAAAAAATGCCGGCGGCATTTCGCCGCCACCGGCAGCACCGCGTCGGCGAAATTGGCGAACAGCTTCTCGACACGTGCGGTCTGCTTCATCTCCGAGGCATAGGCGTAACAGACGGCAGCGACCTCGCCCTCGCTCTCCTGAAAACGGACCTCGTTCTGAACCTTCTCGTAAAGAATCTGGACTGTGGTCGGAAAGGTGTCCGGTTGAATCCGGTTGTCGCGCAGGAACGCCTCGAACCGCTGCTTTCCCACGTCGTCGCCGAGACCGAGCTGGGCCTGGACCAGCGTGCGCTCCAGCGCGTCATTGACATCCAGGCCCTCGAGATATTCGCCGATCGCGTATTCGGCGATCTCCTTGAACGAGGCCAGGGGATTTCCGTATTTGACCTTGGGCAAACGGGCCTGACGGGCCGAGGATGACGCGCGGAACGCCTGCACCGCCGCCTGCGAGGTTCCCCGGTCCAGCGCATTGACGCGTTCCTGATCGGCGATGGCGTTCAGGAACAATTCCAGCGCCGCTCCGAACAGGCCTTGCCACAGGGGATTGCGGCTGAGACGGTCCAGGGCCAGAAAATCGGTATGTCCGAACACCTTCCGGTTGGCGAGGCTGATAAACAGGGCGTCGATGATGCGCGTCGACCAGGCGGAGGGCGTGTCCTTCTCGCGCCACGAGAACTCCGGCGTGTGGTTGAGCTTCAGGAACAGGACGATCGCCATCAATCCTTCCTTGGGATTGCTGGGCATCGTGATCGCGGGTTTGCCGCCCGTGGCCAGCTCCAGCATCGCGTCCATGGTGCCGATGCCGTGCAGCCGGATCAATCCCTGGCCGTTGACCAGCGCGGGATTGCTCAACAGTTCGCTGGCCTTGGCCCGCTCGGCCGCAGCCTCGGCCAGCAATTTTTCACCGTTCATCCCGAAGCGGGTCAGCATCTTGGCGATGCGGCGGTTCATCGCCTGGGCGGAGGCGGTGAGCGGTGACGGGGTCTGGGCTACCGACAAGGGATGCATGGCGCTGTCTCGATGCGAAGTCCGGGGCCGTCGTCAGGCGTGGCGGTGAGCGGGGGCGGGAATATGGAATGACGGCGGCAGCGGCCCCTTCCGGCCGACCGATTTCGCCAGTTCCTCAATCTCCTTCACCCGCGCGATCAGGAAGTCCCGGACATCGCCGTCCAGCGCGGCGACACCGTCGACGATCTTCTTGGCACGCGCCGGCGCGATGATCTTGTCCACCGCCGCCTTGAACATGCGCCGCTTCACCAGTTCGGGATCCGAGATCATCTGCATCAGCGTCACCCCGACCTTGTTGGGCACCGACTGGATGATGGCGTAAAGGTCGCTGGGCGCCAACCCCGACAAAAGCCGCCTCAGGGCCTGAAGATCGCTGGCCGCGACCGCATGATGGAACACGGTATTGCCGTCCTGGTCCTGTTGCAGCAGCAGCGACAGCAGCGGATTGGTCGGGGCCGGCGAGGTTTTGTCGACCGTGACCGGTTTGCGCACCGTCTCACCGCGAACCATGGTGTTGATTGTCAGATCATCATTGCGCAGCAGGCTGGTGATTTTCGCCATGTGATTGTACTTGCCGGCCGCCAGCGACTTGAACAGAAGCCCCTCGCCGCTTTTGTCCCGCCGCAGCAGCCGCTTCGCCAGATAAAGCTGGGCATAGGCCTTCCGGGTCGCGACATCCGGCGCCCCCATCTGGCTGATGGTCTCCGCCGTGTTCTGCACCAGAAGACGGATGATGTCGTCGAACATCGCATGATTGGCGATGCCAAGCAGCTTGAAGAAGGCCGGACTGTGGTCCTCGGCATCCACGTAATCGAAGAACAGACGGCAGGTGGCGGCGCGCAGGGTCATGTCCGCCTGCGGCTGGACCGCCTGATGCAGCACATGCTGGGACAAAAGGCCCTGATTGACACTGATGTCGCTGGAAAACAGAAAGGACATCAACTGATTGCGGGCGGTGTCCTCCTTCGCCTGCTCGGAAATGGCGTTCTCAACGTTCTCGATCGACAAATGGCGCGCCTGAATCAGGGCGTTCAGCGACTTCCAGCGGGGCGTCGGCAACAGCATCTTGGACAAAGGCGACTGGCCGAACTTGTTGCGCCGGGAAAAGTCGATATCCATGGAGAGCAGCGTGCGCGCCATGCGCAAGGTCGCCAGCCCCTCATGATTATGCAATGTCCCGGCCAGGTAATGCCAGATACCGTTCCCGTCCTTGTCCTCCTGGGTCAGGTAGCTGAAAATCCGGCTTTCCTGCTCCTTCTCGCGCCAGTAGGAGACGATGGTGTCGAAAATGACGGCGGCCGAATCGACATGCTGCTGGGACAGGCGGAACTGCAGATAGTTCTCGTTGGAGGCGCCCCGCGCGGTGAACAGATCGTCCGAATTGTTCGCGAATTTGATCCACTGCAGGAAGAAATAGCTGAACTTCGACGGCGCCTTGGCGTGCCGCGCCAGAATGTCCGCATGAATATCGGCGACGGATTTCATGAGCGGCGCGGTCCTGGCGGGAGAAAGGTGCCGCCGGGCGAACCGGCGACAACTGACTGACGGGACGACATCGGATCCTTAAACACATTCATCGGCGATCGGCTCTTTTCCGTTGGCTGCCCTGGCGTTCCCCGGTTCCCTGGTCCTGACGTCCCCACCTGCCCCATACCCGTCTCCCGATGTCCGCGGCGGGACCCTCCGGTGGCGGACATTCCGGTCCAGTATCACGATCCGTCCGTTTCGGAGACTTCAAGCCGGACCCCCATGGCCTGGGACTCCTACCATGGCTTTGTAAAAAAAGAGTAATCCGCGTCCAAAAGGGTCGCGTCAAGGGCGCCGGCGGGACCTCGGGCGATCCTGAAACAGGGATGCCATACCCAGGGCCTCATGTCTGTGACGAACATCACCCAGACCGTTGGGAGAAACTTCAACTCAAGATATGTAGTAAATTTACATGCATTTCTGCAATGCACCCTGGGCATAGCCTATCATGTTGTGCATTTTGACGATTTGTGTAGTAAATATGCTCATTATCGATGGTCGGAGCGGGAAGCCGCTTGGACCACCCGCCCCGAACGGGCGCCGCGGAGCATTCTCTTTTTAATGACCGCGGATCGTTTCGGCCGTCGTTCCGATCTTGAGAGATCAAGAGAAAAAGATCCGGGACCCGGTCCGCAAAGTCGATGTGTTGATCGCTTTCGCAATAAGAATAAAGAATGGAGCTTTGAAATGGCTGTTTTGGCTCTGAAAACCGGTCTGACCCTGTGGGCCTCCGTTATCGCCTTCTATAACGATCTGTCGACCCGGTATCGCGACTTCCTGCAGGCCCGTGCCGAGCGTCAGCGGATTTTCAACGAACTCAATTCCTGCACCGACCGCGAGCTGGCCGAACTCGGCATCAGCCGCGCCGACATCGGCGCCATCGCCGACGGCACCTATCAGCGCTGATCGTCCTTCCGGGGGCTGTTTCAGAACGCCCCGGGAAAAGAGATGCCGGCCCAAGGGAATCAACGCGGGCCGGCATAATGGGCGTCGGGGACATCCCGCAGGCGGGCGGCAGCGCTTTCGGGCGTGATGTCACGCTGCGGCGACCCCAGCATTTCGAACCCGACCATAAATTTTCGGATCGTCGCCGACCGCAAAAGAGGCGGGTAATAGTGGGCGTGCCAATGCCATTCGGGATGGGAAAGACCGTCCGTCGGACGCTGATGGAATCCCATTGAATAGGGCAGTGGCGCCTCGAAAAGGTTGTCATAGCGGATGGCGAGACAGCGAATGGCGTCCGCCAGGGCCGTCGCCTCACCGTCCGTCAGCTCGTCGAGCGCCCCCATGTGGCGCCGGGGCAGAATCATGGTTTCGAACGGCCAGACAGCCCAGAACGGCACAAGCACCGCGAAATGGTCATTGCGGTAAATGATCCGGTCTGCCGATTTTTCCTCCAGCGCCAGATAGTCGCAGAGCAGACAAGAACCCTGACCGTTCCGGTATTCCGACTGCGCGCGCCCCTCTTTCGCGGTCTCATTTGGAATCCCGCGGCTGGCCCAGACCTGGCAATGCGGATGAGGATTGCTGGCTCCCATCATGGCGCCGCGGTTCTCGAAGATCTGCACCGAATTGATGCCGTCGAGGCCCCCCAATTCCCGGTATTGTGCCCCCCAGATGTCCACGATCTTGCGAATTTCGGGTAATTGCATCCGGGCGATGGTGAGATCATGCCGGGGCGAGACGCAGATCACACGGCAAAGGCCCGGTTCGCCCTCGGCGCGAATCAGCCCGCCAATGTCGACCTGCCCGCCCGGGGCGTCCTGACGCAGCGCCGCGAAATCATTGTCGAAGACAAAGATCCCATCATAGGCCGGATTGCGCTCGCCATTAGCGCGCATATTACCCGGACAGAGGTAACAGTCGGGATCATACGCCACCGAGGGGCTGCCGGGCGGCGCCTCCGTCTGCCCCAGCCAGGGACGCAGCGTCCGGTGGGGCGAAACCAGAACCCACTCCCCCGTCAGCGGATTGTAACGGCGGTGAGAGGACAGAAGCAGGTCCGCCATCATCGTTCTCCGGCATAGCCCGATGGATGTCGGCGGTGCCAGGCCCAGGCGCTGCCGATCACCTCTTCCAGAGATGTGAACCGGGGGCTCCAGCCCAGCTCATTCCGCATTCTATCCGACGCCGCAACCAGAACAGCCGGGTCGCCGGGCCGTCTGGGACGTTCGAGACAGGGAATGGGATGGCCGGTCACTCTGCGGGCGGCGTCGATCACCTGACGGACGCTGAAGCCGGTTCCGTTCCCGAGGTTGGCGTAAAGCGTCTGGCGTCGCGACAGGGCATCGAGCGCCAGCAGATGTGCCCTGGCCAGATCGGTGACATGGACATAGTCGCGCACGCAGGTGCCGTCGGGAGTGGGATAGTCCGTCCCAAAGATCGAAATCGACTCCCGCTGGCCCAGTGCCACCTTCAACACCAGGGGAATGAGATGGGATTCCGGCCGATGATCCTCGCCCTGATCGGCACTGGCGGCGCCAGCCGCGTTGAAATAGCGCAGACACGCGAACCGCAGCCCATGGATGCGATTCATCCAGTCCAGCATGCGCTCCACCAGAAGCTTCGATTCTCCGTAGGCATTGGTCGGCCGCAACGGCGCGTCCTCTGCAATCGGCGTGCTGTCGGGATTGCCGAACAGGGCGGCCGTCGACGAAAAGACCATCCTGGTCACGCCATGGCGCAGCATGGCCTCCAGCAGGGTCAGCGTATAGGCGGTGTTGTGGCGAAAGAACCGCTCTGGGGCCTTCATCGACTCACCGGCCTCGATCAATGCGGCGAAATGCATGACGGCATCGACCGGATGAGCCTGAAAAAGGGAATCGAGATCGCGCACATTGCTGATATCGCCCACAACCAAAGGCACCCCGGCAGGCACGGCCTCGCGGTGGCCATTGCTGAGATTGTCGAAGGCAATGACCGAATGACCAGCCGCCAACAATTCCCCGATCACCGTGCTTCCGATATAGCCGGCTCCACCGCCCACCAAGACTCGCATCGCCTATTCCCTTTCTTCAGGATCTGTCCTGGTCGGGCCCGACGCAGGATCGTGGCGGTCCCGGGGGGCTCCGCCCGGAGCCATCGGAGCGCCCCGTCCCGCACGTCACGGTTCGCCCCGCCCGACGCTGGCCCCCGGAGAGCAGGTGAAAATCGCCGGGTCGATTCCCGTCGCCTCCCGATAAGCACGGGCCACGGTATCCTTGAATTCTCCGACAGAGCCGGCATCGACCAGGCTGACCGTACAGCCGCCGAATCCACCCCCGGTCATCCGCGAGCCATAGACACCCGCCAGCGGCAAAGCCAGATCGACCATGAGGTCCAGTTCCGGACAGCTGATCTGATAGTCGTCGCGCATGCTGCGATGCGATTCGACCATGAGGTCACCGAAGCGACGCAGGTCCCCGCCCGCCAGAGCATCGGCGGCCAGAAGGGTCCGCCTGTTCTCGGTGACGATGTGACGGCAGCGGCGATAGGTCACGGCGGGCAGCAAATCCGCATGGCGCTCCAGTTGCTCCTCCGTGACGTCACGCAGCGCTGCGATCGGGCCCAGCGCCGAAGACAGCAACGCGACCCCGCGCTCGCAATCCTCGCGGCGCCGGTTGTATTCACTGCCCGCCAGTTCATGGCGGACCATGGTGTTGCTGATCACCAGACGCGCCCTGAAATCGATCGGCAGCGGACGGAACTCCAGACTGCGGCAATCCAGCAGAATGGCGTGTCCGGCCACTCCGTGACAGGAAATGAACTGGTCCATGATGCCGCAGCGCATGCCGACGAATTCGTTCTCGGCCCTCTGACAGGTTTTTGCCAGGGCGATGGGATCGACAGGAATGCCCGATTCCGCCAGCAGGGCATATCCGGCGGAGACCTCCAGCGCCGCCGAGGAACTCATCCCGGCTCCCATCGGCACCGAACTCTGCACCATGATATCCGCCCCACGCAAACGGCAACCGCCGCGTTCGAGCATGACGGCGACACCAAACACGTAATCGGACCAGTCCCCGCGGGGGTGCGGATCGACCTCATCGAGGTCGAACTCAAGCGTCTGCGCAATCGCCAGGGAACGAACACGAAGCCGGCGGTCGGAACGCGGCAGGATGGCGGTCAGCGTCGCGAACTCCAGGGCGGCCGGCATGACGAAACCGTCATTGTAGTCGGTATGTTCGCCGATCAGATTGACTCTGCCGGGCGCCCGGTAGAGGCGGGGCCTGCCGCCCCAGAAACGCTGATATTCAACGGCGAGCTGTTGCGCAGTCATGATCACCCGGGATCCGCCGAAAAAGCCGGGAAACGCCGGCCTGACCAAATGACATCATGCGGAGGCGGTCTTCAGGATCGTCTCCGCCCCGACGGCGGCCCCGGGCAGACAAGAGAAGACGACGGGCTTCTGTCCCGTCGCCTCCTGAAAGCCCTTCGAAACCGTGTCGCTGAACCGTTCGACCGCACCGGCCTCGACGAGATTGACGGTACAGCCGCCGAACCCGCCGCCCGTCATGCGCGCTCCATAAACGCCATCAATGGAAAGCGCCAGTTCGACCATGACGTCGAGTTCGCGGCAACTCACCTGAAAATCGTTCCGCAGGCTCCGGTGCGATTCGCCCAACAACTGACCGAACAGTTGCAGATCCCCTTTTTCCAGCGCCGTCGCCGCCCGCAACACCCGATCGTTTTCACTGATGATGTGCCGGCACCGCCGATAGGTGACGTCCGGCAGCAGCCCCGCATGCCTCTCCAGTTGCGCGGCCGTGACATCGCGCAAAGCGGTGATCGGCCCCAGAGCCTGCGACAGCAATGCCACGCCCCGCTCGCAGTCCTGACGGCGGAGGTTGTACTCGCTGCCGGCGAGCTCGTGGCGCACCATGGTGTTGCAAATGACCAGGCGGGCCCTCTGATCGATGGGAATCAGACGGGATTCGAGACTGCGGCAATCCAGCAGAACGGCATGATCGATCGCGCCGCAGCAGGAAATGAACTGATCCATAATGCCACAACGCATACCGACAAATTCATTTTCGGCGCGTTGGCAGCATCGGGCGAGATCGAGAGGGGCGATGGCAAGCTGGGAATTGCGAACCAGGGCAAATCCGACGGCGGCCTCCAAAGCCGCCGACGAGCCCAATCCGGCGCCGACGGGAACATCGCTCTTCAAGAGCAGATTGGCCCCCTTCAACCAGTAGCCGGACCGTTCCAGCATCAAGGCGACCCCCCGTACATAGTCGCTCCAATCCTGCCTCCGGTCGGGATCGGGCTCGTCCAGATCAAACTCCACGGCCTCCGAAAGGACGTCCGTGTGGATGCTCACCCGGCGGTCCGTCCTGGGCGAAATGGCGACCCAGGTCGACAGGTCCAGCGCCACCGGCAGAACGAACCCGTCGTTATAGTCGGTGTGTTCGCCGATCAGGTTGAGCCTCCCGGGGGCGCGATAGATCTGCGGCACCTCGCCGAACAGATTGCGGAACTGCATCATCAGTCCGTCGAGAGACACCGCCGTCCGGCGGTTGCCGGTCAGTCCGGCCGGGAATCCCGCCGGCGCCCCGGAACGGGTTCGCCAGCGGCGCGGCTCGGGATCGGCCATGACCTCCTCGCGGCTGGTATTGAGCAGGACCAGCATGGCTTTGCGCGCGTCTTCCGGTTGCCGGAGACGGATCGCCTCGACGACCCGGCGATGATGTTCCAGCATCCGCGGCCACGAGAGATTGGCCCGGAACGCCATTCGGAAGCTCGCGGTCAGGGCGGCCCGGATCGCCGTGACGAAATGACGCAGGACAATGTTATGTCCGGCCGAAATCACGCCGATGTGAAAATCGAGATTCGCCTGACAGCAGGCGTCGAAATCTCCGGGTTCGGCGGCCGCCATGGCATTGTAGGCGCGCTCGATATTGGCGACCTCCTGCGCGGTCGCCCGTTCCGCGGCCAGAACCGCGACCGCCGGTTCCAGCAGAAGCCGCGCCTCGATGAGGGAACGGAAGAAATCCGCCCCCCGGTAGGACTGCTGCAACCAGGCGACGACGCTGGCGTCCATGACGTTCCAGTTGCTGGACGCCAGCACCACGGTCCCGCTGCGTGACCGGGCCTGCACCAGCCCCTTGGCCGAAAGGACCCGGATCGCTTCCCGGATCGCGGTTCTGCTGACCCCGTATTGTTGGCAGAGCATCATCTCGCTGGGCAGAGTCTGTCCCGGTTTGACGGCTCCGCTGAAGATGCTCTCGGCAAGCTGCGCCACGATGTCGTCGTGAACCCGGGGCTTGCTCTGTTTTTTTTCCAACGCCATGAAGGCCCCCGCACTCCGGGCAGAAAATGGAAATGATCCATCGAAACCCTATTTATCGTATAACATTAGCCGACATGTCTGTCCAGATCAGCCAATTCATCATACCATAAAGTTAACCACCCCCGTCATGGCGAATCCCCCGCTGGATCAGGCATGCCCGGCCGTCGCACGGCAGGGATCAAAAGCTCCGCCTCCCTTGCGCCGACATAACGGCACGGCGGCGCCAAAGCGTTCTATACCGCCCCGTGATAAGGGGAACCTGTCGCCGGTCGGCATTAGAACATTATGATCAAAAACATAAAATCCAAGGTTGGTTTTTGAATGCCCCCTCAATGAGCAAAGCCCTTCCAGTCCCGTTCCCTCATTGTCCGTAATAGGCCCCAAGGCCATGTTTGCGCAAATAATGGCGGTCAAGGAGGGAGGTCTGCATTGGCAGCAAACCGGGCGTCAGCAGTTCCGTCAAAATGCCCATGCAGGCGACTTCCTCAAGAACGACGGCATTTTCGACAGCCCGGGCGGGACTGCCTCCAAAGACAAAGGGACCGTGTGAATGGACCAGGACAGCGGGAACCTCCCCCACCGAAAGGCCGCGTACCGAATAGGTTTCCGCGATAACGCGCCCGGTCTCGATCTCATAATCGCCGCCGATTTCCTCGTCGCCCAACCGCCGCGGGCAGGGAATCGCGCCGTGAAAATAGTCGGCATGCGTGGTGCCCGACGCCGGAATGTCGCGCCCGGTCTGAGCCCAGACTGTGGCATAGCGGGAATGCGTATGGACGACCCCCCCGATTTCCGGAAAAGCGCGATACAGGACCAGATGCGTCGGCGTATCCGAGGATGGCTTCAGTCCCCCGTCCAGCACATTGCCGGTCACCAGATCGACCACGACCATGTCGGCCTCGGTCATCGCGGCATAATCCACGCCGGAGGGCTTGATCACCATCGCCCCCTTCTGCCGGTCAATCCCCGACACATTTCCCCAGGTCAATGTCACGAGTCCGAGACGCGGCAGTTCGAGATTCGCCGCCCAGACGTCATGCTTCAATTCCTCAAGCATCACCTGTTTCCTCTTGGTCCGGATAAACTGAGAAAACGTTTTCTCCGCCAATGTGCCATGTTTCCCGGGGACAGTCACCCGGGTATGCGGTTCGAACCGCATACCCGGAGAGAACCGCGGACCCCTTTTCAGAACTTGATGCTGATACCGTTGTATCCGGCGAACTGATCCTTTCCGCGAGCC
>WASQ01000056.1 GCA_009712185.1 Telmatospirillum sp. | reverse complement strand
AAGGCCGCAGGTTCAAATCCTGCCCCCGCAACCAGATCCCACAAAAAGCGCCGCCGGCCCCAAAAGCCCGCGGCGCTTTTTTATTGTCCGCATTTCTTTTTCAGAAAAAAGAACAAAACAGAAACTATTGGTGACGCCCAGAGTCTTGTCCCCACCAGATCAGCCCGAAAAAGTCACTTCGGCCAACCAGCAGAGACCTTCTTTCACGAGCAAAGACAGATCATATCGTAGCAGTTGGAACGTATCCCTCCGGTGGCGGCCGCCTACCGGTCGACGACCTGATGTGTCGTAAGCGCGCCCTGGTGCAAGCACTGTCGTTTGCACCGATGCAAGAGACGGTGCGATGGTACGCCTTCGCCGAGGACCGTCTACGATTCCGGCGCGCGCGGCGGCATGATCGCCCCCAAGGGGAAGGCGATGGAATGCACGACGGGCAGGTCTGGGGTCTATTTCGTTCTGCGGCGCCGCTTGGGCTTTGGCTTTTCGGCTTGGCGGGCTTCTGCGACGCGGTAGTCTCTCTCCCGGCCCTCAACCCGTCACGGGAATCCCTCGGACCTCTTACTCTTGAAGGGACAAGTCGACGGGTGATCGGAATGCGCAGGAAAAGCCGTTCGCAGCGATACCGGTAGTAAAGTGGCAATGCTGCTTTCGGCTCCTCAATCGATTTCAACGAAAAGCTGGCGTATCTTGATGTGGCTTACGTCTGTGGTCGATCATTAAGCCGACATCAGACCGTTGGCCGACGGCCGGTCATAGAAGAGACGCAGGCAATATGGCTGACAGGGAGGCGCGTGAATGAATTACCAATGGTCCTCCTGCAAGACGATGAAGCATAGCGAGCGCCCATGACGCAAGACATCACTGCGCAAGAGGCGATCAAACGACTGGAGCAGCATTTCGGCTCTCGCGAGGGGATGCTGACCCATAACCTCACGATGCTGTCGTTCTCAGGCCAGCCCGCCGACATTACGTTCTATAGGCGAAAGCCGTTGATCAACGTCCAGATTAGCACGAAGATCGCCGCGGCACAGCTCTACGGGCTTAAAGGCCAGCTTCCGAGAATCCTGAAGCGGATACCGTTCTCGAATGGTGTGGTCGCCAGTCTCTCCGAGATTTGGACCGTCAATCCCATGCCCATCAGGGGATTCACCGACGAAGAGTTGGCGGCGGTGGACCTCGCCGAAGGCGAGGAGCGGTACGGCCCGAATGGGGAGACGCTGAGGAAGATGATCCACAAGACGTACCAGTGCAAAAGCCGCAAAGAGACTGATTTTTATCTGCGGCGGTGGATCGCATCTTAGAGGCACTTGCTGTGCGAGCTACCGCGCCGGGCCGCCGAGTTTAGGCGGCATCTGCCATTGTGGTGGCGGCGGGTTCTCCCGCAAGTGAGCGATCAGAGCCCGCTGATTTCGCAGTTCCCACTGCCCTCGGGGTTCCAAGCCGCCCTCGTAAGGAGCCAAGCGCGCCATCTCGGCATCAGCGGCATCGAAGGCCCCGCAGTACGCGAGGACGACAGCGTACTGGCTGCGCACGGGGATGATGCGGCCCGCGAGCTTGAGCCCCGTGATCGTCGGCATGAGGTTGGTCTCGATGACGTCGCGCGCGCCGATGTAGTCATTGCGTCCGATGAAGTCGTCGACGAGCTCCTGGCCCACCCTGACGAACGAATCCAGCGAGTGGGCCATTGAGTAGAATTTCATCGCGTGGATTGGCGCTAGCCCCGGGTTGCCTCCCGTCGCCTTGAGGGCCTTCGATTGCAGATCGAGTGCGTCGGCGAGGTGTTTGAGGTCGTCGGTATGGTCGTTGCCGCCTTTCAGGAGCGGCCAAATCTTGTCCGGATTATTCCCTATCACGTCGGCCAGCCGGAGGCCAAGCTCGTCGTAATATTCAACGATCAGGTCGAGCGTGACGGCGACACACTCGTCCATCATTCCGAGTTCGAACAGCGCGTGCGCATAATTGTATTTCGCAACGCGAAGGTGCTGAGGGGTTTGCGGAAGGACACTGCTTAGCTCAGCCATGGTCTTCTTGACCGTCGCGACATCCTTGTTGTGCGCGGCGAATATCATCCGCTTCATTCCAACGGCCAAGCGTTCGGTCAGGCCGAGCTTATTATCTCGGACAAGCGCGTCCATGCGATCGAGCTTGCTGCGGATATCGGTGTCGTCGCCTTCCTTGAAATGCGCGAAAACGAGCCCGTCCAGGGCCCAGAACCGATCCTCCGGAGCAACTGACTCCGATGCGGAGGCTTCGACCAGGAAAGCGGAAATTTCCTCCATGTAGCCGAGCTCATGGAACAGTTCGTCGGTGGCCATCTCCACCAGCGGCTTCACGTTCCCAAGTGCCACGAACATCCGCAGCAGCAAGAAGACCCGCTGACGATCATGGTCCTGCGGCAGCGTGGTCATCACCAGGTCGCGAATTGCCTCTCGAGCGGCTTTCAGGGCGTCAGCGCCGCAATCGTCGAGGAAGGCGCGGCCGAGCGGACGGATCGCGTCGTGAACCTTGAAGCGATCGACACCGAAAATCTGGATCGAGCCAGTCGTACGAAGACGCCGGAAAGCGGCGGCCGCTTTAGCCGAGTCAATGCTGAAGGTCCGCTTGAGAATAGAGGTGGCCTCGGCTTGTGACAGCGGGACATCGCTGAGGCTGAGCGCGCCTACCGCGCGGCGCTCGTTGTCGTTGAAGGTCTCGAAGACGTCGGCGAGGATGAGATCCTGCGCCGTTTCGACGACATGTGTCCGCTCCTCCAGCGCCGTGCAGAGACAATCGATGTCACCCTCGTACGATCCGGCTGCAATCTTCAGGGCGTTCTGGACATAGAGCGGAAGGCCGGCGGTCAGCTTCAGCAGACGATCGTAGTCCGCATAGTCTCCGCGACACCCAAGCGATGCGCCCTCTGCGGCAGCGGTTTCGTTCGACCATCCAAGAAGGGGTTCAGCCGCGATGCCGAGGGTTGCTTCGAGGCGAGCCGTTGAAGCGGTCGGTTGCGCGAGGAGCAGGAAGCGCAGCTGCGGCGATGCGCTGACAAGAGGCACGAAATCGGTGGCAGGAACGCGGTGCGCATTGTCCAGCACGACGGTCGCCGTGAGACCGTCCTCGGCGAGGTGGCGGCCGATCGCGACGAGGATCTCCGTCCCGCTCGCGCCGGGCAGCAGGATCTCCCCAAGCTTCGCGCCGCGCGATCCGAACATGCGGGCGGCGAGCTCGCGCGCGACCGCGCTCGCCAAGGCGGGCCCGGATATGTCTGCAACGTCGTAGTACGCAAGCCGGTCGGTGGCGTGGAGGGCCGTCTGCGAGACCCAGGAGGTCTTACCCGCGCCTGAGAAGCCGATGACCAGACGCACTCGTTGCTCGCTGAAGAGAGGCGGCTCCTTATCCTGTGGCCGGTATCGCAGTGGCGGCGCCGGGAAGTCCTGGAGCTGGATGACAAGCTGTTCGAAAAGGGCCGCAAGATCGTCGACGGCAAAGGTGTGAGTAGCTTTGGGCTCGATCCCGGCCGATGCGGCCAGAATGCGGCCGGCAAGCTTCCAGACCAGCGTTTCGGGAGCGAGAATGGCGAATGGTAGCGTTTCCGCTGCAGCACGACAGGCTTGGAAGCCGTCAACGATCGAAGCCCATGGTTCTGGGAGTGAAGCGTCCAGCGACGCGGACCCCGGGTAAATCAGGGCCACGTCAGCGGGCCAAGTCTGGCTGCTGACACGCTTCGAAAGGTCCGGCCCGGGCGTCGTATTCGATATGATGACGAACTGGCAGGCGCCACTTCGGCGGCCGGCGGTGTGCTCGGCCCGAATTTGGTCGAACCTAGCGAGAGCGCCATCGATGTCGCTGAAGATGAGTTGTGATCCGCGGGTCTTGACCTGGCCGTAGATCCGCTTTTCAGGGAATACGAGTTCGATGTCCTCGTCGTTTTCGACAATGACGTGGGTGACCCCCGACTGTGCCGCCCGAAACAGGCACGCTGCCGCGTAGAGGTGCTGGTAGAGGAAGCCTCGATGGACGGCCTCTATCCGAGCAAGCTGGCGGGCGTCTAGATTAAAGCTCTCCATGCGACACTTCTATCTCAAGGGATGTGACCGGCGCCGAGTAGCCGACGACGCGGGCTTCGGCAATGTAGTCGCGATAAGCGTAGTTGATCAGGTCCCGAACAAGCTCTAGGAGGCCGCCCGTCGGCAAGCCATCGAAGGGATCGCCGTGCGCCATGGCGTTGCGGCGCTCCGCTAATGTCGGATGAATGTCTCCGATCAACTGACCGACGGCCGAGCCGCGCACGCCGCCCGCGACGCGTTTCTCCTCATCCCTTCGGCGGGGAGAGCCCCTCTTCGGCGAGCGCCCGGATGACCGATGGCTCCCGGTTCATCCGGTCGAAGAAGGCTCGCAACCGCTCCGGCACGGGAAGGCCGAATTGCGCGGTCCACAGCAGAGCCCAGAATAGGTAGGGGTCGGCGATCGACATCGCCTGCCCGAGCAGGAAGGGTTGTGCGCCCATCTGGTCGTCGAGAAAGCCGAACGCTTTGGCGAGCGCCTTGCGAGCCTCGTCCTTCTCCATGTCTGACTTGTTCTTGAAGAAGGGCGTCAGTCCGCCGTGGATTGTGGTCGCCATGTAGGAGAGTGCTTCGAGCGCACGCCACCGACCGAGCTCACCCTCGGGAAGAAGGGCGCTGCTCCGGTCGGCAATATAAGCGAGGATGGCAAGATTCTCCGTCAGGATGGTCCCGTCCTCCAATTGCAGTGACGGGACGAAGCCACGCGGATTGATCGTCAGGTAGTCGCGACCGTCCTGTGTCCGCTTGTCACGATCAATGGCGATCAGTTTGTACGGCAGGCCGGTTTCAATCAGTGCGATATGATCAGCGATGCTGCAAGCACCGGGATAGAGGTAGAGAAGCATGGTGGTCTCCCTTGCGCCATGCCGGATGAAGCGACAGGCATGGTCTGGATTGCTGACCAGCTCCAAATATAGAATAGGCGCAGGCAGGCCAAGAACGCATCTTTTAAGGACATAGTCACATGGTCAGGACCGCCCCACCCGCCGAAAGCTCTGACTGCCGCGCCGTTAGTGAGATTCTCGGCCGGGTCGGCGACAAATGGACCATGCCGGTCGTCGTCGCGCTGCATGATCGGCCGCACCGGTTCAATGAGTTGAAGCGCCGGGTGGGCGGTATCTCGCAGCAGATATTAACCTCCACGTTGAAGACGCTGGAGCGGGACGGCATGGTCGAACGGACGGTGCGCGCCACCACGCCGCCACAGGTCAGCTACGCGCTGACCGATCTCGGCCACTCGCTGGTGAACACCGTCGGGCAGCTCGCCGAATGGGTGATCGCCAATCTCGTCACCATCCACGAGAATCGACAACGTCATGATGGACGAGGCTCGCGGCCCTAGGCCGACACTCGCTGGTTTCTGAAGCGGGAAGACGCCGTCATCCGCCATTCTTGAAGGTCGGCTCGACGCGCGCGATTGGTGGTGCGGGGTTCGGCGCCGATTGCGCAGCCATTGAGGAATTGGCGCAGCGGCATTGGCCGGAGCTTTCGAAAAGCTATCGTGCCGAATACGCTCTGCTTCACCTCTCAAAGGCGATGGAGGCAAAGCAACTTGAAAGGTCCGCTATGACCCGGAGTGCCGGGCGTGCCGCTTACCTTGATGAACACTGTTCAGTCCAATGAAGCGGTCAACCTCATATCCCGCGATCGGAGCATGGCGTGGATAGCCAGGGGGTTGAGCTTCCAGAGCATTCAGATCATTCCCGCCGGGCGGCGGCGAAGGCCTTTGGCATTGGGGCGTGTACGGCGATCCGCAGACAGTTGGAAAAGTCCAGGACATCAGATTGGTCGAATTGATGAAAAAATTTGAGGGGAGAGATGCTAAAAAACATCCGTAGAATATCTATCGTTTTCCCCTGTCGCAGAGACTAATTTTTAAAAAATTTGGCCTCCAGCGAGCAAAAGCGGACAGATGTTTCCTGTCAGCGAAATGATTGGATTCTGCCCCGCAATCAAATTCCACAAAAGCCCCGCCAATATCTTTGCGTCGCGCCCGCTATCCGGCCATCGCGCGATGCTCACGGAACGCGGCGGCGAGCGTGCGCAATGCGGCGCGCGACTTGGGATCGGTGAGCGTCGAGTGCAGCACGATCTCGGACGGCGGCAGGCGCGGCAACCTGAATCGCTCGCCGATTTCGCTGGTGCCGGGCGGAGCAAGGCGACAGGAAAAGATGGCCATGGCGAGTCCGGCGGAGCCGGCCGCCGCCACTGCCGAAGAACCGCCACCGAGAAAGACTTCCGTCCAGGCGATGCCCGCCTCGTCGAGAGCTCGGGTCGCAATATCGCGCACGCCGCAGGATGGGGACAGGGCGGCCAGCCGTAGTGGCTCGCCCTGCCGATGCTCGAAATTCGGCGCGGCGAACCATCCGAAATGCTCGGGGCCGAGAACTTCGCCGTCGCGCCGGTCGTCTTCGCGACGGATGATACAGGCGTCCAGCTCCCCCCGATCGAAGGCGTCGAGCAGCGTGCGCGAGTTTTCGAGGCGGACCTCAATGCGCAGGCCCGGGTCATGCGCGTTGAGTTGCGCCAGAAGGGTCGGAAGCTCCGGTCCGGCCACATGCGCAGCAATGCCGAGCCCGAAGCGGCGCGGAGTCGTGAAGGCGAGCGCCGACAGCGCGGCTTCGTGCGCGGCAAGAAAATCGCGAGCACGGTCGAGAAAGACGGCGCCGTGGGCGGAGAGCCGGACGTGGCGCGGCGTGCGCTCGATCAGCCGTTGGCCGATCCGCTCTTCCAGGCGCCGCAGCTTGACGCTGATCGCCCCTTGCGTGGTGCCGAGTGCCTCCGCCGCCCGCGTGAAACTCTGCAGGTCTGCGATGGCCACGAAAGCCCGAACCGACTCGACATCGAGGGATGCCATTTCGATCATCCGAATTTGTTGTTTCTGAAATACTCAGCCATATCATTCTTATATCGTCAAGTTTCACCTACGATCAGCTCCAGCAACAACAGTCGCTCGCAAGGCTGTCGTGTCACCCCGGTCTTGGCCGTTGTGGGTGACCCGCGGCTCTCGGAGACACCGGGCGATCCCGGCGCTGAAAGGCCTGATCATGTCCTTTATGTCTTCGCGACGAGGCAACTTCGCCTTGGCCGCAGCCTGCCTCGCATCCCTGATGTTCGGACTCGAAATATCCAGCGTACCGGCGATCCTGCCGACGCTGGATAACGATCTTCACGCCGATTTCCAGCAGCTCCAATGGACGATGAACGCCTACACCATCGCTGTGGCGACGGTCCTGATGGCCGCCGGCACTCTGGCCGACCGATACGGCCGCAAGCGCCTGTTCGTCATGACCATCGTCGCTTTCGGCGCAGCCTCGCTGCTGTGCGGCCTCGCGCCTGACATGCCCGTCCTTATCGTTGGTCGGGCGCTCCAGGGGGCGAGTGGCGGGGCCATGTTGATCTGCCAAGTCGCGGTTCTTTCGAAGCAGTTCAGTGACGTGAGGGACCGAGCCCGGGCTTTTGGATGGTGGGGTATCGTATTTGGCGTTGGCCTCGGCTTTGGTCCGGTGATCGGAAGTGGGATCGCAGCCCTGATGGGCTGGGCCTGGGTGTTCCTGATCCACGCCTTTGTCGCGGTTTTTACAGTCGTTCCGGCTCTGCTGGGTGTTCGGGAATCGAAAGACCCCGAGGCCCGGCGACTGGATCTCGCCGGCATTGTGACCCTGTCACTGGCCGTCTTCTGCGTCGCTTACGTCATCACCCAGGGCGGCGAACTCGGCTTCATCAGTCCGCTCGCGCAGGCGATCGTCGCCATGGCCACCCTCAGCCTGATCGCTTTCATCACCGTTGAGCGGATCGCTCCGCACCCGATGTTCGACTTCTCGGTGTTCCGGATCAGACCCTTTTCCGGAGCGCTGTTCGGCGCGATGGGCATGAATTTCAGTTTCTGGCCTTTCATGATCTATCTGCCGATCTGGTTTCAGGCGGGGCTTGGGCTTGATGGGCTGGCGGCAGGCTTCGCACTTCTCGCCTACACGCTGCCGACGCTGGTCGTCCCACCCTTCGCCGAACGCCTTTCGTTGCGTCTTGGCGCGGGCAGCGTCATCCCGGCTGGACTGTTCGTGATCGGTCTCGGCTTCTTCATCATGAAGATTGGAACAGGCGGCGGTTCACCGGCCCTGGCGACGACATTGGCCGGCGCGGTGCTGGCCGGGATCGGCCTCGGGGCGACCAATACGCCGGTCACCAACACCACGACCGGATCGGTATCGAGCGACAGGGCGGGCATGGCGTCCGGTATCGACATGAGCGCCCGGATGATCTCACTCGCTGTCAACATCGCGCTGATGGGATTCGTCTTGCTCGAAGGTGTCCAAAAGCGCCTCGGCGCAGCATCTGGAGCGCCCGACGCAACACAGCTTCGGCATATCGCCGAACGGATTGCCGCCGGAAATGTTTCCACTCCCGATCAGTCCGTTTGGGGAGCATTGCAGGTGATCGGCCCTGGTGCGCTGGCGGGCGGCTTCGGAGACGTGATGCTCTACGGCGCCATCGGCGTCTGGGGGCTGGCCGCACTCAGTTTCATCACCTTCGGGCGGCAGAGAGGCGTCGATGGTGCGTCATGAGGTTGGAGACCGGCAATCCGGTCAAGAGCATGTCCTTGCGCCGCGTCGATCGCGGAGCCGGTCCGCGCTTTTCTCTCCGCGATCGCAAGAACCACGCTTGGCCGGTCCGCCCCGGTCCCGCGAGCGGATGGCGAGCGATGGCCCTGGGGGCACGGCCCGTTACCCGCTCGTGGTCCCTCATCGAGACTTGGGATAAGCTCATCCGGGTATTTCGTCTTGGCCCCGGTTCCGGCATCCGCGGCATCCCGGCCTTGACATGAACAGATCGGAACCGATCGATTGCCCTTTCGAACCATCTGTTGACGATGGCGGATCAATGGACGCACACTGCCCCCATTCCAAGGGGTGGTCCGTCCAAGGGCCTGAGACACTGTTGGCGCGAAAGCGCGATACAGGAACCCTTCGAACCTGATCCGGGTCATGCCGGCGGAGGGATCGGAATCAGTCTGAAATCCGAATCGTCACGCAGTCAGCATTTTTCCCGGATCTCTTCTCGTTGAACAGAGGAGGTCCTGATGTCCGTTCAATCCACGCAAAATCCTACATCCGTTGCGGGCGCCGTTCCCGAAAACGACGATCTGATCATCGGTGGGAGACATTTCCGGTCCCGCTTCATTCTGGGCTCGGGCAAATTCTCGCTCGATCTGATGCAGACAGTGGTCCGTTGCGCCAAAGCCGAAATCGTGACGCTGGCGCTGCGTCGCGCCAATGCGGGCGGAATGGCTAATATTCTCGACTATCTGCCCTCCGATGTCACTTTGCTGCCCAACACCTCCGGCGCCAGGACGGCCGAGGAGGCGATCCGGATCGCCCGTCTGTCTCGCGAATTGCACTGTGGCGATTTCATCAAGCTGGAGGTGATTCCGGACACGAAATATCTATTGCCGGACAACTCCGAGACCACCAGGGCCATCGAGGTTCTCGCCCGCGAAGGGTTCATCTGCCTGCCCTATATGTATCCGGATCTGGTGGCCGCCCGGGCCATGTGCGACGCCGGGGCCGCCGCGATCATGCCCCTGGCGGCACCGATCGGCAGCAACCGGGGCCTCTCTACCCGGGATTTCATCCGCATTCTGGTCGATGAGATCGATTTGCCGATCATCGTCGATGCCGGAATCGGCCGACCCTCGCAGGCCTGCGAGGCCATGGAGATGGGCGTGGCGGCGATCATGGCGAACACGGCGGTCGCCACCGCCGGCGACGTTGCCCGCATGTCCCAGGCATTCGCGGCCGCGATCGGTGCCGGTCGTCTGGCATTCCGCGCCGGCCTCGGGCGGCGTCTCGACGACCGGGCGGAGGCATCCAGTCCTCTGACCGGGTTCCTCCGGGATGCGGGGGCGGGAGACGAAAAATGAGTGGATCGTTCGAATACGCCCCCTATGAGGAGGGGATGGAAGTGATCGGGACGGATATCCTGGATCAGATCCTCGAGGCGACCGGTCGTTTCGATCCGACGTCCTACACCGACCGCGACGTCGCCCGGGCCCTGGATGCCCGGGTCCTGGCGGTGGAGGACTTCGCGGCCTTGCTGTCCCCGGCCGCCTTCCCGTTCCTGGAGCAGATGGCGGCCCGGGCGCGCAGCGAAAGAAAACGTCACTTCGGCAACGCGGTGTCGCTGTTCACGCCGCTCTATCTTTCCAACTATTGCCAGAACCAGTGCGTGTATTGCGGCTTCAACAGCACCAACAAGATCCGCCGCGCCCGCCTCGACCCGGAGGGGATCGAGCGGGAATTGCGGGCCATCGCGGCCACCGGATTGCAGGACATCCTTCTGCTGACGGGCGAGTCGCGGACGAAGTCCGACGTTACCTATATCGGCGAGGCCGTCCGGCAGGCCGCCCGCCATTTCAATCAGGTCGGCGTCGAGATCTATCCGCTGAACAGCGACGAATACGCCCATCTCCATCGTTGCGGCGCCGACTATGTTTGCGTTTTCCAGGAAACCTACGATCCGGTCCGCTATCTGGAGGTTCATCGGCGAGGCCCGAAGCGCGTGTTCCCCTATCGGGTCAACGCCCAGGAACGCGCCTTGCGCGGCGGCATGCGCGGCGTGACCTTCGCCGCTCTGCTCGGACTGGCCGATTTCCGCAAGGATGCCTTCGCCACCGGGCTTCACGCCTTTCTGATCCAGCGGGCCTATCCGCACGCCGAGATATCCTTTTCCCTGCCGAGACTGCGCCCCTATATCAACAACGCGGCCGAAAATCCGAAGGATGTGCACGAACCGCAACTTCTGCAGGTGATGCTGGCCTATCGCCTGTTCATGCCGTTCGCCGGCATGACCATCTCATCGAGGGAGCGGGCGGGATTCCGCGACAATGTCATCGATCTCTGCTGTACCAAGATCTCGGCGGGCGTCCGGGTCGATATCGGCGGACACGGAGAACAGGAGGCCGGCGACGGCCAGTTCGAGCTGTCCGATCCGAGAAGCGTCCCGGAGGTGCATGCGGCGATCCTGGCCCGCGGTCTGCAGCCGGTCTATCTGGACTGGATCCGCGTCTGACGGGGATGGATCCGGTCGACGCCGGGGGATGTTCGCGTTCATCGGCGTCGGATCGGGCCGGGGAGGAGCGGCTGGCGGTCATCCCGTCCTTTTGGGGGCCGCCGCTCCGCGCCGGCGGCTCCGGTCCCGGAAGGCCGCCTCCCGGCATCAGGGACGGGTGGCCAGTGTCAGACACCAATCGTGGCCGTGCAGCCAGCAAGTCTCCTCGCGGTCGTGGGCATCCAGCCGGAGGCTCTTCACCGCAAGTCCGCGAGGATCGGCAAAAGCGGCATCCATAGCCAGCATTGACGGAAGATCGCGGGTGCCGATGCAAGGGTAGAAACGGACAAGTTCCTTGGGCTGCGCCGTGAGCCACATCGATTGGTCCGTTTTCCAGATGACATAGGAAATGCCGATATTCATCGATCCTGTGATCGGCAGGACCATGCGTCCGCCCGGCCGCAGCGCGTCAATCCATCGCCGGGGGACAACGGGGGACCCGGCACTGGCAAAGACCACGTCAAGCGGAGGGAGCGGGCATGTCAGGGCATCGCCGACCACATGGATATTCGGCCACGGGGCAAGATTGAACCGTGCCGAGCGCGCAAGCTGCTCATCGATTTCCGCGGCGATCAGCAGGCCCCGGGGACCGATCAATTCGGCAATGATCGCGGAGAAATAGCCCGTTCCCGCCCCGACGTGAAGAACGGTGTCCCCGGGCAGAAAACTGGCGGCCTCCAGCGCACGCCCAATTCTGGCCGGGTTGGCATTGTTGAGCGCCCGGTTGATGTCGAGAGCCACGCCGACAGCATGAAGCACATGTGAAACATCATCGTTTTGCGACGTGTAATACATGCCATCGATCGCTTCGATAACCCATGGTCCCGGCGGCAGGAAGCTTTCCCGTGGAACCGTGGCAAAAGCATGCAGTATCGGTTTGGATTTGATTCCGCAGGCCGCTCCGATTTCTTCCGCGAAACGGTCCCGTTGCTCTTTTGTTGCTGTGGTCATGATTGATGTTCCGCTATTATTTTTGTTTTCCGCGGACCAGACGTCAGGCCGATCAGAACCGGGCAGGCCAGTAAAACCAGGGGATATTGCAGGACCAGGCCGGCGATGATGGCGATGGCCAGCGGCTGTTGCATGTCGGAGCCCTGGCCGATCGCGAATGCCAGCGGCGCCAGGGTGAGGATCGCGGCCAGGGTGGTCATGGTGATCGGACGCCGCCGGTTCCGGCTTGCCTCCCTCAAGGCTGTCCCGGGCGGCATCGATGAACAAAGATGCTGATATTCGGAGACGTAGAAGATCGTCATTTCTGTGCCGATGCCGATGATCATCGTCATGCCCATCAGGGCCGTGATGTTCAGCGTCACACCGGTGAGCCAGAGGGCGATAAAGACGGCTGTGGTGGATAGCAGGGATGTGCCGACGATAATCAGCGACAGCCACAGGCGCTCGTAGAGGATCAGCATCAGGACCAGCTCGGCGGCAAGGGCGGCCGCGAATACTTTTGCCAGGCCGAAAAAGGCGATCTGCTGTTGCCGGTAGAGGCCTGCCATCTCGTAGGTGACCCCCGGGGCCAACAGCCCGGGCTGCGTCAGGCGCCGTTCGACGTCGGCGATAACGGCTCCGATACCGCGTCCTTCGATCCGGCCGGTGACGGCGACCATTGGCGCCAGATTGTCACGGGACTGCTCCGCCTCGCCGGTGACCTGGATGAGCGACGCGACCCGGCGCAGCGGGAAAAGATGCCCGTCGGCGGCCCGGACCGGCAGGTCGCCGAGCTCCGTCCGGCGCAATGTCAGGGCCTTCGGCAGACGGACGCGGAGTCCCACCACTTTGGCGGATTGCGGCAGTTGCGTCGCCACCGTGCCCGTCAGGGCAATGTCGACGGCCCTGGTGATCTCGTCCGGTGTTGTTCCTTCAAGCGCCGCCCGCGCCGCATCGATGCGAAGGTCGATCCCGTCGCCCGCCGGAGTGACGCCGTTCTTCACCTCCACCACACCATCGATCTGCCGGATGGCGTCTGCGACCTTGTTGGCCTGCGGGATCAACTGGCCGGGATCGGCCGCGTAAAGCTTGATTTCGATCGGCTGTGGTACCGCGGTGAGGTCGCCGATCAGATCCTCCATCAGTTGTGCCAGCTCGACCTGGACGCCAGGGACGTCTTTTTCGACCCGGGCCAGGACGTCGGCCATGACGGCGGAGGTCGGGCGCGCATGGTCCGGTTTCAGATGGACGAAGATGTCGCCGTGATTGGACTCGCCCAGCCCGCCGCCTAGTCCCGTCCCCACCCGTCGCGAGAAGGTGTCGACCTCGGGCATCGAACGGATGATGTCCTCGACCTCGGAAAGCTCCCGCTCCGTCTCGGTCAGCGATGTTCCCGGACGGGTATAAAAATCCATGACGAACCCGCCCTCATCGACGGTCGGCATGAAACCTGTCTGGACATGGCTGTAGGCGATCCAGCCGGCTGTCAGCAAGGGTGCCAGCGCCGCTGGCAACAGCCACGGCGCCTTGAACAGCCGGTCGAGCAGACGGGTGTGCAGCCGGTCGATCCGACCCTGTCGTCCCGCGGCCGGATCGTGCCAGTGCTGAAAGTCGATCAGCCAGCGCGCGAGGATGGGCACGACGAAGGCCGCCATCAGATAGGACAATGCAAGGGTCCCGGCCATGGTGATCGACAGGGCCTTGGAGAAAGCGCCGGTTACCCCGTCGAGAAAGCCAAGGGGCAGAAAGACGATCAGGGTCGCAAGGCTGGATCCGGTCAGCGGCTGCATGAACTCCCGCGCCGCCGGGATGACCCGGTCTCGTCCGGACGATGCCGGGTCGCCAGGGGCGGTTCCGGCGCGGCGCGCGATATGTTCGACCATGACGATAACATCATCGATGACAAGCCCGACCGCCGCGGCAATGCCGCCCAAAGTCATCAGGTTGAAGCTCATCCCCAGCATGCTGAGGACAAGGACGCTGGCGGCCAGGGTTGCCGGAACCACCAGGACGGCGATCAATGTCATCCGCCAACTGCGCAGGAAAAGGATCAGCACCAATCCGGCCAGGACAAGGCCGATGAGCACGGCGTCGCGAATGCTGCCCGTCGATTGGACGACCAACAGGCTCTGATCGTACCAGTTCACCAGCTTTACCCCGGGCGGCAATGGAAACGCCGCCAGTTTGTCGCGCACCTGGCCGGCGATCTGCACGGCATTGCCGTCCGGCTGTTCATAAACGTTGAACAGGACGGCCGGTTTGCCGTCTTCGCTGACATGGATCCAGGCCGGTTCGACGCCGTCGCGGACATCCGCCACGTCGCCCAGCGTGACAAGACCGTTGGCGCCGCTTTTCACGACCACCCGGCAGATATCGTCCGGCGTCCGGAGGGCATTCGCCGAGACCATGAGGTAGAGCTTGCCGTTGTCCTGCACGCGGCCGACCGCCTGAACGACATTGGCCGCCGACAGCGCCGACGCCAGATCGGTCATCGACAGGCCGTAGCTGTCCAGCCGATGGGGGTCGGCCAGAACCTGAATCTCCTCGGTCTGTCCTCCCTGGACGCCAACGCGGGCCAGTCCGGGAATCGACGACAGCATCGGCACGATGCGAAGGTCCGCGAGGTCCCGTAGGGCCGTCGGCGACAGTGTGTCGGATATCAGGCCGTAGGAGATGATGGGGAACACCGTCGGATCCATGCGGCGCACGTCATAGCTCGCCCCGGCGGGAAGCCCCGGCAGGATCCGTGTCAGCGCCGAATCGACCTGCAAGGTGGTCGCCACCATGTCGCGTCCCCAGCCGAAATCGATGGAAATCTGGGCCGCGCCACGCGATGTGGACGAACGGATTTCCCGCACTCCGGGGACGGAACGGATGGCCTCCTCCGCAGGGCGGGTGAGAAGAAGGGCCGTTTCCGCGGCGGGCCGGTCGCCCGAATTGAGGTCGACCACCACGCGGGGAAAGGAGGTCTGGGGGAACAGTCCGACCGGTAGAGATGCCGCCGCGGCCAGGCCGGCCAGCGCCAGCGCCGAGGCCACCGCGATGATGGAACGACTGTGGCGTTCGATGATATCGGACACGGTCACAATGGCTTTTCCTGACGGACGGCCGTGCCGTCCGATAGCTGATAATTTCCCTCGACGACGACCGGCCGCTGTGGATCGATGGCCCCGGTCACGGCCGCGATATCGCCATCCGTGCCAAGGGGGCGCACCTCCACCCGCACGGCCTTGTCGCCGGCGACTTGAAGCAGATAGGCGCCTTTGTCGTCGGCCAGCACCGCATCGCGCGGGATCAGCCAGCCGGCCGAGCGTCCCACGGTGATGACGGCGCGGAAGGTTTCGCCGGGGAGGGTGCCGGGCGGCAACGAGATGTCGGCGTCGACCAGACGGGACTTGGCATTGATCATGTTGTCGACGCGCAAAATCCTTCCGTCGATGGCTCCGGCGGTTCCGGTCAGCGGATTGAGCCGGACCGGATTGCCGTTATGGACCCTGGTCCGGTCCGATGGCTCGATACCGACGGTGACGACCAGTCCATCGGCGCGTATCAGGGAAACCAACGGCGCCCCCGGTGGCGTCCGGTCGCCCTGGGCGATTGGAACCGCGGAGACGATCCCGTCGAAGGGAGCCTTGAGGGTGACGGTGTTCCGGTCGCCGGTCTCGTGTTGCAAGGCATTGAGCCTGGCCTCGGCATCAAAAACGGCCTTGTCCGCCTGTTCCACCTGATCCCGGGTGGCCAACTGTTGCTGGAACAGGTCCGCGGTATGCGTCCGGGCCTGACGGGCAGTCCTGGCGGCGGCGACGGCCTGGTGATAGGTGCTGACCGCCTGCGCCGACAGGGCGAAGTCGATCAGTTTTTCGCCGGCCTGCACCGCCTCACCCGGTCTCGCCGCAAGCACCGTCACCTGGCCTTCCGCGGCAACGCTGAGAGTGACGTTGCCATCGACGGACGGTCCGGCCGTGCCATAGGCCGTCACGACGTCGGGAACGGATCCCTGTCGCGGCATGACGGTCCGGACCAGGACGCTGGGCGTCCCGTCCGCCCGGACGGGGAGGGGGAGCAGCAGCAGGACGGCTGCAAGCGATCCCGCGATCATTCCTGTTTTCATGGTCATGGTTCCCTGGAAATCGAGTCAAGCGCGGGCATCCCGGTGCCCGTCAGCGTTTCGACGGCCACCCGCTGCTCCAGCAGCAATTGCTCCAGCGCCAGAACGCTTTGCCGGCCGGTGAGATCGGCGACGGCGAAATCGACATAGCTGCGTTCGTCCAGATTGCCGGCGAGGTAGGCGCTGCGGGCCCGTCCGGCCATCGCAGTCAGGTCGCCGGTCCGTGATCGGGCCTGGGCCAGTTGCTCCCCGATGAGCGTCCGGCTGGTGGCGATCGCCTGAAGGTCGCCGGCCGCGGAGGCGAGGCGGGCTGAAAACTCCTCGTGAAGCTGCTCACGCGTGGCCTGTTCGACGGCGATGACGCCCTGATTGCGATTAAAAACCGGCAGATCCAGGGTGATTTGCGGACCGAGAGTTCGGACATCCGAATTGTCATGTCCGCCTGTGATTCCCAGGACCGGCGCCGGAAACTGGGCCAGGATCGCGGTCCGGACCTTGGCTTCCTGCGCCTGATAGCCTAACTGAAGCGCGATCAGGTCCGGCCGGCGGTCCGCAAGGCCCGGCACCAGGGAACCGATGGCCCGCGGGCTGATCTCCGGCACCTCCAACTCCGGGCGCAAGGGCACCGGGACGGTGCCCGACAGGCCGACCAGGGCGTTCAGATCCGATCGCCGCTGCGCCTGGAGCCGTTCCTGATCGTGAACCTGTTTGTGCAGGTCGTTCACCGCCGTGGCGTCGGGGGCCAGGGCGGTCAGCGTGACATCGCCCAGGGCCAGCGCGGCGCGACCGCGATCGAGTCTTGACTGAAGCAGATCGAGCGTTCGTCGCGACAAGGCGAGGCCGCGGTCTCCCTCCACCAGGTCGACGACCAGCATGCGGGCCTTGCCGATGACCTGCCATTCCTGCCAGAGGATCGAGGCGTCGGTCTGTCGCATGGCCGCATCGGCCGCGGCCCGCCTTGCCGACAGCGTGACGAGGGATTTCAGGTCCTCGCTGATGCCGACGGACAGCGCGTCGATCGATCCCGGGCCCCCGATCAGGACGCCGTAATTGCCGCTGATCGACGGGTTGGGCAATATTCCGGCGGTTCCCGCCTCCGAACGTGCGACATGGGCTTGCGCCCGGACAGCGACCAGATCAGGGTTGTTGTCCACCGCAAGCCGGGCAACATCCTCGATACCGAGGACCGGCGGCAGGTCTCCGTCATGGCGGAGTTCGGCAAGACTCTCCTTCAGGTTGGGTTTTTTGTCGAGCGGGAGGGGCTGATAGCTGGCACAGGCCGACAGCAGCGCGGCGAGTAACAGCGCTGATCGCTTCCAACAGGGCGCGGTCAGGAAGGGTGGTGTCAATGTCATGGCCCCCGTACCCTGCCAAACCCTGGATTACCGGACGGTGATCGGAACTATGGGAATCGACAATTTGACGGAACGGCCCATGTGCGCGAGTGGAATGGGGAGGACGCAAGGAGAGGGCAGGTGAAGATCCTACTGATCGAAGACGACAGCGAAACGGCTGACTACATCGTCCAGGGTCTGGAGGAGGAGGGGCACACCGTTTCGGTGGCGAACGATGGCCGACAGGGTCTGCTGGACGGCGCGGCGGAGGCCTGGGACCTGCTGATCGTCGACCGTCTGTTGCCGGAACTGGACGGTATCAGCGTCGTCCGCCTGCTGAGAGGCAGCGGTGTCGAGGCTCCGATGCTGTTCCTGACCACCTTGGGCGGCATCGATGACCGGGTTGCCGGCCTCAATGTTGGTGGGGACGATTATCTCGTCAAACCGTTCGCCTTTGCTGAATTGGTGGCCAGGATCACCGCGCTGGGCCGACGGTCGCGGCGCACGTCTCCGGAAACGCTGCTCAAGGTGGCCGATCTTGAGGTCGACCTGCTGGCCCGGACCGTGCGGCGGGCCAAGGTGGCGATCGACCTGCAGCCGCGTGAATTCCGATTGCTGGAATATCTGATCCGCCATGCCGGTCAGGTGGTGACCCGGACCATGCTCCTTGAGAACGTATGGGAGGTGCACTTTGATCCACACACTAACGTCGTGGAAAGTCATGTCAGTCGATTGAGATCTAAAATCGCCAAAGGCGGTGACAGTGAGCTGATACATACCGTTCGTGGTGCAGGATATTGTCTTCGTGCTCCGGTTTAAAATTCTAAAGACATCGAGTTTTCGTTTGACGCTGCTTTACGCGGCGATATTTTGTTTTTCATTTTTGATTCTTTTTGGTGTTATCTATTGGTCGACCGCCGAATTTATGAGACGTCAGATCGATGACACCGTTTCCAGCGAACTGGCGGAGATTGTGGCCAATGCACCCGGTGCCCATGTCTCCGAAACCGCTCATCTGGTCGACGATCTGACGCGCCGGTCTCCGGATTTTTTCTATCTTCTGCAAGCCGGCGACGGAACGGTTCTGGCTGGAAATCTTCCCCCGATGCCGCCTGAGATCGGCCGGCGGGAATGGATGCGCGCGGTTTCCGATCCGCATGACCAGGCCCGCATCATTCGCGGAGAGGGGCGCCGATTGCCCGATGGCGGATATCTGTTCGTCGGCTTGAGCACCTATCAGCTCCGCGAGATGCAGGAGGCGATCCGGCGGGCCTTTTTTTGGGGAATTGCCGCGACCGTGCTGCTGTCGCTGGCGGGCGGCGCGGTCATGAGTCTGAATGTCCTGGGGCGGGTCGAGGCCCTGAGCCGGGCCAGCCGCGATATCGTCGGCGGCGACTTGACGGGGCGTATCCCTTTGAGTGGCAGCAACGACGAGTTCGATCATCTGGCGACCAGTCTCAATGGAATGCTGGATCGCATCGAAGGGTTGATGGAGGGGCTTCGCCAGGTTTCCAGCGACATCGCCCACGACTTGCGGACGCCGTTGACCAGGCTTCGGCAGCGGGTCGAGAGGGCCCTCCGGAAGGAGACCAGCGTCCGGTCGCTGCAGGAGGCGCTTGCGGGAACGTTGCGCGATGTCGATTCGATCCTGGAGACTTTCGGCGCCCTGCTGCGCATCGCTCAAATCGAATCGTCGGCCCGGCGGGCGAACTTCGACACCGTCGATTTGACGGAGGTCCTGAAAACCGCCGTGGAAGTCTACGCCTCGATGGCGGAGGACAAGGGGCAGACCATCGCCGAGGCCATTCCGCCCGGTCTTGTCGTCCATGGCGACCGGGAGCTTCTTCTCCAGCTTTTTGCCAATCTTCTGGAAAACGCGGTCCGCCATACGCCACGCTCAACGGAGATCGATGTCTCGGCGACGGCGGCCTCAGGACTGATTGATGTGGTGGTGGCCGACAACGGTCCCGGCATTCCGGAGCATTTGCGGACACGCGTGTTCCGACGCTTCTACCGGCTTGACGCCAGCCGCACCACGGTCGGCAGCGGGCTCGGTCTCAGTTTGGCGGCCGCCGTTGCCTCCCTGCACGATTCGGCCATTACCCTGGAGGATAATCGTCCCGGTTTGCGGGCGACGATCAGACTGGTGCAAAACGCCGGGACATAACGTCAGTCGAAGATCCTGGATTGCGGACCGGTCGGATCAGCGCGGGCGCGGACGGCGCGACCGGGCTGGCCGGATTTTTCATGTCCGCCGCTGTGACGCAGGGTCCGACAGGACAGGAGAGAACGCTCAATGTTCAATGTCGCAGTCATCATTCCCGCCTTTCTTGCCGCAGGCGTCGAATGGGTCGAAGCCTTCACGATCGTGTTCGCCGTCGGCCTGACCATTGGCTGGCGCGCGGCCGCCGGCGCCGCGTTCGCGGCCCTTGCGGTTCTCGCCGTCATGACGGTGTCGATGGGGGGCGTCTTAAGCCTCGGGGTGAATATTGCCGCGCTTCAGTTCCTGATCGGCGTTTTCCTGCTGCTTTTCGGGGTGCGGTGGCTCGCCAAGGCAATCGCGCGGCAGGCGGGGTTGAAGCCGCTTCGCAGCGAGGCCGATGAATTCAACAAGGTCCGGGCCCGTCTTTCGGGTGGCGACTGGTCCGGTTCCTGGATCATCGCCTTTAAAGGTGTCCTTCTCGAAGGGCTGGAAGTCTGGCTGATCGTTGTCGCCATGGGAGGGCATGGCGGCTGGGCGAGCCTTGCCGGAGCCGCTCTGGGGGCGCTGGCGGCATTGGCGGTGGTGATCGCGGCCGGGGTGATCATCGGCGCGCCGCTCGCGCGATTGCCGGAAAACGTGATCAAGTTCACGGTTGGCGCGGCGATCGTCTCCTTCGGCACATTCTGGATGCTGGAAGCGCTCGGGGGGCCGACGGTGTGGCCCGGGCATGACTGGAGCCTTCCCGGCCTGTTTGTCTTCTATGCCGGAGGCGGCCTCGCGATGGTGTCGGCCGTCCGGCGGTTTTCGCGGGGGAGATCGGTCCTGTGAGCGCCTTTCTGAAAGTGCTGTTCGGCGACGCCTGGAATGTCGCCGTCGTTGCGGCGATCGTGCTGGCCGCGGTGATGATGGTCGAGGCCGGCTATCCGACCATCGCGGCTTATGTCGTTCCGCCCCTGACGCTCGCCGGTGTGGCTCTGCTCATCAGGAGATGAGCCGGCGGGCAAATTGGCCCGCTATCCGTTCGCGGGCTCTCATCGGGCAGGCCAACCGGCGATGATCCATCCTCATCGCCGGTTGGTATCATCCCGGACTGAGCCGCGGTGCCGGTGCCGACAGGCCGCCCCCGTCCGCAAACCGGTGACACGGCCAGGGCGAAGGGAGCCCTCGCAAATCCGGCAACCTGACCTTCGACGCGTTCGCCGGGGTCACATGCCTCCGCCTGCGCGGTCCATCATTGCGAGCAAATCGGTGAGAGACTCTTTGCATTTGCCGGCATCGGGCTTGTCAGCGCGCAGGGCGGCGAGGGCCCGGTCGATCGCTTTGTCGATCGTATGCCAGTTGCCCGGGGCGCGCGGCTTCAATCCGGCTTCGGCTTCATCCCAACTGGTCTCAAGATCTTTGATCCGTGCCTTGGCCCCCGCGAGGTCGCCGTTGTCCACCAGCGTCCGGGTATCGGCGGCGATCGCCCGGAAAGAGGACAGGTTCCCAAGGCTTGCCGCCTCGGAGGCGGTCGCCTGCGGGATCAACTGTGCCCGCGGCGTCAGAGTGGCGATGCCGATGGTGGCAAGACAGGTGGCGACAAGGAGGCTTTTGGCGCGATCGGGGAACGGTATCATCATTTTTCTCCACTGAAAAAGAGGGGACAGGGCTATCGGGGGCACCCGATTGCCCTGGGGACGGGTCGTCACTCTCCGACATCGCGCTGTTCAATCATCGGGCTGTGCCGGCCGACGCTGAGAAGGGCGACGAGCGCTGCGATGACGGCCAGGAAGGCAAGGCTGGTCGAGATGGTGCCCAGCCCCAACCCGCCATAAGTCCGGGCCTGGGAGAGAAGGTCGCCGAGAGAGGCGCCAAGCGGCCGCGTGAGGATATAGGCCAGCCAGAACGTCAGAATTGCGTTGGCCCCCCAGGCGTAGGCTGCCGCGATCATGCCGATGAGCGTTGCGAAGACCACGGCTCCGACGGTGAATCCCAGTCCCAGCGCCTCGGTCGCCAGGTCGCCGGACGCGGTGCCGAGCGCGAAGGTGAAAAGGATGGCGGTCCAGTAGAAAAGCTCGCGCCGCCTGGTGACGATCGTATGGATCGACAAGGTGCGTTCCCGGGCGTACCAGGCGGCGAAGGTCAGGGCCAGCAGTGCGGCGAACGCCGCCGTGCTGACATAAAGGCTGACCCCCAGGCCGTCGGTGAGGGCATCGGTGATCTGCGTGCCGACCACGCTGAGCAGAACCACCGTCAGCCAATAGAGCCAGGGGACATGCCGGGTTTTCCGGACCTGCCAGATGAGGGCGGCGATCAGGAGAGCCAGCATGATGGCGCCGGTGACAGGCGCGCCGAGACCAACATGGACCGCGAGATAGTCGGCTCCCGTCTCCCCGACGGTTGTCGACAAAATCTTGATGATCCAGAAGATAAGCGTGACGTCCGGAACCTTGTTGAGGCCGAAATCACGCTCGTTTTCACGAATAAATGGAATTTTCATTGTGATGATTCCGGAAAAGCTGAAATCAATTTCGTTAATCGGGAAAACGACTGAGATGGCGGGGTTTTCCTCAGTGTTTCCGGGTGTTAGGGGCGCCCGGAAACACTGAGGGCGGACGAAGGGAAATGACGTTTTTTCAGTGCGACCTCCGGCTCACCGTCCGGGACCGTCGCCGTCATCGGCACCTTGCATTGCCTGTCTGGCGGCGTTGCTGAGGCTGACGATGTCCTGGGGAGCCGAGTGGCCGGCTGACGTCGGAGCGGTGGCCGCAGATTGGGGGGCTGCGGTTGCCGGTGTCAGTGCGGTCAGAGCGGCGTTCATGGTCGATATCGAGTTTATCTGCATGTTATCTCCTTGAATTTCCCAACTTTTTTGACGGGGCTGACGGTTCGCCGCCACAGTCCTGTCCTGTGAGGCGTCCCACGGCGGCCCCGCGATCGACGCTCATGCTTCTCACGAGCCGCGCCTATCCTGCCGAAGCTGAGATTTCCAGATCGTGGCCACAGCTATGGGAATCGACAATTTGACAGGGAGAGACTGCTGGTTGGACTCCACCATTTGAGTCCCTGCGCGTGGGCCGGCACAGCATCCCGCCGGCCTCCGTCCTCGAAAGTGGCGGAATTTCTGGCTGTCGGCTTCGCCGGAACACAGGCGCGGAGGCCTATGCTCGTGGTCGGAATCTAACATTTGGATCCCTTGCGAGTGGGGCCAAGCATCCTGCCCGCCTCCGACGCGAAAGCGGCGGAAATGGGGGTATTTCGGCTTTTGCCGAACGGCGGGCGGGACGCTTGGCCCCACTCCTGAGTCAGGGACTCCTCTGTTGGATTTTGACCACTTAGAACGCTTCCTCCCACGATGCCGACAGTCGCATCGCGGAGTTCACCAACCCCACCATCGAATAGGTCTGGGGAAAATTTCCCCAAAGCTCGCCTGATTCGGGGTCGATGTCCTCCGACAGCAGGCCGAGATGGTTGCGTTTCGCCAGCAGGCTTTCGAACAGGGCCCGCGCTTCGTCGCGGCGTCCCAGGGCCGCCAGCGCATCGACATACCAGAATCCACAGATGACGAACGAGGTTTCCGGCATGCCGAAGTCGTCGGCGACGCCGTAGCGGAACAGCAGATCGCCATGTCGGAGCCGCCGGCCGACGGCATCGACCGTGCTCGCGAACCGGGGATCGTCGGCCGTCAGGAAATCGAGTTCATGGAGCAGCAGAAGGGTTGCGTCGACATCGTCTCCCCCGAATGTCGAGACGAAGGATGACTGTTCGGCATTCCAGGCCCGGTCGCAGATGACCGCATGGATGCGGTCGGCCCTCTTCCGCCACCAGAGGGCACGGTCCGGGCGGTCGAGAACTTTGGCGACTTTCGACAGCCGGTCGCACGCCGCCCAGCACATGATGGCGGAGAAGCTGTGCACCGCCGCGCTGTTCCTCAGTTCCCAGGGGCCGGCGTCCGGTTTGTCGAACAGAAATGCCGCTTTTTTCCCCAGGATCTCCAGCCGTTCGAACAGATCGGCGTTCCCGGGACGGATCAGTCGGTGATCGAAAAAGGCATGCGTGGCGGCCAGGATGACGCTGCCATAAGCATCATTCTGGACCTGACGGCAGGCGTCATTGCCGATCCGCACCGGTCCCTGTCCGCGATAGCCCGACAGCGACGGCAGGATCCGCTCGGCGATGCCGGCATCCCGGCTGATGCCGTAAACCGGCCGCAAAGCTTCATCCTGCGTTTCATCGACGATGTTGGTGATGAAGCCGAGATAGGTCTCCATCAACTGGGTCACCCCCAGGCGGTTCAGCGCATGGATGACGAAATAGGCGTCGCGAAGCCAGCAGTAGCGATAATCCCAGGTCCGCCCGCTGCCCGGGGCCTCCGGGATCGAGGTCGTCAGGGCCGCGACGATCGCGCCTGTCTCCTCGAAGTTGCAGAGTTTCAGCGTGATGGCGGAGCGGATGACGGCGTCCTGCCATTCGAAGGGGATGGTCAGCGACCGGACCCAGCCGCGCCAGTGGTCCCGGGTTCGCTCGAAGAGATCCCGCGCCGTCTGCGCCAGTCCCGTGGGCAGGCTTTCATCGGATCCCAAAATCAGGGTCAGCGGGCGGTCCACCAGGAACGGCCGTTCCTCCTCGAGATAGCAGAGCGGGACATCGGTGGTCAGACGGACGGTCTGGGACGGGCCGACATAACGGATGTGATTGCTGCCACGGGTTGTTTCCGGCGCCACCGACCCGTGCTGGAAGCCGGGACGGATCCGTACCCGCAGTCGCGGCCGTCCCCTTACCGGCCGGATCTGGCGGATCAGCATGGGGGGGCGGAACATGCGTTCCCGCAGGACGAAACGGGGCGCGAAGTCGATGACTTCCAGGGCTCCGCCGTTGCTGTCATAGAGCGTGGTCTGCAGGATCGCGCTGTTGGGGAGATAGGCCTGCGCCGCGTGGATCTGCTGGACGAGGTCCAGGGCGAAGAATCCCCGTTTGTCGCCGTCCTCCCCGTCATTGATCAGGCTGAAAAATACAGGGTCGCCATCAAGGCGCGGGAATCCCCACCAGACGATGGCTGCGGATGCGTCGATCAGCGCGGCGACGGTTCCATTGCCGATGACGCCAAGATCAAGGCTGCTCATTGCGGGACTCCCGCTGTGGAGTGTCGAGATTTTGCCGTTTGCGCAGGCGGGCGGCATCCATCAGCATGCGGCCGGCCCAGAAATGAATGTTGTTTTCCGAGACCATTTCACGCATCAGCCGCATCCGATCCCGCCGCTGATCGGGGGCCATGGTCAATCCCTGATGCAGGGCCTCCCCCATGCCCCGGCTGTCATAGGGATTGACGATCAGCGCCTCTGACAGTTCCCGGGACGCGCCGGCGAAGGTGCTGAGGACCAGCACCCCGTCCTCGTCGTCGCGGGCCGCAACGAATTCTTTGGCGACCAGATTCATTCCGTCATGCAGGCTCGACACGATGCAGAGATCGGCGGCACGGAACAGGGTGAACACCTGGTCCGGTTCGTGATGGTGCAGCACCAGCCGGACCGGCAGCCAGTCCGGCGTGCCGAAACGGTTGTTGACGGCGTTTGCCGCATCCCGGGCGTCCTTCTGCGCCGCCTGATAAGCCGCCAGCCGGGTGCGGCTGGGTTCGGCGATCTGCAGAAGGCAGAAGCGTCCGACCCATTCCGGGTGTGTCTCCAGCAGGCTGTCGACGGCCCGGATCCGGTCGGCGATGCCTTTCGTATAGTCCAGGCGCTCGACACCGACCGCCAGCATCATGTCTTCGGGCAGGCCGAAGCGGTCGCGCACGATCTTGCGGCAGTCGCGAACCGCCGGCTGTCCGGCGAGGGCGGTGGGAGGCCATTCGATGGAAATGGGATAAGGCCGGACCTGGGTTGTGCCGGACCCGGCGCTGACAATGCTCTGCTCCCGGTCGATATGGCAGGCCAGGAAGCGGTCGACGGTGTCCAGGAAATTCAGGCAGTGAAACCGGGTATGGAACCCGAGGATGGAACTGCTCAGCAATCCCTGAAGAATGTCCTCGCGCCACGGGCAGATGCTGAAGACCTCCGGGTTCGGCCAGGGGATATGCCAGAATGTGATGATGGTGGCGTCGGGCAGAAGGTCGCGGACCATCCGGGGCACCAGGGCGAAGTGATAATCCTGGACCAGCACCAGGGGGTTGGCGGTCCTGGCCTCCGCCACCACGGCATCGGCGAATCTCCGGTTGACAGCGACATAGTGCTCCCAGTCGTCGGCGCGGAAGACCGGGCGGACGAAGGCGAGGTGGCACAACGGCCACAGGCCCTCGTTGGCCAGCCCCTCGTAATAGCCGGCAATCTCGTCATCGGACAGCCACAACCGGCGCAGGGTGTAGGAGGGCGCATCCGGTGGGACCTGGACATGGTCGCGCTCGTCGACGCTGTCCCGGTCGGCCTGGCCGCTGCCATGGGCGATCCAGACGCCACCGCAGGCCCGGGTGATCGGTTCGATGGCGGTGATCAGGCCGCTGGCCGGTCTTCGGACCCGGATCGTCCCGGTCTCGTCCCGGTCGTGGATATAGGGCTCCCGGTTCGACAGAACGATGACTTCTGCATCCGACAACTCGGTCTTCAGAAGATGGCGCAGACTTTCCGCCGTCCAGTCGATGCGGATCGGATCGGTGCCCCGCGCCCCCTCGCCGATGCGCAGCATCCGCTGCATGTCATCGACCAGCGAGGCGATTTCCGGAACCTGCGCAAGACCGGCGGGCCCCGGCGCCACACCCGGGGCGGCCAGTTCGCGGCGGACGACCCGCATCCAGCCGCTGAGGATCAGCCGTGCAATCAGAATGGCCGCCGCCGCCGCCACCACCGTGAGCACCGAAAGGACGCCGGCCATGTAGACCTCGACGCCGTTCCAGATTCCATCGACGAAGCCGAGGTCATGAATCAGGATCAGGGATCCGCCGTCGGCACGGGGGGGCGGAAGGGAAAAGGCCGACAGCAGTGCGGGGCCATCCGGAAGCTGCCGGACAGAAAAAGCGGGAGCCTCCGACGATGGGGGCTGGTCGGGGCAGGACAGCGTCACGGGCCAGGATGGCGAGCGTTGCCGCAGAACACCATCCCGGTCGCAAAATCCCACCGCCAGAAGATGCGGGTCGCCCCGCAGGCGACGGAACAGATCCATGGCGCCGGCCGGCCGCCCGGCCAGATCAGCCAGATCCTCGCGCGAGGACTCGGCAAGGGACCGCGCCCGCGCCTCGATGTCGCCGCGAAACCAGTGGTCGACGAGGCCCTTCATCATGGGCGACGCCGTCCAGGCGATCCCCCCGAGGATCACCAGCAGGGGAAGCGCAAATCGAAGGAGCGTCCTCATCGTCGCAGCCTTCTCCGGGAACCGTTTTGTCACACCACCGATGACGGAGCCGTCCTTTCATCGAAAATATCGATTGCCTTGATTTGAGTTTGCGATTGTGGCGGGAAGATGGTCGTGATGCCGGTCGACCATGGCCGCTCGGCTGATCGCCGGCCGTGGTCAACGGACGGAGGCGTCATTCCGGAGGACCCGTTGCTCAATAAGACGAGCCCGCCGGAGCGGAAGCGTCCCATGAAACCGAGGGAGTTGGACCGGCTGCTGCGTTACAAGGCCTGAAGGGTCGAGAGCCAGGCTAGAACGGCGGGGACACTCTCCAGGCGATAAAGCGCGCGGGTCGGCCGCGGCTCTCCGACCAGCACGCCGAAGCCACCCCGGGCCCGGGCGACCTCGAATCCGGCCTCGTCCGGGAGGTCGTCGCCGAGGAAAACCGGCAATCGTCCGCGGAAGGGCGTCTGGTCCAGAAACGCCTGGATGGCCGTCCCCTTGTCCAGTCCGCGCGGTTTGACCTCGAAAACCATTTTTCCGGCGAACCAGCCGAGATTGCCGGATGTGGCCTGTTCGACCGCCGCCCGGCAGGCGGCCTCCAACTGCGGGACCTTTCTGAAATGCAGGCCGAGCACGACGTCCTTGTCTTCGAAGACGACCCCCGGATGATCGGCCGCGAAAGCCGCCAGAATCCGGCGGGCGCGGTCGAGATCGGAGGACGCCGGCGGGCGGATCAGGCTGCCGTCGGGCAGAAGCCGCTCCAAACCGTGGCATCCCGCCACCGGGATCCGGCAAGGGGCGATCAGCCGGAGAACGTTCGCGACCGGGCGTCCGCTGACCAGCGCAAGGGCACCGCCGACCCGTCCGGACAGGGCCGTCAGCAGTCCCGGCAGATGCCGGGCATTGCCAAGGGACGCGGGGGTGTCCGCAAGTTCGATCAATGTCCCGTCGATATCGGAGAACCAGGCCCACTCAGGGGCCGGCGCGGGAGGGGCGGGCAACGACGACATGGGCAACGGTTCCCGGCGGTCTTTTTCAACAGGGCTCCGCAAAGAATGCCCGGCTGCGGCGTCCGGGGCAACACCGGCGTCCCGTCCGCAAGCGCCGGCGGGGTCGTGGCGCCTCAGGCGGTCTCGCCCGGTTGCCGGAGGGCGGGGGAACGATCCGTGCGGGACTCCGCCAGGCATTGCGACAGCGTGAAGGCGTCGAGGTGGCGAAAAAAAGTCTCCCGCGCCCCGGCCAGCATGCCCTTGAGATGGCAGGCGTCGTTCAGCGTGCAGTCCTGGTCGGTTTCGCGAAAACATTCGACGACCGCCTGGCCCTTTTCAAAATGGCGGATAACGGCGCCGACGCGGATCTCCGCGGCCGGTCGCGCCAGTCTCACCCCGCCCCTGGCGCCCCGGGTGGTCTGGACGAAGCCTCCGTCCACCAGCGTTTGCACCACCTTCTGCAGATGGTTGCGCGATACGGCAAGATCCCGCGCCAATTCCTCGGTGCTGAGAGACCGTTCCGGCTCCACGGCCAGACTCATCAATGTGCGCAGGGCAAAATCGGTGGCGGTCAGCAGACGCATGCGGGGGCCTCTATTTCCATATTGACAATATCAGATCAGATGGGCAGTTTAATTGGTATTAAATATACCAAAATAATCCCGCATGACCAACTTTCGTCGGAGACATCTGATGAACCCCTGGTCCGGCCCGACTGTTGCCGGCTTCTGATGGCCGGGCGATGAACGACATCCGTATCAAACGCGTTTACGACCCGCCCGTACCGGATGACGGCGCGCGGATTCTGGTCGACCGTTTGTGGCCGCGCGGCCTTGGTCGCGACTCCGCCGCCCTTACTCTGTGGCTTCAGGATGTCGCCCCTTCGGCGGCTTTGCGCCGCTGGTTCGGTCATGACCCCGGACGGTGGGAGGAGTTCCGCGACCGCTACCGGCGGGAGTTGGAGAGCAATGCCTCCGCTGTCGGCCGTCTGGCCGCTTTTCTGCGGGACGGCCCTGTCACTCTGCTCTTTGCCGCGCGCGACGAGCGCCACAACCATGCCCGGGTGCTGGCCGAGTTCATGGCCGGCGAGGCAACGGAACGCATGACCGCACCATGACCTCACTGTGATGGGAGTTTTGCAATGGCGACATCGTCCGGCGTTTCCCTGAACGGCACCGCAGATCCGGTCAGCAATGTCCTCAAATGGATCCTGCTGGCCGTTGCCGTGCTCACCTTCGCGCTTTTGGGGTGGACCACCGTCCTGACCTATGAGGCGGCGCCCCCCATACCCGACCGGTTTGTCACGGCCTCGGGCACCCTCCTCATGTCGGCGGACGACATTCTGGCCGGCAAGGCGGGATTCCAGAAGGCGGATCTGATGGATTACGGCAGCCTCTACGGCATGGGATCCTATTTCGGCGAGGATTACACCGCCACCAATCTGGTCCGGCTCGCCACCCTGACCGAGGCGGCGATCGCCGCAGCGGACGGCGGGACGGGCGGGGCGACCGCCAGGACGACGATGCAGGACGCCTTGCAGGGAATTGACCTCAGTCGCCCGGTGGTGGTTGTGCCCGACAGCGTCGCCGGCGCCATGCGGGCGCTGAGGGACGAGATCTCCCGGTCGCTGCTCCGCCATGACTTCTCGCGGGGCTGGACGAAGGCCTACAGTCTCGATGACCGATCGGCGGCCGAAACCGCCGATTTTCTGATTTATTCTTCCCTGACCACGGTGGCGCGCCGACCGGGAACCTCCGCCTCCTGGACCGAAAACTGGCCCTTCGAGCCACTGGTCGGCAACACGCCCACGACAAATACGTTCCGCTGGACCTGGATCAGCTTCTGCTTCACGTTCTTCGCCTTCGGCGCCGTTCTTTTCATCTATGAACGCTATCTCAACGGCCCCGACCGGGCGCCGATGGATCCTGTCCTGGCGTCTTTCGGGCCTCTGACCTCCAGCCAGCGGAAGATCGGAAAATATTTCCTGGTCGTCGCCGCCGTTCTGTTGTTGCAGATCCTGGTGGGCTCGATCATGGCCCATTACTACTCCGACCGGGCCAGCTTTTACGGTATCGACGTCGACCGCTTCCTTCCCTTCAATTTCCTGCGTGACGTCCATATTCAGACGCCGATCGTCTGGATCGGATTGTCCTGGATCGGCGCCGGCCTGTTTCTGGCACCCGCGATCGGTGGTGGCGAGCCGAAAGGACAGGGAGTGCTGGTCGATATCCTGTTCTGGGTGACGCTGGTTATCGTCCTCGGGGCTCTGGCGGGAAATTATCTCGGAATCATGGGTGCCCTTCGGGAGGGATGGTTCTGGTTCGGTAATCAGGGATTGTCCTATATCCAGTTGGGGCGTGCCTGGCAGATCGGCTTCTTCGCCGGTCTCGCGATCTGGAGCATTCTGGTCTACCGCGCGCTTTGGCCGACCGGCGCCCTGCTCCGGGTGGCGGCGCGACAGTTCTGGACCGGGCGGATCCGGCTCGAACATCTGATCTGGGCCTCGACGATCAATATCGCGCTGCTCTATGTCTTCGGCATGATCCCGCTGACCGGGATCGAGAAATCCTTCACCATCACCGACTTCTGGCGTTGGTGGGTCGTGCATCTGTGGGTGGAGCAGTCTTTCGAATTCTTCGCTGCCGCCATCAGCGCCTATCTCCTGATGGCGGTGGGTCTGGTATCCCGCCGACTGGCGGAGCGGGCGGTCTATTTCGAACTGATCCTGATCTTCCTGGGCGGTGTTCTGGGCACCGGACATCATCTCTACTGGGCGGGCGCACCCGGGATGTGGGTGGCGTTGGGGAGCATGTTCTCCTTCATCGAAGTCCTGCCGCTGGTGCTGCTGGTCATCGAGGCCATCGGCCAGCACCGCCTGATCAAGGCGCATGGCTCGTTCCAGTACGGATTGGCCTATACCTTCATCATCGGGGCCGCGTTTTGGAATTTCGTCGGCGCCGGCGTGTTCGGTGGCGGGACGCTGAATGCGCCGCTGGTCAACTACTACGAACACGCGACCTTCCTGACCTTGAACCATGCCCATACCGCCCTGTTCGGTGCCTTCGGCCTCCTGGGGCTCGGGCTGATCTATTTCTGCCTGCGATATGCGGCCGGGGATCGCGTCCCGTTCAACGAAACACTCGGCCGCTGGGCGTTCTGGCTCTACAACGCCGGTCTGGTGATGTGGATCCTGCTCAATTTTTTCCCGATCGGCTGGCCCCAGCTTGACGCCGTCTACGAGCATGGCCTTGCCTATGCCCGCAGTCAGGCCTTCTATGACACAACCCTGTTCTGGCAATGGATGCGAATGCCGGGCGATGTGGTCTTCGCGGCCGGCGCTTTGCTGATGGCCTGGGATTTCCTGATGAAATTGCGTCCGTTTTTCCCGCGGCGGCCGGGCGACCAGCAATCGCGCCGATCCTGATCCGAACCAGGGCAATCGGGTTCACGAGTGGTCGGAATCCAACCCCAGGCCCCTGCGCCTGTGGTCCGGCGAAGCCGGAGTTTGGCATTTCCGCCGCTTTCGCGGCGGAAATGCGGGCTTTTCGGCTTCCGCCGAACGTCATGGCTTTCCCGGTCCACCCCTGATTCCGGTCCACCCCTGATCCCGATCCCACCCCTGACCCGGTCCCGTCCCGGATTCCGGTCAGCGCGGTGTCACCAGCCTGTTCTGGCTTTTGAGCGCATTCAGCGTGCGCCGGGCTTTACAGGCAAGATCCGGAACATGGGCTTTTTTCACGGGGGCCAGGTTTCCGGAAATGTCATCCAGAGCCGCCGGATCGATCACGACACAGTCATCCGCGGAAAGTGGCGGGGGAGGCTCATTTCCCACGACATTTTCGCTTCTGCTGTCGATAAGAAGGCGCCGTTGCCGGTCCTCGGGCGACGGGGACAGGTCCTCGACCGTCAGACCGCCACGCAGCGCGGCGGCAAGATCGGATGGGCCGGCCGGCCCGATCAACGGGGGAAGGGCGGAGGGGG
>WASQ01000035.1 GCA_009712185.1 Telmatospirillum sp. | reverse complement strand
GACATTCAACACCAATGCAAGCCTTAAACCGCGTTAACCTGAGTTCGGAACCCTGGCCGTTCTCTGCCCCTGGTTGATCCAGGGGGTGGTTCCTGTTATGTTCCGATGATCTCCCTGCCGGCCGGGCTGATTGTCGATGCCGTCCCTTTGCCGCGATTGCGGCGCATGCGCCACCACAAGCGATTGGCTGTCCCCGGACGGTGCCGGGAGCCGTTGTCCCCGGTGCGGGTCAGGGCGAGTCTTGTCGCATCCCGAACTGTTCGATCTGACCTTCGCGCATGTCGATTGCGATGCGTTCTATGCCAGCGTGGAAAAGCGCGATAATCCGCTTTTGCGCGACAAGCCGGTCATTGTCGGACATCCCGGCGGACGGGGCGTGGTGACGACGGCCTGCTACATCGCCCGCCGTTATGGCCCGCGGTCGGCGATGCCGATGTTCAAGGCCATGGCGCTGTGCCCTGATGCGGTGGTGATTCCGCCCGAGATGGCGAAGTACAAACGGGTCAGCCAGTCCATCCGGGCTTTGTTCGCCAAGGCGACGCCGCTGATTGAGCCGGTCTCGCTGGACGAGGCATATCTCGACCTGTCGCCCGGCATCCGGCTGATCGACCGGCCGGCCGCCGTGCTGCTCGTCCGTCTTGCCCGTGCCATCGAACGCGATATCGGCGTGACCGTGTCGGTGGGGCTCAGCTACAACAAGTCGCTCGCCAAGCTGGCGTCGGACCGCGACAAGCCGCGAGGATTTTCGGTGATCGGGCGGGCCGAAGCGGTGTCACTGCTGGCAACCCTGCCGGCCACCGCGATTCATGGGATCGGCGCCGCCACCGCGCGCCGGCTGGCGGCGGAGGGGATCACCCGTGTCGACCAGTTGCAGGCCCTGCCGGAGGCGGCGCTGGTTGCCCGTCTGGGAAAGTTCGGGCGGACCCTGTCGCGCCTCGTGCAGGGCGACGATCCCCGGCAGGTGGTCGCGGATCGTCCCTGCAAAAGCGTATCCACCGAAACGACCTTCTCGCAGGATCTCGCAGGCTTTGGTCCGTTGACGGAGGCGTTGCGGATGCTTGCCGGGTCTCTGGAGGGCCGGCTGCGCCGCGCCGGTCTGGCTGGAGGCACCGTCGTTCTGAAGCTGAAAACCGCGGATTTCCAAAGTGTCAGCCGCCAGACCCGGCTTCCCGATCCAACCCAGCGCGCCTCCGTTCTGTTCGAGCATGCGCTGCCTTTGTTACGGCGCATGGCGGACGGCCGCGCCTATCGCCTGATCGGAATTGGCGCCGATCATCTGGTTCCGGCAGAGCAGGCGGACCCCCCCGATCTGTTCACTGCCGGCCCACATCCATGACGCGGGTCGGGGTGTCGCATCATGGTATGCATTTTTTTTAAATTTCCAGGTGTCCCCTGTTGTCCTGGCTGATCCGAATTCCCATCTCCGGGGCATGTTAGACGAAGACGAAGACATCGAGTGCATTGGTGACTGCAATCTGGTCATCCAGCGGGAAACACGTCGGACCAAGGACGGAAAGCCGATGGTCGAGGACGTCGAACGGTGCATCCGTTGCGGACGCGTGTTCTCCCGTGATCTGGTCGCTAACGCCTCTCCACCCCAGGCTCCCCTCTAATGTGGTGTTTCTGAAGTTCCTATGATTTCGCCACAGGCGATTTCAGGAACTTCAGAGCCATAAACCACACCCGTCTCAATCACTTTCCAATGCGCTGATCGCGCCCGGAGTCCGCACGTCTCATGGGTTCGATGAGGCGACCGTCGGACCCCGGCCCTGCTCCTGATTGAGGGTCTCATCTGTCCGATTTTCACCACCGGCGGATCTGCGATAGGTCACGCCCATCGCAGATTGGTCTCACGCGGCCGTTCATCGCCGGTTCGGGTCCGGGAATTGGCGCCGTTCCTTCATCCTCCCACCCCCTCTCCGCCGTCGGACGTTCCCGTCTTGCGTATCGGAGTATGACCTTTTGGCAGGAGGCATATAACCTAAGGTAAAATCATGTCTTATGTAATTTTCATTAGATGGATATTCGCTATAGTTCCTATATGGGAAAATAAACATGTTTATCCTCTGTAAAAATATCTCTTGAATGCAAAAACGTTAACATAGGGGGATATGATGACGTTGATGCCGAAAATGAGGATCGGAGCCCGCGTCTATTCTGGATTTCTCCTCACTCTGTTTTTGCTGGCTGTGGTCGCGACTGTCACTGTTACCAGTCTAAGGCACGAAGCGGACAATTTCAGGTCTTATGGAAACATTGCCGGGGTGGCCACCCTGGCTTTGGAGGTCAGTACCGATATCGCTGACGTCCGCCGGCTGGTCCGCGACTATGCCTACACGGGTGATGAACAACGGATCGATCCGACGCGTAAAGCCATTGAGGCGACGCGCGCCAAAATCCGGGGTGGCACCGTCACGATCCACAATCCCGAGCGCCTGCAGGCGATGCGTGAGATTTCCGACGCCTTCGAGAGCTATGCCCAGGGATTCGAGAAAACCGTCGAACTGAAGCAGCAAAGCGGCAGGATCCTGTTCGGGACGCTGGCCTCGTCGGGGGGAGAGATGCAGGCGCGTGTGGTCGACCTGATCGAAGGCGCCATGAAAGCGGGCGATTACGCGGTGGCCGCTCAGGCGGGCCTGATCGGGCAGTCTCTGATGCAGGCGCGCCTTGATGTCGCGAAATTCTCCGGTCACCAGGACACCGTGGCGGCCAGGGACTTCAAGGGGCGGATCGAGACGCTGCGCCAGACGGCGAACGGGCTGTCGACCCTGACGCACGAGGCGAAATATATCGGTCTCGCGGCGAAAATCATCGCCATCAGCACCGATTATCAGTCCTCGTTCGAAGCCTATGACCATGTCGGAGAGTTGCTCGATACGCAGATCAATCGGACCTTGGCGGATCTCGGGGTGGCGGCGACGACGAAGTCGGATGCGATCAAGTCATCCGCCATGTCCGATCTGGTCCGGATTGAGGCCGATACCCTTGGCGCCGTCGAGGGGGCGGTGTCCGTTGCAATCGCACTCAGTATCGGCGCCATCCTGATCGGAGTAGCCTTCGCCTGGAGGATCGCCGGAAGTATTCTCCACCCGGTGCGCGGCATGACGGGTACCATGACAGCCCTGGCCTCCGGCGATCACGGGATCGCGGTGCCAGGTCTCGACGCCGCCGACGAGATCGGCGATATGGCCCGCGCGGTTCAGGTTTTCAAGGAAAACGCCCTGCGGGTCGAACGGATGACCCGCGAGCAGGAGGCGCAGAAGCGTCAGGCCGACAGCGAAAGACGCGCCGCCCTGAGGAAGATGGCGGACGTCTTCGAAGGAAGTGTCGGCCGCGTCGTGGAGAATGTGACGGCGGCGGCGGCGGATCTTCAGAAGGCCGCCACCGAGATGGCTTCGACGGCCGATCAGACCAGCGCGGAGGCCACGGCCGTCGCCGCATCCTCCCAGCAGGCGTCGTCGAACGTGCAGACCGTCGCGGCGGCGACGGAGGAACTGGCGGCGTCCATCACCGAGATCGCCCGGCAGATGGCACGGTCCCGCGCCGTGGCCGAGCAGGCGAACCAGGGGGCGGAACGCACGACGACCCTGGTGCAGACTCTGAATGGCAGTGTATCGAAAATCGGAACCGTGGTCGGACTGATCAGCGACATCGCCAGTCAGACCAATCTTCTTGCTCTGAACGCCACCATCGAGGCGGCCCGTGCCGGTGACGCCGGCAAGGGGTTCGCCGTCGTGGCCCATGAGGTGAAGGGCCTCGCCACCCAGACCGCGCGGGCCACGGGAGAGATCGCCACCCAGATCGGCGAAGTGCAACAGCAGACGGCGGAGGCGGTGGCGGCGATCGGAGAAATCGCGTCGATCATCTCCGAAATGGGCGAAATCAGCGGATCGGTGGCCGCCGCCGTTCAGCAGCAGACCGCCGCCACCGGAGAGATCGCCCGCAATATCGAGCAGGCCGCGGCCGGAACCCATGAGGTTTCCTCCAGTATCACCGCGGTCGAGGAGGCCGCCCGGGAGAGCGGAGTGGCGGCACAGCAGATCCGGCGTTCATCGATCGATCTGTCGCAACAGGCCGACGATCTGCACCGTGAAGTCGGGCGGTTCCTGGAACAGGTTCGCGGCGATCAGTCCGACAAGGCCCTGTTCGAATGGTCGGCGTCCCTGGAGACGGGACTTCCCCAGATCGACCAGCATCATCGGGAGATGTTCAACCGGCTCAATCGCTTCTATCGAAAAATGCTGGCGGGCGATGGACGGGAGGTTGCCGTGGTGCTGGCAGGGGACCTGGGGCAGGCCCTCAGGTCACATTTCACCGAGGAGGAACAGGCCATGACACGCGCCGGTTTCCCCGATGCCGCCGCGCACCACCGGGTTCACGCCGATTTTCTGTCACGTTTCGAGAGTCTGCGCGCGGCCCTCGGCAGCGGCGGGGAAGAGGCGACGGCGGACTTCTTCACCGCTTTGGCCGGATGGCTGGCGGATCACATCCAGACCCAGGACCGTGTCTTCGCTCAGTTCTACAGACGGCATAATGCCGGGGGGAATTGACGGGGAACATCTGGAACGGGGGCGCTGCCCGGTTGCGACATCCCCGCATCGTCGCAACCGGGCAGGTGCCGGGCGTATCAGAGACCCGGAACCGCCGCCATCAGATCGCGATAGGCCATCTGGTCCTCGTACATCCGCTGGAACACCCGGTATTTGGCGTCGTGGAACTCTCGCACGGGACCGCCGCCCGGCTCGATGACAGTGCCGGCCCGCGTCATCGCCCCCATGGCGTCGGTGACGGCCGGGTAGAGGCCGCCCGCCACGGCGCCCAGGATCGCCGATCCCAGAAGGACGGCTTCCGGTTCTTCGGCCAGCACCAGACGGCAGCCGCTGGCATCGGCATGCTGGCTGAGATACAGCGGGTTCTTGGTGCCGCCGCCGCAGGCCATGATGGTATCGATGGCATAGCCTTTGGCGTTGAGGGACTGGATGATGTGGCGCGTGCCATAGGCGATCGCCTGAATGGTCGCCAGGTAGAGCTTCGCCAGGTCGTCCACCGTATCCGACAGCGCCAGACCCGATATCATGCCTTTGAGGGTCGGATCGGCCCGGGGAGACCGGTTGCCGTGAAAATAGGGCAGGACATGCAGACCCTGTGTCAGGGCCGCGGGAAAAGCCAGCGGGGCCGCCAGCGCCTGGACACGGTCGTTCAATGCTTCATAGACCGTGTGGCCGGGGCCTTCCAGCGATTTGGTCTGGGGATGACCCTTGAGGACGAAGTCGATCAGGGCACCGGTCGCCGACTGTCCGCCCTCGTTCAGCCAGAGGCCCGGAACCATCGCCGAGAAATAGGGACCCCAGACGCCCGGCACGAACCGGGCCTCCGGCGCGACCGCCATATGACAGCTTGACGTGCCGCCGATCAGCGCCAGACGGTGCTGCAGGCTGTCGGGCCTCGGAGACTGGCCCTTCACGGCGGCGCCGATCACGCCGATGCCGCCGGCATGGGCGTCGATGATCGAGGTGCCGACGGGAATGCCGGCCATCAGTCCGAAATCCGCCGCGGCTTCGGACGACAGGCCGGCGCCGACCGGCGCCGCCATGGGCAGCACCTCGGTGCCGATGCGCTGGAATTTTTCGTCCGCCAGCTCTCCGAGGCCGATCTGGCGGAAATAGCCGTCGTCCCAGCGGCCCTCATGGCCGAGATAGGTCCATTTGCACACCGTCGAGCAGAGCGAGCGTGAGGTCGCTCCGGTCGCCTTCCAGGTCAGGAAGTCCGGCAGGTCGAAGAAATGGCGGACCCGGTTCCAGCTTTCCGGCATGTTTTCCTTCAGCCAGAGCAGCTTCGGCGTTTCCATCTCGGGCGAGATCGTGCTTCCGACATAGCGCAGGATCTCATGGCCCCGGGCGTTGATCCGCGCCGCCTGGGCGATGGCCCGATGGTCCATCCAGACAATCACATTCTGCTCGTCCCGGCCCGTCGGGCTGACGGTCACCGGCTGTCCCGCGCCGTCGATGGCGACCAGCGAGCAGGTGGCATCGAACCCGATGCCACGCACGGTGACCCCCGTCCCCGCTTCGGCGACGGCGGCGCGTACCGAGTGGCACACCGCCCGCCAGATGTCATCCGAGGATTGCTCGACAAAATCGGTCTCGGGCTTCCACATGCGGATGTCGTGACTGGCCCGTCCCAGAATCCGACCCGTCCGGTCAAAGACGCCCGCCCGGGCGCTGCCGGTTCCCACATCCACACCGATCACCACGTCCGTCATCGCACGATGCCTCCGTCAGCGTTTCCTGTTGTCAACGGTTGTTCCGTTCCATTCCGGCAATTGTACCCCCGACCGGGGACCGGGGCAAAAACCGGACCGCGCCGGCGTGACCGCCGGTTGCTCCGTCCAGTCGTCCCTCCCCCGGGATGCGTTCCGGGGGAGGGACGCGCCGGTCAATGCTCGTCGGTCAGGACGCGCTTCGAGGTTTCCGGGCCGAAATAGGCGGCGATGGCCGCCACCAGGGCGCCGCACACAACATAGGCCGCGACCAGGGTCCAGCCGTTGTTGTCGGCGGCACTCAGGGCCTTGGCGACAAAGGGGGTGGCGCCGCCGGCGACGATGGCGCCCATCTGATGGCCGATCGAGGCGCCGCTGTAGCGGACCTTGGCGCCGAACAGTTCGGTGAAGAAGGCCGGCTGCACGGCGTTGATCGAATTGTGGGCGACATTGATCAACATCACATAGCCGAGGGTGATCAGCAGGAAATTACCGGTTTGCAGCAAATAGAAGAACGGGAACGCGGAGATCGCCGCCATGATCGCGCCGAAAATGTAGACCGGCCGGCGTCCGACCTTGTCGGAGATCGCCCCGAACAGCCCATGCATCGGAAAGGCGATGATACAGGTGACCATGATGACGTTCAGCAGCGTCTGCTTGTCGACGCCAAGCTGGCCGGTGGCGTAGGACACCGCGAAGACCGTCACCAGAAAGAAGGGCACGCTTTCGGCGAAACGCAGCAGCATGATCAGAATCAGGCTGCCCCAGGAGTGGCGCAGCACCTCGAAGAAGGGGGCGCGCTTTTCCTCTTTCGGCGTCGCATGGGCCTTGGTGTCCTTGAACACCGCCGTCTCGTCCAGTTTCGCCCGCAGGTAGAGCCCGAACACCACCAGAACGGCGCTGGCGAGGAAGGGCAGGCGCCAGCCCCAGGTGATGATGTCGTGTTCCGGCAGCAGATTCACCAGAGCGAACGCTCCGGTCGCCAGCAACTGGCCGGAAAATCCGCCGGTTTGAGGCCAGGAGCTCAGGAATCCGCGGCGGTTGGCCGGGGCGTTCTCGACCACCATCAGCATGGCGCCGCCCCACTCTCCGCCGACGGCGAAGCCCTGAAGAAAGCGCAGAACCACCAGCAGGACCGGGGCCAGGACCCCGACCTGCTCATAGGTCGGCAGCAGACCGATCAGGGCGGTGGCGGTACCCATGCCGACCAGCGTGATGACCAGCGTGGTCTTGCGTCCGACGGTGTCGCCCAGATGTCCGAAGAAGATGCCGCCCAGCGGACGCGCGACAAAGCCGACGCCGAAGGTCGCGAAGGAGGCCAGGACGGCCGCCAGAGGCGTGCTGTTCGGGAAGAACAGCTTGCCGAAGACCAGGGCCGCGGCCAGTCCATAAACCAGAAAATCGTAGAATTCGATCGTATTGCCGATAAAGCTCGACGCGACGACCCGGATAATGGTCTTCCTGTCTGTCAGCGCTTGCGGACTGTCGGTCCTGGTTGCGTCAATGGTTGTCATTCTTTCCTCCACCCCTTGATTTTTGTGTCTTGGCTTTGATCCGCATGCCATGCGGCTGTTGCCCGAATTTTCGCGGACGCGTCACTCCACCCGGATCCGGCGATGGACGATCGTCTTGCGGTTGGCGGTGTAAGTGACGTGAATGTCGCGGCCCCGGGCGATGATGGCCGGATAGGAAAACTCGCCCTCGCCGGTTTCCAGATGCCAGGGCTGCGTCCATGTGGTGCCGTTGTCGGCCGTCAGCGAGAGCGACAGGGGGCTGCGGCATCCCCAGTTCCCCTCGATCGGGTTGTAGGCCAGCACCAGCGTTCCGTCGTCCAGGCGGACGAGATCGATGCCGCTGTTGTTGTTGGGCAGGTCCGTCGCACGGGCCGGCGACCAGGATTGTCCGCCGTCCCCGGACTCACTGCGGAAGATCCGGCCCCGGGTGCTGCGCAACAGCATGTGGAGACGCCCCGGGACCGATTCCCACAGGGTCGGCTGGATGACGCCATCCCACGCAAAGACTTTGGCGGGGTCGCTTTCCCACAGGGCGTTGGCGGATAACCCCTGCCAGGTTTCCCCGCCGGAAGGACGGCTTCCCGGGTCCTGATGGACGATGGGGACGTCGCGGCGTGTCCAGGTGGCGCCCTTGTCGCCCGACAGATCGGCGAAGGCGTCCCAGAAACGCTCCGTCTCGACGGATCCGGGGGCGACCCAGGATCCGTCCGACGTCACGATCAGCTTATTCTTGACGGGGCCTCTGGGCGCCCTGTCGCCTGGCACCAGAGGGACCGGCGCGGTCCAGTGTTCGCCGGCATCCCCGGATCGCGCGGTCCAGGTGATCCAGTCATGGACGGTGGCGCCGACCTTGTAGAAAAGCCAAAGGTCCTTCCCCTCGGCGTGAAGCACCGGATTCCAGTGGGCGTGGCCGTCCCGCGCGAACTGGCGGCGCGGGGGCGACCAGCGTCCGGCGGCGTAACGGGCCGTCCAGATGGCGGTGTCGCCCGTTCCCTCACGCTCGCCGGCGAAAAAGGCGGCGATCAGACCGCCGTCCGGCAATTCCGCCAGGGTCGAGGCATGACAGTTCCCAAAGGGCAGGCTGTTCTCAACGAACAACGCCTGCCGCTCCAACGCAAGCAGTCTCATCGCTCCTCCCTTCGTCAACCGCCGGCGCCTGTTCGTCCTCCTGAACCGGGGGGCGGCCGGGCGGTGCCGCTGGCCGCGAAGTTACGGCAAGGCCAGCAGCGCTTTCATTTCCCGGCCCAGAGCCACCATCTGCTGGAAGGTGCTCTGCTCATGGCTGCTGTAATAGCTGCCGGCCCCGCGCGAGCGGCACAGCGCCGTGGCGAAATTGCCGATCGACACCTGATAGTCCTTGGCGCAGACCGGATAGCTGAGGCTTTCGGCGAGAGCCGCGACCGACAGATAATTCGACAGGCGCAGGGCCTTGTCCGGCTGGGCGGCCCAGTTCCGGCAGAGCCAGACGTAAAGTTCGGGATGAACGTTCGCCATCACGCCGCTGTAGCCATGGCATCCGGCCTTCAGGGACGCGAGCAGGGTCTGGGCATTCGCGTTGGCGATATGCAGGCGCGTGCCTTTCACCAGTGCCAGCCGGCGTTTGATCGTCTCAAGGCTGCAACAGGTGTCCTTGATGAAGGTGTAACGGCCGCTTTCGGCGCACCACCGGACCGCCTCGTCGCTCAGCAGCCGCTTGTAGGGATAGGGGCATTCGTAAATGCCGAGGTTGATGTCCTTCGGCAGGCGGGCGGTCAGGTCGCAGAGATTGAGGAGGAAGGCGCCATTATGGTCTTCCTGCTGGGCGAGGCGGTTGCTGATCAGGATCACGCTGTCGACGCCGCATCCGGCGATCGCATGAAGCTGTTCGACCTGCTGACTGAGGCCCGCCGCGGTATGGCCGGAGGCCACGACCGGGACGCGTCCATCCGCCCTCTCGACGATGAAGCGCACCAGCCGGGCCGTTTCCGCGTCGCTTAAGAAGAACATCTCGCTTGACTGGCAGGCCGCGAACAGGCCGTCGACACCCGATGCGATATACCAGTCGACCAGCTTCCCGAGCGACGCCCAGTCGATTTCCCGATGATCGTCAAAGGGTGTCAGCATCACCGGCCAGACGCCGGAATATTTGTTCTCATCGCTCACAATAACGTTCCTTCTCCCCTCTGGCTCGGCCGTCCTTCGGACCCGGTCCCCCGGGGCGCGGCCGTCCCGGGGGCGTGAGAGGTCCCGGTGCCGCGTCAGAGCCAGGTGTTGACCTCGCCGGCCGTGAAGACCTTGATTCCCTGTGTCACGGCCTGGGCCGCGAGGGCTCGGACCACGTCCCTCAGATGGGGCGCATCGACATAGGCGACGGTGATATGGTTGCTCTGATGGCCCGCCATCAGATCGTCGCGGCCAACCCCGTCGAGGACGCAGTTCATCAGCGGCCATTCGCGGGTTGTAGCGTCGAGCCGCCGTTCGAACTCCGCCGCCGGCAGTTCGACGGCATGCCCGGTTCCGATATGAAGGACGACATCCGTTCCCTCGTAATGGGCGCGCGCCCAGACGAAGGGTCCCGCCTTGCACTGACCGGCAATGGTGGAGCCGCCCTTCGGGAAATACATCGGCGGCTGACGGTAGCCGGACGCCCCGGCAATGCCACCCTTCAGATGGGAGAAGGGCACCGAGCCGGAAATCTCGAAGTCCCAGTAGAAGGTGCCCTCAAACTCGCTGCCCCAGCGGATGTCATGAAGCGTGCTCTCGGTCGGGAGCCCCAGGCTGTCGAGAAGGCGCCAGAGCATGGTCTGCGGTATCGCCGAGCCCATGTCGACCTCGTTGATGCAGGGAATGGCCTTGCCGGGGCGGACGATCCGGCCATCCTCGCCGGGAATGGGGAAGCGTTCCGACGATCCGATCGCCCCTTCGGCGAAGTCCGATGCGGCGCAGGAATGGGCGAGCCCCTGCTGATACTGGACGCCGATCGCGGTCAGCCCGAAGCGGTCCGCGAACCGTCCGAGCGCGATCAGCATGGCGCACTGCTCCAGGACCTGATCGCGGGTCAATTCGGTGGCCGGGTCCCGGCCGTAATGGAACCGCATGCCGCGCGCCTCATACCAGGCGAGGCAGGCCTCGCGTTCCGACGGCGGGACCTTTGCCATTTCGACCAGCAGGGCCGACTGGGACAGCGATTCCAGCGGCAGGCCGATCCGCGTCAGCGCCGCCAGGGGGAACACCCCGTTGATCATGCCCATGCAGAAGCTGTCGAACAGGCCGATGATGTCCTTGTGGTCCAGAATGTAGCGCCCGACCGCGACACCGATGCGGCCGGCAGGCGTCGTCATGGACGGGTGGGCGGCGTCGAAGGCGCGCAGATAGGAGGTGTCGTGATCGAGCCGGCCGGTTTTCAACCAGGTTCCAAGGCCGGACAGGAAAAAGGCGTCGTCGAAGGTTTCCGACCAGAGGCGCGAGCAGGGCTTGCCAAGACTGGTCAGGGTGCCGGCCATGCACAGCATGCCGACAAGGCCGGGCCAGGTGCCGTCGAAGTTGGCGAGCAGCAGGACCGGTCCCCGATGGGATATCAGACTGGCCGCCAGATGATGGGAATACTGCCACGCGGTCAGAAGGACGATCACCGGGGAGTCGGGATCGATCCCCTCGAAGACGTCGCATCCTTCGCGCTGGCTGCTGATGAACCCATGTCCGAGGTCCGTCTTGACCGGATGGGCGCGTTTCACGGCGACGCCAAACGTCTCAGCCAGAACGCGGGCCAGCAGGGTCTCGAATTTCTCCTGCACCGGCCAGCAATTCACATTGGCGGATTCACGCAGGTCGGCGTTGGTGACGAGCAGAACCTCATTGCCTGCGGCTTTGATCCGGGGCTTCGCCGCGGGTAGCGTCAACGTCAACATGGCCGTCTCCTAACAGTCTAGAGAGTGTGTGCGGGTGCGAAGAGTTGCAGTGCCGCATCTTTGTTTGCTGCGTCGAGTTAGCATGATAAGATAAGCAAGTTTGCAAAGGCAAGGGTGAACTGTTCGCGGCAATTGTTGTGGCGGAATTTCCACTAATGAGTCATGTATCCCAATAGTTGTGATTTCCGCGAAGAGGGCCGTTCCGGCGCCAGTTATCCCTCGCCAGGACGATCTTCCTCTGTTAGCGCATGAAGGGGGTGGGGCCTTCTGCCGCCTGCCGCGCCGGTGACGGGTCAGTTCCGCGAGAAGAGGACGATGCCGAAAACCATCAAGGAAATCGCCGGCGAGACCGGCGTATCGATCACCACGGTTCGTCTTGTCATCGGAGGCAATGCCGAGAAATACCGGATCAGTCCGAAGACCCGGAAACTGGTCGAAGACTATATCGCCCTTCATGGCTATGTTCTGCATCATGCCGCCCGCAGCCTGAAGCTGAAACGAACCGACACCGTCGGCTTCGTCGTTCCCGATCTCGGCAATCCGTTTTTTGCTCATCTGATGGCCGCCATGGAACGCCTGTGCCGGAGTCGTAATCTGGTGCTTCTGAGCGCGTCCACCAATGACGATCCGGATCTTGAGAACCGGACCATCGACAATTTTCTTGCCCGCGGGGTCGACGGTCTCATCATAGCGCCGTGCCAGCGGCCGGCGCACAAGCAACTGCTTGGCCGAAAGCCCAGGCTGGCCGTGGTGATGGTCGACCGCGATTATGACCAGGACCGCTTTCCTGCGGTCTCCAGCGACAATGTGGGCAGCAGCCTGGCATTGACGCGGCGTCTGCTGGGTGAGGTCGAGCATCCGGTCGATTTCCTCTGCGCCTATACGTCGCTGCCCAGCATCAGCGACCGTATCAGCGGCTTTTCCGCGGCCATGGGGGAGTTCGGCTGGACCAACTGGCGCGATCACGTCCATGCCGCCGACGAGGACAGTGTCGAAAGCGGACGCATGCTGATCCGGCGCCTGCTGAACGGCCGGGGAGCCCTGCCAAGGGCCTTCATCACCTCGTCTCTGCTGGTGCTTGAAGGGGCCGTGCAGGAAGTGAAATCGGTGGCGGGGAGCATTCCGGACGATTTGCTGATCGGAACGTTTGACGATCACGCCATGCTCGATTTTCTGCCAAACCGGGTCTATTCGGTTCGCCAGGACGAAAGTCGTCTGGCGGCTCTGGCATTTGCCTCGATAGAGGAACAGATGAACGGGGGCGGCGCGGAGCCCAGGCGGGAAACGGTGGAGTGCCGGATCGTCCGCCGCAACTGACAGGACCGGCGCGGGGTGCCATGCCGGTCGATCGCGTCCCGCTTCCTGCCCGCGACCTCATTTCCGCCATAAAGATGTTGCACATCTGTTCCTGCCCTTCGGCCGTCGATTTCGGGGTCTGGCAAGGGCGGGAAGACAGGGGGAGAGTGGAAAGCGTGAGGATCGGCCCCGGTTATCTGTCGATCTCGCGTCAGCCGAAAGGGCGGCACCACCGCCATCGCCGTCGCGGCGGAGGCGGGATCTGGATCGTGGCGCTGCTGGTGGTTGCGGTGGCTGTCGTGTTGGTCGGAAAATACTGACCGCGCCCGTCTTCAGTCCTTGAAAAGCGCGATTGATCTCACTCCCCGTCCGCTCGGCCGGACCAGAAACCGGCGAGAACAGACCCGGTGAAATTGTGCCAGACGCTGAAGATGGCGCCGGGAAGCGCCGCGACGGGATCGAGATGCGCCAGCGCCAGGGCGACCGCCAAACCGGAATTCTCCATTCCGATTTCGAAGGCGATGGCCTTCGATTTCCGGTGTGTCATACCGAACCCGCGCGCCGCTCCATACCCGAGCCCCAGACCGAAGCCGTTGTGCAGGGCGACCGCGACGAAGGCGATCACGGCGACGGTGGCCAGCTTCTGCGCGCTGAGCGCGATCACGATACTGATGATGGCGATAATGGTGACGACCGAGACCAGCGGGACGAACGTCTGGATCACGCGGATCGCGCGGCCGGCCAGACGGTTGATGATCACGCCTGCGGCGATCGGCGCCAGGACGATTTTCAGGATGTCGATCAGCAGCGCCTTTGTGTCGATCGGGATCATGGTGCCCGCCAGGAACAGGAAAATGAAGGGCGTGACCAGCGGGGCCAGGACGGTGTTGACGCTGGACACCGTCACCGACAGGGCGGTGTCGCCTTTTGCGATCAGGGTCATCACGTTCGACGCGGTGCCGCTGGGACAGCAGCCGACCAGGATGAGACCAGCGGCGAGCGACGGCGGCAAATCCAGCAGATGCGCCACGCCGTAGGCCACGGTCGGCATGATCAGATAACGCAGCAGGACGCCCGCCAGGACGTCTTTGGGGCGTTGCAGAACCAGTTTGAAGTCGTCCAGGCTCATGGTCAGTCCCATGCCCAGCATGACCAGTCCCAGAAGCCAGGGAATGGTGGTGCCATAGGGCTTGAAACTGGACGGCGACCAGAGGGCCGCCAGCGTACAGAGCGTCACCCAGAGGGGGAACAGCCGGGTGACCAGCTTGACGACTTTCTCCAGGCGCTCCATCGGGCTCTCTCCCGTGATTGGGCGGTGATCGCGACAACAGCAGGCTGATGGTCCCCTGGGAGGGCGGTCCCCCCGGGCAGGGGGGCCGGACAGTTTTCCGGTCCTGACAGCCTCCAGGCGGCCCTTAATGCCCGAATCCCCGGCCTCGTCAAGCTGGAATGCCGGTGGAGGCATGGCAATCGGGCAAACCCGATTTTATACTTCTCCCTCAAACGCCGGGCATGGGGACCGCGAACCGGCGACGGGGCATCGTCATCGCCGGTCGGCCTCACCCGTCCAGTCCGCCCGGCTCCGGCGGGAAGACGGCGATCTCACGGATACCGTCCGCGCCCGGCAATCCGGTAACGCCGATCCGCCCGCAGGTCAGCCAGGCATGGGCCGACAGCCGCCGTGCCTCGCCGATGCCGGAGTCATCGGAAATCAGATCGACGCCGATATGCAGCCGGCTCGCGATGCCACGCCGGCTCAACATCCGGCGGGCCGCCAGGGCGAGGACAAGGCAGGATGGCGTCCAGGGGAGGCGTCGCAGGGCGCCGCTGACGGCGTCCCGGACCAGGCGTGCCGATGCCGTCCGGTTTCCGCCGTCGGCGGCAATCGCGGCCGCCTCGATCCGGTCGTCGCCTGAAAGGTCGGGCAACAGCCGGCGTGCCGGCAGGAGCAGCACCGCGGCCTGGAACAGGCCGACCCAGACCATGGCCTCAAGCACCCGGACGCGGTGACGCCACCGCCGATAAACGGAAAAACCGGACCAGGACGGGGGGGCGCAAGGCGGACTGATACCGAACTCCCTATTTAAACGGATTTTTTCCTGGGATATTTTCAATTCTAACGCATTGATGCGGCAAGTTGGGGTCAAACTTCGTCCGATCCGGCGACAAGGGGACGGAGGTGACAGGCGGCGGCGGGTCTTAAAAGCTGTCAGCGGGGACGCCAGATGCACAGCTACCGAATTTGTGGACTCTCTGTCACAAGCGACATCGAGCTTCCGGGGGTGTCACCGGTCGGCCCGTCTCCACCCGATGTGGAAATTCTGGAGGGCGGGGTTCCGGATACGCTTGAGCGGGCCGTCGCCTCGGGGCCGAACTGGACGATGGCGGTCGACGCGTTTCTTCTTCGTATTCCGGGGCGCGCCGATTTCCTTCTGGGCCATGGCCGAACGATCCGTTACCGCGCGGGGACCGGGATGGCGTCCGGCGATATCGCGGCTTTTGTGATGGGGAATGCGCTCGGCATCCTTCTCCATCAGCGCGGGCTGGTGGTCCTGCACGCCAGCGCGGTGGCGGTGGCCGGCCGGGCCGGCCTTTTCCTGGGGCCGGCGGGGGCGGGGAAGTCGACCCTGGCGGCTGCATTGTGCCAACGGGGCTATCCTCTGGTGACCGACGATTTTTGCGTGGCGGCACTGGACGGGAAGGGGGCGCCGGTGATCCATCCGGATGGCCGGGGGACCAAGCTCTGGTCACAGGCGATCGCCCATCTCGGCCTGGACGGGGGGATCGGGCCGGCGGTCAGGGGGCGGATCAACAAGTTCCATGTCGATCCCGGCATCCGGTCGGATGGAGGAGGACTGACGGCCGGTCCGGTTTATGTTCTGCGTGAGCAACGTCCGTCCTTCCAACCGGGAATTCTGCGTCCCAATGTCGTCGATGCGGCTTTGTTGCTGGAAGGGGCGGCGTTCCGGCCGCGCGTGGCCGCGCGCATGGGCCATCAGGACCGTTATTTTTCCCTTGCGGCGGCATTGGGCAATCATGGCGGGGTTTTCCTGCTGACACGGCCGATGGACTTCGACCGCCTGGCCGAAGGAATCGATTGGCTGGAGACGCACTGGGCGGGCCTGCCCGGGCTGGCGGGGGCGGCGTGACGGCGCCCTGGTGGCTGTCCTCCTATCCCAAATCCGGGAACACCTGGTTCCGGATGCTGCTCGCCACTCTGGAGGCCGGCGGCGGTCCCATCGATATCAACGATCCACCGGATCGCGATGGAATCGCCAGTGCCAGGGGACTGTTCGAAAGCATGACGCTGCTCGACACATCCCTTCTGACGGCTGATGAAATCGATGACCTCCGGCCCGCCGTCTACCGGGCCTGGGCGGCCTTCGAGGGCGATGGGCATGAGCGGGCGCGTCCCCGGTTCGTCAAGGTTCACGACGCCTATCTCGCAACCTCGCGGGGGGAACCTCTGCTGGGCGGAGCGGCGGCGGCGGCCGGCGCCATCGTGATCGTGCGCGATCCGCGCGCCGTCGCTCCTTCCCTGGCCCACCACCTGCGCCTGTCGGTCGATGAGGCGATTTCGATGATGAACGACCGCGATGCCGCCCTGTCGTCCGGCCTGCGCGGCCAGACGCGTCAACTGCGCCAACGGCTTCTCGACTGGAGCGGCCATGTCGCAAGCTGGCTGGGTCAGGGCGACATCCCGGTCCATCTGGTCCGGTACGAGGATCTCTCGACGCAACCGGTCGCCGCGTTCGGCGCCGCGCTTGCCTTCGCGGGCGTTTCCGTCAGCGACGAGGTTCTGGCGAGGGCCGTCGACTATTCGAGTTTCTCACGGCTTCAGGCGCAGGAACGCGAAAAAGGGTTCCTGGAATGGCAGCACAGCGGAAGGGCGGGATTGTTCTTTCGCCGGGGAACATGCGACGGCTGGAAAGGGGAATTGTCCGACGGGCAGATCCGGCGCATCGAAATGGCCCACGGACCCATGATGGCGCGGCTGGGCTACCGGAAAATGGAGGAGGGAAACGGATGATCAGGCGACGGGATGGCTGGCTGACCGCCCGGGTCGGCGGGGACCTTGTGATGATGAGTGTCGGCGACAACGCTTACATCGGCCTCAATGAGATCGGCGCCAGAATCTGGGACCTTCTGGAGACCCCCCGTTCTCTTCCGGATCTGTGCCGCGATCTGATGGCCGATTACGAGGTCGGCGCCGATGCCTGCCAGGCGGACGTCGAGGCCTTCCTCGATGATCTCGAACGGCGGGGGGCGATCAGCCGGGAGTCATGACGGGCGCCGGTTCCTCGGGCGGATAGCTGACCAACGGAGTGTGCAGGGGACGTCCGCCGGTGAAGTCGAGATAGGTCGGGTCGCCGATCCGGTAGGCAATGGCTACCAGCGCCAGCAGAGTCATGGCACGGGTGGTGTCCGGGTTCCGTCCGGATCGGGGTGTCTTAACCCAGCGCCGGTGCAGGGCGTCTTCCAGCGCTTCCTGTCGGGGGTCGAAGCGATATTGGTCCGAAGGGCCGCACTTCCTTTCGAAATTGGAGCAGCCGCGCTTGATCACCATTTGGATCCCGGTCCCGAGATCCGGGTGGTCATCGATCCGTCGCCGGAGTTCCGGAAAGGCGCGCCTCGCCGCATCCAGGCCGGAAAAATAAAGATAGGTCGCGTAACGGCAGGCGTTGGTGGGGAGATCGGCCTCGGATCCGCTTTTCGTCGAATAGGGCGTGTCCTCCGCGATGGCCCGCGTGGCCATCAATTGCCGGAGGGTATGGGTCTCGATCTTGATCTTGAAGCAGGTCCGGCATCCGAACGGAACCTGGGTCTGGCGATAGGCATGGTGGAACAGCAGTCCGTTCAGGAATCCGCAATGGGGCCGGAAGTCGCCCCGGCGATGCAGAAAGCCATCTCCCAGGTCGACACCTTCGCCGTCCCCGTTTTCCGCCGTTCGTCGCGGTTCCGGCGACGCCAGGGTCAGTCCGCCGTCGGCAAGCCGCAGGATACGTCCCCGGGCGATGGCGTCATCGAGATTGGCGCCGACGCTGGCCCCGGCGACGATAAGGTCGAAACGTGGGTCATCCGCTTCCGCCATGACTGACACTCCCGGATTTGATGTCACACCTTGAAGTCATGAAATCCAAGGTGATTTTCGCTTATTTGGCAAGATGTCCCGATCCGGGCTCAGGCTCTCTTTGTCAGGATCGGTCGTCCGGTCGTCGCCCATGAGGCTTCGGCCCAGGCTCCGCCAACCTTTGAGCCGAGCCGCCGGCAGGGACCGGCGTCATTCCACGTCCCGCCGCCCTAAATCTCGCTCCCCCCTCGTCTCGCCCTCTGGTCTCGCCCCCGTCGCTTCATTGCGGCCCGTCGGGGAAAAGTTTATAACGAAAACATGCGCCCAAGTTGCGAAGATCGGGATCATGGAACCAAAAGATTGTGATAATGGTGCAGCCAGGACGTCCACCGGAAAGAAGCCCTGGGTGGCTCCCCGGGTGATCCTGTCGGACGGAATAGCCGCGGCAACCCGGAACAAAGGCTTCGCTCACACAGCCGATCACCGGCTTTCGAGCACGACGACAAGCTGACCGGACGAATTCCCTTGTTTCTTTGTCCCGGGATGGGGCTGACGGCCCGGATTCCTAGAGGTCCGGCTCCTTAACGGTACGGCAGGGGGGGGAAGCCTGTCGATGGGTGGACTTTGCGGCATCCTTCACTGCGATGGCCGGCCTGCTTCGGCGGATGATGTGGCGCGACCGATGCGTGCCCTGGCCCATCTCGGCCCCGACGGAGGGCGTGTCCGGTGTGCGGGGCCGGTCGTTATGGGGCATCTGGCCCTTGCCGTGACACGGGAGGACCGGTTCGACCGTCAGCCGGTTCAGTCCCCGGCGATTCTGCTGGCGGCCGACCTGCGTCTCGATAATCGCGAGGACCTGGCCGAGGCCCTCGCGATTCCGGCGCGCGATCTCGCCGGTCTCGGTGACAGCGCGTTGTTGCTGGCGGCATGGCGGCGGTGGGGGCGCGATTGTGTCGACCGGCTCCTGGGAGATTTCGCTTTCGCCCTGTGGGACGGGGAGAGCCGACGCCTCCTTCTGGCGCGCGACCCCATGGGACAGCGTCCGCTGTTCTTTCACCAGGGCGGCCGCTTTTTTGCCTTCGCGACCGAAATCAAAGGCCTGCTGGCCTTGCCGGAGGTCCCGCGCGCCCTTTCGGAGGAGGGCATGGCGCGGGCGCTGCTGAACGATCCCGCGGCGCCACCGGGGTCCACCCTTTTCGCCGGAATCGAGGGAGTGCCCGGCGGATCAACGGTCGAAGCCGGCTGTGACGGCGCCGTGACACGCCGGTCCTACTGGTCGCCGTCTCCGGCCGCGCATCATCAGGGAAAGCACGAGTCCTATTACCGGGAGGCCTATCGCAGCGTTCTCGGCGAGGCGGTCGCCTGCCGGCTGAGACGGACCGACCGTCCGGCGGCCCTTCTGATGAGCGGGGGATTCGACAGCGCGGCGATCGCCGCTCTTGCGGCACCCTGGCGGTCCGCCACAGCCTATTCTCCCGGGCGGTTGATCACCATCACCTCGGTCGATCCCGCTGTTCCCGCGGACGATCCCAAGGGTGCCCGCTATTGGGTCGAGCTGTGTCGTCAGGCAATGCCCCACATCGATCCCTGCTATGTGACGCGGGTGGGGTGTGACATTTTCACGGGCGCCGAACGACGCTTCATGATCGCGGACGGGTTGCCGGGCGCGGTCGGCTATGCCCACGATGAACTCCTGAAAGCCGCCCGGACCCGGGGGGCCAGGGTGCTGCTGGACGGTTTCGGCGGCGACTATACCCTCAATCCGCGCGCCGAGGCGGCGCTTGCCCGCCTGTTCTGGACGGGACGGATCGGCCGTTTCCTGGAAGAATTCGCCGCTGTCAGGCGTCGTGTCCCGGAGTCTCTGTGGAGAACTTTCCGACGCGATGTCCTGGTTCCGGTTCTTCCCCGCGCGGTAACTGCCGCCTGGAGACGCGGGAGGGCCGGCCTGCCGCCCTGGGGCCCCCTGTTTCCGGCGGCCCCGGACCTGTTGCGCCGGGCCAAGGCGATGGGGGTGCCGGGGACCGGTTCCGATCCCATTCCGATCCGGATGCGCGCCTCCATGCTGTCGACCCTGCGCCAGCTCCAGGCGCGGCCGACGGCCGCCGGGACCCTTCCGGCGGCTCATGGGCTGGGCCTGACGGAGCCCTATCATGACCGGAGAGTGGTCGAGCTGGCTCTGGCAATCCCCCAGGATCTCTATATCAGGGACGGCCTGTCGCGGTCCCTGGTCCGCGTTGCGCTGTCCGGATATTTCCCGCCGGAATACCGCGACCGCCCGGGGGGCAACATCCCCCTGATCCCGGATTTCGCCGGCATGATCCGGCGGACGATGCCCCGGCTGCTCGATGACCTGGACCGTCTTGACGAAGACGCCCGTGCCCGTCCTCTTCTGGATTCCGCCCGCCTGCGGCGGATGCTGTCGGACAGCCAGGGGGAGGGAGGAGAGGATGATGAGGATGACGGCGCCTCGGTCCGGCTGCGGTATGCCGTCCGCGCCTACCTTCATCTTCGCTACATTCTGTGGTTCGAGGGCGGAAACGGCTGATCCTCCGCCGGCAAAAGAGCGTGTGAAGGAAATCCACCCGTGGCATCGGCAGGGATGCCGGTGCCACCGATTTATACACACCCTCAGACTCCCGGCCCGGCCGCGACCGCGGGGGGGGGGGGGGGCGCCCCCCCTCGCCCGCCCCCCGCCCGCCCCCGCCCGGCGGCGCCCGCCCCCCAGGCCGCGACCCGGCCGCCGTCGAGCAGAATCAGATGATCGGCTTCGTGCAACATCCGGGGACGGTGGGCAATGATCACGATGGTCATCTGCCGCTTCAGGTTCCTGAGGCTGTCCAGGATGCGGTCCTCCGTTCCCGCGTCGAGCGCCGCCGTCGCCTCATCGAGGATCAGCACGGACGGACGGCGCACCAGGGCCCGCGCCAGCGCCAGTCTCTGCCTCTGACCTCCCGACAGCCGTTCTCCGCGATCGCCGGCCACATGGTCCAGGCCGTCCGGGAGGCCCCTGACCATATCCGCCGCCGCCGCCAGATCCAGGGCGGTCCACAGCTCCTCCTCGGTCGCGTCGGGCCGGGCGAGACGCAGATTGGCGCGGATGCTGTCATGAAACAGAAAGCTGTCCTGCGGAACATAGCCGATATGATGTCGCCAGTTGGCGCTGGAACCGGGATCGAGAGGGTGGCCGTCGATGAGGATCTGGCCGGTATCCGGACGTAAAAGGCCCAACAGGATGTCGGCAAGGGAGGATTTTCCGGCCCCGGACGGCCCGGCGATGGCCGTGATCGCGTTGGCGGGGATAACAGCGTCGATCTCCGACAGGGCCTGGGTCCTGCCCCGCCGCAGGCTGACCCGGCAAAGCCGGATATCGCGTGACGGAGCCGGCGGTGGCGGACCTGCCGGCGGTTCAGCCCGTGCCGTCCATTCGTTCAGAAGCATGATCGCTGCCTCGAAGGAGGGCAGCAAATTGGCGACCCGCCGCCAGCCGTCCTGCAACCGCGCGATGGCCTGAGCCATGCGTCCGAAAGCGAGAAGGAAGACCAGGGCGCGGGCCGTCTCCATGCCGAAAATCCGGATCGCGATCACCAGCCCTGTTGCGGATGCGGCGACCGCCAGGGCGCGGACCAGACTGTCGGCGTTGGCCGCCTCCTTCAGGAAATCCATCTGCAACCGGCGCTGGCCGGCCAGAGCGGACCGGTAACGGTCGCTCCGATCCTGTTCGGCGCCAAATCCGCGGATCAGCCGCAGTCCGGTCAGGTCATCCGCGACGATCGCCTGGGCGGACCGGGACGCCCCGGTCTCCCGGCGGCCGAAATCGACGGCGCGCCGGCTCTGCCGCCTCAGGATCGGGGTCAGGGCGATAAAGAGCGTCAGGGCCGCCAGGGTCAGAGCCGGTGACAGGACGGTCGCGATCCCGAGACTGATGGCGGCGGTCCCGGTACCGGCCAGCAGCGCCGCCAGCCGTTCGACGCATTGTCCGGTCCGGTTCAGATCGGCGGACAGAACGTCTGTCACATCCGACCCCCTGAGCGACTGGAAGACCGCCCAGTCCAGCCGCAACAGAGCGTCGTGCAGCCGGCATTTGAGATCGTCCACAAGCTCGATCCGCAGAGCATGGATCGAAACCGTTCTGGCCCGGGTGGACAGGGCGGCGCAGGCCACCAGGATCAGATATCCGGCGAGGACGACTCCGAGACCGGTGTCATGGGGCGTGATCGGGCCGACGCCCAGGATCCGCAGCAGTGGAACCATCAGGACCAGTCCGGCGCCTTCGGCGGCTGCCGACAGAAGCGTGATCAGGGCGATGGCGGCCAGCCGGGCGCGGCCGTGTTGCGCCGTTGTCGCTATCAGCGCCGGAATGCCGGTGGCGGGCGCCGGGTTCATGGCGTTCTCCGGAGGGGGAGCGCAAGAAGCCGGATCATCCGTCGCAGCAGGGCCACGGGGACCGGTTGCGGGCCTTTGCCGGCAAGGTCGCGGGCGGCCGGGAGCAGCCGTCGCCACAGCAGGCCGGCGCGGGCGGAGACGCCGTCTTGCAGCCAGAGTTGCCGTCGCAGCGACCGGTACCGGGCGGCCAGGGTATCCGGTCGGTCCGGTGCAGCGTCCCGGTCTCCGTCCCGCGTGATGCGACGGGCCATGTCACCGATCCCGCCGTCCGGCTGAAGTGCGTCGGCGAGGGCGGCGGGCAACGGGGCGTCCAGCAGTGTCGCCGCCAGGTGGCATGCCAGCAGCAATCCCCGTTCCTGGCCGGATGCGCGGGCGAGGGACCGGATCCGTCCGGCATCCCCGGTATCGCCGTTGCGCAGGATTTCGGCGATGTCGCAAAGCCAGATCAGACGGGACCAGCCATGGCTGCTGCCATGCTGGCACAGATGCAGGAACCGGGCCTCGTCCGGCAGGGTATGAAGTCGCGCCCCTTCAAAGGAGCGTTCCGTTCTCAGTGAGATGGCGCGATCCATGTCGAACAGCGGACGCGACGTCTCGGCGAGGCGCCAATGCAGATCCAGCGCCGTCGCCGCGGAGGCGTTGCGAAACGGCGCCTGGCCGGGCGCGATCCACGCGCGGCCCAGCCGGGCGGCGATTTCGGGTACCAGCGGCCGGTACCCCAGGCCGCCCAGCAGGCGCCCCGCCCGGCCCGCGTCCGCGGGGCGGACGTAGAGGTCGATGTCGCGGACCGGGCGCAGTCCGATGTCGCCATAAATCCGGACCGCCTCCAGCGGCCCTTTCAACGACAGGACGGGAACGCCGGCGGTCTCCAGCGCCCCGGCCACCCGGATCAGCTCGGCCGCATGCCGGATGGCGCGACCCAATCCCGGTTTCACTTTGTCAGCCAGGGTTTTCTCGAGATCCCGGGGCTGTCCGGCGATCGGGCAAAGGCCAAGGGATCGGGTCATCAGAGGAAGAAGGCCATGACGTCCCGCCAGCCGGAGGAGCCGGGGCCAATCGATCGGCGGATCGCCGGATGCTTCCCTCCGATTGTACGCGGGGCGTTGCGGCAACAGTCGGGAGTATGCGAGTATAAGTTTATATTCCACCCGGTAATCCTTCGTCTTCCCGTTGTGGTGGGCAGCGCGGCGGACCGGAGGCGTCCGGGGTGGCACGGACGGTCGGAGGTTCCGGCCGGGCCTGCCGCATCAAAGCGCTGTCACGGGGTGGCGGACGATGGATGACGGAGGGAGCGGACACCACGCCTGCCAGGAAAACGATCCGGCAGCCGCCGGGGCGTTCCGCGAGGACGGGACCGTCCCGGTCGTGATGGCAGCCGCCGACGCGATGCTGATGACGGCGCTTGTTCTGCTGGCCGTCATTGTCCGCCGCGAGTTGACTGTCTGGTATCCGATCCTGTTGCACCCGGGAACCATCCTCGGCCTTGGCGGCTCCATCCTTCTGATTCCCGCCGGCTGCTGGATCGCCGGCCTTTATCCGGGTTACGGCCTGTCGGAGGTGGACCGCCTCAGGGGGCGCTGTATCGTCAGTGTCGCGGTGTTCGGATTGATGATCTCGTTTGATTATCTGGCGCAGGGGGGGCAATGGTCGCGCGGGGTGCTGGTGATCGCCGCCATTTTGTGGCTGCTGGTGTCTCCCCTGTGCGATGGCTGGGTCCGCGAGCGGCTTCAGCGAGGAGGGCGTTGGGGAATGCCGGTCCTGGTCTGTGGCCCGGCCGCGCGGCGCAGTGCGGTCGTCGCCGACCTCCGTCGCAATCCCGGTCGGGGCTATGTGCCGGTCGCAGCCGCGGACTGGCCGGTCGACCCGGTCCATCTGCCGGGAGTGAAGGCTGTCGTCCTGGCCGATCCGGGCGATGGCTCGACGCTTGGGAGCGCGCTTGACGATCTGCCGTGCAGCCGGGTCATTCTGCTCCCGGATTTCGGCACTCCGCAAAGCCAGTGGGTATCGGTCCGCGAAGTCGGATCTCTGCTCGGTCTCGAAATGCGCCGCAATCTTCTGGTGCCGGCGAACCGGGTGGTGAAACGGGCCATCGATCTGTTGCTGGCCGGCCTCCTGGCCGTGCCGGCGGTTCCCGTCATCGCGGTTTGCGCGGTTCTGGTCAAGATCATCTCGCCGGGACCGGCGTTTTACTACCAGTGCCGCGACGGTTGCGACGGCCGTGTGTTCCGGATGTGGAAAATCCGCACCATGGTGGTGGATGCCGATCAGCGACTGGAACAGGCGATTTCCAGATCCCAGACGCTGGGAGCGGAGTGGCGCCGGCATATGAAGCTGCGCAGCGATCCCCGCGTTCTGCCCGGCATCGGCCGGTTCCTCCGGCGCTGGAGTTTGGATGAACTTCCCCAGCTCTGGAACGTTATCGCCGGCGACATGAGCATGTCCGGGCCGAGGCCGTTGCCATCCTACCACCTGAAAACTCTCCCGAAAGACATATGCCGTCTTCGACAAAAAGTTCGCCCTGGAATTACCGGCCTTGTCCAAATATCTGGTAGAGGAAGTTTAACAATAGAAGAGCAAGATATAGCAGATGTATACTATATTCGCAATTGGTCGTTATGGCTTGATGCTTATATTTTTATGAAGACAGTGCAGGAAATCATTACCGGGCGTGGCGCATACTGAATTTGAGCGCCGACTGTGAAACGTGAGCCCCTGTCCGGGGTGCTCTGGCGAGGAGGTCGTCATGCGGTGTCGAACAGGGGTGGCAGCCGTGCTGGTGCTGCTGGCGTTGTCCATCGGCGGTGCCCCCCGGCCCGCCTGGGCCCAGGTCAACGCGGTCGGAGCCCCCACCGCCGCATTGCCGCCGGCCCTGAGGGCGGTCGTTGCCGAGGTCCGTCAGTCCCTGGCGGCGGGAAACCCTGCCGCCGCCGCCAGATTGTTGGGGGGGAGCCTTCAATCCAATCCCTCCGAGGCGCGTCAACTGGCCCTGGCTGTCTTTTCTCCCGGTTTGCCGGTGACACCCGCGCTGGTGGAAGCAACGGTCCAGGCGACCGTTCTTGGGCTCGTCGGCGCTCCGAACGCCGCGCCGCTGCTGGGATCCTTCGCCAACGGGGCGGCGCAGGCTCTGGCACCATCCGGGGCGCCTTTCGTTCAGGCCCTGACCAACGGGGCGGCTCAGGCCGTGATTTCGACGGCTGGCGGCAATCCGCAGACGGCCGCGGGTCTGATCCAGACGGCAACGGCGGGCGCGGTCCAGGGTGTCCTGTCCGCGTCTTCATCCGGTGCGATTCCGGGCGGATCGGTGCCGCTTGTCGAGGGCGCCGTCAGCGGAGCACTGCTGGGAGCGGCGGCCGGCGCGACCAAGACCGCGGACCCCTCGACGGCGACGGGCACGGCGGAAACGATCACCTCCGCCGTCCGGACCGGCGCGCTCAACGGCGCCGGCCTGGCCGGCGGCGGGCCGGCGGCGGGCGTGATCACTCAGGCCATCAATGCCGGTCTCGATAATGAACAGGTCCAGGGGCAGGCGCGGACTTTGATCTCGACCGTCGCGCCGGGACTGACGACGCCGCAGATCCAGACTCAAACGCAGAACCAGACACTTTCCCAGACGCCGGTGATCAGCCTGCCAACACCCCCCCACAGCAGCGCGAATTGAGGTCAGACATGAGGACATCGCTTGTGACAGGGGCCGGACTCGTTCTGCTTGCCGCCGGCCCGGCCTTTGCCGACGACCGTCCCACTCCGACGACGGGCGCTGAGTACAACCGGACAATGGCCGAGACGGACGTCGCCGACCGCCGTCAGGAGCAGTATTCCCCGGACGGCGTCCGGATCGCCGACTTCCTGATCTTTCCGAAAGCCGAACTGGACGAACAACTGTCCGATAACATTTACGCGGCCGCCAACAGGCGGCGCGGCGACCTGACGACGACGCTGTCGCCCTCGATCGTGATCAAATCCGACTTTGCCCAGCACGAGATCAGCTTGTCCGCCAGCTCGGATTTCGCGTTTTTCAAACGTTATACCGACGAGGACACCCAGCATTACAATGTGACGGCATCGGGAAAGCTTGACGTCACCCGCGACGCGCAACTGACCATGTCCGCGACCTATGACGACGGTTCCGAACCCAGAAGTTCGCCGGATCCCAATCTGGGGCGACATCCGACGCCTGTCATCAACAAGACCGTGTCCGTCGGTGGCGATTACCATCCCGCCAGGGTCTGGCTCAAAGGGGATGCCAGCTTCCAGCGGCTCGATTTTGGCGATGTGGGAACGGACACCGGCGCGGTGATCGCCAACCATTTGCGCAACCGCGACATCGTTCAGGGCGGAGTGCGCGCCGCCTATGAGATCGTTCCCAACTATTTCGCCTTCGTTGAGGTCCGCGCCAACAACCGTGTCTATGACCAGCCGAACGCGATCGGCGTCAACAGGAACTCGCATGGGTGGGAGGAACGGGCCGGGACGGATCTGGAGCTGACCGGAAAGCTCCACGGCGACATTTACGCCGGCTATCTGACCCAGGACTTCCGGTCTTCCACCTACAAGGAGGTCTCGGGGCTGTCGATGGGGGCCGACCTGGTGTGGAATCCCACCGCCCTTACGACTGTCAAACTGTTGGTCCAGCGCACCGTCGAGGACACCGTCGACATCCGGGCGTCCAGCTATCTGTCAACCCAGACCCATCTGTTCGCGGATCACGAATTGCGCCGCAACATCATCGTCAGCGTCGACGGGGGCTATGGCCGGAACGCCTACCAGGGGGATGGCGTGCATCAGAACGTGTACGACGGAGGCTTCAAATTGGCCTATAAGTTCAATAAGATGGCCTACTCGGGGCTGATTTATCACTACTACCAGCGGGACTCGACCGTCGACACCGAGACCTATCACGAAAACAGAATGATTCTGGCGTTAGGGCTGCAATATTGATCCCGTGCGCCCCTTTTCCCCGGCATTGCCGGACGGGGTCCGGACATGGTGGCGCAAGCGTCAAGACGACCGAGCCGGAGGGGACCGATGAGGCTGTTGCTGGCGCTTTGCGTCGTGTGTCTGGTTTGGGGCGGAAGACCGGCCGGGGCCGGGGACACCGCCTATCGGGTGGGGGCCGACGACAAACTCAGAATTACCGTCTTCGGAGAGCAGGATCTGTCGGGAGAGTTTCCCGTGGACGGCAAGGGCACTTTATCCTTTCCGCTGGTCGGGCAGGTCCCCGTGGGGGGACTGACCCTTGCGGAGGTCGAAGCCCGTCTGGTGGAGCGTCTGAAAGATGGATTCCTGAACCATCCGCGGGTTTCCGTCGACGTCGTCAATTATCGGCCGTTCTACATCCTGGGAGAGGTCAATACGCCCGGGCGATATCCTTATGTCAACGGCATGAAGGTGGTGACGGCGGTCGCGATCGGTGGCGGCTACACTTATCGCGCCGACAAGGGCGATATCAAGATCCGGCGGGAGTCGTCCTCCGGGCCGGTGGAACTCTCCGTGCCGCAGGATGCGGAGGTGATGCCGGGCGACGTCATCGAGATCGGAGAGCGCTTTTTCTGAGAGTCCGGCGGCGTTTGCAGCAGATGACGGGTGCGTCCCTCAAGGACGACACAGCTCAGGACTCCGCTCCGATAGGCTCCGGTGTCCAGCCCGATCCGGTGGGAGCGCATCTCGGGGCAGGCGGTGCCCTGATGCCCATGGACGCCGCCCTTGTCGCAGGATGCCGGGGCGTCCAGAAATTCCTCGCGAATCCACAGAAGATCTTCCGGCTCCTGCCGGGGGAGCGGCACTCCGGGCCGGATTCCCGCATGGACGAACAGATAATCGCCGATCACCAGGGTCAACGGCAGTGCCGCCAGATAGGTCCTGTGGCGGTCCGGCAGGCGCGCCGCGAGATCATCCCGGACGGCCGACAGGCGTTCGAAGGTCATGGCGCCGATCGGCGGTGCCACCCCATAGCTGTCCAGGGTCTGAAGACCGCCGAGCGCCAGCCAGGCGCGGCCGATCATCGGATCGTCGAGAAAATCCAGCATCAGACGTTCGTGATTGCCCATCAGAACGTGGGTTGCGAAGCCTTCTCCCAGGGGGGGCGACAGCAACCATTCGATGACCCCGGCCGCGCTGGGCCCCCGATCGATCAGATCGCCCAGCAACACCACGCGATTGTCGGTGGCACCGGAATCGTGGTCCCGTCTCGCCGCGTCCTCGCCGATCAGTGCGGACATTTCAGCCAGGAGATCAGCCCGCCCATGGATGTCGCCAACAGCGTAGACCCGCAAGCCGTCAGGGACGGACGGAGATCCGCAAGGGAGACGCGGGGGTTGACGACGGAAAAGGCTTCGCACGGACACACTCCGCAAAAGTTGCAGGACCGGCGCTTAGATGGTGTCTGATGATATCAACTGCAAATCATTTTCGCGCCATGATTTATTTTGTTATGGTGACTTGCTCTCTCATTGTTACCGGTGGTCGTCATGACGGAAATCTCCCGTCCTAATGTCGCCCGGCCCGACACCGTCCATTCTCCTCTCGAGGGCGGTCTGGCCCGGCTTCAGACTTCGGCCGGATTCGTCTCTGATCTCGATCTTCAGCGTCAGATCAGGATTTTATGGGCCCGCAGAAACACCCTGTTCCTCTGTCTCGTTCTCGTTATGGCCCTGACCTGGGGCGCGATGTCGCTGGTGACGCCCCTCTACAGCGCCCATGCGGCCGTGATGATCGACAACCGGAAAATGCGGATCATCGACTTCAAGGACATGGTCGCCCAAATGCAGCCGGGGCTGATCCAGGTGGGGAGCGAGGTCGAGGTGATCCGGTCGCGGGCGCTGGCGCAGCGTGTCGCGGAACGGTTGCGGCTCTATGATGATCCCGAATTCAATGCCGCCCTGCGCCCCGCGCCCCGCTTCAGCCTGGGGACGGCTCTGGGCCCCGTGTTCCGTTTGCTGGGCGGACCATCTACCCAGCCGCCGCTGACAGAGGCGGAACGGGCGGAACGGCAGCGCGCCCGGGTGATCTCCGCGCTGCTGGCCCGTCTTGAGGTGAGGCCGGTTCCGCAGTCCATGGTGATCCAGATTTCCGTGCGGTCTGCCGAGTCCCGGAAGGCATCGGCCATCGCCAATGCCTTCGCCGATGGCTTCGTCATGGACCAGATCGAATCCCGTTTTGAAGTCACGAAGCAGGTTTCCGGCTGGCTCAACAGCCGGCTGGAGGGATTGCGCGATCAGGTCGTCGCCTCGGAACGTGCCGTCGAAAGTTACCGTTCGACCCATGGCCTGTTTGAAAACAAGGGACTTTTGGGCGCGCAGCAGCAATTGACCGAGCTCAACAGCCAGCTCATCACCGCACAGGCCAATCGCGCCGCTGTCGAGGCCAAGGTGGCCCATCTCGAAAGCCTGAAAGGGGCCGGCGCCGACGAATTCCTCGATTCTCCGCTGATTCAGCGCCTCAAGGAGCAGGAGGAGCAGCTTTCCCGCGATATCGCCGATATTTCGACCCGCTATGGCGAGAAGCATCCGGCGATGATCAAGGCTCTCGCCGCGCGGCAGGAACTGCGCGACAAGATCCGGATCGAGGTGGAGCGCCTGTCCCAAGGCGAACGGGGGGAACTGACGGTGGCGCGCACGCGCGAGGCGGCACTGCGCGATCAGATCCGTCGTCTTGAGGAAACGGTGCTGACGCAAAATCAGCTCAGCATCAAGCTGCACGATCTGGAACGGGAGGCGCAATCCAATCGCGTTCTCTATGAGGCCTTTCTCAATCGTTCGAAGGAGACCAGCCAGGAGGAGGACATCCGTCAGGCCGACGCCCGGGTGATCTCCCGCGCGGAGCCGCCCGAACGTCCCAGTTCCCCCAACCGTCCCGCCCTGATGGCGGGCGCCGTGATCGCCGGATTGATGCTGGGGGCGGTGATGGTCTTCCTGCGCGAGCATCTGGACCGCGCGCTCCGGACACCCGAACAGCTTGAGGCCATGACCGGCATTCCGGCGATCGGTATGATCCAGCTTCTGAAGTCGTCCCGGCGTGGAAAGACGGCGGGCATCAACTCCTATGTCGTGGATCACCCCCACTCCTCTTTCGCCGAGTCCTTCCGTGGCCTCTGGGTCAGCCTGAAGCATGCGAAGCGCGACCAGCCGCCCCGCCTTGTCGTGGTGACGTCGTCGCTGCCGGGTGAAGGGAAAAGCCTGACATCCCTGTCGCTGACCAGAACCGTTGCCGGATTGGGCGCGCGCGTGGCCCTGGTCGACTGCGATCTTCGCCGGCCGACCCTGGCCCGCATGGTGGGGGTCGAGCCGGCCCGTTATTTCGACGAGGCCCTGTCGGGCGCCTGTCCGCTTGCCGATGTGGCAGTGCGCGACCCGCTGACCGAGCTCGACCTTTACGCCTCCCGGGTGTTGAGCCGGCCGCCGCTCGAACTGCTGAATTCCCAGCGAATGACGGATCTGCTGGAGGAGTTGCGGGCGGACTACGATCTCGTGGTGGTCGATACGCCGCCGGCCATGGCGGTTTCGGATGTGCAGATCATCGCCCAGAAAGCGGATGCGGTGCTGTTCGTGGTGCGATGGGAAAAGACCCCCAAAGACGTCGTCCGGTCGGTCCTGAGGACTTTGGGCGACGTTCGGGTCTCCATCGCCGGTACATTGCTCACTCAGGTCAATCTGGCACGCCATGCCCGATATGGGTATGGCGACTCCGGATATTATTATGGAAAGTACAAGTCCTATTACACGGACTGAGGCCGGACCGGGCGGGCCGCGCGCCCCCCGCCGGCCCTCACCGCGACCGCGGGTGGAAGCGCTGCTGGCGCTTTCGGCCGGTCTTGCTTTGCTGGCGGGGGCTCTGGGGCCCCTGGTGGCCGAGATCCGGGCAGTGCCGGCAAGGGCCGCCGCTGCCGCCCTGGCATCGGAACCGGTTCCGGACCGCCAGGATCTCATGGACATTGTCCGGCGGTCGGAAACGGCCGCGCGCTTTTCCGATCCGGCCGGTCATCTGCAACGTGCCGCGCTTGCCCGATGGGCTTTGGCCGGTCTAGACGGCTTTCAGGGGCCCGAGGGGCGGGCGGAGGCGACGGCGGCCCTTGCGCTTGAGCGGGCGAGCCTGGCCTCGGCGCCGGGAAATCCCTTCGGTTGGGCCTGGCTCTGTCAGGTCGATGCGCGGCTCCATGGCATTTCGCCCTTTTCCGCCCGCGCCTGGAGGATGTCGGCGCTGACCGGTCCGTTCGATCCGGATCTGGGGGGGCTGCGCCTCAGGATCGGACTGCTGCATTGGGACGCCTTCGATGGCGACGGTCGGGCCGCCCTGGCCGCCATGATCCGCATGGAGGTTGCCCGGGATCCCGCCGCGCTGGCGGCGTCCGCGGTGGAGGCGGATGCGACCCGGGTCGTCCGGCGGATCCTGGTGGCGGATCCCCCCCTGCTTCTGGCGTTCGATCAGGGCGTGGCGCGATATCTGCCGCCACCGGCCCGCTGACGGCCCGTCGCGGATGCCCCCCTCGCCAAAGCCATCCCATGGTCCGATCCCGGAACGGATGCCGCTGTCCTTCCATGCTTTTGTGCTGCTGCTGTGTTGGCTGCCGCTGCCATTCGGGTCCAACCGGCCCTGGAGCTGGCGGTTGATGGAGGTGCTGGTGGGCGGGCTTCTTCTTGTCTGGGGCGGGGCGGGGCTTAGC
>WASQ01000039.1 GCA_009712185.1 Telmatospirillum sp. | reverse complement strand
CATCGGACGATCCCGAAACGCGGAAGTTGATCTTCGGCCAGGCATCCTTCGACAAATTCACCGAGCTTGGAAAGGTGGCGGACTGGATTGCATGGCGGAGGGCCCAGTTTGATCTGGCCGAGTTGGAATCCGAGGAGCTCATGAGGCACGAACTTGAGCGTGTCGTTCCCGGACGCGATGCCCCAGGCAACGAGAAGTGGCAGATCCGGATCAGGTTGCATTCGCCATCCCAGTCGATCCGGAATTCCGCGATCGGCGTTTGGAACGCCCGAGACACCTGGATCAAGCTTGGCACCGTCCAAAACGACAAGCACGCTATCGACATCACGTTCACGCTCAAGGAGGGTAAGCGGTGTTGTGGCCCCACATTGATCGCCGTCGAGGATTGGGGCTGATTGGACCTCCATTTGGAGGGCAATTATGGATCGTTACCCAACTAATTTGCCTATTATTGAGCAAAGCAGGGCCGAGGTGCTGAGCTGCCCTGAGCGGCGGCGGCGCTGGACGTTCGAGCAGAAGGCGCTGGTCGTCGCCGAGAGCTTGGCGCCTGGTGAGGTGGCCAGTGAGGTGGCGCGGCGCCACGGCATCCATCCGAATCAGCTTTACGGTTGGCGGCGCGAGGTGCGAGAGGCAACGGCTCCGACGGAGTTTGTCGCGGTCACGGTCGCCGCGGAGCCGATCACCAAGGGAGCCTCTGTCAGCAGGCCAGGCGAGGTCAGCGGCATTGAGCTTCGGATCGGTGACGCCGAGTTGCGGATTGGCCGGGACGTGGACCCGCGCGCCATCGTGGCGGCGATCCGGGCGCTGAAGGCGACATCGTGATCGGTCCCAGCGGCGCGACCCGCGTCATGGTGGCGACGAAGCCGGTCGATTTCCGCAAAGGCGCCGAGGGGCTGGCGGCGCTGGTGCGCGATGCGATGGGGGCGAACCCGTTCTCCGGGGCGATTTACGTCTTCCGCGCCAAGCGGGCGGACCGGGTGAAGCTGATCTTCTGGGACGGCACCGGCGTGGTACTGGTGGCAAAGCGGTTGGAAGACGGGGAGTTCCGCTGGCCGAAGGTGCAGGACGGGGTGATGCAGTTGTCCGCTGCCCAGTTCCAGGCCCTAATCGAGGGGTTGGACTGGCGTCGGATCCATGAGCCGCAGCGGGCCGTTGTGCCGGTGGCGGCAAGCTGAGAAAAGCGCGGAAAACCGCCGGAAATCCATCGCAAACCATTGGAAAATATGGTTGAATCTGTCTTGTGAAAAAGACGGAAACAGCCCTTCCTGACGATCCCGGACAGCTCAAGGCGATGGTTCTCGCCGAACGAGCGGAAAGCGAGCGGCTGCGCCAGATCATCGCGGCGCTGCAGCGTCATCGCTTCGGACGGCGGGCGGAAAGCCTGCCCATCGAACAACTCCAACTCGCTCTGGAAGACGTCGAGCAGGTCGAAGCTACCGGCGCAGCCGAGGCCGAGGACAAATCCCCGGATCAGCGCAAGGCCCGCGCCGTAGCGCGCCGGCGGAACCGTGGCGCACTGCCGGCGCATCTGCCACGGGTCGAGACGCTGGTCGATGTCGAAAGCACCGTCTGCCCGTGCTGTTGCGGGACCTTGCACCAGATCGGCGAGGACGTGTCGGAACGGCTCGATATCATCCCGGCCCAGTTCCGGGTCCTGGTAATCCGTCGCCCCAAATACGCCTGCCGGACCTGCCAGGATGTGGTGGTCCAGGCGCCGGCGCCGGCCCGCCTGATCGAGGGCGGCTTGCCGACGGAAGCGACGGTCACTCAGGTCTTGATAGCCAAATACGCCGATCATCTTCCGCTGTATCGGCAAGCCCAGATTTATGCCCGACAGGGCATCGCCTTAGATCGGTCAACCTTGGCCGACTGGGTCGGACGGGCGGCATTCCTGTTGAAGCCGATCCGGGACCGGCTGCTCGATAAACTGAAGACATCGACCAAGCTGTTCGCCGACGAGACCACCTGCCCGGTGCTCGATCCTGGCCGAGGGACCACCAAGACCGGCCAACTCTTCGCTTATGTTCGCGATGACCGACCATGGGGTGGCGGCGATCCGCCGGGGGTAGCCTATGTTTACGCGCCCGATCGCAAGGCGGAGCGGCCGATCGCCCATCTTGCCGGCTTCCGCGGCATCCTCCAGGTCGATGGCTATGCCGGTTACAAGGTGCTGGCAGCGAAAGGCGACGTCCGGTTGGCCTTCTGCTGGAGCCATGTCCGTCGGAAATTTTACGACCTTGCCCAGAGCGGCCCGGCGCCGATCGCCTCGGAGGCTTTGCTCCGCATTGCACCCCTTTATCGGATCGAAGACGATATCCGAAGGTTGCCACCCGAGGAGCGCCGCGCCGTGCGCCAGGAGCGCACCCGCCCGCTGATCGATGCCTTGGAGCCCTGGCTCCGCGAAAAGCTGGCGCTGATCAGCCAGAAGACCAAGCTTGCCGAGGCGATCCGCTACGCGCTCTCGCGCTGGGCCGGCCTCTGCCTGTTCCTCGACGATGGACGCATCGAAATCGACAACAATACCGTCGAGCGGAGCATCAGGCCGCTGGCCCTTACTCGCAAGAACGCGCTGTTCGCCGGCTCCGACGGCGGCGCCGAACACTGGGCGATCATCGCGTCGCTGATCGAAACCTGCAAGCTCATCGGCGTCGAGCCCTATGGCTACCTCAACGACGTCATCACCCGCATCGTCGCCGGCCATCTACAGAGTGGCATCGATGACCTGCTGCCTTGGGCTTACGCTCCCGACCGCGATATCAAGCCCGTGGCCTGAGAACACCGCTTAC
>WASQ01000021.1 GCA_009712185.1 Telmatospirillum sp. | reverse complement strand
GCGGGGCGGCGGCCGCACCCGGGGGTGGTGCATACACAACCGCAGGGGGGGCTGTGTAGACGACGGCGGGAGCCGGCGTATAGACGACCGCCGGTTGGACCACCATCCGCATCGGCGGGGGTACGACCTGATTGCCTTTGGCGACCATGCACTGCGTGAATGCGGTGTCATATTGCTGCTGAATGGCGCCCTGGCTTCGTTCCGAGTTGCCGGCGCCGACAGCCGTTCCAAGCGCGCCGCCGGTGGCCGCCCCGACGGCGGCGCCATGTCCGCCGGCGGCCGCCGCCCCGACACCGGCGCCCAGGGCGCCACCCAGCAGCGCCGCCCCGACCGCGCGGCCGTTGGCCGCATCGGCCTGGCCCGCCACCTGATCCGTCGCATATTGTTTGCAGAGAGCCTGTTCCTGCTGGAACACCTCGAACGGTTTATTGGCGGCGGGCATAACCTGGACGCGCGGTCCCATGGGGGTCTGCGCGCAGGCGCTAAGGGCGAGTAGCGCCAAAATCGTCGCAATCAGATGTCCTGACTGTCGCATGGGATGACCCTCCTGCCCGTCAATGGGGAGTGGCCGGCACGGGCCGGAACGGCGTGGTGCAGGTCGGAACGTAGGGATAATAGCCGGCGGGATTATCGCAGTAGTACCACATCTGGGGCTGTGCCGGCACAGCCGGTGTCACGACGACCGCCGGCGGTGGGGCGATGACTGCGGGCGGCGCCACGACGACCGGTTCGGCGAACGCGAGATCCGACACCACGACCGGATAGGGGTAGACCGGGCGGTCGTAGAAATACCAGGTGCTGCCAACCACCCACCACCAGCCGGGACGGCCGTTATGGATTTCGTGTCGCCACAGGCCGCCCCGCCACAGCCGCAGCTCTCCACGTCCGAAATGATGGACATCGCGGCCATGAAAACCGAAATGCCCATGGTCCTGCGCGGTCGCCGAAGACAGGGGGACAACCGTCGCCAGAACAGCGGAAAAGACGCAAAGCCCGATTGCGATCGGTATTTTTGCCACAGTTTTCATCATGATCGCACCTATGACACCCCCCGGGGAGACGGCCGATGGTCCAACCGTCCGGGGCTGTCGCCATGGTGGCGAGGAAAAGTGACGACGGAATGTCTCTTGCGTTTCCCTGGATTACAGCTTTGTTTCAGGCCGTTATAAAGCCGGCCGCGATGCCGGGGGCCGTTTCCATCCGGCATCGCGGCCTGGACGACGGACGAATCCTCCCGGATGCCCGCAGACCGGACGCACCGGATGGAGCATCCGGGATCTATAACCTGGAAATTGAAGTAAATTGTTACACTTTGAGCGAATGATAGAAATGATCCTGAAATCAGCCGTCGACATCCTGGTCCGGTCGCAGCGCGGAACCCGCCGGGCATCTCCTGCCGCCCTGACGGTCGGGCGACCGGCCCCGCTTTGGGAGTGACGAGGGCATCATGAGCTCCATTTTCAGGTCCAGGGAGCCCTCCGGGCAGACGGATATCGATCGGGACTACCGGCTGATCGGCTGGTATGGAATGGGGTTGGCGTCGCTGGGCGCCGCCCTTTTGCTGGTCGCCGTGGTCTCGACCATTGCGTATTGATACCGGCCCGCGCGGATCGGAACGGATCATCGCACGGCCCCCATGCCACGTTCCCCCACGTTTTTCGCAAACTCCCGGTCCATCGGGCGCTGTCGGTTCGCAGGGCGGGCAGGCCGGCGGAGAAACATCCTCATGGCCGGTTGGCGCGAGGCGGGCACGATCCGGGCACAATGGCAAGGAAGCGCCTTGCCCGTCCGGGCGTTCCATCTTGAGACCCGCGACATGATAGGGCATTCTCTTCCCCTTTCAGTCGAGGCAGGGGGCGGGCATGACCGACAAACGGGTTTATCTCTACGACTCCACCTTGCGCGATGGCGCGCAGACGCAAGGCGTCGATTTCAGCCCGGCCGACAAGATTGCCATCGTCCACGAACTCGACCGGCTGGGAGTCGATTATATCGAAGGCGGCTGGCCGGGCGCCAATCCGACCGATGACGCCTTTTTTGCTGAAGCGCCGGTGCTGGGCCGGTCGCGTCTCGCCGCATTCGGCATGACCCGCCGCGCGGGGCGGTCCGCCGACAACGACCCTGGCCTGCAGGCCCTGCTGGTTCCGGCTGCGACGGTGGTGACGGTGGTCGGCAAGACCTGGGACTTTCAGGTGTCGGTGGCGCTTGGCATCGATCTTGGCGAAAACCTGCGGATGATTTCCTCCTCGATCGAACATTTGCGTGGACGCGTTGCGGAAGTGATTTTCGACGCGGAGCATTTTTTCGACGGATACCGGGCCAATCCCTCCTATGCCCTGTCCGCGGTCAAAACCGCCTACGAGGCCGGCGCCCGCTGGGTCGTCCTGTGCGATACCAATGGCGGGACCCTGCCGCACGAGATCGAACGTATCGTGTCTGAGGTGGTGGCGACGGTTCCGGGACATCATCTGGGAATCCACTGTCACAACGATTGCGACAACGCGGTCGCCAATTCCCTGGCGGCCGTGCGTGCCGGTGTACGTCAGGTGCAGGGTACCCTGAACGGGCTCGGCGAGCGGTGCGGCAACGCCAATCTGATTTCCATCATTCCCAATCTGGTTCTGAAAATGGGCTATGAGACGGGGATTTCGCCGACGGATCTCACGAAGCTCACGCATGTTTCACGGGCTCTCGACGAACGGCTGAACCGGGCGCCGAACCGCCACGCGGCCTATGTCGGAGAGGCCGCCTTCGCCCATAAGGGCGGTCTGCACGTCTCGGCGGTCGAAAAAGACCCGCGCTGCTACGAGCACATCGCTCCGGAACTGGTGGGAAACCGGCGCCATATTGTGGTGTCGGATCAGGCCGGGCGGTCCAACATCCTGGCGCGTTTCCGCGAAATCGGATTCGAATTCGATCCCCAGGATCCCAAGATCAACCGCCTGATCGAGGAGGTGAAGGTCCGGGAATACAACGGTTATGCGTATGACGGCGCGGAGGCCAGCTTCGAACTTCTGGCCCGCCGGGTCCTTGGCGGTCTGACCGACCTGTTCCGGGTCCAGAGCTTCCGTGTCATCGATGAGCGGCGCTGGAACAGCCGCGGAGAGTTGATCACGCTTTCCGAGGCGACCATCAAGGCCGAGGTCGCCGGAGAGACCTTGATGACCGTGGCCGAGGGAAATGGTCCGATCAGCGCGCTCGACGCGGCACTGCGCAAGGTCCTGATGCCGGTGTTCCCGCAGCTTGCGGATCTCCGGCTGGTGGATTACAAGGTGCGCATTCTGGACCCGAAAGCGGCAACGGCGGCCGTGACACGGGTCATGATCGAAAGCGCCGACCATCAGGGAGAGCGCTGGTGCACGGTCGGGGTGTCGGCCAATGTGATCGACGCATCCTTCAACGCCCTGCATGACAGCATCACCTATAAATTGCTGCGGGACGGCGCCACCCAGGGATGAAGGTATGTCAATCACAGAGGTAACGCCGTCGGTGGACCTGCCGGCGGTCATTCTGGTTCACCCGCAACTTTCGGAAAACATCGGAACGACGACGCGGGCGATGTTGAATTGCGGGTTGACGGAGCTCCGGCTGGTCTCTCCGCGCGAAAACTGGCTGTCCGCCAAAGCCATCGCCGCGTCGTCGGGCGCCGCCGCGCTGTTGCGGGCGGCCCGCTGCTTCGATACCACTGCGGAGGCGATCGCCGATCTTCACCGTGTCTACGCGACCACGGGCCGCAACCGCTTCATGGTGAAGCCGGTCGTGACGCCGAGGCGCGCGGCGACCGAGCTGAGGGATCATATCGCGCAGGGACTGCGTTGCGGCGTTCTGTTCGGCCCCGAGAGGACGGGGCTGGAAAATGATGACATCGCCCTGGCGGACGTGGGCGTGACGGTGCCTCTGAACCCGGACTATTGCTCGCTCAACCTGGCGCAGTCGGTTCTTCTGGTGGCCTATGAGTGGTATCAGGCCGGCGATCCGGCGGAGCCCCGGGCGATGACCCGGGGGGCGGCGCCGGTCGCCCTGAAGGAGGATCTGGTCGGTTTTTTCGAGCATCTGGAGCGGGAACTCGACGATTGCGGTTTCTTTCGCGCGATCGAGAAAAGGCCGGTCATGGTCCGCAATATCCGCAATATGTTCGAACGCGCAGATCTGACGCAGCAGGAGGTCCGGACGCTGCATGGCATCGTCCATGAACTGGTCACCTGGCGCAGGAAAAAAGGCGAGGTGGAAAAATGACGACGGAGATGGTGCCGCCCAGGTTCGACGAGACCTTCCAGCGGCAGTTCGAGCAGCTTCTGATCTGGCGGCGCGACGTTCGTCACTTCCGGCGCGATCCGATCGATCAGACCCTGATCGACCGCCTGATCGCGATGTCCTGCCTGGCGCCGTCGGTTGGAAACAGTCAGCCCTGGCGGTTCGTCCGCGTGTCCGATCCCGCCCGGCGCGCCGCCATCCGGGCCAATTTCATGACCTGCAACGCCGAGGCGCTGCAAAGCTATCATGGCGAGAAGGCGCGCCTGTACGCCACACTGAAGCTGGCCGGCCTGGACGACGCACCCGAACATCTGGCGGTGTTCTGCGATAACGGTTCGGAAACCGGCCATGGCCTCGGCAGCCGCACCATGCCGGAGACCAAGAATTTTTCCGTGGTGGCGGCGATTTACACGCTCTGGCTTGCCGCCCGGATTCACGGGCTGGGCGTCGGCTGGGTGTCCATTCTTGATCCCGCGCAGGCTTGCGAAGCGCTCGACGTCCCCCCCGACTGGTCGCTTGTCGCCTATCTCTGTGTCGGTCGTCCGGTCGAGCAGAGCGACGAGCCGGAACTGGTAAGGCTGGGTTGGCAACAGCGGGAGGCCTTCGAGAAGGTTCTGTTCCAACGATAACGAAATATTGTGTTTCGGTTGGGTGAAAGATTGGCGAATGTTTCCCCGATTATGACCCTCCCTTAAGGCCGGTCTCAGAGGGACCGTATCTATGACCTTAAGGATTCGATGGCGGAAATGCACAGCCCCCCGGCCCGGGGGCTTTTTTTTTCCTTCGGCATGACCATCTTGGTGCAGCGCACCTGAAAAGAACGGGCGCCGCCAAAGCGCTTGGCAAACTACCGCCAGCGGGTATTCTGAACAGTGCCTTGATAAGCGCGTCAAGAAGAGGGCCTATTTGATGAAAATCGCCATTCCGAAGGAGCGCCGCGCCAATGAAGCGCGAGTCGCGGCTTCACCGGATACTATCAAAAAATTTGTGGGTATGGGTTTTGACGTCGTCGTCGAGACCGGCGCCGGTGAGGGAGCTTCCATCGCGGACGACAGTTTTACTGCCGCGGGTGCCACTATTGCCGCCGATGAGGCGGCGCTGCTTGCCGATGCCGATGTGGTCTTGAAGGTCCAGCGGCCCCTCTCTGCGGAAGAGGGGCTGGATGAACTGGCTCTTCTGAAACGCGGGGCCATACTGATCGGCCATCTGGCCGCCCTGCAGAACAAACCGCAGGTGGAGGCCTATGCGAAGGCGGGCGTGACGGCGTTCGCCCTTGAACTGCTGCCCCGCATCAGCCGTGCGCAGAACATGGATATTCTGTCGTCGCAAAGCAATCTGGCGGGCTACAAGGCCGTGCTGGATGCCGCCGCCGAATATGGCCGTGCCTTTCCCATGATGATGACGGCGGCCGGAACAGTGCCGCCGGCCAAAGTCCTGGTGCTGGGAGCCGGCGTCGCCGGCCTGCAGGCCATTGCCACGGCCAAGCGCCTGGGCGCCGTGGTTTATGCCTTTGACGTCCGTCCGGCCGTCAAGGAACAGGTCGAATCGCTGGGCGGCAAATTTGTCGAGGTCGATGCCGATGCGGCCCGCGATGCCGAGACTTCGGGCGGCTATGCCAAGGAGATGGGGGAGGACTACAAGCGCAAACAGGCGGACAAGATCGCCGAGACGCTGAAAAAGACCGACATCGCTATCTCCACCGCCCTGATTCCCGGCAAGCCGGCACCGGTCCTGATCACTGAGGACATGGTCAAGGATATGCGCAAGGGATCGGTCATCGTCGATCTGGCGGTCGAGGCGGGTGGTAACTGCCCGCTGTCGGAGTTCGGCAAGGTGGTGGTCAAGCACGGCGTGACGCTGATCGGTCATGCCAATGTGCCGGCGCGGCTTGCCGCCGATTCGAGCCTTCTGTTCTCCAAGAATCTGCTGAATTTCCTGACGCTGTCCTACGACAAGGACAGCAAGGGGCTCTCCATCAACTGGGATGACGAGATCATCAAAGGCACGGCGCTCACCCGCGACGGCCAGATGATCCATCCCGCCCTGGCGAGCTGAAGAGAGGTCTCCCATGGATCAAAACGTCATTGACGGCGCCAACCGTCTGGCCGCCCAGGCCCAGACGCTGGCCCAGAACGCACAGGATTACGCCCTTCAGGTCGCGCAGATTGCGGCGCAACAGGCCGACGGCGGGCACGGGTCCTTCATGTCCTTCCTCACGGTGTTCGTGTTGGCCTGTTTCGTCGGCTATTACGTGGTGTGGCGGGTGACGCCCGCTCTGCATTCGCCGCTGATGGCGGTCACCAACGCCATTTCCTCAGTGATCATCGTCGGCGCTCTGCTGGCGGCGGGACCGTCTGGATATTCCTGGTCCAAGATTTTCGGCTTCCTGGCCGTGATCCTGGCCTCGGTGAACATCTTCGGCGGTTTCATCGTCACGCAGCGGATGCTGTCCATGTTCAAAAAGAAGCAGAAATAAGGGGGCTGCCGTGAGTGAGAATTTGACGGCGTTTGCCTATCTGGCCGCCTCGGTCTGCTTCATCATGGCCCTGCGTGGCCTGTCCTCGCCCGAGACGGCGAGGACAGGAAATCGCTGGGGCATCTCCGGCATGGCCATCGCCATCGTGACCACCCTGCTGACGCCGGGTGTGGTCAGCTATCCGATGATCATCCTTGGCGTCCTGATCGGCGGGTCGATCGGTACCGTGGTCGCGCGGCGCATCCAGATGACCGCCCTGCCACAGCTTGTTGCGGCCTTCCACAGCCTGGTCGGTCTTGCCGCGGTGTTCGTGGCGGCGGCAGCGTTCGGCAATCCCGAGGCCTACCATATCGGGGTTCCCGGTCATATCCATGGCGGGTCCCTGGTCGAGATGAGCCTCGGGCTTGCCATCGGCGCCATCACCTTTACCGGATCGCTGGTCGCGTTCGCTAAACTGCAGGGACTGGTGTCCGGAAATCCGCTGGTGTTCCCGTTGCAGCATCCCCTGAATGCCGCCCTGGGGATCGCCCTTGTGGTGCTGATCGGCGCCTTCGTGATCACCGAATCCCCGACGGTGTTCGTTCTGATCACCGTCATCTCGCTGGCTTTGGGCTTCCTGCTGATTCTGCCGATCGGGGGCGCCGACATGCCGGTGGTGGTGTCGATGCTGAACAGCTATTCCGGATGGGCGGCCTGCGGCATCGGTTTTACCCTTCAGAACCCGCTTCTGATCGTTACCGGAGCCCTGGTCGGTTCGTCCGGCGCCATCCTTTCCTACATTATGTGCAAGGGGATGAACCGGTCGATCATCAATGTGATCCTGGGCGGCTTCGGCGGTGAGGGTGTTTCCGCCGCCGGCGGCGGTGCCAAGGACCGCGGCGCGGTCAAGGCCGGCAGCGCCGACGACGCGGCCTTCATCATGAAGAACTCGTCCAAGGTCATCATTGTTCCGGGATATGGCATGGCGGTGGCCCAGGCGCAGCACGCGCTGCGCGAGATGGCCGACAAGTTGAAGGCCGAGGGCGTGGACGTGCGTTATGCCATCCATCCCGTGGCGGGACGGATGCCGGGCCATATGAACGTTCTCCTGGCCGAAGCCAACGTTCCTTATGACGAGGTCTTCGAACTGGAGGAGATCAACCATGAATTCGGCACCGCCGACGTCGCTTTCGTGATTGGCGCCAACGACGTCACCAATCCCGCCGCGAAGACCGATCCGGCCAGTCCGATTTTCGGAATGCCGATTCTGGAAGTCGAAAAGGCGAAGACGGTCCTGTTCATCAAGCGGTCGATGGCGTCCGGCTATGCCGGTGTCGACAACGAACTGTTCTTCCGGCCGAACACCATGATGCTGTTCGGGGATGCGAAGAAGGTGACAGAGGAACTGGTCTCCGCGCTGGGCTGACGCCAACCGGCGCGCGGGAACCCGATGGGGCGGTGACAGTCTGACGTCGCCGCCCTTTTTCCTGCCGGCGCCCGGGGGGCAGTGGCGCACGGATCGGTTCCGCTTTCATGCACCGGCTGGCGTCGGCGTGGTGCGGCGCGAAAGACGATGCAAAAACACCAAAAGCGCCGCCACCTTCCGGTGCGGCGCCTTGAGTGCGGCGTCCTTGAAAAAAGAAGGCTTAGAAGCCTTCACGCTCCAGGCGCTTGCGTTCAAGCTTGCGGGCCCGGCGCACGGCCTCGGCTTTCTCGCGCGCACGCTTCTCCGAGGGCTTCTCGTAGTTGCGGCGCAGCTTCATTTCGCGGAAGACACCCTCACGCTGCATCTTCTTCTTGAGGGCCTTCAGGGCTTGATCGACATTATTGTCACGAACGAGAACCTGCACGTTTCGCCACCGCTCCTCTACGCTTGGATCAAAATGCAAGGGACGGCTAAGGCCAACCCAGGCAAAATTCAGTCTGAACGGCCTCTTGCCGCTCAAGGAGGTGGTTACATATCATAAGAGGTCCCCGATGGGAAGCGCGAAGTCATCACTTTCCCCCGATGACCGCGCCAAACACTTTACCGGACGCGCGGCTCCGCTCATAGTGACCCCATGGCAAGACTCGATATCGCCCTGATGGGGCACCCCATTCTGGCCCGCCAGGCCGAGCCGGTACAGGATCCGTGCGATCCCGCCATTGACGCCCTGGTGGCCGATATGCTGGAAACCATGGCGTCCGCCAATGGTGTCGGCCTCGCCGCGCCGCAGGTCAAACGGGGGCTGCAACTGGTTCTGTTCATGGTTCCCTCGGAACGGGCGGCGGACGGAAACGGAGTGCCGGTCACCGTCCTGATGAATCCCGAGATTGAACCGCTTGGCGATGAAATGGATGAGGCTTATGAAGGGTGTCTTTCGATTCCGGGGTTGACCGGACGGGTGCCGCGCTGGCGCCATATCGGTTACCGGGGGCTGACGCCGGACGGCCGTCAGATCGAACGCGAGGCGAGCGGGTTCCACGCCCGCGTGGTTCAGCATGAATGCGATCATCTGTGGGGGCGGCTTTATCCCTCCAGGATGAGGGATATCGGAAGTCTGGCCTTTGTTGATGAATTGCGCCGGCGGATGGAGGCACCGACGGACGGCGCCGGCGATGCGGAGGAAGTATGAGCGAGACGGAAAATCTGCAGGACCTTCGGGACCGGCTGGTGCTGGCGGCCCTTTTCCAGGTGCCGTTCGAGGGATGGTGTCAAAAGGCGTTGCAGGAGGCGGCGAAGGACGAGGGGCTGGACCCGACCATCGGGGAGCGGTTGTTTCCCGCCGGCGTCGTTGAGGCGGTGGCGCATTTCTCCGATCTCGCCGACCGGCGCATGATCGAGGCGGCCACCAGCGAGGACCTGACATCGATGAGGCTGACACAGCGGATCCGCTGGCTGATCCGCAACCGCATCGAGACCTGGGCCGATCAGCGGGAATCGATTCGCCGGGCCGTGACGTTCCTGACCCTGCCCAACAACGCGAAATGGGCCGCGAAAGCGAGTTGGCGGACCGCCGACGCGATCTGGTACGCCGCGGCCGACAGGGCGACCGATTTCAGCTATTACACCAAGCGCGCCACCCTGGCCGGAGTGTTCACGGCGACACTTCTCTATTGGTTGCAAGACGAATCCGACGACTTTTCGGATAGTTGGGGTTTTCTGGACCGCCGGCTGGCGGACGCGTTGCGGGTGACCCGCTGGCGTCTTTCCGTTCAGCGCCGGCTGACGAAATGCCCCAATCCGCTCCAGCTTTTCGGTGTCAAAGCCGGGTCCCGCAGGCGTTTCGGCGTCCACGGAGGCTGATCCGCTGCCGGTCGGAACCAAAAGGGGGCCTGCCGGATGATGCCTCGTCGGTCGGCCCCTGATTCATTGACACACACAAAAGAGTCACAAAGCAGGTCAGTGCGTTTGAGCCTGTGCGGCTTCTGAGCATTGAGACAGCGGAACTTTTTCGCTGACACAGAGCCTGGTGCACGGAACCGTTTGAATAAGGCCGCGCACTGACGACGGGACCTGCCGGACGCCGGACGCCGGGAGGCGCCCTCCGCTCAGGCGTCGGTTTTTTCGGTGGCTTCCGTCTGCTTGGCGGTGGCGTTGCGGCGACGTTGGCGGATCGAGTTGACCGCCGCCACCACCACGACGATCACGATCAGCACCAGAAGCGCCGCCTGCGAGGATTCCCCCAGATAGGTTTCGAGGACCTTGCCGAGGAAGTAGCCGCCCCAGGCGAAGGTGTTCGCCCAGACGGCGGCCGCGATCAGATTGAGGAGGATGAATTTAATCCGGGAGACGCCGGTCATCCCGATGATGAAGGGGCTGATGTTGCGCAGGCCATAAATGAAGCGGAAGGTCAGGATGAACAGGTTTTCCTGCTTGCGCAGCAAAGTGAAGGCCCATTCGACTTTGCGAGCCATGGTCGGCCAGCGCTTGAGAAGCGGCGTTCCATAGGTCCGGCCGATATGGAACCAGGCCTGATCGCCCCCGAAACTGCCGATGAAGGCCACCAGGATCAGCATCCAGACGTTCAGATGGACTGCGCCGCCAGCAATCAGGGCTCCGGTGATCAGGACGACCGTTTCTCCTTCGAGAAAGGTCCAGACCAGTATCACCAGATAGATCAGCGGGCCATAGTGATTGGCGAAATCAACGATCCATTGTTCCAAGGACATGACCCGATGCACTGCCGACCGAAGGGGCGAGGGGCACAAAATCTCCGTAAAGGCGGGGGGCGTCAATCAAAGATTTTTATCCCCGCCAAATCCTTCGCCGGACAGTCACGCCTCCGCCCCGCCGCCCTTTCCGAGCGGGAGAAGGTGAGTGACATGGCCCATTTTGCGCCCGGCGCGCGCTTCTGTCTTGCCATAAAGATGGAGGCAGCTTTGCGCCTCACGCAGGATGTCGGGCCATTCCCCGATGTCGTCACCGATCAGATTGGTCATCAGGGCGTCCGAATGCCGCCTCGGGTCGCCAAGAGGCAGGCCGCAAACCGCCCGGACGAACTGCTCGAACTGGCTCGTGGCGCAGGCGTTGATGGTCCAATGGCCCGAATTATGAGGCCGGGGAGCCATCTCATTGACCAGAAGCCGGCCGTCCCGGGTGACAAACATCTCGACCGCCAGCAAACCGACAAGATCGAGGGCGTTTGCCGCCGCGACACCGATGGCATCCGCCTGGCGGGCCAGATCAGGCGCAATCGGGGCCGGTGCGATGGTCTGATGCAGGATGTGATTGCGGTGGCGGTTCTCGACGACATCGAAGCAGACCGCTTCGCCGGCAGGTGACCGGGCGACGATCACCGACACCTCGCGCTCGAAATCGACGAAGCCCTCGAGAATGGCGGGGGCTCCGTTGATCCCGGCATAAGCCAGGGCCAGATCGGTGTCCGGGGCAATGCGGACCTGCCCTTTGCCGTCATAACCGAAGCGTGTCGTCTTCAGCACGGCCGGGCGTCCGAGGATGTCAACCGCGCGTCTGAGGTCGTCCAGGCTGTCCACCGCGCGCCAGTCGGCGGTGGCAATGCCGATGCTGTTGAAAAAGGATTTTTCCAGGATCCGGTCCTGCGCGGTCTCCAGCACATGCCAGCCCGGCCGCACCGGCACATGGCGGGACAGGATCCGGACGCTGTCCGCCGGAATGTTCTCGAATTCGAAGGTGACGACATCGACCGAGGCGGCGAACCGGGCCAGCGCCTCTTGGTCCTCGTAAGCGGCGATGGTCGTCGCGGCCGCGACATGGGAGGCCGGACAGCCCTGCTCGGGGCAGTAGATGTGACACCGGTATCCCAGATTGGCCGCCGCGAGCGCGGTCATCCGTCCCAACTGGCCGCCACCGATGATGCCGATGATGCCGCCCGGAGGGATCATTGCCGGTCCGTCGGCGGGTGCGCGTTCAACCGGCATGGCTCTCCTCGTCCACCGGTTCGACCGCGACGGCGTCGGTCTGGCGCTGACGCCAGGCCTCAAGACGCTGCGTCAGGGCATCGTCGCCAAGCGCCAGGACAGAGGCCGCCAGAAGCGCGGCATTGATGGCACCGGCTTTCCCGATCGCCAGAGTTCCGACGGGGATCCCGCCCGGCATCTGAACGATGGACAGAAGACTGTCCATCCCCTTCAGCGTCCTGGTTTCGATCGGGACTCCGAAAACCGGGAGCGTCGTCATCGACGCGGTCATGCCGGGCAGATGGGCCGCCCCGCCGGCTCCGGCGATGATCACCCGGAGCCCGCGGCCGCGGGCTCCGGTGGCGTAATCGTAAAGACGCCGGGGCGTCCTGTGGGCCGACACGATCCTCGTCTCGAAAGGAACCTGCAGGGCCTTCAGGGTGTCCGCCGCATGCGTCATCGTCGGCCAGTCGGACTGGCTTCCCATGATGATGCCGACTAATGCCTCTGCCATTCCGTCTGTCCTTCCGGTCCGTTGCCTGGGGGTAAAAAGGGGGAGAGGCGGCATTATAGAAGGCGGGGCTTCGAACGCAAGTCGCAGGGCGGCAGGCGCGGGAGCTGAGATGGCGGAGCGGCCCCCCGGGGGCAGGGGCGCGAGATTGGCACGGCGTCCCGGTGTCTCCGTCGCCCCTGCCGGAGTCCGCCGCGGGCGCGGAGCGACTGTCTGCACGGTGGGATGGTTGGTTCAATTAAAAGTGGACAATAAACAAAAGTTAACTCCCTCCGCATAAGATTGTTCTGGCAGATAAACCAACCAGGGGTAGGTCTGTGATGGTAGGCGCGATTGACGGGACCATCATTGGCGCTTTGAGCTGGAGCTCCTCGGGCGGGGGGCAGCAGGGCGCCGGCTATTCGCGTCGGCGTTTCGTTCCGCGCGTCGTCGAGACCGCCGCGGCGCCCGTCGACGTGTCCTCCGTGTTCGGCCTTACCGGCGGCGTCCTGCCGCCGGCCGTGGGGGAGACCCTGACAGCGCTGGTCGGGGAGGTCGAACGTCTGCGGCGGGAAGTCGAGCTTGCCCGTCACTATGAGACTTTTCTGGGAGAGGAAGCGGATCGCCATCCAGTTCTGCCGGTTCTGAACCGAAGAGCCTGGGCGCGGGGGTTGGGACAATTGCTTGTGGCGATGGAGGAGACCGGGCTGGGTGGCGCGGTGCTCTATCTGCATCTCGACGGCGTTGAGGAACTGCGGTCCCGGCGGGGGCTGGCGGCATCGGACGCCTTCCTGACCAATGCGGCCAATCTGTTGCGCCGGGAGTTCCGGCAGACGGACCTGATCGGTTATTTCGACGGCGGCGATTTCGGCGTCGTCCTGGCCCTGGCGGACCCGACCGCCGCCCGTGACAAGGCGCTGTCGGTCGCACGTCTGCTGAGAGAGGCTGCGCCCCTGTGGAATGGCGGCCGGCAGGACATGGCCGTCACTTTCGGACTGGCCGATTTTTCCCCCGGCGCGTCCGCCGACGGCCTGCTGGCGGCGGCCGATGAGGCGCGCCGGTCCGGTGCCGCGATGGAAGGGGAAGGGGCGCCGTCCGATCCGGATCCGCTCAGGCGATGATGTCCGGAACCAGGGCGTTTTCCAGCCGGGCGATCTGGTCCTTCAGCAGAAGTTTGCGTTTCTTGAGCCGGCTGACCTGTAATTGATTGGCCGCCCCGTCTATCGAAAGGCGGAGAATCACATCGTCGAGATCGCGATGCTCGATCCGCAGGTTCTCCAACCGGCGCTTCAGTTCTTCCAAATTCTCGTCGATCATTGCCGCAACCCGTCGCAAAACCCGAATGACACTAGCAGAACGCGGGGGAAAACGGTATGCCATGTTTGGACGGATACCTGAAACAACTAAGGTGTGCCCATGCCAAAGGTTCACAGGCTTGGAATCCTGACAAGCGGCGGCGATTGCGCCGGTCTCAACGCAGCCATCCGCGCCGTTGTCCATCGCGCGATTTATGGATACGGCTGGACAGTGCACGGAATTCGCGACGGTTCGCTTGGGTTGATGAACCGCCCTGTTGAACACCAGGAACTGACGCTGGAGTTTTTCAACAGCAATCTGCTGCGGATGGGCGGCACCATGCTGGGCACCACCAACAAGGGCGACCCCTTTGCCTATCCCATGCCTGACGGCAGCCTGAAGGATCGCTCCGGCGAGTTCGTCGAGGGGTTCCATATGCTGGGGCTCGACGCCCTGATCGTGATCGGTGGCGACGGGTCTCTCAAGATCCTGGACAAGCTCTGTAAGCAGGGCGGCCTGCCGATGGTCGGCATCCCGAAAACCATCGACAATGACGTGCACCTGACCGAATTCGCGATCGGTTTCTCGACGGCCGTCAACGTCGTGGTCGATGCCCTCGATCGTTTGCAACCGACGGCGGCCAGCCATCACCGCGTGATGATCCTTGAGGTCATGGGGCGCGATTCGGGACATATCGCCCTGTCCGGCGGCATTGCCGGCGGCGCCGACGTGATCCTGATCCCCGAGATTCCCTACAGCCTCGACGGCGTGGTGAAAAAGATCGAGGAGGTCCGCCGTGCCGGACGCAACCACGCGCTGGTGGTGGTGGCCGAGGGATGCCGGACCGAGGAGGGGCTGACCCCGACAGTGACCTGGGGCGGTCAGCAGGCGCGTTACGGCGGCATCGGCCACAGTCTTTCCGAACAGTTGAACAGCCGGGTCAACGCCGAAGTGCGCGTCATGGTGCTGGGGCATCTGCAACGCGGCGGGCAGCCGTCCATGCAGGACCGTCTGCTGGCATCGGCGTTCGGCGTCCATGCGGTTGATCTGGTTGCCAAAGGTAAGTTCAACCGGATGGTCGCCTGGCAGGATCGTGGCGTGGTCGATGTCCCGATCTCCAAGGTCGTCGGCGGGGCCCGCCATGTCGAACCCGACGGCGCCCTGGTCCGCACCGCCCGTGGTCTCGGGACCTATGTCGGCGAGGAGACCGCCACCGAAGCGGCCGGCTAAAGGACCTGCGGCGGGGCCCGGCCGGAGGATGCCGGCTCCGCCGTCTCCGTCCGGGAGGGTGTTGCGGATGTCGGCGGACCATTCCATCGGGGAGATGGCTCCACGGTCGGAGGCCCCGGCCCGTGACTGTCCGGCCGATCCCCTGACGGCCTCCGTCGTCCGGCTGGTTCTTCATTTCGGGCCGGACGATCGCGCGGTCGCCACGGGATTTCTGGTGGCCGGGCGAACCGGCCGCTTCGTCGCCACCGCGTTTCACAACCTGAGCGGCGGCGTCTCCCCCTATCGCCGGTTTGCTCTGCTGGAACCGCCCCGGCCGCTGGAGGTGGAGGTGTGGCAGGGCGGCGACCTGATCGCCCGTTTTCCCACCTATGCCGGTGGCCGCAGTCTGTTCAGGGTCCACCGCGATCCCGTGATGCGGGCACAGTGCGATATCGCCGCCATCGACTATGGTCTTCTGGAGGCCAATCGGGCGGGGGGACGATTACCCGACGCGTTTCTCGCCACGCCGGGAGTGAACGAACCCCGGACCGGTCCGGTCTATGGCCGGGTGAGGGACATGTTTTTGCCGGCTGGCCGCGATGTCCTGGTCCCCGGATATCCGGGGGGACGGGATTATGCGGGCCGGCCGATTGCGGTCTGCTGCAAAATCGCCGCCGAACCCGACGACGCCATGCCCTTCATGCTGCTGTCGGGGCCGACCTCGTCGGGATGTTCCGGCGCGCCGGTCGTCGCCCGCCAGTGTCTTTTACCGGAGGGGGGAGGGTATTTTCCGGCCGGGGCGGCGGCCCCCGCGCGGCTCCCCGGAGACATCCGCGTCATCGATCAGTGGCTGGGCCTTTACAGCGGCCGTCTGACCAGCGTCGGCCATGATGGCGACCGTTTGCCGGCTGTCACTCAGATCGGGGTCGCGTGGACGATCACGCTGGTGCGGGCGACCGGGGACGACGGGGTGCCGGATGCCTGATACCACCCGGCGCTGATCGGAACCGGTCACGTCTTTCCGCCCAGCCCGTAGCGGGAGAGCTTTTTGTAAAACAGCGGGCGCGAAATACCGAGGAGACGGGCGGCCGCGGACCTGTTCCCCTCCATGACCGCCAACGCGTACCGGATTGCCCGTTGTTCGGTCCGTTCCACCAGTTTCTCGAGGGTCGTGCCGCCATCGGCATCGAGGTCCATCAGATCGTTGCTGGTGCCGCCATGCAACAGGACATGCCGCAGATCCTCCTCGCCGACCTGGGAGGACCGCGCCATGATCAACACCCGTTCCAGCACATTTTGTAATTCCCGCACATTGCCTTTCCAGGGCTGGCGCTGCATGGCCGCATAGGCCGATGGCATCAGACGCTTGTGAAAAATGCCATGGCGTTTGGACAGTTTGTCCCAAAGGGTCCGGGCGAGGATCGGGATGTCCTCCGGCACCTGCCGAAGCGATGGGATGACGATCGGGATGACGTCGAGGCGGTAGTAGAGGTCCTCGCGGAAGCTGCCGTCCCGGACGCGGGCCTCCAGGTTGCTGTTGGTGGCGGCGATGATCCGGACATCGACCCGGTTCCGCCGTTCGCTGCCCAGGCGGTCCACGGCCCGGTCCTGAATGACCCTCAGAAGCTTCGATTGCGCCGAGAGGGGCATGTCGCCGATTTCGTCGAGGAAAATGGTGCCGCCGTCAGCCTGCTCGAACTTGCCTTTGTGGCCGCCCTTGCGGGCGCCCGTGAAGGCGCCATCCTCATAGCCGAACAATTCCGACTCGACGAGATTTTCCTGCAGCGCGCAACAATTGACCCGGACAAAGGGGCCGTCACGGCGTTGGCTGAGATTGTGAATGCTGTGCGCGAACACCTCCTTGCCGACGCCCGATTCCCCCCGTAACAACACGGTTGCATCGGTCGCGGCAGCCTGCATGGCCTGGTCTTTGACGCCGGCCATGGTCTCGGACGCGCTGACGATGTCCCGGAAGCTGTATTCCGTGTTGGCCGCGAGATGGTTGTCCTTGCGCATGGACTGGATCTGCTTCTGAAGGCGCTTGATGTCGTCGGTCAGATGTTTGACCTCGTCCAGGTAGCGGAACCGGATGATGCCGACCGCGCCCACGCATTCCTCTTCCTCGAAGATCGGGATGCGTGACACGACATAGGGAATGCCCTTGATATTCTGAACCCGGTCATATTCGGGGATGCCGGTGTGGGCAACCACATGCATGCGCGTGTTGTCGATGATGCCGGTGACATGCCGGCCGATTACCTCGTCCCGGCGGACGCCGTGAACTTCTTCGAAGCTGTCGTTGATATAGACCAGAACCCCTTCCTTGTTGACGACCTGGAGACCGCAGGCAACATAGTCGACAACCTTTTTCAGGAAGTCGATGTAGGATCGCTCGCTGGAAAAAATTCCTTCTATAAGACTATTGTCATCTTTTTTTCTTGTGCTGCTTTTTTCAATTCGGATGTTATTTATCTGCCTTGAATATGAGGATGCATCGCCGATTATATCCTCAGTGTCTTGTCTATTTTTTATATGAAATATCTTATTCGGTACGTGAAATCGTCCGATGAGTGTTTGATCTTCTGATTTTTGAGTCATGGCCTGTCTCCCACCAGCGATCATTAATTCTGATGAATGCCATGTCTTGTGTGGCGACGTTGTAAGATAATTATCCGTTGTTAAGCGGATGTTATCTGGTTTTCACTTTATGATTGTTCATTTTAAAAAGTAAAAATCCACAGGTGTCGCCCTGAGGACGGGGGTGATTATGTCTCAAAACAGATCATGATTCCATAATTTATATAAAATGATTTTTGTGATGGGTATGAGTTCGTTTTTATTCACGATAAGTATGAGTCGTGATTTTTTTGACGGAATTTTTAGTTATTAAATAGCGCAAATCACATGCTCTTCCGTTCGGGAGTCTTGCGCCACCGGACCAGGGACACGGAAGGAACCGTTATTGAAATAAATCAACATTTCTCGGCGCCAGGAAGGGAGAGTTCCGTTGTTCTAAGAATAACCTTCATTATTGCGCTGCGGAAAGTGTCTCCGAAAAGGACCTCTTTCTGGCCGGAGTGTTTACCGCCGTGACACCCGTGCAAGGGCAGCATTGTATAAATTGAAAAAATAAAAATGGTGGGTCAGTCCGATATTCTTCATGAGTTTTTTCTGGAGAAACCGTCGATATGACCAATAATAAGGTGACCGCAACAGAGGCGTTGTCACTCCTGGTGTGTCACTCCTGGTTACGGTTTTCGTGTGTCCGATGTGACGGATCCCCACCACCGCCGACCGGTTCATCCGAAAATAGCTTTTCTTTCTAAGGTCTTAGGCTCTTTTTCCTGGCGGCTGCCGGGATTGGCACGCCTTGTGTAAAGCGAGGCGCAGACGTTTCCGGGGTGGCGTCCGGACCGGACGACCCCAAGAAGACGAACGCTGACAGGAGGAACCTATGGCCAAAACATTCAAGCAGGTCTTGGCGGATGCGGGCATCTCCATGGATTTCGAAGCCTGCGGCCAGTCGCCGCGGGAGATCATCGACCGTGAGATCAAGCCCGAGCCCCATCCCCGCGTGGCGGCCCTGAAATCCATTTATATGCAGAGCCTCTCGACGGCCAACAACGAGTTCCCGTACTGGTACACGCGGGAATATATGGCCAACGACAGCGAAATTCCGGTAATCCGGCGCGCCAGGGCCTTGAAGGCGGCCTTCTCCCATCTGACGCCGGTGATTTATCCCGGCGAGAAGCTGGTCATGCACAAGGCGCACTATTTCCGGGGATCTTTCCCCATGCCCTGGCTGTCCGAGGGATTCTACGTCGCCAAGGAGGACGAGCTGTTCCAGGACGCGCTGAAGCGCGGCTCGACCTCGGCGGACGAACATTCCAAGTTCGGTTCGGGCGGCGGCAATGTCGTCACCAGTTTCAACAAAGTCGTGTCCATCGCCGGCAAGTTCGGCATGCGCCAGGAGGAGATCCCGGCGCTGCTGAAGCTGGCCCGGATGTGGGTGGGCAAATCGGTCGATGATCTCGGTCACAAATACGAGCAGATGTGCCCGGACTACGACATCAAGGAAAAGGTCATGCGCAACATCGTGTGCATGTTCGATTCCGGATACACGCTGCCGCAGGGGCGCGAGGTCATCAATTATTACTATCCGCTGGAATATGGCTTTGACGGCCTGATCCGGATGGCGCGCGAAAAGATCGCCGAGGTCGCCGGCAACGCCGACGGCGATGGCATGGTCGGCATGAACCGGCTCTATAACTATGAGGCGGTCATCCTGGCTCTACAGGGAATCCAGACCTGGATCCTGAATTACGCCGCCGAGGCGCGCCGGCTTGAGGCGATCGAAAAGGATGCCGCGCAGAAGGCGGAGTATCGCGACATCGCCCAGTGCCTGGACTGGATCGCCCATAACCCGCCCCGGACCTTCCGCGAAGCCTTCCAGATGATCGAGACGATCCATCTCGGCGTCCTGAACGAGGATGCGATTTCCGGCATGTCGCCCGGACGGATCGGTCAGGTTCTCTATCCCTATTTCGAACAGGACATCGCCGCCGGACGCACGACGGAGGACGAGGTTCTGGAGCTCCTGGAACTCGACCGCATCGTCAAGACGTCGATCGACTGCTTCGCCTCCTGCGGCGTGGTCGGCGGCGTGCTGTCGGGCAATACCTTCAATACCCTGTCCGTCGGAGGTCTTGATTATTACGGGAACTCGGCGGCCAACCGCCTTGAATACCTCATCCTTGAGGCGGGCATGAGCAACCCGATGCCGCAGTCGACGATCGCCCTGCTGTATGACGAGCGGCTTCCCGACGACTTCCTGATGCTGGCGGCCCAGGTCATCAAGACCGGCTGCGGTTATCCGGCCTTCATGAACAATGCCGGCGGTATCCAGTTCATCATGAACCAGTACGCACCCGAGGGAATGACCCCAAGGGAGGCCCGGGCCTGGGCCATCGGCGGCTGCCTTGAGACATCGCCGGGATCCTGGATGCCGCTTCATCTGAACGGAAAGGAGTATTTCATCCCGGGCGGCAGCGGCCAGCCCACCAGCGTCGGCATCCATTTCCTGGCGCTGCCGAAGATTCTCGAACTCACGCTGTTCAACGGTCAGGACCAGCGAACCCGCGAACAGGTTCTGCCGCCCCATGGCAGGAAACTCGCGACCTATGACGAGCTGTGGAGCCAGTTCAAGGACTATTTCCAGATTGTCTGCCGGTCTCTGGAAAAGGCCAACAACATCCAGCATGACGTCTGGCGCAAGAACAATATGGCGGTCTTCAATTCTCTGCTGAAGCCCGATTGCCTCGCCAAGGGGCATCTGATCAACGAGCTGGGATATCGCTACAACGCCACCTTCAATGTCGAATCGGCGGGGACGGCCAACCTGATCAACTCGCTCGCCGCGTTGCGCAAGGTCGTTTACGACGACCGCAGGGCGACCCTGGAAGAGGTCCGCACGGCCATCCTCGACAATTTCGGCTTCAAGGACGCGCACGATATCAATTCCTTCTCGATCGCCGACCAGCAGAAGCGCGACGACGACAACCGGCAGTGGGACAAGCTGCATTTTATGCTGTTGCAGGCGCCGAAATATGGCAACGACGATCCCTATGCCGACAGCATCCTGCGCGATTGGGAAGAGTTCTTCTGCGACGACTGCAGCAACTATATGTCGCTTTACGGCTATCCGATGTATCCGTGCCAGATTTCCGTTTCGACGCACGGGGCCATGGGATCCGCCTGCCGCGCCACCCCGGACGGCCGTCTCAGCGGCACGACCTTCGCCGACGCCTCCATGTCGGCCTATCCCGGGACCGACCGCAACGGACCTTATGCGCTGATGAGCTCTGCCACCGTGTGGGACCACACCCGGTCGCAGAATTCCCAACTCAACATCAAGATCCATCCCAGCGCCATTCGCGGGCAGGAGGGAACGAAGAAACTGCTCGACCTGTCGCGGGCCTATATGCGCAAGGGCGGTTTCCACGTCCAGTACAACGTCGTGGACACCAAGATGTTGCGCGACGCCCAGGCCCACCCCGACCAGTACCGCGAACTGATGGTCCGTGTCGCCGGATTCACCCAGTACTGGGTTGAGATCGGCAAGTCCGTTCAGGACGAACTCATCGCCCGTACCGAATATGAAGGGATCTGATCATGAACCTTGCTTATCGCGACACCCGTGAATTCGTTCCTGTCGATGCGGACAAGGGCCTCGATCGCCTGACCGGAGCGATGGTTTCGGCCGACAGCCTGGCACCCGCCGGCTATACACGACTGCCGAAATGCAAATTCTGCAGCAAATATCTGGAGTCCGAGACCAACATCGGCACCTGCGGCGCCAGCGCCCATGAGCCGAAATTCATGGCCTACGGCGACATGACCGCGGTCACCTGCGAGATGTTCGCCGACTGACGGAAGGCCGGCTTCCGGCCGGGGGGCAATCCCCGGTCGGAAGCCGGATCCTTGCGGAAGGCGGGTTTCGTGACACTTCAGGAGTAAAGCTCATGGAGAACCAAAAGCGGCTTTACGGCTGGTCGGTGGTTGCGGCCTCGTGGCTCGCTGTGTTCTGCCTGTTCGGCTATCGGGCGACCTTTTCCATTCTCAAGGTCCCGATGAGCGCGGACATGGGATGGAACCAGACCCAGGTCACCCTGGGTTATTCCTTCATGATGATGTTCTATGCCATTGCCGCTTTCTTCAGCGGTCTGATTCTCGACCGCTGGGGCACCAAACCGGTCTATTTCCTGGGCGCCATCCTGGGGGCGGCCGGCTTCTATGTGACGGCCCAGGTCAACAGTCTATATGCCTATTACGCGTCCTACGGCATCCTTGCGGGCGTGGCGACGGGCATGCTGTGGGTATCCTCGACGGTGTCCGTGCGCAAATGGTATGTCGGAAACACCTATGCGAAAATGTGGGGCATCGCCTTTGCCGGCGGCCCCATGTCGCAGGTGATCATGAGCCTGTTCGTCAAGAACTCGCTCGCCAGCCAGCAGGGCTCCGCATGGCGCGGCGCCATGGAATTGCTGGCATTGCTGACCTTCGTGTGCCTTGTCCTTGCCGCGGTCCTCGCCAAAAAGAGCCCGGAAGGATATGGCCTCAAACCGTTCGGCGAAGCACCGCAGGCGCCTGGCGGTGGTGGCGCTCTGCGTGTACGCGGCATTCGTGAATCCTACGCGACCTACCCGATCTGGGGCGCAATTTTCACGTTCCTGACCAGCATGCTGGCGGAATTCCTGATCTGGACCCAGGTTGTCAGCTACTGGTCCGCCGATCTTGGCATGTCGCTCGACAAGGCGACCTATCTTTACATCATCATCGGCGTGGTCGGCATTTTCTCGATGCCGGGAATGGGCGTCATTGCGGACAAGGTGGTTCAGGCGTCGAGCTGCGAGTCCCAGGGACGCAAGAAAATGCTGATTTACGGACCTCTGGTGGGGGCTCTGGCCTGTGCCATGCTGCTGATGCAGACCAGTGACGCCCTTGTCATGGGCTTCCTGTCCTGCATTCTGTTCGCGATCTACTGGGCGATAGTGCCCGGCGGCGTCGTCGGCTATCTGGGCGCGGGCTACGGGCGCGCGACGCTGGGCAAGATCTGGGGCCTGGGCACCATGATCGTGATGGGCATCGGCCCGTTCATCGGCCCGCTGGTCGGCGGCTATCTGAAGGATGCTACCGGCGGTTATACCTATTCCATCGTGTTCGCGCTGTGCGCCTTCGTCATTTCGGGGGCGTTCGGCTCGACCCTGCCGCTCTCCCTCAAAGAGGAAGCGCGGCCGGAAGCGGTGGAAGCGCCCAAGCCGCTGAAGCTCTGACGGGGTCGATCCTCCCGGCGGGCGGGCACCCGCGCCCGTCCGCCGGGGTTCTCTGAACCGAAGTCGGGCCGCCCGGTCCGAAAGGAAGTTGGAATGACGACACAAAGCCGCATCGCCCCGGCCGGGGAACCGCGCCAGACGGAAGGCGGGCTGATTTTCGATATTCAGGGCCATTCCGTCCACGACGGGCCGGGAACCCGCACGACCGTTTTTATGAGCGGCTGTCCCTTGCAGTGCGTCTGGTGCTGCAATCCGGAAGGGTTGTTCCGCCATCCGGTCATGATGTACCGGGAAAGCAAATGCAAATGTTGCGGAGACTGCATCCGCGCCTGTCCGCATGGCGCGGCGCGCGTGGTCGACGGAAAACTGACCCATGATCGCAGCCTTTGCGACGACTGCGAGACATTCGATTGCGTGACGGCCTGCCTGAATGAGGCCAGTGTCACCAGCGGCCGTTATTACACGCAAGACGAACTGATGCGGATTTTGCTGCGCGACCAGCAATACTGGGGGAAGCACGGCGGCGTGACCTTCAGCGGCGGCGAGCCGCTGCTGCAACGGAGCTTCATCACCGCGGTCCTGGCCGAATGCAAGCGCCATGGCATGCATGTGGGGGTGGAAACCACATCCTGCCTGCCGACGGATTACTATCTCGACGTCATGCGGTCGGTGGACTGGGTGTTCACCGACATCAAGCATATGGATCCCGCCGTCCACCACCGCCTGACCGGACAGGACAATACCCTGCTGTTGACCAATATCGCCCGTCTGGCGGCGCTGCCTGACTGGGATGGTGTCATCATGCCCCGGATTCCCATTATCCCCGGCCTGAACGACGGCACGGAAAATCTTCTGGCGACCGTGCGTTTCATCAAAAGCATCGGATTGGACGCGGTCAATATCCTGCCGTTCCACCGTCTCGGGGAGTCGAAATACCGTCAGCTTGGGCGGCGCTATGCCTTTGTCGACCAGTCTCCGCCGCCGGACGAGCATATGGCGGCCCTGAAGTCTCTGGTGACGGCCGAGGGGGTGATCTGTCTCGTCGGGTGGGAAACGCCCTTCTGAAACCAGCCTGTGCTGATCGGAACCGCTCAGCACCGGGCGGTATCAGGCGTCGCCGGCCGGACCGGAGCTCTTGCCGGCACCGCGTTTGCGGGACGGGCGCCGGCGGGTTCCATCGCTTCCCCAGCGATGCACCTGTCCGGAATCGATGTCGAACAGATCCAGGATACGGCCGACGGTATGGTCGACCATCTCCTCGATGCTGGACGGCGCGGCATAGAAGGACGGAACGGGCGGTGAAATGATCGCCCCCATCTCGGAAAGAGCCGTCATCGTCCTCAGATGTCCGGTATGCAGCGGCGTCTCCCGGACCATCAACACCAGTCTGCGCCGTTCCTTCAATGTCACGTCGGCGGCCCTTGTCAGCAGGCTGGCCGTCACGCCGGTGGCAATCTCGGACATGGTCCGGATGGAGCAGGGGGCGATGACCATTCCCCGGAATCGCGCAGATCCCGACGAGGGGGCGGCGGCGATGTCCCCGACATCATAAACCCTGTCGGCGAGGGCATGGACGTCGGCGAGTTTGAGGTCGGTTTCGAGAGCCAGCGTAACCTCCGCCGAGGCGCTCATGACCAGATGGCGGGGGACGTCAATGCGTTTGAGCGCAGCCAGAAGGCGCACGCCATAGATCACGCCGGAGGCGCCACTGATGCCGACCAGCAACGGAGCATTCTTCATTTTTTACCTGCTGACAATCGCGCGGCCCCTGCTTACTATCGTCCAGGTGAGTTCCCACCTCTATGGGAGGATAGTGATGAGCCTTCTCGATCGTGTCCAGTCCCTCAAAGCCAAGCACGCCGCACTGGAGGCGGCGCTTGACGAGGAAGTCCACCGTCCCTTGCCCGATGATGCGGCGATCGCAGAGCTCAAGCGCAAAAAGCTCAAGATAAAGGACGAGTTGGAGCGCATCTCCCCACACTGACAATGATCTCGGCAACCGGTTTCCCGGTCGGCCGGGAAACCGGTTAAGTCCCATTCAAAGGGGAAGGGTATGTGATGGCGGCCTGATGGTCGCTTTTTTTATGTCCCCTGGGTCTTATTTTATGTCCCTGAGGTCTCACCGGGCCGGACAGGCCGCGATGAGACCCGTTTCTCCGGAGACGGTATTACTCCTGCGGCAGTTTCTGCCACTGCTCGCGCTGCCCGGCCTTCAATTTGTCCCGGGCCTGCTTCTGTTCCGCTTTCAATTTATCGCGCTGGTCCTTCTGGTCGGCCTTCAGCTTGTCGCGCTGATCCTTCTGGGCGAGGCGCAATTTGTCCCACTGGTCCTTGAAGCTCGCCTTCAACTGATCGCGGGCGCTGGGGGCCGCCGCCGGAGCGGTGGACGAGGCCGTTGCGGCGGGTGCCGGATCCGGTGTTTTCCCTGGTGCGGCGGCCAGGCAGGGCGTCGCGAGCAACAACATCGCGGCACCGAGAACGCTGTGAATGGTCCTCATGGGGTCCTCCTTGCTCTGATAATCCGTGACAAAAGTTTCCAAAAAGGAAATATCACAACCATGAGCGTATGACCAGAGTCATGGGGGACGGTTCTGGTTTTGTCTGACAGCGGAATGTCGTCAGGAGATTGAGGCGGACCTGTCGCGCCCGACAGGCGCGCCCCAGATCCTTTGTCGCCCACGGAGTCTCGGCTCTAGCCAATGACGGTAATTTCCGGCAAATTTTTCGCGGTAACGAAGGCGGTGGACGATCCATTGCACGCTGGGAGGGAACGATTATGAGCAATGCGTACGACCTTGCCCATCACCGGTCACTGACCGACCCGGCCGCATTCTGGGGGGAGGCGGCTCAGGATATCAGTTGGTACAAGACCTGGGACAAGGTTCTGGATGACAGCAATCCGCCATTTTACCGCTGGTTCACCGGGGGGCTGGTCAATACCTGTTACAACGCGGTCGACCGTCATGTGGAAAACGGGCGTGCGGACCAGGCGGCCATCCTCTACGACAGCCCGGTCATCGGCGTGAAAAGGAAAATCACCTATGCCGAACTCAAGGATCTGACGGCGCGCTTCGCGGGGGTCCTGGCCGGCCTGGGGGTGAAGAAGGGCGACCGGGTGATCATCTATATGCCGATGGTGCCCGAGGCGGTGGTTGCGATGCTGGCCTCGGCGCGTCTGGGCGCCGTGCATTCGGTGGTGTTCGGCGGATTCGCGGCCAGCGAGCTCGCGACCCGGATCAACGATGCCGGGCCCACGGTGATCGTGTCGGCGTCCTGCGGGATCGAAGGGCAGAAAGTCATTCCCTATAAGCCGTTGCTCGACCATGCGATCGAACTGGCGACCCACAAGCCGGCCCATACGGTGATCCTGCGACGCCCCGAGGCGGAGGCCGTTCTCATTCCCGGCAGAGATGTCGACTGGGAGGAGCAGATGGCGGGCGCCACGCCCCATGACTGCGTTCCGGTGGCCGCAACCGATCCGCTCTATATTCTCTACACGTCCGGGACCACAGGCCAGCCCAAGGGCGTGGTGCGGGACAACGGGGGCCATATGGTGGCTCTCAAATGGACCATGGCGAACATCTATAACGTGAAGCCGGGGGAGGTCTATTGGGCGGCCTCGGATGTCGGCTGGGTCGTCGGACACAGCTATATCGTCTATGCCCCCCTCCTGCACGGCTGCACCACCGTGGTTTACGAGGGGAAGCCGGTCGGTACGCCGGATGCCGGCGCCTTCTGGCGGATGATTTCGGAATATCGGATCGGGACGCTGTTTACGGCTCCGACGGCGTTCCGGGCCATCAAGCGCGACGATCCGGACGCCACCCTGCTGGCAGAATATGACCTCAGCCCGCTCAAGATCCTGTTCCTGGCCGGAGAGAGATCTGATCCGGACACGCTGCAATGGGCGGAGCGGCATCTGAAGGTGCCGGTGGTCGATCACTGGTGGCAGACCGAGACAGGCTGGGCGATCGCGGCCAATTGCATGGGAATCCATCCGTTTCCGGTGAAGCATGGCTCGCCGACCAAGGCGGCTCCGGGGTGGGACGTCCAGGTTCTGGACGAAGGACATCATTCCTGCAAACCCGGGCAGGCGGGATCGCTGGTGGTCAAGCTGCCGCTGCCTCCAGGCACGCTGATGACCCTTTGGAACGCGGACCAGCGCTTTGTCGACAGCTACATGTACGAATTTCCGGGCTACTACAAGACCGCCGACGCCGGCTATATCGACGAGGACGGCTATATCTATGTGATGAGCCGGACCGACGATATCATCAATGTCGCCGGCCATCGTCTGTCCACCGGGGCGATGGAGGAGGTCCTCGCCAGCCATCCGGATGTGGCCGAATGCGCGGTGGTGGGCGTCCACGACACCATGAAGGGGCAGTTGCCGCTGGGATTCCTGGTGCTGAAGGCCGGCGTGACCAAATCGCACGATCAGATCCTCAAGGAGGTCGTCGCCCTTGTCCGGGAGCGGATCGGTCCGGTCGCCGCGTTCAAGACGGCGACCATCGTCAAGCGACTTCCGAAAACCCGCTCTGGCAAGATTTTGCGGGGAACCATGCAGAAGATCGCCGACCACGAGACATTCAAAATGCCGGCCACCATCGATGACCCGGCAATTCTGGAGGAGATCGAGGAGGATCTGACCCAGATCGGTTACGCCCGGGCCCGTGAACAGCAGGCTTAAAAAACTGAGGCCCGGAGGATGACCATCCTCCGGGCCTCAAGTCAGGGCCGTTCAGCCCTGTTCTCAGCGTCAGTCTTCCGGCTGATCATAAACGTCGAGGGGCTGGGCGACGGGCTGGCCGCTTCTCGGGCGGGCGATGATCACCGCCTTCTCAAGATCGGGCTCCGTACAAAGCCCCAAAGTCACCGGATTGCGCGGCTTGATGTTGGCCGCATTCCAATGGCTCCGGTCGCGCACTTTGGCGATGGTGTCCTTCGTGGTCCCGATCAGCTTGCAAAGCTGCGCATCGGAAAGTTCCGGGTGGTGCTTGAGCAGCCACGCGATCGCATCCGGCTTGTCCTGCCGCTTGGACACCGGGGTGTAACGCGCGCCCTTGGTCTTCTGCAGGGCGAGATCGGGGACGCTCAACAGACGGAGATTCGCATTCTCGTCCTTCTCGCAGCGTTCGATCTCCTCGCGGGTGACCTGACCGTTGGCGACGGGGTCGAGCCCGACAATGCCAACCGCCACTTCGCCATCGGCGATGGCCTGGACCTCAAGGGAATGCATTCCGCAAAAACTGGCGATCTGCTCAAATGACAACATGGTGTTTTCGACGAGCCAAACGGCTGTCGCCTTGGGCATGAGCGGCAAGGCCATAAGTCCTCCTTTCAGGTCTCTCTTGACGTTATTCTGACCTGGATCGGTCTTGCCGGACGAAACCGGCTCGGTGCGTAACTGTCCTTATATGGCATGCGCTCCCCGTAAGGTCAAATAATGGCAAAGGTTTTAGACATCGAGGACGATCTTCCCGATATGCTGGCTGCTCTCCATGAGACGGTGCGCGTCGGCCGCCGCGGCAAGGGGAAAGGTCGCTGCGATCCGGGGTTTGATCTGCCCGGAATCGAGGAGGGGCCAGACCTTCTCTTTCAACTCACGGGCGATGGCGGCCTTCTCGGCGACAGGGCGCGACCGCAGGGTCGATCCGGTCAGCACCAGCCGCTTCAGCATGACCGGCATGAAATTGACCTCGACCTTCGATCCGTTCAGGAAGGCGATGCTGACATGCCGGCCGTCGGGGGCGAGGCACTTCAGATTGCGATTGATATAATCGCCGCCCACCATGTCGAGGATGACGTTGACGCCGCGACCATTGGTTTCCCGGGCGATGACCTCGACGAAATCCTCCGTCTTGTAATCGATCGCCCGGTGCGCGCCAAGCGCGATACAGGCGTCGCATTTTGCGGGACCGCCCGCGGTCGTGAAAACTTTGGCGCCAAAATGCGCGGCAAGCTGGATCGCCGTGGTGCCGATCCCGCTGGTACCCCCATGGACCAGGAGGCTTTCTCCTTTGCCCAGTGCGCCGCGCTGAAACACATTGTGCCAGACGGTGAAGACGGTCTCGGGCAGGGCGGCCGCTTCCCGCAGCGAGAAGCCGCTGGGGACGGGAAGGCACAGGCCTTCCGCCGCGATCGCATAGGCGGCATATCCGCCCCCCGCGACCAGGGCCGTCACCGCCTGTCCCGGCGTAAGCGTGGACACGCCGGCGCCGATCCCGACGACATCACCGGCGATTTCCAGTCCGGGAATGTCCGAGGCGCCGGGCGGTGGCGGATAATTCCCCTGCCTCTGGAACACATCGGGCCGGTTGACACCGGCTGCCGTCACCTTGATCAGAACCTCACCCGGGCCGGGTTGCGGCATCGGGCGTTCAATGGGGCGAAGAACCTCCGGGCCGCCGGGAGCGGCGATTTCAATACAGGTCATGGACGTCGGAAGGGGCATGGTCACCTCTGGCAATTTCAACCCAATCCCCACTCTGGTACCTTGCGGGAGTAACAGGCAAGGGGCTGATGATGGACCTGGACGAACTGGAGCCCGCGAAGAAGACTCCCACGAAGCGCAATCTTGACCCGATGTCGGTCGAAGAACTGGAGGGGTATATCGCCGAACTGGAAGAGGAGATCCTCCGGGTGCGGCAGGCAATCGCCGGAAAAAAGGCGGTCCGGACCGGAGCGGAGGCGTTATTCCGCAAGTGACGTCTCAACCCCCGGGAAGGGCCTGGGGCGTCATGCCGTCCATCGGCATCACGCGGGCACCGGGGGCTGTTTTCCCGGGCCTGATCGGGGCCGGCCAGCCAGCGCTGTGTCATCCTGATCGGCGGCTGGAATTGATGGCTGCGGGAGCAACCCGCGGCCGATGCGATGAAAATGAGGGGCGGGCATAGAAAACCGGGGCCCCGAAGGGCCCCGGCCGGGTGGTTCATCTGTCATCCGGACGTCCGGGCTTTCGGACCGTCGTTCAGGCGGCTTTATTCTCGATAGCTGGCGCCGTGGGGCCCGTGCCCCGGCTCGAGATTTCAATGCGGCGCGGCTTCATCGCCTCCGGCACCTCACGCACCAGATCGACATGCAGCAGGCCGTTGACCAGGGTCGCCCCGGCCGGACGCACGTAGTCGGCGAGCTCAAAACGGCGCTCGAACGAACGCCCCGCGATCCCGCGGTGCAGATACTGGGCCGATGCCTCTTCCTTGCGGGCGTGGCCGATGATGATCAGGGTGTGGTCCTGTGCGGTGATCTCAAGGTCGCTTTCCGCGAATCCCGCGATCGCCATCGTAATGCGGTACTTGTCCTCACCCAGCTTTTCGATGTTGTAGGGCGGATAAGCGAAGGTCTGCTCATCAACGCGCGCCGCGCTGTCCAGCATGCGGGCAAGATGATCGAAGCCGACGGTGGAACGGAACAGGGGAGTGAAATCGAACGTACGCATAATGACATCCTCCAATGAGCAATGTGTCTCACGTACGGCACCGCAACGTCCGGAATGGGCACGCTGCGGCACCTTCCTCAGGTGCCAAGGCCCCGACATCGGCGACCTTGTGCAATCGATTTAGGTTGGGATTGACGCCTGTCAAGGCCGGAGGGATGATCATCCCATGGTATGTAATTTTGTGGCAGGCACATTGAAAATGCCGGAAGCGGCGCATAGTTAGAGAAAATTGCCACTTCTAACTCAACTTTACGGACTGCGGGGTGCGGCATGGGGGCACAACCGGCGATCTTCACAAGAACCTATGATGAGACGCTCAACATGATCGTCGAAGCCCGGAATTACATGGAGCATCTGGAACCCCGCGTCACCATGCGGCGTCGCGCCCATCCCGATCTGCGGTTCAGTTGCGAAGCCTTGCGGGTCACCTCACGGCTGACGCAGGTGATGGCGTGGCTGATGCTTCAGCGCGCGGTCAATTGCGGGGAAATTTCGCCGGAGGAGGCCTGCCTCGATTGTAACCGGCTGTCGGGCCGCGAGGTTTGCCTCGACACCAATGCCATGGACGACGACAGCCTTCCGACCGGACTGCGCAGCCTGATGGCGCGCAGCCTTCATCTTTATCAGAGAGTCTCCCGGCTGGAACAGATGGTTCTGGTCCGCGTGGAAGCCGCCCGGACCATCAACTGACGGACGTCGTTCCGGCTCACCCCGTTCATGCCGGCCCGACCCAATGGATCAGGCCTCGGATCAGGCCTTCGGCGCCTCCGGGGGCTCCGAGGGGCGGGCCGCCGCTCGGGGGCGCGTTTTTCCCTCCTTGCGGGCCTTGGGAGCGGATGCCTTCGTTGATGTCCTGGTGGTCTCCGGTCCCTTCACGGACGCGGAGTCCGGATCGGCATCGCCGCCGCCGGCCGGAACGGGCCCGGATGTCGACGTCTCCACCGGCAGGGCCCATCGGACCGCATAGAGCGGGACTGGATCCTTGAATCCTTTGAGCTCCTGAATTCCCTTGGAATCGAAGGTCAGATCCTTTCCGGCGGACAGTTCCCTGACCACATTGGTGCACAGAATTTCATTCGCGGCGGCCTTGGCGCAAACGCGGGCGGACAGTTGCACCGTCGTACCGAAAAGGTCATCCCCTTCCTGGATCGGTTCCCCGGAATTGAGGCCGATCCTGAGATGGAGGGGCAGGTCGGGATTGCGGGCGTTGTGGGCCTCACAGGCGCGCTGGATGGAGATCGCCGCTTCGACGCCGTTGGCGGCGCTGGCGAAGGAGGCCATGATTCCGTCGCCCGTATGCTTGATTTCCCGGCCGACGAACTCCGCCAGGGCGCTCCGGACGATACTGTTGTGGCGTCTCAGAATGTCCTGGGCCGCATGGTCGCCACGGCTCTGAGTGAAGTCGGTCGATCCCACCATATCCGTGAACAGGACCGTTATGGTTCCCGGGGCGGTCTGGGTCGTGGGCTGCGGCCGGTTCCAAAGAGTGAAGGCGGCCATCATCTCTTCGCCCGCGAGATCGGCCCCCGCCAGCAGCGCTTCCATGCTGCTGCGTCCGACCTGCACCATGGACAGATATTTGGGCTCGCCCAGATAGTCCTCATATTTGTCGGCGAAGGACCGCGCGATGTCGGCCCGGGTTCCCATCACCTCGATCGTCTCCCGCAGAATCGTGCTTTTTTCCTCCTGCGAGAGCTTCTTTTCGGTACCCAGGAAATCAATGGCGCCGGCAAGCACCAGATCGATGCCGAAAAGATTATAGGCATCGAGATTCGGGCGGACCTTCTGAATTTCTCCCAGCAGGCTGCTGAGAAGGCGGATCATGGTCATCCGGAGATTTTCGAGCGGATTTTCCGTCTGGGGGGCGGGTTTCTGATCCTGGCCGTCCCCGGCGGCGGCGGGGGCTGGCGTCTCCTCCGTCGCCGGTTCCTGTCCGGCCGCCCCGCCCTGATCGGCTTCGGGGGCGGCTTCCGGCTCCGCAGGGGCGGGAGGCTCGGTGGCGACCGGAGCCTGCTCCTCCTCCGTCGCGGGGACGGGCGTTTCCTCGATCACATCCGGCGAAGGCGACGGTTCGGGCGGCGGGGG
>WASQ01000073.1:29937-36275 GCA_009712185.1 Telmatospirillum sp. | reverse complement strand
GACCACACCCCTCCGGCGGCCCCCGCCCCCCCCCCCTCGCCGCTGCCGGCGAACCGGCCGGCAACGGTGGCCCTGCTGCTGCCGTTGTCGGGACCGTCGGCGCCCGTCGGCGCCGCCCTGTTCAACGCGGCGCAGATGGCGCTGTTCGAGATGGCCGACGGTTCCTTCAATCTGCTGCCGTTCGACAGCAAGGGCACGGCCGAGGGCGCCGTGACGGCCACCCAGCAGGCGCTCGGTCAGCATGCCGACATCATCATCGGCCCGATTTTCTCCGTCGAGGCGAAGGCGGCCGCGCCGCTGGCCCGTCAGGCCGGTGTGGCCATGGTCTCCTTCACCACCGACAGCACGGCGGTCGGCAATGGCGTGTTCGCTCTCGGCTTCCTGCCGGGACAGCAGGCGCTGCGCGCCGCCGATTATGCCCGCAGCCAGAACCGGCCGCGCCTCGCGGTGCTGGCGCCGTCCAACGACTATGGCCGGCGGGTCGCCGACTTCCTGTCGAATGCCGCGCCCCAGCAGGGAATTTCCATTGCGGCCCTGGAATATTACGATGCGGCGGCCGCGGACGTGGGGCCGGCGGTGAAGCGTCTCGTCAAGGCGGATCCGCGCCGGCCGGCCGGCGATCCCGGCTTCGACGCGCTGATCATTCCCGATGAGGGCCAGCGGCTGCGTGTGGTGGCGTCGGGACTGACCGCCCAGGGGATCGATCCGGCGCGGGTGAAAATCCTCGGCACCATGCTGTGGGACGAAGGCCATGTCGGGACCGAGCCGGCGCTGGTCGGCGCCTGGTATCCCTCGCCGCCGGAGGCCACTCATACCGATTTCGAAACCCGCTACGCCCGCGCATTCGGGGGCAAACCGCCCCGTCTGGCATCGCTCGGCTATGACGCGACGGCTCTGGCGGCGGTTCTGGCCCGCCGGTCGCCCCGCGATTTTTCGGTCGGCGCCCTGACCAATCCGACCGGTTTCGCCGGGGTCGACGGGATTTTCCGGCTGCGCCAGGACGGGACCGCCGAACGGGGTTACGCGATCCGCGAGGTTCAGGCGAACGGCCCGGACAAGGAGATCGCGCCGGCTCCGGCCTCCTTCCAGGCGATTTATTGACGGCGCCCGCCTGATGGATCCCCGGCCGGGCGTTTGCGGAAGGCGCCCGGCCGGGGCCAGGATCATGGATCCGGCAGGACCGCGGCGATGACCGCGTTCAGAACCAGCCGTCCCCGGGCGGTGGCGGTCAGCCGGTCGTCCGACCAGGTCAGAAACCCCTCCCCGATCATCGTTTCGAGGCCGTCCCGGTCCAGTGCCGCGGCCAGGGGCCGTCCGGCGCGGCGGGCGAAGGCCGTGGCCGACAGTCCGCCGGTCAGGCGCAATCCCATCATCACCAGTTCGGCGACGCGGTCGTCGGGGGCCAGCGTCTGGCGCTCGGCCGTCCCCTCGCCCCGGCGACCGACCTCCGCCAGCCATGTGGCCGGCGCCCTGTGCCGGGACACGGCCCAGACCCGTCCGTCGTCGTCGGTCTCGCGGCCATGGGCGCCGGGCCCGATGCCGGCATAGTCGTCGCCCTGCCAGTACAGAAGATTGTGCCGGCACTCTGCCCCCGGAACGGCGTGATTCGATATCTCATAGGCCGGCAGGCCGCGCTGCCCGGCGATCTCGGCGGTCACTTCGAAAAGCGTCGCGGCCAGATCCTCGTCGGGCAGGACGAAATCGCCCCGCGCATGGGCGGGGTGAAAGGCCGTGCCCGCCTCGATGGTCAGTTGATAGAGCGACAGATGGTCGGCGGCCAGATCGATCGCGCGGTCCAACTCCGCCCGCCACGCCGCCACGGTCTGCCCCGGGCGGGCGTAAATCAGATCGAAGGAGATGCGCGGGAACATCCGCCGCGCCAGATCCACGGCGGCCACGGCCTGGGCGACGTCGTGGCGCCGGCCGAGAAACCGCAGCGACGGATCGTCCAGGGCCTGAAGACCCATCGACAGGCGATTGATCCCGGCGGCGCGGAAGTCTCCGAACCGCTCGGCGTCGACGGTTCCGGGATTGGCCTCCAGGGTGATTTCGACCGACGGATCCAGCGTCCAGTGACCGGCGGCGGCGTCCAGCAGCGCCGCCGTGGTGCGGGGATCCATCAGCGAGGGCGTTCCCCCGCCGAAAAAGATGCTGGTCACGGTCCGGCCCGGGGTCCGGGCGGCGGCCCCGGCCAGTTCGGTCAGCAGGGCCTGCCGCCAGGCCGCCTGATCGATGGTCCCGGCGACATGGCTGTTGAAGTCGCAATAGGGACATTTCGACAGGCAGAAGGGCCAGTGCACATAGATGCCGAATGCGTCGGTCATGGCCCCTCCGGACGGTCCGCCGGGATCTCCCCGGTCAATGCCGGAAACAGGCGTCCACCAGAAGATGGAACGCGGCGGCGCGGTGGCTGATCGCGTGCTTGTCCTCGGGATTCATTTCCCCGAAGGTCTGGGTCTGTCCGTCGGCCAGGAACATCGGATCGTAGCCGAAACCGAGAGGTCCGCGGGGCGGCCAGACCAGGGTGCCGTGGACGAATCCCTCGAAGCTTTCCACATGGCCGTCCGGCCAGGCGAGGCAGAGCGCGCAGACGAAATGGGCGCGCCGGTCGGGATTGCCCTCCAGCGCCTTCTCAATGCGGCGCATGGCATAGTCGAAATCCTTGGCGGGGCCGCCCCAGCGGGCGGAATAAATGCCGGGATCGCCGCCCAGCGCGGCGACCGCCAGCCCGGAGTCGTCGGCCAGGGCCGGCATCCCGGTAGCCACGGACGCGGCGCGCGCCTTCAGTTCGGCGTTTTCGACGAAGCTCTGTCCGGTTTCCTCGGGCTCCGGCAGGCCCAGTTCCCCGGCCGAGGTCACCTCGACGCCGAAAGGGGCCAGAAGCTCTCCGATCTCGCGGACCTTGCCGGGGTTGTGGCTGGCGATGACGAGATGGCCGGTGGTGAACTTGCGACGGGTCACAGCGACAAAACCTTCCTTTGCAGGGCGGTCAGCTCGGCCACCCCCTGCTGGGCCAGATCGAGAAGGGTCAGGAATTCGACCGGGCGGAAGGGCTTGTCCTCGGCGGTTCCCTGGATCTCCACGATCCCGCCGTCGTCGGTCAGGACGAAATTGCAGTCGGCCTGGCAGTTCGAATCCTCGGCATAGTCGAGATCGAGGACCGGCGTGCCGTTGAACAGGCCGCAGGAGATGGCGGCGACCTGCCCGGTCAGCGGCACGGCCGGAAGAACGCCGTCCGCCACCAGTTTCCGGAAGGCCAGATGGAGGGCGACATAGGCGCCGGTGATCGAGGCGGTGCGGGTTCCGCCGTCGGCCTGGATCACGTCGCAGTCGATCTTGATCTGGCGCTCGCCCAGCGCCACGAGGTCGGTGACGGCCCGCAAAGACCGGCCGATCAGGCGCTGGATCTCCTGGGTGCGCCCGGTCTGACGGCCCTTGGCCGCCTCGCGGTCGGTGCGGCTGTGGGTGGACCGCGGCAGCATGCCATATTCGGCCGTGACCCAGCCCTTGCCGCTGTTGCGCAGGAACGGGGGCACCTTCTCGTCCACCGAGGCGGTGCAAAGCACATGGGTATCGCCGAACTTGGCCAGACAGGACCCTTCGGCATATTTGCTGACGGCGATGTCAAGGGCGATGGGGCGAAGCTGATTGGGCGCGCGGCCGGACGGTCTCATGGGGTCCTCTGGGTTGACATGCTGCATGCGGGTGTCCGCGATGAAAGGTGCCTACACCAATCATCGGCGGCGCACCACCCTTCAATCACGAAAAGGCCGTCAATCGCGAAAAGGGGCAATTGCCGGGTGGCGCCATCCTATCCCTTCGGCCCGGAAAGGTCTCCGGTCAATCCATGACCGCAAGGACCTTTCCCCGGTCCCGGCCCTGTCCGATCGGCCGCCCGGCGTTGACGACCCATTGACGCCCCACTACATTTCTCCACCGTCCCCATCCCGTGGGGACGCCTATGGGGAGATCGCCGGACACCGCCTGACAGGCCGGTCCGGCCAGTGGGATTGCCGGGAGCCATGACGCGGAGCAAGAACGTCGTCGAGCTGAGCGAACGCTCACGCGAGATCTTCCGCCAGATCGTCGATGCCTATGTGACGACCGGGGCGCCGGTCGGCTCGCGCCCATTGTCGCGCCGCCTGTCGCAGTCCCTGTCGCCCGCGACGGTGCGCAATGTGATGGCCGATCTCGAGGAGGCCGGCCTGCTGTTCGCCCCGCACACCTCGGCCGGCCGCATGCCGACCGAAGCGGGACTGCGCCTGTTCGTCAACGGTCTGCTGGAGCTGGGAAGCCTGGACGAGACCGAGCGCGGCCGGATCGACGCCCATTGCCGCACCACCGGGAAAAGCCTGGAATCCCTACTGGAGGAGGCCCTTTCCACCCTGTCGGGTCTGTCCCGGTGCGCCGGCCTTGTGCTGGCGCCGAAAAGCCAGGTGCCGCTCAAACATATCGAATTCGTGCCGCTGGGGCCGGGACGGGCGCTGGTGATCCTGGTGACCGATGACGGCCTGGTGGAGAACCGGGTCCTCGACCTGCCCCGGGATGTGCCCGCCTCGGTCCTGGTGGAAGCCACCAACTATCTGAACGCCCGGGTGGTCGGCCGGACCCTGGACGAGGCCAAGCGTCGGATCTTCGAGGAGCTGGACGGCCAGCGGGCGCAGCTCGATGAGCTGACGGGCAAGGTGGTGGCGGCCGGTGTCGCCACCTGGGCCGGCGGCGGCAAGGGCGCCGGTCAGCTGATCGTGCGCGGCCAGTCGCATCTTCTGGACGATGTCACGGCGATCGAGGATCTGGAGCGCATTCGCGCCCTGTTCGAAGCGCTGGAGACCAAGGAGCAGATGCTGCACCTTATCGAGCTGGCGCATGGCGCCGAAGGGGTGCAGATCTTCATCGGGGCCGAGAACGAGCTGTTCAAGGTCTCGGGATGTACGATGATCGTGGCGCCCTACCACAACAGCCGCGAACAGATCGTCGGCGCCATCGGCGTCATCGGCCCCACCCGCATCAATTACGCCCGGATCATTCCCATGGTCGATTATACTGCCAAGGTGATCGGGCGTCTGATCGGATGACGACACTAAAGATCGAGGAGAGTTAAGGAACCCCATGACCCAGGATCAGCCTCACGCCAACGAAATCCCGGCCGAGACCCCGGCGACGACGCCCGAGGCCGCCCCGGCCGCCGAGCCGCAGGCCGCCACCGGCGCCACGCAACAGCCGTCCGGTCAACCGGCCGGGGGGCCGTCCCCGCGCGAGCAGGAGCTGGAGGCCGAGGTGGCCAAACTGAAGGACCAGTTGCTGCGCGCGGTCGCGGAGACGGAGAATGTGCGCCGCCGCCTGGAACAGCAGGCCGAGGACCGCGCCAAATACGCGGTCGGCAATTTCGCCAAGGATATTCTTCAGGTCGCGGACAATCTGCGCCGCGCTCTGGATACCATTCCGGCCGAGGCCCGCACCGCCGACCCCGTCGCCCAGAAGCTGGTCGAGGGGGTGGAACTGACCGAGCGGACCTTCCTGTCGACCCTGGAGCGTTACGGCATCAAGAAGATCGTCTCGCTTGGTCAACGGTTCGATCCCCATTTCCATCAGGCGATGATGGAAATCGAGGATGTCACCGCCACCTCCGGGACCGTCGTTCTGGAGGTTCAGGCGGGCTACACCATCCATGACCGCCTGTTGCGCGAGGCGATGGTCGGCGTGTCGAAGGGCGGCCCGAAGGCGCCGCCGGCGGTCGATGAGACGGTGTGACGCGAAAGGCGGGACTCCCACCCCGGTGAGGAAGGCCTGACTTAAGGCCTGACTTTCGGCTTCGCCGAATGGCGGACGGGACGTCCGCCCCACTCCGGGTGTCAGAGGGCGGGCTTTCGGCCTGGCCGAACGGAAATCCACCGGCGGAATTTCTGACCGCCGGCTTCGCCGGACCTCAGGCGCGGAGGCCTGTGTCCCTGATTTTTTCACATCCCCGGACGTCCGCCCCGCTCCCGGTGTCCGGACGGGTCCGTTTGGGTAGGGGGGGCCGTCCGGTGTCAGCGAAGGTCGGTTTTCTCTCCCTCCACCGGCGGGGCTCCCTCCGGCCGGTGCCCGCCGCGTCCCGACATCATGCCGCCGGGCCAGCGTTTCAGGGGGTAGTCGCATTCCGCCCGGTAGACCGGGTCGCCGTGGCCGAGATGGCTTGAAAACAGCGTGAAATGGGAAATCTGGGCGCGAGCTTCGAACAGATTGTGGCCGGCGATAAACGCCTGCAAACGGGGCAACGACGGATTGGTCAGGCGGGCCAGTGTGATATGGGGATGAAACCGCCGTCGTGGGGGGGGGGTGGGCGCCCCGCCCCCACC
>WASQ01000073.1:0-29927 GCA_009712185.1 Telmatospirillum sp. | reverse complement strand
GGGGCGGACCCGTCCGGCGTGCGGCGGGCATGCCCGCCGCGACCACAGCCCGTTCGATCTTGCCATGCAGATGATCGAGCCGCTCATCGCGGTGCACCCCGACCCAGAGACCATAACGGCCGCGCGTCTGATCGAAAGTGTCGAGACCGCCGACCGTCAGTTTCAGGACACCCGCCCGGATGGCGCTCAACGCCTGATCGATGGCGTCGGCGCGGGGCTCATCGACCTCGCCGATGAATCGCAGGGTCAGGTGCAGGTTTTCCACCGGCGTCCAACGGGCGCCGGGCAGGCCGCCGGACAGCGCCGCCAGCCGGTTGCGAAGGTCCTCGGGTAGCGACAGACCGACGAAAAGGCGCACCATCGGCGTCTCCTCACAGGAAGAGAACCAGAATGCCGGCGAAACTGTGCAGCCGGTCGTGACAGATCTCCCCATTCGTCGAAAATCCGATCAGGGGAAACGGACCCAGCGTATCGTGAATGAGGCCCGTTTCGCAATCGGCTCCGCCAGCCGGCGGGGGGACGCCCCGGAACAGGCGGGTGCTGCGTTCGGCGGAGGAAATGTAAAGGCCACCCCGGATCGTCCGTCCGGCAAGGCGGCCGGCCAGCCTCTCCAGCATGCGCCGGAGATCCGAAAGGGCGGTCTCGGAATGGTGGCGCACGAACTGGAGCTGGTCTCCGCTTTCCAGGCCGCCGGTAATGGCGAGCCATCCGCGCCGGGGGTCGATGCCGACCAGTCCATGAACGACGAAATCCTCGCGGCGGTCCGATCCGGCGACCGGCTGGGCGACGTGGATATAGCCGGCCGCCCGTTTCAGGTCGCGAGCGATGATGTCTCCGCAATCCTCCTTCAGGGCCTGGAGCGCCGGCCGGCCGTCCAGTTCCATGATGACATTGTCGATGGCCCCGGTGACCCTGTGCGGGGATCCGATCGGACTGCAGGCCTGGGTCAGCCCCGTGGCGACAGGAATGGCGCCGTCCAGCAGCACCCCCGACAATTCGGCGTCGCCGACCCGGCCGCAGATCTGGGCGGCGCCTCCCGTATCGGCGGTGAGGCCGCCGACCAGGAACCCCTGGCAGCACCCGGAGAGCTGCCGAATGCCGGCGGCGATGCGGGGTGTGCGCGGGTTGCCATGGACCAGGGCGGTGACGCCGCTCCGTCCGGACAGCCAGGCCCCGTGTTCGGACAGGAACAGGTCCGGGCTGGAGGGGTCGAAGCGGTCGAACGGCCGGAAGCCGCCGGGAGCGGCGCAGCCGGTCATCACCGCCAGACCCGGACCGCCGCGGACGGCGGCGCCGGCGCCGAAGACGCCATAGCCGATGCCGCCCAACCAGCAGTCGATGCCCGTCACCTCACGCAGATAGGTGACGATCGATGACAGCGATTCGGCAAAATCGGCCGTTGCGTAAACGAAACCGAGATTGGCGTCGGGGGGGACCGGCCCGATCTGGCGCAGACAGTCGCGGGCGGCCAGCCCCCAATGCTCGTCCGTCGCCAGCCCCGACCGGAAGATCCCGGTCATTTCGGCGCCTGCCGGGTCATCGCGACGCCTTGGCCGTCGGACCGATCAACGCTTCGACCTGAGGCAGGATGGAGCCGACGATGCGGTCCACCCCCTGGGCCGTCGGATGCAGTCCGTCGGGCTGGGTCAGGTCGGGGTGCAGCGCCACGCCCTCCAGAAAAAACGGATAGAGCGGGACCTTCCATTTCGCGGCAAGCCGGGGATAGAGGCCATCGAAGGACCGGACATAGTCGGCGCCCATGTTGCGCGGAGCCCGCATGCCGGCCAGCAGGACGGGAATCCTCCGGTCCGACAGCGTGCCCAGAATGGCGTCGAGGTTGGCAAAGGCCATGGCCGGGGCCAGTCCCCGCAGGGCATCATTGGCCCCCAGCTCGACGATGGCGGCGTCGGGCTTGTCGGCCAGCGCCCAGTCCAGCCGTGCCCGGCCGTCGGCCGTGGTATCCCCCGACACGCCGGCGTTGATCACCCGGACATTGTAGCCGGCGTTCCGCAGCGCGGACTCCAGCCGGACCGGGAAGGCGTTGGCGGCGGGCAGATTGTAACCGGCGGTCAGGCTGTCGCCCAGCGCGAGAAGGGTGACGGGTCCGGCATCCATGGCCCGGGCGGCTCCGGCGTTGACAAAAAGGGCGATCAAACCATATCCCCAACGCATCCCGCAGGATACCCGGGGCCGGCCGGCGGATCCGGCGGCCTTCACCGGCATCGCGGAGGTCCGCTTTTCCGACGCCCGGTCCGGCGAGATCCGACCCCCCGACAGGCGTGCCGACAACCGGCGCGCCTTCGGTGCCAGCCAACCAGAGATCCCGTTCATGACGCACATAACTCCCGACGGCCAACCGATCGTCCTGCTTGAGGATGTCACGCTTAGGCTCGCAAGTCAGGCCGGCGAGGTCAATATCCTGCAGGGGATCGACCTGTCCGTGGCCGAGGGCGAGACGGTCGGCATCGTCGGGCCGTCGGGGTCGGGCAAGTCGACCCGGATGATGGTGATGGCCGGTCTGGCACGCCCGCCCGGCGGGCGGGTCACGGTCGCCGGGCGGCGGCTGGACGGGCTGGACGAGGACCGTCTGGCGACCTTCCGGCGCGAGGCCGTGGGCATTATCTTCCAGTCCTTTCACCTCATTCCGTCGATGACCGCGCTCGAGAACGTGGCCGTGCCGATGGAACTGGCGCGACGCTCCGACGCCGCCGCCGAGGCCCGGCGTCTTCTGGGGCTGGTCGGCCTGTCGGAACGGCTCTCCCATTATCCCGGGCAGTTGTCGGGTGGCGAGCAACAGCGCGTGGCGCTGGCCCGCGCCTTCGGCGGCCGGCCCCGCCTGCTGCTGGCCGACGAGCCGACCGGAAATCTCGATCAGGCCACCGGCCGCGCGGTCGTCGATCTGCTGTTCGACCTGCATGCCACCACCGGGGCGACCCTGATGCTGATCACCCACGACCCGGGGCTGGCCGCCCGCTGCGGGCGGACCATCCGCATCGCCGATGGCCGCATCGCCGCCGACTCCCTGGCCGATAACGGGACGGGGGCGGGTCCGCGATGAGCGTCGCCGCCATCCTCCGCCTCGTGCGCCGGGACCTTCGCGGCGGGCTCAGGGGATTTTCCGTGTTCCTGGCCTGTCTCGCGCGGGGCGTCGCGGCAATCGCCGGCGCCCTGTCGCTTGACGCGGCGCTGCGACGGGCGATGACCGAGGATGCGCGGGCGTTGCTCGGCGGCGACGTTGAATTGCGACTGGCCTATCGCGGCCCGTCGGAGGCCGAGCGGGCCTTCCTCGACCGGTCGGGCCCCCTTTCGGACTCGATCCAGATGCGGGCGATGGCGCGGTCCGCCGCCAGCGCCCGGCAGACCCTGGTCGAGGTCAAGGCGGTCGATGGCCGTTATCCCCTTTATGGATCGGTCGATCTCACGCCGCCCGGACCGTTGTCGGCCGCCCTGTCCCGCCGCGCCGACGGGCTTTGGGGCGTGGCGGTGGATCCGAACCTGCTCGATCGCCTGGGGGCGGCGGTGGGTGACGAGATCCGGCTGGGAGACGTCCGCGTCGTGGTGACGGCGGTCATCGCGCGCGAACCCGACCGGGTGGCCAATGCCTTTGCCTTCGGTCCGCGCCTTCTCCTGACGCAGGACGCCCTGACCGCCACCGGCCTGATGCAGCCCGGCAGCGTCGTCTATCACGCGGTGCTGGTCCGGCTGGCGTCCCCCGGGGATATCGGTCTGTTCCGCCAGACGCTGGACGGCCGGTTCCCGGATGCCGGCTGGCAGATCCGCGACGCCCGGGACGCCGCGCCCGGGGTGAAGCGGTTCCTGGACCAGATGACGCAGTTCCTGACACTGGTCGGGCTGTCCGCCCTGCTGGTGGGCGGCATCGGGGTTGCCGGCGGCGTGCAGTCGTTCCTGGACACCCGGATCCGGACCATTGCGATCCTGAAATGCCTCGGAACCCCGGCGGGCGCGATCCTCACGGTCTATGGCGTCGAGGTGGCGCTGCTGGCCGCGCTGGGTATCGGGATCGGTCTCGCGGTCGGCGCCACCCTGCCCTTCGGGGCGGCGGCCTTCGCCGCCGATCAGCTTCCGGTCGCCGCCCGGCCGGGACTGTATCCGGCGGCGTTGGCGGAAGCGGCGGCGTTCGGCGGCTTGTCCGCCCTGCTGTTCTCGATCTGGCCGCTGGCGCGCGCGGTCCGCATACCCGCGGCGGCGCTGTTTCGTGACACCGTGGCGCCGGACCGTCGCCGGCCGGGCTGGCGCGCGCTGGCGACGATCGCGGCGACGGGCGTGGCGCTTGGCGCCCTGACCGTCCTCGCCGCGCCGGACCGCCGTCTGGCTGTCGCCTTCGTGCTGGCGGCGGTGGCGACGATCATTCTGTTTCTGGCGGCGGGCCGCGGCGTTGTCGCTCTTGCGCGGGCATCGGCCCATGGCGCCATCGGGCGGGGCGGCCATCTGGCGTGGCGCCTGGGCCTGTCGTCGCTGGGCCGGCCCGGGGCGCCGACGCAGGGGATCGTGCTGGCCGCGGGGTTGGGGTTGACGCTGCTGGTCACGGTCGCCGAAATCGAAGCCAATCTGAAGCGTCAGCTCGAGGATCGGGTGCCGGCCATGGCGCCGGCCTTCTTCTTCATCGACATTCAGCCTGCCGACGCCGTCCGCTTCGACCGGATCGTGACGGAGGCCGGTGGCGAGGTGCGCCGGGCTCTGATGGTCCGGGGCCGCATCACGAAGATCAACGGAGTTTCCGCCGATCAGGCAAGCGTGGCCCCGGACGCCCAATGGGCCCTGAGGGGCGACCGGGGACTGTCCACCGCGGCCAGTCCCCCGGACAACGCCCGCGTGGTGGCCGGGCAATGGTGGCCGGCCACCTATGACGGGCCGCCGCTGGTGTCGCTCGATGCCGGGATCGCGCGGGGGTTCGGCCTGTCGGTCGGCAACAGTATCACGGTCAATGTGCTGGGCCGCGAGATCACCGCGCGCGTCGCCAATCTGCGGGAAATCGACTGGGCCAGTCTGGCCATGAATTTCACCTTCATCCTGTCGCCCAATGCGCTGGTCGGAGCGCCCGCAACCTATATCGCCACCGTACAGGCGCCGGACGGCGCGGAATCAGGCGTCGAACGGGCGGTGACGGAGGCGTTGCCGGCGGTGTCGTCGATCCGCGTCAAGGAGGCGCTGACCGCGGTTCGCGACATCCTGGGCAAGGCCATGCTGGCAATCGAGGCCGCCGCCCTGGTGACCCTGACGGCCGGAGCGCTGGTTCTGGCCGGCGCCGTGGCGGCCGGCCGCCAGCGCCGTCTGGCCGAAACGGTGCTGCTGAAGGTGCTGGGCGCGGCGCGACGTGACCTGATGCGGGCCCTGCTCGTGGAATTCGCGGTGCTGGGCGCCGCCACCGGCATCGTCGCCGCGGTTCTGGGAAGTGCGGCCGCGTGGGCGGTTCTGGTCGGAATTCTGCGCGCCGACTGGGTCTGGCTTCCCGGTCCGGTGGGGGCGGCCGTCGCCGGCGGACTGGCCGCGATCATCACCCTGGGGGCCGCGGGAACCGCCCGGGTGCTCGGCACGCGCCCGTCCCCCTACCTTCGCCACGACTGAGGGACTGTCGCGGGAAAATCGCTTCCGGCCCTCCGCCTTCCCAAAGCGTCCGCCGCCGCTCCGGCGGGCCGAGGCCCGGGAGGGATCAGGGGACCGGGAGTCTTGGCGAATGGGGGCGCCGGCCGGCCGGAAGGGGCCGTGCCGACCCCGAAAACGGCCGGCTTCACTTGATTAAGTGCGGTTTCGTGCCATATTACCCATTGCTGTTAGGCTTCTTTTCACGAGGTTTCTCATGGCCTTCGATACACAACGTGGCGCCTGGACACACGCGCAAGCCGACGTCGCCGAGATCGATGCCGGCCTGCGTCAGTATATGCTGCGCGTCTACAACTACATGGCATCGGGTCTGGCCCTGCCCGGGATTGTCGCCGCCCTGGTGGCCGGCTCGCCCGCGATCAATGCGCTGTTCTTCCAGATCGGTCTGCGCGGGGGCCTGCAGCCGACCGTACTTGGCTGGATTGCGATCATCGCTCCGGTGGTGATGGTGTTCGGTCTGTCGATGGGCATCGGGCGGATGCGTGCGGGCACGGCGCAGGGCCTGTTCTGGGTCTATGCCGCCCTGATGGGCGTGTCGCTGTCGACCCTGCTGCTGGCCTATACCGGCGCTTCGGGCACGCGCGTCTTCTTCATTTCCGCGGCCTCCTTCGCCGGTCTCAGCCTCTACGGCTACACCACCCGGAAAAATCTGTCGGCCTTCGGCAGCTTCCTGGTGATGGGCCTGTTCGGCCTGATCATCGCGTCGGTGGTCAATCTGTTCGTCGCCAGTTCGATGCTCTATTTCGTGATCTCGGTTGCCGGCGTCGGCATCTTCGCCGGCCTGACCGCCTGGGATACCCAGAAGATCAAGGAGATGTACTGGGCCGGTGATGACAGCGAAACGGCGGGGAAGAAGGCCGTGATGGGCGCGCTTACGCTCTATCTCGACTTCATCAACCTCTTCATCATGCTGATGCGTCTGCTGGGCGATCGTCGCCAGTAAGCCTTTGCCGCCATCCAGGAAAAAGGCCGGAACGCCGCACGTTTCCGGCCTTTTTTCATGTCCGCGTCCCGAACCCCGCGGGGTCAGGCGACGTGGCGGCGCAGATATTCCATCGCCTGATTAAGCTGGCTCATGCGCTGATGGCTGCCGTAATGGCTGTCCGGGTGATGGATGGTCGCCAGCATGCGGAACTTCGCCCGCACGGTGCGGGAATCGGGCTCCGAACTGGGCGGGAATCCCAGCACATGCAGCGCGTCGCCGCGGCTTCGAATGCCCTCGGGCAGGGGGTCGAAGGCCAGCACCGACACAATGGTGCGCAGGCGCTCCAGCTCCTCACTGATTTCGACCAGACGGGTCTCGTCGGCTTCGGACCGGGGGGGCGGGGCGGGCTCGGGCTCCGTATGGCCGGCACCGACCGAGACCGTCACATCGCCGCAGTCCATCGCCATCGCCAGGGCCAGGGCCTTGCGGATGAAGGGAATATCATGGCCGGGCGGCATGCGCACCTGCAGGCGCGGCTTGCGCCGCCAGGGGCGGCCCTCGGCGGGGCCGGATTTCAGGACCACCGTTTCGCGGTCGTCGTTCAGCGGTTCTCCCGGATCCTCATAGGCGGCCACGGTCTCGGGCGGCACCACCAGAAGGATCGACCGGGCCAGATCACCCACATTCACCTTGCGGCGGGCGGCCAGGGCTTCGATTGCGTCGCGGAAGGCGCTGGCACAGGGAACGGTATAAGAGTGCTTCAACACCCGGTTTGTCATGACGCGGAAGAATTCCCTCTTTTGGCGCGGCATATGTCTTTAACGTAACGAATAGGGACCTGCCGGATCGTCGTCAACTACGAAAGTCGATGTTGGAGCGGAAAAAGAGGATTGTGGTCCAACCCATTGAGTCATCGAATTTTCAAAATCGGCGATGTCCGTCCCGCCGGAAGGCCGTCGCCGCACCGGTCGCGGAGGTTGCCGCTTTTGCCTGCTTTCGAAGTTGAGTCCGGCGCTTTTTGCGCGGGGCCTTTTGTCATGGGCGCCCCCCTAACTGCGAATGAATCCGCATCCCCGAGCGCAGACGGAAGAAGCGCCACCAGATTGAATTTCATGGTTTATTGTTAGCCGATTCCATCAATAATCAATTCCTCGCCCGGCCGAACGTCACCGCAAGTCAAATGGCGGACCCGCAAGCCCGCCGCCGCCGCCGGGGTGCGGATTTCGCTAACGGGATCGGGATGACACATCATGGGCGTCCTCGGATTTGCGACAAGGCTTCGTCTGGCTCCCCGGATCATTCTTCTCGCGATGTCGGGCGTGGCGGTGCTTGCCGTCGCGGTGATCGCGATTTCGACCTATGTCCTGCACCAGGGCGCCACGGCGATCGCCCGCGACCGGGTTGACAGCAACATGAGCGTGGCCTGGCACGTCCTGAAGCAGGCCGGGCAGCCCCTGCATATCGACAACGGCAGGATGATGGCCGGCGGGCAGGACCTGGCGGGCAATGTGGCGGTCGTCGACACCATCAAGCAGCTTGTGGGCGGAACGGCGACCGTGTTCCAGGGCGACACCCGTGTGACCACCAATGTGCTGAAATCCGACGGAAGCCGGGCGGTCGGAACGCAACTGGCACGCGGGCCGGCCTATGACGCCGTCCTGACCCGCGGGCAGCCGTTCCGGGGCGAGGTCGACATTCTGGGCGAGCCCTATATGACGGCCTATGACCCGATTCGCGACGAGACGGGAAAAACCATCGGAATTCTTTATGTCGGGATCAAAAAGACGGAGTTCCTGAGCGCCGCCGACCGTACAATCACGCTGATCGGCGGGATCACCCTGGCCGTCATGGTGCTGGCGGCCGCGGGCAGTTCCATCCTGGCGCGGCGCCTGGTGACGGCGCCGCGCGGCGTCGGACTCGCGGTGATGCATGACCTCGCCGAGGGTCGTCTCGACCGCCCGCTTCCCATGCAGGACCGCCGGGACGAAATCGGCGATATCGCGCGGGCGCTGGCGATTTTCCGTGACGGACTGGCGGAGGCGCGGGCGCTGGCGCAGCGGGAAAAGAGCGACCAGGAGGCCAAGGAGCGGTCGATCCAGCAGCAGAACCAACTCGTTGAGCAGTTTAACAGCAAGGTCGTCGAGGTGATCGAGAATGTCGTCGCCTCCGCCAACCGCCTGAAGGCCGACGCCCGCAGTCTGACAGACATTTCCGAGGACACAGACCGTCGGGCGGCGGCGGTCGCGGCGGCCAGCGAACAGGCCGCGGCCAACGTGAAAACCGTTGCGGCCTCGTCCGAACAGCTCGACGCCTCAAGCCACGAGATCGCCCGGCAGGTCGGCCGCGCCAGCGCCATCGCGCAGACTGCGGCCAGCGCGGCGGCGACAACCGATACCCTGGTGCGCGGACTGGCCCAGTCCGCCCGGTCGATCGGCGATGTGGTGGCACTGATCACCGACATCGCAAGCCAGACCAATCTGCTGGCCTTGAACGCCACGATCGAGGCGGCGCGTGCCGGCGAGGCGGGAAAAGGCTTCGCCGTCGTGGCGGGCGAGGTCAAAAATCTCGCCAATCAGACCGCCCGGGCGACGGACGAAATTTCCGGTCAGATCTCGGCCGTCCAGCAACAGACGGCGCTGGCCGTCGACGCCATCCAGAATATCGCCCGGACGATCGGCGAGATGGATCAGATTTCCGGCATCATCGCCCAGGCGGTGGAGGTCCAGGGGGCGGCCACCCGCGAGATCACGCACAATATCCGCGAGGCCCATGCCGGCACCGCCGAGGTCGCGTCCAATGTCATCGGTGTCAGCCGGGGGGCCCAGGACGGCAGCGCCCGCGCCCGCGACGTGCTGTCCGCCGCCGAGGGTCTGAACAGCGAAGCCGAAACGATGCGCGCCGTGGCGGACGGATTCCTGATCCGGCTGCAAAGCGGCGGCGCGTCGCTGGAGTGGAGCTCCGCCTGGGTCAGCGGCCATCCGGTGATCGATGCCGATCACAAGACCCTGCTGGCCTCCGTCAACGATCTGAACCAGGCCATGCTGGCGGGGCGGGGCGAGGAGGCGGTGGCGCCGCTGCTGGAGCGGCTGCTGGCTTATACCCGCGATCATTTCGCCCGCGAGGAGGACATCTGGGCGAAAAGCGGCCTGCCGACCCTGGCGCAGCATCGCGAGACCCACGCGGACCTGATCCGCGCGGTCGAACAGTTCCAGAAGGATTTCCTGGCGGGCAAGGCCGCCCTCAGTACCGAGATGATGGATTTCCTGCGCGGCTGGCTGGTTGACCACGTCTTCAAGACGGACAAGGCCGCGGTCCGCCGGATCGGCGCCGCCGCATAGGGCCGGTGATCCGCCGGTCTTGGGATTTCCGTCATCATTCCCATATCAGGACGGACAGCGGGACAACAGGCGGATGCGATGGCGGAGCTGATCATCGACCAACGGGAACGGGACCTGGGCGGGTTCACGGTCGGCCGGGTGCTGCCGGTGGCGGCACGGCGGATGGTCGGGCCCTTCATCTTTTTCGACCATATGGGGCCGGTCCAATGGCAGGCCGGTCTGTCCGCCGCGACCGACGTCCGCCCCCATCCCCATATCGGTCTTGCCACCGTCACCTATCTGTTCGACGGCGAAATCATGCATCGGGACAGCGTCGGATCGCATCAGGCGATCCGGCCGGGCGAGGTCAACTGGATGGTCGCCGGGCGTGGCGTCACTCATTCGGAGCGCTTCGAGAAGGCGCGCCGGGAGGGCGGTCCCCTGCATGGCGTCCAGGCCTGGGTGGCCCTGCCGGCGGAGTTCGAGGAGACCGATCCGACGTTCTCCCATCATCCGGCGGAGGATCTGCCGGCCTACGAGGGCGGCGGGCTCCAGGCGCGTCTCATTGCCGGCGAGGCTTTCGGCGCCAGGGCAAAGGTCGCCACCCGGTCACCTTTGTTTTATGTCCATTGGCGGCTGGAGGCCGGCGCCAGGGCGGAATTGCCCGCCCAATATTCCGAACGCGCGGCCTTTGTCGCCTCCGGCGCCGTCGAGGTCGACGGACATGAACTGACCGCCGGACGGATGCTCGTGTTTTCCCATTCCCGGCCGGTCCTGTTCGCCGCGCTCCGACCCGCGACGGTGCTACTGCTGGGCGGTGAGCCGGTCGGTCCCCGCTTCATCGACTGGAATTTCGTCTCCTCCTCCCGGGAGAGGATCGAACAGGCCAAGGCGGACTGGCGGGCCGGCCGGATGAATTTGCCCCCGGACGACGCCGCCGACCGCATTCCCTACCCCGGGGATCCGCCCTTCGCGCCATCGTGAGCGCGAGGGCGTCCCATCATCACCAGGAGTCATCATGCCGACCATCCGGTTTGATTTTCCCGGCGCGAACGGCCAGATCCTGTCCGGCCGGCTGGACCTTCCCGACGGTCCGGCGCTGGGTTACGCGCTTTTCGCCCATTGTTTCACCTGCACAAAGAATTCGCTGGCGGCGGCCCGGATTTCACGCGCGCTGACCGCGCGGGGGGTCGGGGTTCTCCGGTTCGATTTCACCGGGCTGGGCGACAGCGAAGGGGACTTTGCCGATTCGCGGTTCACCGGCGACGTCGCCGATCTTCAGGCCGCCGGGCGCGCCCTGGCGGCGAAGGGGTTGGCGCCCTCGCTGCTGATCGGCCACAGCCTGGGCGGCGCCGCCGTGCTGGCGGCGGCGGGCGGCATGCCGGACATCCGCGCGGTGGCGGTGATCGGTGCGCCGTTCGATCCGCGCCATGTCACGGCCCTGTTCAGCGACAGCCTGTCCGAAATCCAATGTTGCGGTCAGGCGACGGTCGATCTGGGCGGGCGTCCCTTCACCATCAGCCGGGAGTTCGTCGAGGCCCTGGGGGACCGCGATCTGGGACCCCGCATTGCCGATCTTCACCGGCCGCTGCTGGTGCTGCACGCGCCGCTGGACCGGACCGTCGGCATCGAGAACGCCGGCCAGATCTTTGCGGCCGCCCGCCATCCCAAAAGCTTCGTGTCGCTGGACGACGCCGATCATCTGCTGCCACGCGCCGAGGATGCGGCCTATGCCGCCGACGTGATCGCCGCCTGGGCGTCGCGCTATCTGCCGGACGCGGCGGCACCGGCGACCGGGACGGAGCCGCCTGTCCGGCCGCCCGAGGGGCATGTGCGGGTCGCGGGTGATCGCAAGGCCGGATTCGCCGTCACCGTTGCGGCCGGGCCGGCGCGGATCCTGGCCGATGAGCCGGTCGCGCTGGGCGGCACCGATCTGGGGCCGACCCCCTACGACCTTCTGGCCGGCGCGCTGGGCGCCTGTACCGCCCTGACTCTCAGGATGTATGCCGACCGCAAGCAATGGCCGCTGGAGACGGTCCATGTGGACGTGGCGCACGGGAAACGCAAAGAGGAAACACCGGCCGACCTGTTCACCCGCATCATCAGCCTGGGCGGACCGCTGGACGGGGAGCAGAGGGCGCGCCTGATGGAGATCGCCGACCGTTGCCCGGTGCACCGGACCCTCAGTGCCGGCGCAGCCATCGAGACCCGGCCGGGACCCTCGCCGGCCGGCGGCGCCGGCTGACCGGCCGGATCCGGGGGAACGGTTTTAAAGAACCGGTCCTCCGGCGGTTGCCCGGTGGTGGGCGATCAGCGCGCCGGCCATCAGCAGGGCCGGACCGATCATGGAACCGAACCCCAGGCGGGACGCCGCCAGTGCGCCGGCGGCGCAGCCGGCCAGGAATCCGAGCACGGTGCAAAGCGGTCCCCAGACCATGGCGCTACTCGCGCCAGCACCCGCGCCCCGCTTTGCGCCGACAAGGCGGACGACCCCGACCGCCAGACTGGTGATGTTGCCGGTCATGACCGTGAAGGGCGGCCCCAGCGTCTGATCCAGGCGATGGGCCGCATTCAAGGCCCCCATCGCCACGACCAGCAGCATCGAGCCGGCAACCGGAATGGCGTGGCCGGACCAGGACAGACCGCCGACCAGGGCGAACACTCCCCCCGACAGGACGAACAGCAGGGCGGTTGCTTCACGTCCGCGTGCGACGGCTTGCGCCAGGACGGTGGCGGCGCCGGCCGACACGATGAACAGGGGAAAGGCGGCGAGCTGGCGCGCCGTGGCCGAAGCGTGGCCGCCTCCGACGGCCTGGCCGGCCAGCGTGGCACCCAGCAGCACGAAGTTGCCTGTGACATGGGCGACGAACAGCCCGCCCATCAGGATAAAGACCGCCGTATCGACAAATCCGGACAGGCAGGACAGAAAAACCGTGCGTAAAACCTGACTGTTCATGTGGTCTCCTTTGCCAAGACAGGAATAACAAGTTCTATTTGTTGATCAATTTCAGGATTGAGAATGCTCTGTCTGACCTAAAACCATCGAAATAACAGGGAATATTGGATCATTGATGGACTATTTTCGTCAATTTTGTCCAAGAGCGGCCGTTCGCAGACTGTCACTATTGTCTCCAGGATGTCACGGTCGGAAAAATAATGATGTATCACCAATAAGTATTTTATCAAATAATGGAAGGGAAATTGCTATGAGTATTGTAGATATATCCGAAAAAACACAGAAAACGTCAAATATTTATGAAAATAAACTCGTGGATGTTGCGGCAGCCGGTCCGGCGACTCTGTCCGGGACCATCGGATCCCCGGAACGACAGACGCACCAGACAGCGTCTTTCGCCTCCGATGCGGCGCGCCAGGGCGGCGACTGGCTGACGGTTCCGGACGGGACCCGTCTTTATTTCAAGGACTGGGGACAGGGGCAGCCCGTGGTGTTCAGCCATGGCTGGCCGCTGTCGGCGGACGCCTGGGAGGACCAGATGGTCTTCCTGGCCTCCAACGGCTACCGGGTCATCGCCCACGACCGGCGGGGGCACGGCCGGTCCGGACAGCCCTGGCAGGGTCATGACATGGACGGCTATGCCGATGATCTGGCGGCGCTGGTCGCGGCCCTCGATCTGAAAGAGGCCATTCATGTGGGTCATTCGACCGGCGGCGGCGAAGTGGCCCGCTATCTTGGCCGGCACGGCACGGCCCGCGTGGCGAAAGCCGTCCTGAGCGGGGCGGTGACGCCGATCATGGTCGAGACCGCGTTCAATCCGGCGGGCATCGCGATGTCGGTGTTCGACGGATTGCGATCGTCGGTCCTGGCCGATCGGGCGCAACTCTACCGGGACGTTGCGATTCCGTTCTATGGCGCCGACCGGCCCGGGGCGAAGGTCTCGGAGGGGGTCAGGGAGACATTCTGGCTCCAGGGCATGATGGGAAGCCTGAAGGCGCATTACGACTGCATCAAGGCCTTCTCGGAGACCGATTTCCGGGCCGATCTGGCGCGGATGACCGTGCCGACGCTGGTGCTGCACGGCGATGACGATCAGATCGTTCCCATCGACATCACCGGAAAGGCGGCGGCCGCCCGTCTTCCGCAGGGCGTTCTTCAGATCGTCGCAGGTGCGCCGCATGGCCTTTGCACCACCCACAAGGAGGAGGTGAACCGCGCGCTGCTCGACTTCATCCGCGCGGCCTGACCGTCCCCCCCACTCTTAAAATCCTTACGTTTAATCCAGGAGCATGGTGATGACCTTTCACGCTGAGACCCTGATCGAGCCGGACGATTGTCTGCTGATCCTGATCGACCACCAGCCGCAGATGTCTTTCGGGGTTGCCTCGATCGACCGCCAGCAACTGAAAAACAATGTCGTCGCCCTGGCGCGGACGGCGAAGACCTTCGCTGTTCCGATCATCCTGACCGCGGTGGAGACGGAGGGATTCTCCGGATACATCTGGCCCGAACTGCTCGATGTCGTCCGCCAGGACCCGATCGAGCGGTCCTCAATGAATTCGTGGGACAGCGAGGCGCTGGTGGCGGCGGTCAAAGCGTCCGGCCGCAAGAAGCTGATTCTCGCCGCGCTCTGGACCGAGGCCTGCCTGCTGTTCCCGACCCTTTCGGCCCTTGAGGAGGGATATCAGGTGTTCATCGTCACCGATGCTTCGGGCGGGACCTCGGCCGAGTCCCATGAGGCCGCGGTGCGGCGGATGGAGGCCGCCGGCGCGCGGTCGACCACGGCCCTGACGGTGTTGCTGGAGTTCCAGCGGGATTGGGCGCACCGGGACACCTATGACGCGGTCATGGGCATTGTGCGCGATCATTTCGGGGCCTACGGCATGGGCGTCGATTACGCCTATACCCATGTCCACAAGGCGCCGCAGCGCGGCGCCTTCCCCCACAAGGTGACGGGCGCGTCCTGACGGCCGATGCGTCGGGATCCGGCCGGTCCGATCCGACCGGATCCGGTGTTGCCGCGGCACCCGGGAGGGTCGGTTGATGAAGATGGCATTCCTGTCCCTTGCCGCCGGAATCCTGGTCGGGGTGATTTACGCCCTGCTGGGCGTCCGGTCGCCGGCGCCGCCGGTGGTCGCCCTGGTCGGCCTTCTCGGAATGCTGATCGGGGAACAGATCCCGCCGGTCGTCAAGGCCGCCTTTCAGCGCGCCGAAAGCCCCGCAGAAACGCGGATCCCGGGGCCAGCCGGCCCGGCCGATGGTGACCCGCCCGCCGGCCCGTCCGCCGGCCCATCCTCTGTTCCATCCTTTGGCCCGCCCCCACCCCGGACCAAGCCACGAGATGTCACCGGAGAGTTGTCATGACCGATGTCCCTCCTCCCGACCTGATCCTTTATCATGGAAAAATCACCACGCTTGACCGTGGGAATCCCCTCGCGGAGGCGGTTGCCATCCGGGACGGACGGTTCCAGGCGGTCGGCCCCGACGCCGACATCCGTGCCATGGCGGGGCCGGCCACCCGCACCGTCGATCTCAAGGGGCGGCGCGTGCTGCCGGGCCTGATCGACAATCATCTTCACCTCATCCGGGGCGGTCTCAATTTCAACATGGAACTGCGCTGGGACGGTGTGCGCTCGCTGGCCGATGCCATGGGCATGCTGAAACGCCAGGCGGCTCTGACTCCGCCGCCCCAGTGGGTCCGCGTCGTCGGGGGATTCACCGAGCATCAGTTCCAGGAAAAGCGGTTGCCGACGCTGGACGAGATCAATGCGGCGGCGCCCGACACACCGGTGTTCCTGCTTCATCTCTATGACCGGGCCCTGCTGAACGCGGCGGCCCTCCGGGCCGTCGGTTACGATCGCGACACGCCGGCCCCCCCGGGCGGCGAGATCGTCCGCGATGGGGCCGGCAACCCGACGGGGCTGTTGCTCGCCAAACCGAACGCCCAGATCCTCTATGCCACGCTTGCAAGGGGACCGAAGCTGCCCTTCGATTACCAGCTCAATTCAACCCGTCATTTCATGCGCGAACTGAACCGGCTGGGGGTCACCGGCGCCTTGGACGCGGGCGGCGGGTCGCAGGCCTACCCCGAGGACTATGCGGTCATCCGCACCCTGGCGGAGGCCGGACAACTGACCGTCCGGCTGGCCTACAGCCTGTTCACGCAGAAGCCGAAGCAGGAAAAGGACGACTTCCTCGCCTGGACCCGGGGGTCCCGTTACAAGCAGGGCGACGACTATTTCCGGCACAATGGCGCGGGCGAGATGCTGGTTTTTTCCGCCGCCGATTTCGAGGACTTCCGGCAGCCGCGCCCGGACATGGCGCCGGAGATGGAGGGGGAACTGGAGGAGGTCGTCCGCATCCTGGCGGCGAACCGGTGGCCATGGCGGATGCACGCGACCTATGACGAGACCATCTCGCGCGCGCTCGATGTGTTCGAAAAGGTCGCGCGGGACATTCCCTTCGACGGGCTTCACTGGTTCTTCGACCATGCCGAGACGATTTCCGACCGGTCCATCGACCGGATCGCCGCCCTGGGCGGCGGTATCGCGGTTCAGCACCGGATGGCCTATCAGGGGGAGTATTTTGTCGAACGCTATGGGGCGGCGGCGGCAGAGGCGACGCCGCCGGTCGCCCGGATCCTGTCCCGGGGCGTCAGCCTGTCGGCGGGAACCGACGCCACCCGGGTCGCGTCCTACAATCCCTGGGTCTCCCTGGCGTGGCTGGTCACCGGCCGGACGGTCGGAGGACTTGCCATCACGCCCCGGCGCAATTGTCTCGACCGCGAAACGGCGTTGCGCCTGTGGACCGAGAATGTCACCTGGTTCTCGGACGAGGAAGGACGGAAAGGCCGGATCGAGGCGGGTCAGTTCGCCGATCTGATCGTGCCCGACCGCGATTACCTCTCCTGCCCGGAATCCGACCTTTCCTTCATCACATCGGATCTGACCCTCGTCGGCGGAAAGGCGGTCTGGGCGGCCGGTGACTTCGCCGCCCTGGACGAGGGAGGCGTGCCGCCCGCCATGCCGGACTGGTCTCCGGTCCGGACGTTCGGCGGCTATGGCGGATGGGCCGACGATCGGGGGGGGCATGGCGCAACCGGTGGCGCGGCTTCGGCCTGCGGCTGCGCGCACAGTTGCGCAGTCCATGGCCACGACCATGCCCGCGCCTGGTCCGGTCGTATTCCGGCGGGCGACCTGAAAAGCTTCTGGGGGGCGCTGGGATGCGCCTGCTGGGGGTTCTGATCCCGACGGCCGCCGGGCCCGCGGGCCCGGCCGTCTTCCCGGCGGTTGAAAGACGCCGGCGGGATGACAGGGCGGCCCGGCCCCCCCATATCGACACAGTGTCCCCGGGCCCGGGATGACAGAACGCCGGAGAGATGACGATGCCGACAGCCGCTCCCGCCGCGATTCCGAAAGTTTACAGGACCGAGGATCCGCTCTGTTCCTTTGTCAGGCGGGTGCTTCCCGCCGGGCAGTTGTTCGAGATGCGTCACGTTTTCCACGACACCGCGGTGATCCTCGCGTTCCGGGGGTCGGCGTGGCGCAGTACGCAGGCGGGAAAAAGTTATGACGAGACGCCCGGCTCCGCCGTGATCCGCGATGCCGGGCAGGTGTTCAGCACCCGGACGCTTTACTGCGACGAGCGGACCGGATCCGAATGCCACGAAATTCATATCGCGGCGCCGGTCATCGACGAACTGTTGAACGATCGCCGGTCCGGGCCGGCCAGACGGATCGATTTCTCCCGCCCCGTCCTTGACGATGACGACATCCACCGTCGCGTCATCCATGTCCAGTCCGTGTTCGAGAACCGGGAATGCGCCCTGATGCGGACCACCTGTCTGGCCTTGCTGCTGGACGATATCGCCCGGTGCAGCCTGGGTGACCGCGGGGATTGTGCCGATGGAACGGGGCGGCGCCCGGCGCGGCGTCACCGGGTCGTCATCGACTATATGCGCGCCCATTTCGATCGCGAGATCACCTTGCAGGAACTGGCGGAGGTCGCCAGGGTCAATCAGTTCGTCCTGTTGCGGCAGTTCCGCGAGGATCACGGAATAACCCCCCACCAATATCTCAGAACCTTTCGCGTCAATCAGGCCATGGCCTGTATCGGACAGGGAATGAAGCTGGCGGATGTCGCCCTTCAATGCGGATTCTTCGATCAGAGCCACCTCAATCGCCAGTTCAAGCAAACCGTGGGTGTCAGCCCCGGGAAATATTTCTCCCGCGTCATCGAATGAGGCTGGCCGCGGCCGGTGGCTGGGACCCGGCGGGAGACGGAGGAGAGGAATGGAAAGACAGTCCGGAGAGGGAGGGGCGTGGCGGCAGGATCCGTTTTTCTCCCGCGAGGCCGTGCTCGACATCGCGTCGGCCATGACCTGTCTCATCGCCGACGCGCTGGCCCTCTATGTCAAGACCAAGGCGGTCCAGTGGCATATGTCGGGGCCCTGGACCCATGACTATCAAAGGATGCTGGCGGAGCAGGCGGAGCAGATCTTTCCGCTGATCGAGGCCATGGCGTCGCGCATCAGGCGGATCGGTGGAACGACCTTGCGGTCCCTCGGTCAGGCGGCGGAACTCAGCCAGATCGCAGCGGGCGGGAATGCGAGCCCGCCGGTCCCCCTGATGCTGGAAGACCTTTGCGCGGACAATGCCGCGCTGGCCGACCGCATGCGCCAGACCCACGGGCTGTGCCTGGATCACGGGGACGTGTCGGGCGCGGGCGTCCTGGGAACCTGGATCGGCGAGGCCGAACAGCGCGTCTGGATCCTGGCCGAGTGCGGCGCGGCCCCGGCGGTGCCGTCTGACCCGCCGGGGTGGCCGGGGTAACGTCGGCCGGTCCGTGATCCCGGCCGGGATCGGGGCGCCGTCACCGGGCGTCCACCAGCACGATCTCGGCCTCTTCCAGGGCCTCGATCTCGAGATGCGCGACGTCGGTGATCGCGGCCCCGTCCCGCGTGCCGACCACCACGCCATTGACCCTGACCGATCCCGTGGCCGGAACGAGATAGAGATGCCGGGCGGGGTCGACATCGAGACCGATGAGACGCCCCTTGGCGAGGGTGCCTCCCATGACGCGGGCACGGGCGCGGATCGGCAGGGCGTCATCCCCGGGATCGCCGCTCGCCAGGGTCACACGCCCGCCGGCCCCGGCGGTGCGCGGACACGGCCGTGTTCCCCAGGAGGGCTCGCCACCCGCGGCATCCGGCCGGATCCAGATCTGGAAGATCCTGGTGACCTCGTCCTCCAGGTTGAATTCCGAATGACGGATGCCGGTTCCCGCCGACATCACCTGGACGTCGCCGGCCCGCGTGCGCCCCTTGTTGCCAAGTGAATCCCGGTGCGTGATGGCGCCTTCGCGGACATAGGTGATGATTTCCATGTCGGCGTGCGGATGAAGGGGGAAGCCCCGGTTGACGGCGATGGTGTCGTCATTCCAGACCAGCAGGTCCCCCCAGCCGGTCCGTCGCGGATCGTAATATCCGCCGAAGGAAAAGTGATGCCGCGCCTGCAGCCAGCCATGGTCGGCGGAACCCAGGTCATCGAACGGTCTGACATCGATCATTTCAGTCTCCTGCGATTCGGGAAAAGGAACGCAACAAGACGATAGGCCTCGACATATGATCAAAAAATAGAAACTATAGAACTTCTTATTTTCTAAAATTTGAGTATAACCATGTCCCTTCCCGATCTGGAGGCCTGGGCGATCTTCGCAAAGGTGATGGAACTGGGGTCGTTCTCGGCCGCCGCCACGGCCCTTGGCCTGTCCAACCCGACCGTTTCGAAAGCGGTCAGCCGGCTGGAGGACAGGTTGGGAGAACGCCTGATCCACCGCAATGCGCGCCGGTTTTCCCCGACACCCGCCGCTCGGGATCTGGCAAGGCAGGCTGCCCGGATGCTGGCGCTGGCCGAAGCCGTGGAGGCCGAGGCGGCGGCGCGGTCCGACGTGCCGCACGGCCATGTCCGGCTGGCCGCGCCCATGTCCTTCGGCCTGCGCCATGTCGCCACCGCCCTGCCCGATTTTCTGGCGGCCTGCCCGGCGGTGAGTGTCGATCTGCACCTGGACGACAGGGTGCTGGATCTGGTCGGCGGCGGCTTCGACCTCGCGCTCAGGATTGCCGATCTGCCGGATTCCTCACTGATCGCGCGGCGCCTGTGTTCCGTGCGCCGGTGGGTCGTCGGGGCCCCCGCCTATTTCGCGCGTCATGGCACGCCGGTCGAGCCCTCCGATCTCGACCGGCACGCCTGCCTGGGCTACAGCTATCTGGCGTCCCACGATCTGTGGCGCTTCACCGCGCCGGACGGGCGCGAAACGGCGGTCCGGGTCCGGGGTCCGTTGTCCGTCAACAATGCCGACGGCCTGGAAGGCGCGCTGCTGGCCGGCCTCGGCGTCGCGCTGCAACCCGATTTCATCGCATGGGAGGCCGTTCGCGACGGTCGTCTGATCGCGGTGCTGACCGACTGGGCGGCCCCGCCCCTGGCATTGCATCTTGTTCAGCCGCCCGGGGAACCGCGCGCGGCCCGGATCAGGGCCCTGGCCGATTTCCTGATCAGGAAATTTTCCTCGGGCGCGGCGCCCTGGACCGTCGATCCGGGCGGATCGGCCGGAGGGGGTGCCGGTGTCGGCGAACGGCATTCCTGACGGTCTCCGGATCGATCCGCCGTGGCACACGCATGGCGCGTGCGACGGCATTGTTGGCAAGATCGGGGCCGACAAGGAATCCCAGATGTGGACCTTCCCGGACCGGGGAGGGCGGGCCGTCTGCCTCGTCTCCGAGGCGACGGGAATGATTCAGGAGCTTTGGAACGGCGGCTGGTCGCAATCGATGGCGAAACCGGCCCGGCTTTTCTATGTCGCCCGATGCTATCGCTACGAGCGTCCCGGACGGGGCCGGTACCGCGAATTCACCCAGTTCGGCATCGAAATCCTGGGAACGCCGGATCAGGCGGACCACAGGGAGGCGGTCGCCCTTCTGCGGATGTGCCTGGACGATCTCGGTATCGATTACGACGTCAAGGACCGCGTCCGGCGCGGCATCGGCTACTATGTCGAGGACGGTTTCGAGGTGGAGTGCCCCGGCCTGAACCTCCAGCGGCAGATCGCGGGCGGCGGCCGTTACCGTGAGGGCGTGGGATGGGGAATCGGGATCGACCGTCTGTTGTTGGTCATGACGCCGGACGCATGACCGGTCGCCCGTGGCCCCCCGGTACCAACCGGCGATGAGGACACTCATGGCCGGTTGGCATCATTTCGTGGCCGGCCGCATCCGGCCGGAGGGGCCATTGATCCTGGCGGATAGCCAAAACAGAAAGGGGTCAGATCGATGCGACCTGACCCCTTCCTGAAACTGGTGCCGAAACACGGATTTGAACCGTGGACCTACTGATTACGAATCAGTTGCTCTACCGCTGAGCTATTTCGGCAGATGAGGCGGCGAACCTAACTTGTTCGTCCGGTTCTTGCAAGCCTAAATGGCGATCATTCCGACAGGGCCGCCGGGCTGTCCGGCGGCGGGAGCGCGGCCGCCTTGTCCAGCCAGGACCGGGCGGCGGCGGCGTTGCCATATTCGCTTTCCTCCAGCCGGGCCAGCAGGCGGTAGGTGCCGGCGTCGGGGCGGGCCGCGGCGGCGGCCAGGAGGTGGCGGCGCGCCTGTCCCCAGAGCCGGGCCTCGAGACAGACCTCGCCCAGAAGACGGTGACTGAGCTCGTGCCCCGCGTTGCCGCGCGTCAGCTTTTCCAGCCGGCGCAGGCGCGCGACCGGGTCGGTGGCGGGTTCCAGCGCCTCATAGGCGGCGGCGATGGCGGGGTCGGGACGGGCCGTCCAGGCCTTTTCCAGCAGCCCGGCGGCGCGGCGGACCTTGCCGGCGCCGGCCAGCGCGCGAGCCTGGGAGAGCGTGGCGCCCGGCAGCGACGGGTCGGCCTTCAGGGCCCGGGCGGACAGGTCCCGGGCCTGGGCCGCGTCGCCCTGCTCCTCCGCCTGGGCGGCACGGCGTTCAAGGACGGCGCCGCGCAGACGGTTCCCCTCCTCCTTCGACAGCGCCTTGCGCCGCAGCGCGTCGGTGATCAGGGCATCGGCCTCGGACAGGCGCCCGGTCCGCAACAGCAGTTCGGCCAGTCTCCGCGCCAGGGCCGGGTCGGCGGGGGCGATCTCGCGGGCGCGGGTGGCGAGACGGATCGCCTCCTCCTCATCGCCCTGGCGCTCCGCCTGTTCCAGAAGACCGCGCAGGCCCATGGCGGCGGTTTCCGGCCGCTCCAGCATGGCCTCCAGATGCGGCCGCGCGGCCGCGTCATTTCCGGCCAGTTGCGCCGCCTGCGCGGCCAGAAGTCCGGTCAGGGCCGGGTCGCCCAGCAATTTGCCGGCGCGGCCCGCCATCCGTCCGGCGGCGCGGGCGTCGCCGCCGGCCACCGCGGCCAGACCGTCGGTCAGGGCCTGATAGCCTTTGCGCAGGCGCTCCTGGCGACGGCGATCCCGCCATGTCCGGGGGAAAAGCGCGACGCCGCGGATCAGGCGCAGCGCCAGGGCAATGACCGCGACCGCGACCATCAGCGCCCCCAGCAGCAGCGGGACGGAGGTATCGACCCGCCAGCCCAGCCATTCGACCGAGACGGCGCCGGGGTTGTCGGCGAACCAGACGGCACCGGCCACCAGCAGGGCAAGGCAGAGAACATAGGCGAAAAGGCGCAGCATGGCTTACGGTTCCGCTTGGGCATCGAGCGCGGCCAACAGGGCCGCCTGGTCCGGGTGACGGGCGACGTGGATCCGCCGCCAGGGAAGCCCCGCCAGCCGATCGGCCACGGCCGGGCTTAAGGAAACGGCGTCGATTGTCGCGCAGCACCGGTCCCGTCCCGCCGCGGCCACCAGCGTAACAAAGGTGGCGGCCGTCCGTGGAGAGAAAAACAGAGCGGCATCAAGCGTTTCCCCGTCCAGGGCGGCGAGAGTCGCGGGACTGAGACGGTCGGCCGCGACGGCCTCGTACAGGCGGACGCGGCGGACCTCGAAGCCGTCGGTGGCCAGCATCTCCGACAGATCACCGGCCAGGACGGTTCCCGCCGCATGCAAAAGGGCGCCCTTCGCCGGGTCGACCCGCTCGCGGATCAGATCCGCCAGCCGCCCGACATTTCCGCCCGCCACCCCGACCCGGGTGAATCCCGCGTCGCGGGCCGCCCGGGCGGTGGCCTCGCCGACAGCCCAGAGCGGGAGGGCGGTCAAGGACGGGTCCGCCCGGTCGGCGGGGGCCACCAGCGCGCGCACGCCGTTGGCGCTGGTGGCCACAAGTCCCTGCACCCCGGTCAGGGGCAGCGGCCCGTCGCGGCGGTTCTCGATCCGCATCAGCGGTTCCAGTTGCACCTCATAGCCGCGCGCCGCCAGTTCCGCCGCGATGCCGGCGGCGTCCTCGCGGGGGCGCGTGACCAGCGCGCGGCGAGATCTCACCGTGCCGGCTCCGCGCCGTCGCGGACGGTAAAGAAACCGGGGCCGCAACGACCGAGAAGATCCTCGCCGGCGGCGCGTCCCAAGGCTTCCGGCGCGGCGGCCGGACCCGACAGCCGGAGCGCATGGGCCTCGGACCCGTCGGGCCGGATGACGAGGCCCCGGAAGGTCATGGTGTTCCCCCCGATTTCGGCCAGTCCGCCGATCGGTGTGCGGCAGGATCCATCGAGGACCGCCAGGAAGGCGCGCTCGGCCCGGACCCGCAGATGGGACGGGGCATGGTTCAGGGGCGCGAGGCGGCGATGGGCGGCCTCGTCCCCGCTGCGGCAGGTCACGCCGATGGCGCCTTGCGCCACCGCGGGCAGCATCTCCGCCGTTTCCAGCGCCGAGGTGGCGCGATCGGCAAGTCCCAGACGCCGCAGCCCGGCCATGGCGAGAAGGGTCGCGTCGACCACCCCCTCCTCCAGCTTGCGCAATCGGGTCTGCACATTGCCCCGCAGCGGCTCCACCCTCAGGTCCGGGCGCCGGTACAGGATCTGCGCGCCGCGCCGCAGGCTGGCGGTTCCCACCACGGCGCCGGCCGGAAGGTCGGCCAGCCTTGCCGCCCTGAGGCAGAGGAAGGCGTCGCGGGTGTCCTCGCGCTCCAGCACGCAAGGGAGGTCGAGACCGGGTGGCAGCACCGTCGGCACGTCCTTCATGGAATGGACGGCGATGTCGATGCGGCTTTCCAGCTGCGCCTCGTCGATTTCCTTGGTGAACAGGCCCTTGCCACCGATGGACGCGAGAGTCCGGTCCAGCACCATGTCGCCCGTGGTCTTGATGACGACGATCTCGATGGCGCCGGGAATGGCGAGGTCGGGATGGGCTGCGGCGAGGCGCGCACGCACCTCGTGAGCCTGGGCCAGCGCCAGCGGACTGCCGCGGGTGCCGATGCGAAGAGGAGATGTCTCGGTCATGAGGATGTTTTAGGCGTTGGAAGGAGTCATGGAAAGGGGGTAGTGAAAGCGGGGGCGCCGCCCGAGGCCGGATCAGGGCGTTCCGGGCCGGCCGGCCTGACCAGGCCGGCCCCGATTTCGGAGGATCTTTCAGGTGATCGTTCTCGGTATCGAATCCAGTTGCGACGAAACCGCCGCCGCCGTGGTGCGCGACGACCGCACCATTCTGGCCGACGTGGTCCTGTCGCAACTCGACGAGCACCGGCCCTATGGCGGGGTGGTTCCCGAGATTGCCGCCCGCGCCCATCTCGACCACCTGGACCGGCTGGTGGCGGAGGCACTGGCGCGGTCGGGGACCCGTCTTGCCGCCATGGACGCCATCGCCGCCACCGGGGGGCCGGGCCTGATCGGCGGCGTGATGGTGGGCGTGATGACGGCCAAGGCGATCGCCGCCGTGACCGGAAAGCCCTTCGTCGCCGTCAACCATCTGGAGGGGCACGCGCTGACGGCGCGTCTGACCGACGATCTCGCCTTTCCCTATCTTCTGCTGCTGGTCTCGGGCGGCCACTGCCAGCTTCTGGCGGTCGAGGGCGTCGGTCGCTACCGGCGCCTGGGGGCCACCATCGACGACGCCGCCGGTGAGGCCTTCGACAAGGTCGCGAAGATGCTGGATCTCGGCTATCCCGGCGGGCCCGCGGTCCAGGCGGCGGCGGAGCGGGGCGATCCAGAACGGTTCGCCCTGCCGCGTCCGATGAAAGGACGGCCGGGATGCGACTTTTCCTTTTCCGGCCTGAAAAATGCGGTCCGCCTGCTGATCGCCGCCGAGACCCCTCTGTCCGACGCCGGTCGCGCCGATATCGCGGCCTCGTTCCAGGCGGCGGTGGCCGAGAGTCTGGCGGACAGAACCCGCGCCGCCATGGAGCTGTTTGCGGCGGCCTATGGCGGTCCCGGCGGGCTGGTGGTGGCCGGGGGCGGCGCCGCCAACAGCCTGCTGCGCCAGACCCTGGCCCGGATCGCGGCGGACGCCGGTTTCCGCCTCGCGGTGCCGCCACTGAAACTCTGTACCGACAATGCCGCGATGATCGCCTGGGCCGGGTTGGAGCGCTTCCGGCTGGGCGCCCGGGACAGCCTGGACTTCGCCCCCCGTCCGCGCTGGCCGCTCGATCCGGAGGCGAAACGGCTTCCGGGGGCGGGCGTGAAGGCGTGACGGGGGGTGAAAAAACCGGTGCATCGGCCATTGCGCCGGTGCCGGATCGCCGCCGAAGGCCACCAATTTCGCCGCTTCGCGGCGATGTCCGGCAGGGACGCCGGACCCACTGATGGATTTTTCGGGCCCGGATGTCCGCCGCCCGGCGCCTGAGGGACAAAGACAGACCCCATCCCGCGCGCCGGGATGGCGGGTCAGGGGGATTGTTTCCGCGTTCGGGCATTGAGCCCGCCGGAGCGCGAGCGGAGGAAGCCAAGGCGGACGGATGTCCGCCGCCCGGCGCCTCGTGGGACAAAGACAGATCCCCTCCCGCGCGCCGGGATGGCGGGTCAGGGGGATTGTTTCCGCGTTCGGGCGTTGAGCCCGCCGGAGCGCGAGCGGAGGAAGCCAAGGCGGACGGATGTCCGCCGCCCGGCGCCTGAGGGACAAAGACATAACCAGACCGCGCCAGCGGAGGAAGGAGCAGGATCGTGACCGGGACAGATATCGTCCGAGAGCATTACGGAACCCGTCCGCTGTGCGAAATGATCGCGCAGGCGCTGGATCAACTGGGATGCGCGCGGCCGGGCTGGAAGGAGCTGGCGGCGCTCGACCAGTTCCATGTGCGCGGCCTTGCCGCGACGAAGGAACTCACCCTGGGGCTGGCGCCCGCCGCGGATGATCATGTCCTCGATGTCGGATGCGGCCTCGGCGGGCCGGCGCGCTATCTGGCGGCCACGACAGGCTGCCGTGTGACCGGGATCGACCTCAGCGTCCCCTTCGTGGAGGCCGCCCGTCTGCTGACGGACCGGTCCGGCCTTGAGGGGCGCGTCACGGTCCGCGTGGCCGATGCCCTGGACCTGCCCTTCGGCGACAAGACGTTCGACCATGCCTGGACACAGCATGTGGCCATGAATATCGCCGACCGGGCAGGGTTCTACGGCGAAATCCACCGCGTGCTGAAACCGGGCGGGCGGCTTGCCATCTATGATGTGATCGCCGGTGACGGCGGCGACGTGATCTACCCGGTTCCCTGGGCCGACCGGCCGGAAATCAGTTTCCTGGTCACGCTGGAGGCAATGCGGTCGGCGCTGACCGGCGCCGGCTTCGAGGAGATTTCCGTCGAGGACGTCTCGCAGGACGCCATCGACTGGTTCGGCCGCCAGAAGGCCGGCGGACCGCCGCCGGCGCTGGCGTTGCCGCTGGTGATGGGGCCCGGGTTCCCCGCCATGACCGCCAATCTCCGCCGCAATCTGGCGGAGGGGCGGATCCGGATGGTAGAGGCGATGGTGCGGCGGGTCTGACAGGGCGGGTCAGGAGCCTTGACACCGGTCGGCGGCCACTGCCCGGACCTGTTCGGTCTTGTGGGATGGCGGGTCCGAAGGCATAAACGCGAAGGCCGGCGGCAGAGTTCGCCGGTCATTGGGAAAAGAGGGATGTGATGGCAAGGATCGGGGTCGTCGGCGCCGGCGCCTGGGGAACCGCGCTTGCGGCCGTGATGGGCCGGGCAGGACATGAGTGCGTCCAGTGGGCGCGTGAGGCGGAGGTCGTCCAGGGCATCAATGGCACGGGCCGCAACCCGGTGTTCCTGCCCGGGATCGATCTGAAGGGCGTGCGGGCGACCGGAGATCTGGCGCAGGCGACCGACGCCGACGCCGTGCTGTTGGTCACGCCGGCCCAGTTCCTGCGCGGCCTCTGCCGCCAGCTTCGTCCGCTGTGGCGCACGGGCGTGCCGGCGGTGATCTGCGCCAAGGGGATCGAGACCGACAGCTTCGCCACCATGAGCGAGGTGGTCGCCGCCGAATTGCCGGGCCAGCCCCTGGCCGTGCTGTCGGGGCCGACCTTCGCGATCGAGGTGGCGAAGGGCCTGCCCACCGCGATTACCCTGGCCTCGGCCGACGCCGCTCTCGGCCGCCGGCTGGTGGACTGGATCGGCACGCAGAGTTTCCGTCCTTATCTGACCGACGATGTGACCGGTGCCGAGATGGGGGGCGCGGTGAAAAACGTTCTCGCGATCGCCTGCGGCGTGGTCGAGGGACTGGGATTCGGCGACAACGGCCGGGCCGCCCTGATCACCCGCGGCCTCGCCGAAATGGTGCGGCTCGCCATCGCCAAGGGGGCGCGCGCCGAGACCTGCATGGGGCTTTCGGGGCTGGGCGACCTGATCCTGACCGCCTCGTCGCAGCAGTCGCGCAACTATTCGCTGGGCTTCGCGCTGGGGCAGGGCCGGCCCTTGGCCGAGATTCTGGGCGAACGCCGGTCCGTGACCGAGGGCGTGGCCACCGCCGCTGCGGTCACCGGGCTTGCCGCCCAGCTTTCCGTCGAGATGCCGATCTGCGAGGCGGTGGCCGGCCTGCTGCATCGCGGCTGCGGCATCGAACAGACCATTCACGACCTGCTGGCGCGGCCTTTCCGCAGCGAGCTCGGGTTTTCCGGCATCGGTCACTGACGACCGTTCCCCCCCTGTCCGGCTGCGGATCGGGATCCTAAAGGAGACGAGCCATGCATTTCTTTGTTCGTTGCGTCGACAAACCCGGCCATCTGGAGGTCCGTCAGGCCAACCGGGCGGCCCATCTGGAGTTCCTGAAGGCCAATATCGACAAGATCCTGATGGCCGGTCCGACGCTCACCGACGACGCCCAGTCCATGACCGGGTCCGTCCTGGTGTTCGACATCGCCGACCGCGCCCGGCTCGACGCGCTGCTGGCAGAGGATCCTTACGCCAAGGCCGGCCTGTTCCAGTCGGTCGAGGTGTCGGTCTACAAAAAGGTCTTCCCCTGCCCCATATGGTTGGTGTGTGCCGGACCGGGGTCCCCCGGTCCGGTCTTTTCCCGACAACGCGAAGGAGAGGCGGCGAATGGCGTTCTGGCTGGTCAAATCCGAGCCCGGTCACTGGTCCTGGGAGGATCAGGTGAAAAATGGCACGACCTTCTGGGACGGCGTGCGGAACTATCAGGCGTCGAACAATCTGAAGGCGATGGCGCTGGGCGACCAGGCCTTCTTCTATCACTCGGTCAATGAGAAGCGCATCGTCGGAATCGTCGAGGTGGTGCGGCTTTATTACCCCGATCCGTCGGACGCCAGCGGGCGGTTCGGCATGGTCGATCTCAAGGCTGTCGAGGCGCTGCCGCAGCCGGTCACGCTCGAACAGATCAAGTCCGATCCCCGGCTCAACCATCTGGCCCTGGTCCGTCAGTCCCGGCTGTCGGTGATGCCGGTCGACGCGGAGGCCTGGGCGTTGATCCGGTCGCTGGGCGGTCTGGCGGCCTGAGGGACGCCGCCCGGGGCCGGAGGGCCCGCCGATCCCCCGATTGATCGGCAGGCCTTAACGTGAGGGCCGAGATCAGGCCCGTTCCTTCCCGTAGAACGAGATAATTCCAGGGAATTACGCTTTTCCCGGAAAAGTGGTAGGGTTGTTAATCATCTTCCGATTGCCCATATTCAAGCGATAACCGCTGTCTCCGGACCGTCCGGGATGTCCCCGTGCCGGGGTCGGAAACCGGCAGATAAAGGGAAGGGAGGCTTTCGTGACGACGACCGAACAGACGCTGTTTCCGGTGCCCGCCGATTTCCAGAAGTCGGCCTTGATCGACGAGGCCACCTACCGGCAATGGTATGACCGGTCGATCGCCGATCCCGAGGGGTTCTGGGCCGAACAGGCTCGCCGGATCGACTGGATCAAGCCCTTCACCAAGGTCCGCGACGTCTCCTTCACCGGCGACGTGCATATCCGCTGGTTCGAGGACGGAACCCTGAACGTGGCGGCCAACTGCCTCGCCCGCCATCTTGCCACCCGGGGCGACAAGACCGCCATCATCTGGGAAGGCGACAGCCCCGACGAGCAGGCGCAGATCACCTACCGGGATCTGCATGAGCGGGTCTGCCGTCTCGCCAATGCCCTGACCGGGCTCGGGGTGAAGAAGGGCGACCGGGTCACCATCTATCTGCCGATGATTCCCGAGGCCGCGGTCGCCATGCTGGCCTGCGCCCGCATCGGCGCGATTCACTCGGTGGTGTTCGGCGGCTTTTCGCCCGACAGTCTGGCCGGACGCATCCAGGATTGCGATTCCTCCGTCCTGATCACCGCCGACGAGGGTCTGCGCGGCGGCCGCAAGGTGCCGCTCAAGGTCAATGCGGACAAGGCGCTGGAAACGTCCTGGAGCGTCAAGCATGTGGTGGTCGTGCGCCGGACCGGCGGCGATGTCCATATGGTGGCGGGGCGCGATCACTGGTATCACGATCTGGTCCGGGAGGCCTCGCCGGTTCATCAGCCGGCGGAACAGAGCGCCGAGGATCCCCTGTTCATTCTTTATACCTCGGGTTCGACCGGGAAGCCGAAGGGGGTTCTGCACAGCTCCGGCGGCTATCTGCTCTATGCGGCGCTGACCCACCAGACCGTGTTCGACTATCGCGACGGCGATGTCTACTGGTGCACCGCCGATGTGGGCTGGGTCACGGGGCACAGCTACATCGTCTATGGCCCCCTCGCCAACGGCGCCACCACCCTGATGTTCGAGGGCGTCCCCAACTATCCCGACAGTTCCCGGTTCTGGCA
>WASQ01000088.1 GCA_009712185.1 Telmatospirillum sp. | reverse complement strand
CGCGAAAGCGGCGGAAATGCTGGCATTCCGGCTTTCGCCGAACGGCGGGCGGGGCGCTTGGCCCCACTCCTGATTCCAAGGACTCGTCTGCTGGATCTTGACCACTCCTGCACCGATGCAAACTGACGATTCAGTTGGCATCGGTTAGCCTTATGAAGGCGCCCTCGCCGGGCGGGGGACAAAAAGATCCCCGTGCACTGACTCATCTGAATGAGTCAGTGCACGGGGAGTGAAAATAGTCGGTGGGCCAACTTACCCTGACGCTTGGGTGCCAGGCGTCAGGGTTGGACCACCAGGGTCCGGGTCCGGATCAGGCGGCGGCTTCCACCGGCACCACGCGGATCAGATAATCGAAGGCGGACAGGGCGGCTTTCGATCCCTCCCCCATGGCGATCACGATCTGCTTGAAAGGCACCGTGGTCGCGTCGCCAGCGGCGAAGACGCCGGGAACGGACGTCTGACCGCGCGCATCCACCTCGATCTCGCCGCGCGGGCTCAAAGCCACGGTCCCCTTCAGCCATTCGGTGTTGGGCACCAGACCGATCTGGACGAAGATGCCTTCCAGCTCCAGCGTGTGGAGGGCGCCGTCGGTGCGGTCCTTGTAGGTCAGGCCCGTCACCTTCTCGCCGTCGCCCAGGACTTCCGTGGTCTGTGCCGAGGTGATGACGCGGACGTTGGGCAGGCTGTTCAGCTTCGCCTGAAGCACCGCGTCGGCGCGCAACTGGGCGTCGAACTCGATCAGGGTGACATGGGCGACGATCCCCGCGAGGTCGATGGCCGCCTCGACACCGGAATTGCCGCCGCCGATCACCGCCACCCGCTTGCCCTTGAACAGCGGGCCGTCGCAATGGGGGCAGAAGGCCACGCCCCTGGTCCGGTAGGCGTCCTCTCCCGGAACATTCATCTGCCGCCAGCGGGCTCCGGTGGACAGCACCACGGTCTTCGACCACAGACTGGCGCCGTTCTCCAGTTCGACCCCGATCAATCCGCCCGGTGTCGCGGCCGGGATCAGGCGAACCGCCTTTTGCAGGTTCATGATGTCGACGTCATAGCCTTTCGCATGCTGTTCCAGCGCCGCGGCCAGCTTCGGACCCTCGGTGTGCGGCACCGAGATGAAATTCTCGATCCCCAGCGTGTCCAGCACCTGGCCGCCGAACCGTTCGGCCGCGATTCCGGTCCGGATCCCCTTGCGGGCCGCATAGATCGCCGCCGAGGCGCCGGCCGGGCCGCCGCCCACCACCAGGACGTCGAACGGGGCCTTTTCCTTCAGCGCTTCCGCCACGCGGGCCGAGGCGCCGGTATCCAGCTTCTGGAGGATCTGCTCCAGCGACATGCGGCCCTGGGCGAAGGGTTCGCCGTTCAGGAACACCGCCGGAACGCCCATGATCTGGCGGGACTCGATCTCGTTCCGGAACACGCCGCCGTCGATGGCGACATGACGGATACGGGGGTTCAGCACGCTCATCAGATTGAGCGCCTGCACCACATCGGGGCAGTTCTGGCAGGACAGCGAGAAATAGGTTTCGAAACGATAGTCGCCCTCCAGACCCTTCACCTGCTCGATCAGGTCCTGCGCGGTCTTGGAGGGATGGCCGCCGACCTGCAACAGGGCCAGGACCAGGGAATTGAATTCGTGACCCATCGGAATGCCGGCGAAACGAACACCGATGCCGGTTCCGGCCCGGTTGATGGCGAAGGACGGCCGGCGGGCATCGTCGTCGTCGCGGCGGACGACCGAGACGCGGTCGGACAGGGACGCGATCTCGTCCAGAAGTTCCAGGAGTTCCCGGGACGTCTCGCCCTCGTCGAGGGACGCGACCAGTTCGACGGGCTCAGTGATATTCGCGAGATAGACCTTCAACTGGTCTTTGAGACTGTTATCCAACATGCCGATGGCTCCCAAACTGCTTTTTTCCGGATCGGGGCCGGCGCCCCCAAGGGGGGAAAAGGACGCCGGCCGCTCTCCGCTTTCCGGATCCCGGCGGGGCGCCGGGACCGGAAAGGTCGTAACCTCTTAGATCTTGCCGACCAGGTCCAGGGACGGAGCAAGGGTCTTCTCGCCTTCCTTCCACTTGGCCGGGCACACCTCACCGGGGTGGGCGGCGACATACTGGGCGGCCTTCACCTTGCGCAGCAGCTCGCGGGCGTCGCGGCCCACGCCGCCGGCATTGATCTCGACGATCTGGATCTTGCCGTCCGGGTCGATCACGAAGGTGCCGCGGTCGGCCAGTCCGGCGTCCTCGATCAGGACCTCGAAATTGCGGCTGATGGTGCCGGTCGGATCGCCGACCATGGTGTACTGGATCTTCTTCACCGCGTCGGAGGTGTCATGCCACGCCTTGTGGGCGAAATGGGTGTCGGTCGACACGCTGTAGATCTCCACGCCAACCTTCTGGAACTCGGCATAGTTGTCGGCCAGGTCTTCGAGCTCGGTCGGGCAAACGAACGTGAAATCGGCCGGGTAGAAAAAGACCACGGACCACTTTCCCTTGAGATCGGCGTCCGTCACCGTAAGGAAGGCGCCATTCTTGAAAGCATTGGCCGAGAACGGTTTGATCGTCGTGTTGATGAGGGACATGTTCTTTTCCTTTGCTGTGTTGATCGGAACTGGCGTGATGATAGGGGATGGTCGACAATCGATGAAATTGATTTAATTTTTTTGATAAATCGACAAAATCGATTTATCTGCCTGTAACACACCCTGAACCACAAGCCTCGCGTCTCTTGCGCGATTGTCTGAAGAGATTGGTCGGAACCGCCCGACCGCCAAGCGGTCACAGAAAATTAACACCTGCCGGGAACAACCGGAAATATCCAACGTTGCCAGGATCCCCCCCTGTCCGATGATGGAAACCGCCCCCCGATCGTCCGATGCCC
>WASQ01000051.1 GCA_009712185.1 Telmatospirillum sp. | reverse complement strand
CGCCGGCACCGGACAGCGCCCCGGTTCTCCCCGCCCCGGCCACCCCGTCGGTGGTGGTCGCCCCCTCCGCCGGCGCCGGAGATGAAGTGGCCCCGCTGGCCGGCGTGGTGGAGGCGATCGACGTCGGGGTCGGGTCCCACGTGACGGCCGGGGACCGGATCATGGTGATCGAGGCGATGAAGATGAAGACGGACGTCTTCGCCAAACACAGTGGCACGGTGACCCGGATCGCGGTCAAAATTCATGACGGCGTCGATGCCGGCCAGCCCCTGCTGACCTTGAACTGAGGCTCTGTTGATCGATAACCCGGTCATCAGCCCCCTACAGCCACCTGCGGCGTCTGGGCCCGCTGGAGCCGGGAGAACCTGTCCCAGTGGTGAAAATCCAACGGATGGCATCGTCACCATTCGCCAGGTTTTCACCAAAACTCAAATAGCCGGTGGTCCACCCCTGACGCCCGGGTGCCTGGGTTGACCACCAGAAATCCCTGGGGCTTGAAGCACTGTCGCGACGAGCCCTTAAGCCTGTCAGCGGCCCCCGGACGGACCCGTCCGGAGATGCCGGAACCGGAGATCCCGCGATGATCGTCCCTGATACCATCGAAGGCGCGCTTCTGCTCAGTCTGATCGATTTCTTCCTGTCCATCGTCATGATCTCGGGCATTGGCATCGTGCTGGCGTTATTTCCGTTTCTGAACCGTCTCGGAAAACTGGACGATGACGCCATCCGGCAAGGCCATCACTGATCGTTTCACCGGACATCATCCGTCGCGGCATCGTTTCAAGGGGAGATCAACCCTGTGCTGGAACAACTGCTGTCTTTTGCCCAGTCCCTGAAGAACCAGACGGGACTGGAACAGTTCTGGTGGGGCAACGCGGTGATGATCGCGATCGGTTGCACCATGATCTTCCTCGCGGTCCGGAAGGGCTATGAACCACTTCTTCTGGTCGGCATCGGCTTTTCCTGCGTCATCGCCAATGTGCCGGGGTCCGACCTGATCCTGCCCGGCGGGCTGTTCCATTATGCCTATCAGGGAGTGGCGCTTCTGGTCATCCCGCCGTTGATCTTCTTCGGGGTCGGCGCGATGACCGATTTTGGCCCGATGATCGCCAACCCGAAGCTGGTGGTTCTGGGCGCGGCCGCGCATCTTGGCATTTTCGTCGCCCTGATCGGCGCGAAATGCCTGGGGTTCACACTGAATGAGGCGGGTGCGATCGGCATCATCGGCGGCGCCGACGGCCCCATGGCGATCTTCGTCACCATGAAACTGGCCCCGCATCTGCTGCCACAGGTTTCGGTCGCCGCCTATTCCTACATGGCCCTGATGCCGCTGATCCAGCCACCGGTGATGCGCCTGCTGACGACACGGGCCGAACGTCAGATCGTCATGCCGCCGTCACGCAAGGTCTCAAGGCTTGAACGGATCGCCTTCCCCGTCGTCATCGGATTTATCGTCAATCTGTTTTTCCCGCCCGTCGCGCCGCTGATCACCATGCTGATGCTGGGCAACCTGTTCCGCGAGGTTCTGGTCACCGACCGGTTGGCGAAGACCGCCGCCAACGATCTGATGAATGTCATCATCATCATCCTGACCTGCGCCATCGGATCGACCATGGCCGCCGACCGCTTCCTGACCGTCAAGACCATCGAGATCGTCGTGCTGGGCCTGATCGCCTTCCTGTTCGGAACGGCCTCCGGCGTCATCGGCGCCCGCATCATGAACCTGTTCCTGAAGGAGAAGATCAATCCGCTCCTCGGGTCCGCCGGTATCGCCTCGGTTCCGATTGCCGCCCGGGTATCCCATATCGTGGCCTTGCGCGACAACAAGGAAAACTATCTGATCTACCATGCCATGGGGCCCAATCTGGCCGGCGTGTTCGGAACCGCGATCTCGGGGGGCATCATGCTGGCCCTGCTGGGGGTGAAATAGGTCACGCCCTGGCGTTCGGCCCTCGCTGCGCCGCGACCGGTCGCCCCCGGCGATTGTCACCACCGGGACACCGTCCGGGGCGCGGACTCTTGAACGGAAGCCGCCCCCACCGCTATTGTCGCGCCGCAGATGCGCTTTATGAGTAGAAAAGCAATAAAATGCCGTCATCCTCCGATACCGACCGGCCGCTTCTCCTGGTTCCCGCCCTGGTCAAGGGGCTCGCGATCATCGACATCGTGGCGCGCGATCCCGGCCTTGCCTTCAGCCAGATCCAGAAGCAGGCGGGCTTCGCCAAAAGCTCGACTCATCAGTTGATTTCGACCCTTTGCCATCTCGGCCTGCTTCAGGTGACGGCGGACGGGAAACATATGCTGGGCCTCAGGCTGTTCGAACTGGGATCGATCGCCGCCGCCCAGCGGGGTGTCGAGCGTGAGGCCATGCCTCATCTGCGCGCCCTGGCGAGCGAGGTCGGAATGACCTGCCATCTCGGCGTCCTCGAAGGGCATGAGGCCGTCTATCTCGCCAAGGTCGAAAGCGACCAGCCGATCAAGGTCAACACCTGGGTCGGAAAACGGTTGTCGCTTTACAGTTCGTCCCTCGGCAAGGTTCTTCTGGCATGGCTTCCCGAGGCGCAACTGGACGCGGCGCTGGCCCACGTCGAATGGAAGCGCAACACGCCTCACACGATCGCCGATGCCGGCGCCCTGAAAGACCATCTGGCGCTGGTGCGCAGCCGGGGCTGGTCCACCGACGACGAGGAGGACGTCCCCAACATCCGCTGTGTCTCCGCGCCGGTCCGGGACATGCGGGGCAATGTGGTGGCCGCGATCAGTGTGGTCGGCACCATTTTGCAGGTCAGCGTCGACCGGTTTCCCGAGCTGGCGCAACAGGTCTGCGCGGCAGCCGAACGCATTTCAGCCGCTTTGGGCCACCACCCGTCCGCCTGACAACGTCCCGGCCGGAACACCGCCGGCCGGGCACCCCCAGGGGGCCCGGGGCGCGACGCATTCCCGGGGCAACATATCCTTAGGAATAGGCGCCCAAATCCGTTCTTGACTTGTTCCAACCCGGCTCCGAAGATGGCCCCGCCATGGCCCATTCCGACCTCACCCTCAGCGAGACGGACCGCCGCGACCGGTTGCGTCTGTTCCGAAGCGAGAACGGCGGGCCGGCGACGTTCTTCAAACTCCTCGACCGCTTCGGCACCGCCTCGAAGGCGCTGGAGATGCTGCCGGACCTTGCCCGCCGTGGCGGCATCCGGCATGGCATTGCGATCTGTCCTGAAAGCGCCGCCGAACGGGAGATGTCACGGCTCGCGGCACTCGGCGCCCATCTGATTTTCGATGGCGAAGCGGCCTTTCCCCGAATTCTCCGCCCTTTACGGACCGCGCCGCTGCTGATCGCGCGGGGCCGTCCGGAATTGCTGCAAACCCCGTCCGTCGCGATCGTCGGCGCGCGAAACGCCTCGGCGCTGGGGCGGCGGATGGCGCGGGATCTGGCGGTCGACCTCGGCCGCAACGGCTTTACCGTGGTTTCGGGTCTGGCCCGAGGAATCGACACCGCCGCGCATGAGGCGGCAGGCCCCACCGGCACGGTGGCGGTGCTGGCCGGTGGCGTCGATGTCGTCTATCCGGAGGAAAACCGCGGTCTTTACGACCGTCTCTGCCAGGAAGGCTGTGTCATCTCGGAGATGCCGGCCGGCATGCAGCCACAGGCCAGCCATTTTCCCCGCCGCAACCGCCTGATCTCGGGACTGGCCGCCGGGGTGGTCGTGGTCGAGGCGGCGCCCCGGTCCGGATCGTTGATCACCGCCCGCGTCGGCCTGGAGCAGGGCCGCGAGATTTTCGCCGTTCCGGGATCCCCCTTCGATCCCCGTTGCCAGGGGACCAATGGCCTGATCCGCCAGGGGGCGACCCTCGTGGAGTCGGCCGCGGACATCCTCGACGTCCTGTCGCCGGCGGCGCCGCGCATGATTTCGGAACCGGTCAAAATCATGCCGGAAGCGGCCAGACCGGCCGAGGACGAGCTGGCCCGCGCCCGTCTCGCCATCCTTCCGGCATTGGGTGCGGCCCCCGTGACGGTTGACGAAATCATCCGGCAATGCCAATTGTCACCGGCTGTCGTCTCCATGGTGCTGGTCGAACTCGACCTTGCGGGTCGACTGGACCATCATCGCGACAACCAGATTTCGCTGCTGCCGTAAGACAGAACAGAACCTTAAATCAAGGCACGTTTGGAAGCCCATGAAGATCGTCGTCGTCGAATCGCCGGCCAAAGCGAAAACCATCAACAAATATCTCGGCTCCGATTACACGGTGCTCGCCAGCTACGGGCATATCTGCGACTTGCCCGCGAAGGATGGGTCCGTCCGGCCTGACGACGATTTCCATATGGACTGGGAAATCGACGCGAAGTCGGAAAAGCACGTCCGCGACATCGCCCAGGCGATCCGGAAAGCCGACAGCCTCTATCTCGCCACCGACCCCGACCGCGAGGGTGAGGCGATTTCCTGGCATGTCTGGCGCGAACTGGAAAGCCGCAAGGCCTTGAAGGGCAAGGACGTCAAGCGCGTGGTCTTCAATGAGATCACCAAGACCGCCGTTCTCGACGCCATGCGCAATCCCCGGGATCTGGACCAGGAACTGGTCGACGCCTATCTGGCGCGGCGCGCGCTCGATTATCTGGTCGGCTTCACCCTGTCGCCGGTCCTGTGGCGCAAACTTCCGGGCTCCCGCTCTGCCGGTCGTGTGCAATCCGTGGCGCTGCGGCTGATCTGCGAACGCGAAGCCGAGATCGAAAGTTTCCGCACTCAGGAATATTGGAGCCTCGAGGCCGACTTTCTCACCCCCCGGCGGGCCCAGATCTCAGCCCAGCTCACCCGCCTCGATGGTGCGAAACTCGAGAAATTCGCGATCGCCGATGAGACCGCCGCCCGCGCCGCCGAGGAAAAAGTGCTGGCCGCGCGCTACCGGGTCGATTCGGTCGAACGCAAGCAGGTCAAGCGCCATCCCTACCCGCCGTTCACCACCTCGACCTTGCAGCAGGAGGCATCGCGCAAGCTGTATCTGCCCGCAAGCCGGACCATGCAACTGGCGCAGAAACTGTACGAGGGCATCGACATCGGTGGCGAAACCGTGGGTCTCATCACCTACATGCGAACCGACGGCGTCCAGATGGCGGCGGAGGCGATCGGTGCCATTCGCGGCCTGATCGACCGGCAATATGGCAAGCCTTATCTGCCCGGATCGCCCAGGCTTTACAAGACCAAGGCGAAAAATGCCCAGGAGGCGCATGAGGCGATCCGCCCCACGGACGTGACGCGGCGGCCGCAGGACGTCGCCGCCTATCTCGACCGCGATCAGCTCCGGCTTTACGAACTGATCTGGCGCCGCACGGTGGCCAGCCAGATGGAAAGCGCGGTGCTGGATCAGGTCAGTGTCGATGTCGGGTCCGAGGATGGGAAAATCGGCTTTCGCGCCACCGGTTCCGTCGTGAAGTTCGACGGCTTCCTGACCCTGTACCGCGAAGATCGGGACGATTCCGACGACGAGGACGGCGACCGCATCCTGCCCGACGTGTCCGAGGGCGAGGCCATGGACCGCGGCGACGTCCGCAAGCTTCAGCATTTCACCCAGCCGCCGCCGCGCTATTCCGAGGCGAGCCTGGTCAAGAAGCTTGAGGAACTGGGAATCGGACGCCCCTCGACCTATGCCTCGATCCTGACCGTGCTGCAGGAACGCGATTACGTGCGTCTCGACCAGCGCCGCTTCGTGCCGGAGGACCGCGGCCGGGTGGTGACGGCGTTCCTCGAAAACTTCTTCAACCGGTATGTCCAATACAATTTCACGGCCGACCTCGAGAATCAGCTCGATGACGTGTCCGGAGGCCGGATCGACTGGAAGAAGGTGCTGCGCGACTTCTGGCAGCATTTCTCGGCGGCGGTCGAGGACACGCGCGAACTGCGCGTCTCACAGGTTCTGGAAGCCCTGGATGAGGCCCTGGGGCCGCATTTCTTTCCGCCCGACGCCACCGCCACCTCCGACCACGATCCCAGGACCTGCCGTCAGTGCGGCAGCGGACGGCTCAGCCTGAAGCTTGGAAAGTTCGGGGCCTTCATCGGCTGCTCCAACTATCCCGAATGCCGCTACACCCGTCCGCTGTCTCTCACCCAGGGGGCTGACGGCGCCGAAGGGGATCCCGCCGCCGAAGGTCCGCGCGAACTCGGCCTGGATCCTGCCAGCGGCCTGATGGTCACGCTGAAAAAGGGACCCTACGGCCATTATGTCCAGTTGGGCGAAGCCGTCGACAAAACGTCGAAGCCTAAGCGTGTCAGTCTGTACAAAGGGCTGGAGCCATCGGATGTCACGCTCGACAAGGCGTTGAAACTTCTGGCTCTGCCCCGGCCGATCGGCACCCATCCGGAGACAGGTCTCGCGATCACCGCCGGCATCGGGCGGTTCGGCCCCTATCTGAAGCATGGGGATGTGTACAAATCCCTCGGCCGCGACGACGATGTCCTCGACATCGGCATCAACCGGGCCGTGGAAGTCCTGGCGAATGCCAAGGGACGGACCAAGACGCCCGGCCGCCCGCTGGGAGACCATCCGAAGGACGGCAAGCCGGTGGTTCTGAATTCGGGCCGGTTCGGTCCCTATGTCAGTCACGACGGCGTCTTCGCGACCCTGCCGCGCGGCAAGGAGGATGTGACCCTGGAGGAGGCGCTGGAACTGCTGGCCGCCAAGATTGCCAAGGGCGGCGGCAAGGGCGGAAAGGCGGGAGCGAAGGCGAAGACCGCCAAAGCCGGCCGGACGGCGAAAGCGGCCGGAGACGGCGAGACGGTCAAGGCGCCGCGCAAGACCGCAGCCAGAAAGCCGGCGGCGGCCGCGAAAAAAGCCGCGACGGACACCAAGGCGGCAAAACCGAAGGCCGCCTCCAAACCCCGGACCAAGGCGCCGGCATCGGCAAAGGCATCGGACGAGTGACAACAGCATCGCGGGGAGGGTTCCTGTGAGCAAGCCGCCAAAACAGGTTCCCATCCCCACCCGCCAGCAGCTTCTCGACTTCATCCGGGAGCAGCCGGGCCGGATCGGCAAGCGGGAGATTGCCCGGGCCTTTCACCTGACCGGCGAAAATCGCCACATTCTCCGTGACATGATCAAGGATCTCGAAAGGTCCGGCGCCGTCGAGCGCGGTCGCGGCCGGCGGTTCGCCCGTCCGGGCGCGCTGCCCGACACCATGCTTCTGGAAGTGTCCGGGATCGATGCCGACGGCGAATTGATGGCACGGCCGCTGACCTGGGCGGAAAACGCGCCGCCGCCCCGGATCTTTCTGGCGCCGCCCCGGCGCGACGAAAGCCCGTTGGGCCTTGGAGACCGCGTTCTTGCCCGTTTGCGCCGGATGCGCGACGACATTTACGAGGCCCGCGCGATCCGGCGCATCACCACCGGCCCCGCGAAAGTGCTGGGCGTCTTCGAGCGCGGCGGGGACGGCAGCGGCCGGCTGCGGCCGACAGATCGTCGCCAGAAGGTCGATTACGCGGTTCAGGACGCCGATTCCTTCGACGCGCTGCCGGGAGAGCTGGTTCTGGCCGAACTCCTGCCCGCGGGCCGCATGCGGGGATTACGGCCGGTCAGGATCGTCGAGCGGCTGGGAGGCATGGACGATCCCCGGACGGTCAGCCTGGTCGCCATCGAGACCCACGACATCCCCTGGGAGTTTCCCGCCGACGCCCTGGCGCAGGCGGAGGCCGCCGGACCGGCGCCGATCGGCCGGCGCGACGACCTGCGCCCGATCCCGCTGATCACCATCGACGGCGAGGACGCCCGGGATTTCGATGATGCCGTGTGGGCGCAAGCCACCGAGGACGGCGGCTGGCACCTCATCGTCGCCATCGCCGACGTGGCCTGGTACGTCCGCCCTGGCGACGCCCTCGCCCGCGAAGCCTTCAAGCGCGGCAATTCCGTCTATTTCCCCGCCCGCGTCGTCCCGATGCTGCCGGAGGCGCTGTCCAACGGCTGGTGTTCCCTGAAGCCGGACGAGGACCGGCCCTGCCTTGCGGTCCACCTCTGGATCGACGCAGAGGGGAGGAAACTGCGTCACCGGTTCGTCCGCGGACTGATGCGGTCCGCCGCCCGGCTGACCTACGAAAGGGTTCAGAGGGCGATGGACGGCCAGCCGGACGATGGAACCGCCCCGCTGGTGGAACCGGTCCTGACCCCGCTCTACGGCGCCTGGAAAGCCCTGGCGAAGGCCCGGGACGAGCGGGGCGTCCTCAATCTGGATCTGCCGGAACGCAAGGTGGTGATGGGCGCGGACGGCCGCATCGACAGCGTCGTTCCACGTGCCCGCTACGACAGCCATCGCCTGATCGAGGATTTCATGATTGCCGCCAATGTCGCGGCGGCGGAACAGATCGAGGCGGTGAAACGTCCCTGCATGTACCGGGTCCACGATCTTCCTTCGCAGGAGAAGCTGGCGGGCCTCAGGGATTTCCTGTCCACTTTGGGATTGTCGCTGCCCAAGGGACAGGTGATGCGCGCCTCCGCCTTCAACCAGATCCTGGCGGCCGCGAGCGAGACACCGGAGGCCCATCTGATCAACGAGGTCGTCCTGCGCAGTCAGGCCCAGGCCGTCTATAGTCCCGAAAATCTGGGGCATTTCGGCCTTTCGCTGGCCCGGTACGCCCATTTCACCTCCCCCATCCGGCGTTACGCCGACCTTCTGGTCCACCGGGCGTTGATCGATGGCCTGGACCTTGGCGACGGGGGATTGCCCGCCGACAGCTGGGAACGGTTCGCGGAAACCGGGGAGCATATCTCGCAGACGGAGCGGCGCGCCGCCGCGGCCGAACGCGACGCGCTGAACCGCTTCACGACCCTTTTCCTGGCCGACCGGGTGGGGGCACGGTTCGCCGGCCGCGTCAACGGCGTGACCCGGTTCGGGCTGTTCATCACCCTGGATGAGACCGGAGCGGACGGACTGATCCCCGTTTCCTCGCTGCCCGAGGATTATTACATCCATGACGAGATCCGCCATTGCCTCACCGGGCGGCGCACCGGCAAGAGCTTCAGCCTGGGCGACAGCCTGGAGGTGACGCTGGCCGAAGCCAACCCGCTGACCGGCAGCCTTCTGTTCCGCCTCCAGGGCGGCGACAGGGACCTGTCCACCCGCCCGGGCAGAGGCGGCGCCATCCGCAAAAGCCGCCCCCCACGGCCCCCGAAGGCAGGAAAACGCCGTCACTGACGTTTTTTTGTGGTTTTCGCTGTACCGGAGGTGGGAACGCCGGACATAATCCGACGCCTGATCGGCTTTGTCCCCTCGTCAGCGAGCGTCTCGATCGCGATGGACCTTCACCGCTGGACCGTCTCCGGCCTGTTTTTTCTGATCGCCGCCTTTACGCCGGGGAGCCAGGCGGGCGTCAGCAGCGCCGATCCGACCATCAACGGTCCACAGACTGAACGTGTCCTGGGATACGGCCTGACGGTCATCCGCGATCGCTATGTGACACCCGTGGTTATCGGCAATGTCGCCTTCGAGGGAATGCGCGGAATTTCCGTCATCGATCCCACGGTCACCGTGGAGCGCCGTCCCCACCGGCATATCGCGATCCACTACCGCGACGAAACGATCGCTGATTTCCCCGCCCCCCCCGACAATGACGCGGACGCCTGGGCCGCCCTGATCGCACGGGCCGGACGGGCCGCGGCCAGCCATTCGAGCGCCTTGCAGGCGGCGACGCGCGAAAAGTTCTACGAAGCCGTGTTCGATGCCGCGCTCTCGAAGCTCGATATTTTCTCTCGCTATGCCGGCGCCCGCGAGGCGGCGGAGCACCAGGCCGCCCGCAACGGCTTCGGCGGGATCGGCGTCCGCTTCGAACTGCATCCCGACGACATCCAGTTGACCGAGGTGATGCCCGGGACCCCCGCCGCCGACGTCCATCTGGAGACGGGGGATCTGGTGACGGCGATCGATGGCGCGGCGATTTCCGGCATGGACCAGGACACCGTGTCACAAAGATTGCGCGGGCCGATCGGATCCCAGGTCGTTCTGACGGTCAGGCGGCGGACCGGCGCCGGACAGGTGGCGCTGAAGCGCAGCCTGATCGTGCCGCCGACGGTCGCGATGACGGTGAAGGACGGGATTGCCACCATCGCGGTGTCAAGTTTCAACAGCAAGACCGCCGCCAGCGTCGAGAGCGAGCTGCGCAAGGCGAAGGGAATACCCGGGTTCCGGGGGGTCATCCTTGACCTGCGCGGCAATCCGGGCGGCCTTCTCGACCAGGGCGTCGCGGTCGCCGATCTGTTCGTCGCGCGGGGCCTGATCGTGGCGGCCCGGGGCCGTCATCCCGATTCCGTCCAGTCCTACGACGCCCATCCCGGCGACATCGGCGAGGACATGGACGTCGTGACGCTGGTCGACGGCGGGACGGCCTCCGCCGCCGAAATCGTGGCCGGAGCGTTGCAGGACAATGGACGCGCGATCCTGGTCGGAACCAACAGCTACGGCAAAGGCACGGTGCAGACCGTGAAGGCGCTTCCCAACAAAGGGGAACTGACGCTGACATGGTCGCGTTTCCACGCCCCCAGCGGCTATGCCCTGCATGGCCTGGGGGTCCTGCCCACCATTTGCACGACCGACACCCGGGCATCCCTTTCCAGCCTTCTCACGCCCGTGCGGGAGGGACATGGGGGCGTAACGGCCAACATCGCCATGTGGCGCACCAACAGCGTCGACGATCAGGATGAACGGCGTGAGCTGCGCAGCGTCTGCCCGTCAGCCCAGCATACCGACACCGCCATCGATGCCGACGTCGCCCGCGCCCTCCTGTCCGACCATGCGTTGTATCTGCGCGCCCTGGCCTTGACCCAGCAGCAGTCGACCGCATCCTCGGCGCCGTCGCGCCCCTCCGGCAGGCAACATTGACGGCTCCGGCGTCTTTTTTGCCAGTTCGTCACATCTTTGCTTGACTCTGCCGCCTGAGCCTGTATTTTCCGCCGCCTGGAGTCGTCACCAAGAATTCGGGATTTTGAAAATGGCTAAGCCCGCCACCATCCTCATCAAGCTGCTCAGCACCGCTGGCACCGGCTTTTTCTACGTGGCGAAGAAGAACCCGCGTAAGACGACCGAGAAGCTTGAGTTCCGCAAGTACGATCCCGTCGTGCGCAAGCACGTCGCCTTCAAGGAAGCTAAGATCAAGTAGATCTTTTCCGAAAGGTTGATCGCTGAAAACGCCCGCGATGCCGCGGGCGTTTTTGTTTGAGGCAGCGGGCATCACATCCGGCGCCGGAGACCGCATATCCAAGCGCGGATGCGGACGCCCGGCGAGGGTTTGAGAAGGCCTGACAGGCCCTGCCCGATCACACAGGGACTTTTTAGTCCATCCTGCGCGGATCAGAACCGATCGGCGGGCCGGCATGACCGGAAGCCCAAGGATTTCGGAGACATCCGCTCTGCGGTCGCAGGACCGCGCCGATCCTGCCGAAAATCACAACCTTACATTTTTTACGTGATTTTTGTGTCTTTTTTGCAACTTTCACACAATTTTTGCAATCAAATTACAATGCCGCATTGAGGCGACGCCCCCCTTTGTTATTTTAACAAACGATAAACATTCCCACCGGCCAAGAGTGGGGTGCACAAAGGGAGAATTGCAAATATGCGGAACGTCATTCATGCGGCGCTTGTCGCAAGCGCCATGCTGGGCTGTTGCCATGCCTTCGCCGAAGAGCTCTGGGACCCGCATCTGCGCGGCGTCGATGAAGGCCTGGCTGCCGGCGCACTGCCGCCTCCGGGCGTCTATTTCGTCAACAATTCCTATTTTCTCCCCGACGGCTATGTGGGGGATTCAAAATCCACATCCACGAAACTGCAGGCCTACGTCAACGTTCCAATTCTTTTATGGACAACGGGCGTGAGGATCCTTGGCGCCGATTTTGGCGTCGCCATCGCCCAGCCGTTCGACTACACCAACCTCAATGTCGGCCATGTCGAAGTCGGAAATCACTGGGGCACCTACAACACGGTTCTCATGCCGGCCATTCTGTCGTGGAAACTTCCCTACGACCTGCATGTCAAAACCCAGTTCGCCGTCTATGTCGACAACGGGAGCTCCTCCGCCTCCACGAAAAACAGTCCCTCGGCGGGCGTTGGCGCCGCCATGGCGAACTGGACTTTCGAGCCGGGATTGGGAATCAGCTGGCTGCATGACGGCTGGAATGTCAGTGCCCAGATGCTTTATGAGACGAACACCGCCGACAACAACAGCAGCAAGGCATTCAACGGCGGGAAATATCAGTCGGGCGACCAGCTTGCCTTTGACTACACCATCACCAAGACCATCGGGAAATGGGTCGTCGGTGTCGGAGCCTACGAAAACAACCAGCTCCAGCGCGACAATCTCTGTGTGTCCGCCACCAACTGCGGCGGGCAACCGGGAACGGCAACCCTGTCTTTCGCGGTCGGGCCCATCGTGGGGTACAATTTCGGCCCGATCGAGCTGATGGCGATTTTCAACCATCAGACTGTCAATCATAATGATGTCGGCGGAGACACCTTCAACCTCAGAACGGTTATTCCGCTCTATTGAGGTGATCGTCCGGCACAGCGGGTGCCGGGGCGGCGTCCATCAGGGAGCGGACGCCGCCGCGACATACCCTCTCACCGTTTCAAGGAACGGTGCCAGGATGATCGGCTTGGCGACAAAGGCGTCACAGCCCGACGCCAGGATCCTCTCCTCGTCTGCTTTAAGGGCGCAGGCGGTCACGGCCACCACCGGAATGTGCCGCAGCCCCGGATCATCCTTCAGGATCCTGGTGACATCGAGACCGGACATGTCGGGAAGCTGGATATCCATCAGGATCAGAGCCGGACGCTGGTCCCGGGCCATGAGCATCGCATCATGGCCGGTTCGGGCCAAGGCCGTCGGATAGCCGTTCAGCTCCAGCAGGTCATGCAGAAGCTTCATATTGAGGTCGTTGTCCTCGACGATCAGGATTGTCCGGTTCATATCCTCCCGTCCGTCGGTTTGCGCCGCCAGCGCGGCATTGCCTCCCGCAGGCGTCATATCCCGCCCCGCCTCCGCAGCGCGGCCAGGACCAGGGCCAGCCATCCCAGAATGAAGGAGCTGCCCCCGTAAGGTGCCACCCAGGCGACTGAAAGGGACGTCAGGGCCAGGGCATAGAGCGCCCCGCAAAAAAACAGGGTGCCCGCGACAAACAGGCCGCCGGCCAGAGCCGTCAGACGCCCTCCGTCACGCTGCAAGATGGAAACGAGGACCAGCGCGAGTGCATGATACATCTGATACCGACAGGCCTTTTCAACCCACAGTGTAGCCTGAGGATTGTCCGCCAGTCCATGGGCGGCATAGGCTCCGAAACCGACGGCCATCGCGCCGCTCAAGCCGCCGATGGCGAGCCACAGCCGCGACAGTTGCGAATGACCTCTCATCCCGGCCTCCCGGCGAAAAGGGCTGCGATACGAGAACGCACCAAAAAAAGGGGCCGAGTCTTGCTCGGCCCGAGTTGCTCTTGAGGGAAAAAGATACTGGACAACAGCACGGGGCCATCGCCGGTATCGAACGGGATCATACCACCACCATGCGGAGATGCAGTGACAGACATCACACAGGGATCAATTTCCCCGGACATCTTCAACCAACATGGCCAGTCTCGGGATATTGCGGATGAGCAAAGAGTTCTTCTTGCGCTCGACAATACCGCTTCGCGCCAGATCATTGAGGACACGCGCCACGGTCTCGCGGGTCGTGCTGACCCGGCTTGCGATGTCGGCGTGCAACGGGATCGGTGTGATCGCCGCCGTCCGCCCGTCGTTCTGGGACCCCAGGGCCTGCCGGAGCAACTCGGCATGGACCCGGTTGTTGGCCCCGAGAGTGCTGAGATCCATGATCCGGTCGGTCGCCTGACGGATCATACGGGCCAGACGACGCATAATCTCAAGTCCGATCAACGGTTTGCGGGACAACAGGTCCAGGAAGACGTCATAAGGCATGGCCGCGGTGACCGCCTCTCCGCCCTGCGCCATCACGAAGGCCGATCGCGGCCCGCCATCCAGCGCCGCCAACTCACCGAAATAGCCCCCGGCGGGAATGTCGTCCAGCGTCACTTCGCGACCGGAGAGGGAATAGTTGATGACCCTGACCGTCCCCTCGATGACGAAATAGACGTCACGGTTTTCGGTCTGCCCGTCGATGATGTGCTCTCCCCCGGAGAACCGGCGAAAGCGGCACTGACGGGCCAGCATATCCCGTTCGTCCGCAGTCAGTGTGACCAGAAGCGGTGTCGTGTCGAAATTGGCGTTTGCATCGTGAACCATGATCAACCCGCATCAAAAAGACGGTCCGCTATTTAAAAACCACTGTCTTCCCGCCGTTCACCAGGACGCGATGCTCCGTGTGATACCGCACCGCCCGGGCCAGCACGACATTTTCGATATCCCGCCCAAGGGCCACCAGATCGTCCGGCGTATGCGTATGGTCGACTCGTTCGACCGCCTGGTCAATGATCGGCCCTTCGTCCAGGTCCGTCGTCACATAGTGGGCGGTCGCCCCGATCAGCTTGACTCCCCGGGCATGAGCCTGGTGGTAGGGTTTTGCCCCCTTGAAGCTGGGCAGGAAGGAATGGTGGATATTGATACAATGGCCGGCCAGCTTGGCGCAGAGATCCGGCGACAGAATTTGCATGTAGCGGGCCAGCACCACGAGATCCGGATTAAGGTCGTCCAGAAGCTGGATCATCGCCCGTTCCTGCTTCGACTTGTCCGCCTTGTCGACCGGCAAATAATGGTAAGGGATGCCATTCCACTCGACCTGGGCCTTCATGTCCGCATGATTTGAAATCACTGCGGGAATTTCGATCGGTAACGATCCCGCCTGATAACGATGAAGAAGATCGTTAAGGCAGTGGCCGAATTTAGACACCATGATCACGACCCGGGATTTCTTTTCCCCGTCATGCATGCGCCAGATCATCTGGAAGCGCTGGGCAATCAATGAAAAGCGCTTTTCCAGTTCTTCGACCGGCGGAGAGAGCGCGCCCGTGACGAAGCCGCACCGCATGAAAAAACGTTTCGAGAAAGGGTCGCCATACTGGGCCGCCTCCGTGATAAAGGCGTCATGCTCAGTCAAAAAGCCGGAAACCGCGGCGACGATACCGACCGTATCGGGGCAGGTGATGGTGAGGATGATCTTATGTCTACCGTTCATGCATACCTCCGCTGGAGTACCTCTGGTAGCCGATGGAGGACGCCTCGCCAAGAGCATAGTTTGCAGAAGGCCCATTCCATCCGACCATTTGCCGATGGACGATCGGACGGGGCGCCCGGGTGCAACCATCCCGATGATGCGCGGGTTCTCTTCAGCTTGCTTTTTCCCTCAGGATTGAGGATGGTCAGGCTGCCCATGACTGGCGGGGCGGCGGAGTTCGAAAGACCCGGCGGACACCAACCGGCTTCATTCGGGTAAATGTTGATTGCGGCCGCTTGCGGCCGTCCCTTGTGAGATCGGGAGTACACCCTATGAAGACCGTCTATTTCAAATCCGGTGATGCCGAATGGAAATATGAGCTGGATGACAAGGAACACGAACAGATCATCCAGGGCATCATCGAAGACGGTACCGATTTCGAGGAGATGCTGGACGAGTCCTTTGAAATTCTGCGTGACGTCTCGGCGATGGACGATGACGAACTGGATGAGGACGATCAGATCGACCAGACCATTTCGGTCGCTTTCATCTGGCACTATTTCAACACTCTCCCCGAGGATCAGGGACGCATCGAGGGCGATATCGTCGTCATCGAGGACGAGGACGGCACCGGCGTCTCCATTCTTTCGGCTGACGAGGCGATCGAGCACTGACGGTCCCGGCATCCGGGGCGGCGAATTCCGCAGCCCCGGATGCCACGCACTCTCCCGGCTTGACGCCTAAAGAGCCTTGACCGACCCGCTGCGGATTTCCGTCACGAATTCGGTGACGGCCCCATGCAGCGCCCGGAGATTGCCGGCCAGCCCGGCCGACATTTCCACCAGCTTCGACGCGGTGGTGACATTCCGCACCGCCGAAGCCGTGACATTGCCGACATCGTCGGTCACTTCGCGTGTCTTTCCGCTCACCAGATGCACATTGCGGGTGATTTCCTGCGTGGCGGCGCCCTGCTCCTCCACCGCCGAGGCGATGCCGGCGGAAAGCTCCCGGACATGGTCGATCACCCGGCCGATGCCCTTGACCGCCTCGACCGTCCGCTTGGTATCGGTCTGAACCGTCGTCACCTGTTCGGAAATCTCGTCGGTCGCGCGCGACGTCTGTAAGGCCAGATTTTTCACCTCGCCGGCCACCACGGCGAAGCCCTTGCCGGCGTCGCCCGCCCGGGCCGCCTCGATCGTCGCGTTCAGCGCCAGAAGATTGGTCTGCCCGGCAATCGCGTTGATCAGCTTGATCACCTCGCTGATCCGCTCCGCCGATCCGGCCAGTTTCTCCATCATGTCGTTGGTATTGCGCGTCTCTTCCACGGCCGTCCGGGAAATGTCGGCCGCCTCGGCCACCTGACGGCTGATCTCCGAAATAGAGGAGCCCAGTTCCTCGGACGCCGACGCCACATTCTGGATCGCCAGCGTCGATTCCTCCATCGAGGAGGACGTCACCTGCATGCGGTCCTGAGTAGTGCCCGAATCCTCGGACATCCCCTTCAGCATCCCCTCCATCTCCGACGCCGACTGACAGACCTGATCCACCAGGGCCAGAACCTTGGACTCGAACGCTTCCGCCAGACGAAGGTCGGCCGCCCGGCGTTCCTCCTCATTGCGACGTTCGTTATCCTTCTGCTCCCCCCTCAGCGCCTCGGCGGCCCTCGCTTCGTCGCGCAGGCCTCCCACGGCCTGGGCCAGGACATCGATCTCTTCGATACTCTGTCCGGTCGGCACGGTAACGGAATAATCCCCGCCGGCCAGATGGCGGGTCACGTCGGCGAGAACGCTCAAGGGTTTGGCGATGGACCGGGACAGAAGGATGCCGGCGGTACCGCAGATGGCCAGAATGACAACACCGACGCCGGCCAGAATGCCGATGACGGTCAGATACTGGTCCTCGATGTCGTCGATGTAAGTCCCGGAGGCAAAAATCCAACCCCAAGGCTGGAATGTGGCGACCGATGCCAGTTTCGGATAGGGCTTTGTCCCGCCGGCTTTCGGGAAATAATAGGTCAGATGTCCGGTGCCATGGCTCGCCACCTCGGAGATCTCACGGATATAGAGATTGCCGGCGGCGTCCTTCTCATCGATGAAGTTCCGATTTTCACGTTCCGGCTTCACGCCATGAGCGAGAACAGTGCCCGAGAAGTCGTGAATATAGACGTAATTGTCGCCATCATATCGAAGTCCACGGACAATCACCTTGACCTGCGCCTGGGCTGTGGCCTCATCCATCTCGCCCTTCTGAACGCGCTCGTAATAAACTTTCGCGACGTCGCGGGTCGTTTCCACGATTCCCCGGGTCTTCTCGATCTTGTCATTCACCATCTGCTTGTGAATGAGCTCGGCGCTGATCGCCGCCATTGCCACAAAACCAACAGCACTCAACGCGATCACGGCCAACAGACGCGTCGTAACCGATTTAAAATGCATTACGTCCCCCTGCTCTCAGCCCCTCAACCAAAGCGTCATGTGTTCATTGGAATTCTCTAGGATGACGGATTCAGATCCGGACACATGCCACCGGCTTTTACTCTTATGTCGATGGTCTTAACATTTTCTTTATAACGTAATATGTAATAATCTGATAATTTCAAGCACCCCAATAATATCCACCTAGTTATATTGATTTCCATATTTTTACCTTATGGTTTTCAATATTATTGAATCACTATCCAACATGAACAATGCGATACCAACCGGCACTGAGAATGACTCATCGCCGGTTGGCCGCCCCCCTCGGGCCCGCGAGTGGATAGCGAGCGAGGGCCCAAGGGTTTCGGAGAAACTTGGCTCTGGGGCGCGGCCGGGAACAACGCTCTGATCGGCAGAATCGCCTTCCGCGCGGACTGGATCGACCAGTTGTCCGTCCTTCCGCGCACACAGGGCGAAGATGTCGGCACAGCCTTCCCGGACGCTGCCGGCCGGCGGGATACAAAAGATCGGGCACGCCCAATCCCGCTTCTGCCATGCGCCCCCCGCGGCAAGGGGCGGGACATGCGCCCCGCCGCCCCCTCAACCTGCAGGGTTCCTCAAGCCTCCCAAGCCTTGACCGACCCGCTGCGGATTTCCGTCACGAATTCGGTGACGGCCCCATGCAGCGCCCGGAGATTGCCGGCCAGCCCGGCCGACATTTCCACCAGCTTCGACGCGGTGGTGACATTCCGCACCGCCGAAGCCGTGACATTGCCGACATCGTCGGTCACTTCGCGTGTCTTTCCGCTCACCAGATGCACATTGCGGGTGATTTCCTGCGTGGCGGCGCCCTGCTCCTCCACCGCCGAGGCGATGCCGGCGGAAAGCTCCCGGACATGGTCGATCACCCGGCCGATGCCCTTGACCGCCTCGACCGTCCGCTTGGTATCGGTCTGAACCGTCGTCACCTGTTCGGAAATCTCGTCGGTCGCGCGCGACGTCTGTAAGGCCAGATTTTTCACCTCGCCGGCCACCACGGCGAAGCCCTTGCCGGCGTCGCCCGCCCGGGCCGCCTCGATCGTCGCGTTCAGCGCCAGAAGATTGGTCTGCCCGGCAATCGCGTTGATCAGCTTGATCACCTCGCTGATCCGCTCCGCCGATCCGGCCAGTTTCTCCATCATGTCGTTGGTATTGCGCGTCTCTTCCACGGCCGTCCGGGAAATGTCGGCCGCCTCGGCCACCTGACGGCTGATCTCCGAAATAGAGGAGCCCAGTTCCTCGGACGCCGACGCCACATTCTGGATCGCCAGCGTCGATTCCTCCATCGAGGAGGACGTCACCTGCATGCGGTCCTGAGTGGTACTCGATTCCCCGGACACCTCCTTCAGCATCCCCTCCATCTCCGACGCCGACTGACAGACCTGATCCACCAGGGTCAGAACCTTGGATTCGAATGCTTCCGCAAGATGCAGATCACGCGCCCTGCGTTCCTCCTCATGACGGCGTTCCGCATTCTTATGTTCGCCCCGCAGCGCCTCGGCCGCCCTCGCCTCGTCGCGCAGGCCTCCCACGGCCTGGGCCAGAATTCCGATTTCCTCGATACCCTGGCCGGTCGGGACGGAGACGGAATAATCCCCCGCCGAAAGATGGCGGGTGATATCCGCCAGCGACCGGAGCGGCTTCGCGATCGACCGGGACAACAGGAAGCCCGCCGTCCCGCAGATGGCCAGGATGACAACCCCGACACCGCCCAGAATGCCGATGACGGTCAGATACTGGTCCTCGATATCGTCGATATAGGTTCCCGTGACGAAGACCCAGCCCCAGGCGGGGAAGGGCGCGACCGACGCCAGTTTCGGATAGGGCTTTGTCCCGCCGGCTTTCGGAAAATAGTAGGTCAGATGCCCCCCTCCGTGGCCCGCGATCTCGGAAATGATCCGGTGATAGGCGTTGCCGGCGGCGTCCTTTTCCTCCATCACATTCCGGTTTTCGCGATCGGGACTGATGCCATGGACCAGAACCGTGCCGGCGAGATCCTGGACGAAAACATAATTGTCGCCGTCGTAACGCAACCCGCGGACGATCTGCTTGACGCGATCCCGGGCCGAGGTCTCGTCCATTTCGCCTTTCCGGACCCGGTCCTCGTAGACTTTCGCAATATCCCGGGTGGCTTCGACAATGCCGCGCGTTTTTTCGACCTTGTCAGTGACCATCTGACGGTGAAGCAACTCCGCGCCGATCGCCGCAACCGCCACAAAGCCGACGGCGCTCAAGGCGATCACAGCCAAAAGACGCGTTGTAACCGATCTCAAGTGCATACTGTCCCCACTCACGACGTTTCCATTTTAGGGCCATATGTTCCGTCGCCCTCCCATAGACGACGGTCACCATCAACAACACATGAACCGAACATTATTGTCGTGTGGACAACATTAAGATCTGATTGACGCTATATTTTCCGTACAGATGCTTTATCTGGAAAATTCTCCGATAAATGAATTGATTTCTATCAAATGGCGAGCAATCTCGGGCAAGAATATCCCGATAATACTCATACCGCACCATATCCGCCGATCATCGAAGATCAATCGCGCGAAGGGCCGTTCAGGCCGGGACGCGCAAATGCCGCCAGAGCCTTGCGCAAAGCACAAGGAAGAAACCGGCGAACGCCAGCGCCCCGGTGAGCCCGGCCAGCGCCCCCAGACGGACCAGAAGACCGGACTGGAGCACCAGCCCCGCCCCCGCGAGAAGAAGCCCCGCCACATGACCGGCAAAATGCAGCCAAAGCGCGGAGGAAACGGTCAGATCCGATTGCGCCAGCGGCCGTCGTACACCACCGACAGTGTGCATCGCCCCCAGAAAGGGCAGAATCCGTTGAAGCACGCCCATCACAAAGGACAGCATCCAGCCGAAGATCAGAATGAAGCCGAACAGGGGGCCGGTCCTGTCCACGGCAACTCCGGCGGCGGCTGTCACCCCGACCAGGATGCTGGCGGGCATCATCCCCCACCCCAGCCGGATCAGAAGGAAAGAGGGACCGTCCGCCTTTTCCATGCGGGTGCGCATCACCTCGACCATCACCGACAGATGCAGGACCAGACCGGCCAGACCGACGATGGCACCCGGAAACAGGATCCGGTTCTCGTCGGTCAGAAGCCCGGTGACGGCAAGCGCCACGCCCGCGATCATCGCCCAGGCCGCATAGCGGCCGGTCCGTTCGTCGGCAGGGCGCGCCAATCCGAACATGGGGATCAGGATGAAGCTCATCCCCGCCGCCAACAGCCCCATGAAACCGTAGGCCGAAACCACCGAATGGACCCGCGCCACCGCCGCATGATCCCAAAGAAAGCCCCGGTCCAGATCGGCCACCAGCGACAGGCCGAGAAGCGCCAGGAACAAAAGGCAGGCCAGCGCGATCTCGACATGTTCGGTCACCACGCCAAGATCCCCGGCATGACGCAACCCCGCCGCCGCCTGGGCCAGAAACAGCAGGATCGCGGCAACCGTCAGCGCCGCCCCGGCCTCCATGACCCAGACCTGCTGATGCCCCATGCCATGGGTCAGCGCAAGGACACCGGGAAAAAAAAGACCGAAGATGACCCGGCACACCGTCACCGACCGCAAAGGCCGCCCCGTGACGACCGGCAGGATCTGGAACAGCGCCCCCATCGCCGTCATCAGACCGACCCCCAGCGTCACCAGATGCAGCGACGCCAGAATCTGGCCCGGACCGCCGGAGAAACCGGGCGCCTCGTCCGCGAAAGCCGCCAGCAGCCCCCAGCCGGCGATCTGGAACAGGACTGCGGCCGCAAAAAACGGAAATGGCACGGATATCGGCAGAAGACGGCTTCTCGCCCCCAGCATGAAATCGCCAAAAATCATTGCCAGCCTTCCTTGCAGAGCCGCAATCGCACCCCGTCCCCTTCCCCGCTCCCGGACGCAAGGACGTCGGCCGTCCAGCCCAGATCGGCAAGCCGGGAGTAAAGAAAAACAGGATCGCGGTCATGGTGGACGATCACATCGCGTCCCGCGCCCAAACCGGCGCACAGCCGCAGGATGGAAAGAAGCGGCCGGGGCGGCGCCATGCCCCGGACATCGATATGGATGCCGTCGTCCTCCTCCCAGACCGGCGCGCCGACATCAACGGGCCCGCGACAACGGTCGGTCGCGGCGTCTCCGTCAATCCGCCCGGCGCCATCGCGCCGGCAATCGATCCTCCAGGCCCCGTCCGCCGTCCGCCCGGCGGTCGATGAAAACCCCATCCGTCCCAGAACGCGGCGCAAGGGCACCGGGTTGAACGGCGCCGTCAGCACCAGCGTCCCGCCGGCCGCGATCCGGCCGGCCTGTTCGGACACCGGCTGCAACGGATCCGTTCCCCCGGTCAGAAGCGGTCGAAGATCAAGCTCCAGACTGGTGACCAGGGCCCCGGATCGGGAATGGGATTGGGATGGGTCGGTTTCATGGGTCATGGCGGGTCTCGCATGGCTGCCGGAAGGGAAGGCCATCCCGTCGGGACGGCCCTTTGCTCAGCCGACAGGGTCGCATCCCGGCGTCCGGCATGCTTTGATGTTCGGCAAGCCTCATTCCGTACCGCAAAACCGCCGCAGCGTCCCGACGTCGGAGATCCGGAACAGCCGCCCCTCCGTGACGACCCCGACGGGCCGCAACCGCTGGACGGCGCGCGACAGACTTTCCGGCGTGATGCCGATCCGGCTCGCGAGTTCGGTCTTGCTGAGGGGCAGGCGCACATCGGCCGGGCCATCCACGCCCGGCGCCACCAGCGCCAGAAGATAGGCGCCCAGCCGCTGGACCGGGCTGCGGGCCTTGAGATCGACGACCTCGCGCATCAGACGGCGCTGCCAGCGTGCCAGGGCGGCCAGCAGCTTGGCGGACAATCCGTGGCGTTCGGAAAGACGCCTCAGAAAGGACGCGGCCGGAATCTCCAGCAATCGCGTTCCGGCCAGGACGTCGGCATGCAACGGGTAGCGGGCACTGGCAAAAATCGCCCCTTCGGCAAAGGTGGCCCCCTGATCGATCACCTCGATGATCGACTGGTCCCCGGCTTCGGTCAGGGCGTACAGAGTGACGCGGCCCGACAGCACCACGAAAAACCGGTCGGCCGGATCCCCTTGCGAAAACAGCATCCCGCCATCCGGGAACGAGGAGACAGAAGCACCGGCCAGCAGCCATGCCAGGGTGTCTCCGTCGATTTCAGCGAACAGCGGCGTGGCTCCGGCCAAAGCCCAGTCCGCCGCCGACAGTCCGGGAATCGGGATCATTCCTCGCCCTCCTCGGCGCAAAACGACCGCAGCGCCGCAACATCGGCGATCGCCACCAGATTTTCCGCCCGGCTTTCGACCCCGAGCGGCGCCAGACGCGCCAGGGCGCGCGACAGGCTCTCGGCGGTCATGCCCAGCGCCTCGGCGGCCAGACGCTTGTCATAGGGGAACCGGACGAGGGCTTTCCCCTCGCCCTCCGGGGCCAGCCCCAACAGAAAACCGGCAAGCCGCTGCGCCGTCGATTTCAGTTTCAGTTCAGCGATCTGCCCGACCAGCCCCCTGAGCCGCACCGACATCGACCCCAACATGCGCTGGGCGAGATCGAAGCGACTTTCCAGCCCCTCCAGGAAGGGACCGCGCGGAACCGCCAGAACACGCGCATGCCCGACCACCCGGGCGGAATGGGGATGCCGCCCGTCATCAAACAGGGCCGCCTCCCCCAGGATGGCGGGACGCTTCGCCACATCGAGCACCGTCGTCCGTCCGCCCTCGCCGACGAACAGCTCGACATGCCCGTCCAGCAGAAGAAAGAAGCCGCCGGCCTCCTCTCCTTCCGCGAACAGCAGATGGCCGTCGTCATGGCTGTCGATCCGCGCCCCGGACAGCAGCACGGCCGCTTCGGGTCCGGCCAGCCCCGCGAATAGGGGGCTGAAAGCGATTTCGGCGTAAAAATCCCGGCCGGGCGGGGGAACTGTCGTCGGGTTCATGATCGGGCGAGTAAAGCACAAAGCGCGCCTTCCCGGCGCGCTTTGTTTTGCCCTCTCCCTGGTTTTGCGGGGCGATGTCAGCGGTCCGCCAGACCGACGTCCCGCGCGGTCATGTCCAATGAGAGTCGGGCCAGACGGACAAGCTCATCAACCTCGGCATGCGAAATCACCAGGGGCGGCGCCAGGACCATCCGTCCGCCCACGGCCCGCATCACCAGTCCGTTGGCGAAGCAATGGTCGCGGCAGAGGGTTCCCACCCGATCGGGCTCCGCAAACGGCCGGTCGGGCTTTTTCCCGGCGACCAGCGACAGGCCGGCCAGCATCCCGATCCCGTCGATATGCCCGACCAGGGGATGGTCGGCGAGCGTCGCAAGGCTTTGCTGAAAATAAGGACCGATATCGTCGCGCACGCGCTCAACCAGATTCTCCTCGCGCATCAGGGAAATGGCCTTCAAAGCGACCGCGGCCGCCACCGGATGGCCGGAATAGGTGAAGCCGTGACAGAACTCTCCGGCCTTTTCGATCAGGCTGTCGGCCACCCGCCGCCCGACGGCAACGGCCGAAATGGGCAGATAGCCTGAACTCAGACCCTTCGCCATGGTCATCAGATCGGGCTCGATCCCGAAGGTTTCCGATCCGAACCAGGCACCGGTGCGGCCAAAGCCGCAGATCACCTCGTCGGCGACCAGAAGGACGTCATATTTCCGGCAGATGCGCACCACTTCCGGCCAATAGCTGTCCGGCGGAACGATGACGCCGCCCGCGCCCTGGACCGGTTCGCCGAAAACCGCCGCCACCCGGTCGGGCCCCAATTCCAGGATCTTGCGCTCAATGGCGCGCGCCCGTTCCAGCCCGAAGTCCTCCGCCGGCATGCCGCCGGCCTCCCCATACCAGAACGGCTGCGGCACATGGGCCACATCTCCGACCAGGGGTCCGCCTTGCTGGCGTTGCGCCTTCTGCCCGCCGACCGACAGGGCGCCGATGGTCGAGCCGTGGTAGGCGTTCTGCCGCGCGATGATCCAGCTTTTTCCCGGCTTTCCCTCAACCGCCCAGAATGTCCGGACCATGCGGATCGCCGTATCGATCGCCTCGGACCCGGAATTGGCGAAGAACACCCGGTCCAGACCTTGCGGCGTCACCTTGGCGATCTCGGCGGCCAGCGAGGCGGCCGGCATCGTGGTGGTCTGGAAAAAGGCGTTGTAATAAGGCAGTTCCGCCAGTTGCCGGCTGGCCGCCTCGATCAGCTCCGTCCGGCCATAGCCCAGATTGACACACCAGAGCCCGGACATCCCGTCCAGAATCCGGTTGCCGTCGGTGTCCCAGAGATAGACGCCGCTGGCCCGCGTGATCACCCGCGCGCCCTTCGCATTGAGGGCTGCGGTATCCGTGAAGGGATGCCAGTGGTGATGACGATCGAGTTGTTGCCAGTAGACGGTCTCGCGACCTTCGTGGGGACTTCCGGACATGACGGTCTCGCATTTCAATAAGGCTTCCGTCAAAAATGTGATCACATTTTCCGGCAATCGTCAACCAGCCCCGCCCCCGCTCTCACGGCGATCGCTTGAACGCGCCCGCCGTGCTTTTCCTTATCAGTCCCTCAAACGCCGGGCACACCCCTCCGGGGCGTTGGGCTTTCCTCCACTCGCGCTCCGGCGGGCTCAATGCCCGAACGCGGCCCGTCACCATTTTGACCGGGGCAACCGGCGCGCGTTCAAGCGATGGCCCCGCCGCCGCTCTCGACATAGGCTTTCAGCAGTTCATGGGTGCCGACATGGGTGATACCGTCGCGGATATCGGCCTCCAGCGCGATCCTGAGCGCCAGGGGATCCTGCCGGCGCAACGCGGCCATGGCTTCGGAATGACGGTCGACCTGATAGAACTCCCGCATCCGCGACAGAGCGAGATGAAGAAACGGCCCCAGTTGCAGCCAGACGCTTTCGATCAGGGGCATGACCACCTGATTGGGGTTGGCTTCGTAAAGACGCCGGTGGAAATCCTGGTTCAGCGTTGTAACCTGTTCCCGGACGCCGGCCGCATAGGCCGCATCCAGACGGGTGTCGATGGCCGCCAGTTCCGCCAGCCGTTCCCCGGAAACATAAGGCAGGGCGCGGTCGGCGGCGTGGCATTCCAGGGCGATCCGAAGCTCGCACAGTTCGCGAAAGCGCGACGCCGTCATCCGCGGCACCTCGATCCGGCGGTTGTCGAGGACAGCCAGCGCGTTTTCCGACGACAACCGCCGCAGGGCTTCGCGGACGGGCATGGCGCTGACCCCGAGGGTTGCCGCCACGTCGCGGATGGTCAGAGGACGACCGGGAGGAACCACGCCGATCATGACGGCGTGGCGCAGCGACCGGTAGACCCATTGGTTGGCGGTTTCCCTGGGCAGGCGCTCCAGGGTCGGCAGCTCGAGGGGCGGCGGCGCCATCGTACCATTCTCCCAACGTTGACAGGCGCCTTCAATGTGATCACATTTTACGGCTTGTGATCACTTTTTTCGGCGCCGTCTTTACGGTTATCGAAATTGTCGTGTGAGGTCGAGACGAAATGCAGGGTGTGAACAGGGTGACGTTGGAGACCGCCAGGGAGGTCCTGGCGCGGACGCCGGAGGCCACGGAGATCGATCTCCTGGCCTGCGATCTCAACGGCATTCTGCGTGGCAAACGGGTTCCTTCGGCCAGCCTCGATAAAATCTTTTCCGAGGGGATGAAATTCCCCCGCTCGGTTTTGTGCCTCGATATCTGGGGTCATGACGTGCTTGCCAACGGTCTGGTCTGGGAATGCGGCGACGGCGATGGCGTCTGCCTGCCCTGCGGCCCCGGTCTTCTGCCGATGCCCTGGAGCCCCCGGCCCCGTCTGCAAATGCTGACCATGATGTCCAATGTCGACGGCAGTCCCTTTGCCGCCGATTCCCGGCAGGTCCTGAGCCGGGTGGTGGAGCGGTTCGCCGCCCGGGGCCTGACCCCGGTGGTGGCGAGCGAACTGGAGTTTTATCTGATGGAAGGCGACAGCGCCGGCAAGGGACAGCCGCGTCCGCCGGCCGCGCCCAAAAGCGGATACCGGCTCTGTGGCCCGCATGTCTATTCGATGGAGGAACTGGACGAATTCGACGCGGTGCTGACGGCCATCCGCGACGCCTGCGACGCGCTCGGCCTGCCGTCGGACACCATCATCGTGGAAAACGGACCGGGACAGTTCGAGGTCAACCTGCACCATGTCGCCGATCCGGTGCTGGCCGCCGATCATGCCGTGCTGCTGCGTCGCGCCGTCCGCGCGGTGGCACGCCGGATGGGGTTTCAGGCGACCTTCATGGCAAAGCCCTATGGCGACGCGGCGGGCAGCGGATTGCATCTTCATTGCAGCGTGCTGGACCGGACGGGACGCAACATTTTCGACGACGGGACCCCCGCCGGCAGCGCCCTTTTACGTCAGGCGGTGGCCGGCACCCTGGCGCTGATGCCGGAAAGCATGCTGGTTTTCGCGCCCAACCTGAACTCCTACCGCCGTTTCCAGCCTGAAAGCCACACGCCGAAAACGGCAAGCTGGGGCTATGAAAACCGGACCTCGGCGATCCGCATCCCCGCCGGGGACGGCAAGGGGCGCCGCCTGGAACACCGGCCGGCGGGCGCCGACGCCAATCCCTATCTGACGATTGCCGCCATGCTGGCGGGCGTGCTGCACGGCCTTGAGGCCGGCCTCGAGGCCCCGCCTCCGGCGGAGGGGGACGCGCATGATCAGACCGGTCGGCGGCTTCCGATCACCTGGGCGGACGCCATCAGGGCTTTCCGCGAGGGAACGATCCTCACGACCTATCTGGGGGAACCGCTGATGCGCGCCTTTGGCGAATGCAAGGTCCAGGAACGCGACGTCCTGGGCCGCCGCGTCACCGATGTCGAATATGACACTTATCTGGGGTGCCTCTGATGCTGATCGGCGTTCTCGAAACCGGACGGCCGCCGCCCGCCCTGGCGGCGGAGTTCGGAGACTATGTCGACATGACCGCGGCGCTGCTTTCGGACGGAGAGACAGTGCGGTTCCGGCGTTTTCACGTCGCCGGGGACGAGATGCCGGTGGCGCCCGACAGTTGCGATGCCTGGGCGATCACCGGATCGGCCGCCAGCGTGACCGAGGAAACGCCCTGGATGCTGCGCCTGGAAGCGTTTCTGCGCGCCCTGCGTGATGCGGACAGGCCGGTCGCGGGCCTCTGTTTCGGCCATCAGATCCTTGCCAAGGCCCTGGGAGGCGTGGTCCGCCCGGCGCCCGGGGGATGGCAACTGGGGCTGCAACGATATCATCTGTCCGACCATCCCGACTGGTTGGGACCGGAAAGAAGCGACCTCAGGCTGGCTGCCATTCATCAGGATCAGGTTGTCAGCCGCCCCGAAGGCGCCACCCTGCTCGCCACGTCGGACGCCTGTCCGGTCGCGGCGCTGCGCTATGGCGACTGGGCCGTCAGCTTTCAGGCGCACCCGGAATTCACGCTGCCCTTCGAAACAGCCCTGATACGGTCCCTGACCGGCGCCCCCCTTCCCCCGGACGCCGCGGCCAGGGCGCTGGACGGCCTGGCTGCTGTGGACGCGGCCAGCGACGGCCGCGGGATCGGCCGCGCCATCCTGCGCCTGTTCCGCCGCCCGCGGACCTGAGGCTCCGGCGTGTCATAACGTGGCACGACGCCGGGAATCTCGGAGAAACCGGCTTCAAGGCCGCTTGCGGCCATGGTGGAGAATAGTCATGTCCGACGACACGGTTCGGCAAAAGAGCTGGTGCGGGGATGGCGGGAAACGACCGCGATCAAGACGGACGTCACTATCGCCGCCCCGCCGGATCCCCCTCCCAAACAGCGACATCCACGGACGTTCTATCCCGAAAGGTCGTATTGACGACATATCAACCTTACCGATAAATTTTTTAAAAATACATCAACATTTTGGCAATATTTATATATTTTGTCGAGCACGAGTCCGATATTTCAGTTCAAATTCGCGAAAATCATAAACATCACGACATATTCATAAATAATATTATTTATAATATATTTGGCACAACACGACTCGTCGACATTATTAAACTTTCATCAATCCCCTTTCAATCGCGTCAGACTGGAATGATTGCCTCTCGATAAAGAAAATATAAAAGCGCCCTCCGATTCCTTACTGTCTCCACATCGCCAAGCCAAAAGAATCGGTGAAATCCGCCCAGGCGGCATGAGGGAAGTGCTGATCGGCTCCGATCAGCACAGGCTGGTATTACGAGGAAATAAGCACTGATTGGCAAAATAAAATAGAGAGCAGAAACATGCGAATATTTCTTGGATCGATGTTCATCACGACTGCAATCAGCGCAAGTTCTGTTGCTTTATATTCTTTATTGTTCTGGACCGAGCTTGAGCGTCGTCTCTCATCGTTCTCATGGCAATATCTGGTATTATTTTTGATAATTTACCCCTCCATCATGACGTTTCTATGCTCGCTCAAAAATATCTTAACCACAATTCTGACGTCATTAATAATAAGTGTTATTTCCGGATCTCTTTCATATATTATTGTATTCATCATATTTTCCAACAATCACTCCAGCCTAATGATCACTGCATTGACCTCAACGATTGGACCATTTTTCCTGTTTTATACCTGGGCGCCTGGAGTCATTGCATCCGTTATATTCTGCATGATCCAAGGACTGCGAGGCAGGTTGCCACCCCCATTCGGCGGAATGATGGGACCGGTCGATTGAAAAAACGCCCCCGGCTCCGTTGGGCGCATCGCCCCCCCTCACATCATGTCAGCCGTCCCCACGAACTGATGCGAGCGAAGTCGAGAGTTTAGATGAAATCGGCCTGGGCAGGCTGGCCATCAGACGCTCATCCGGCACAAAAAGTAAATTAAAATTCGGGCATTTTAAAAAAACATAATTTACGATTATAAATACAAGTATTTTATTCATATATTCGATGTAATGCATTCATTTTTAATGAAAAAATCGCAAAATATTAGAATTTACACACTAACAATATTGTCAACAATGCTATCGTTGGCGTTATCCTCCTGCTATCAGCCATCGCCAGCGCTGCAAGCAGCCGCGGGCCCCGCACCGAAAAATACCCCGGTGCTCTTTGCCCAATTCACCGGCTTTTTCGTATCTCCCACGATGATTCTCACAAATCGCCATGCACTGCACCGATCATTTCTCGGCATGGGATGCCGGGAAATTCATGCGACAACGGCTGACGGTACGCTGTCCGGCGCCCCGACGCGGATCGTCGCCGTCCCCCGAAATGACCTGACGGATCTTCTGCTGCTGAAACTGGTCAACCGGACCTACCCCGCATCTCCGCTCGTCATTGCCCCCCCCCTGAAACCCCTGACCGTCCTTGAGGACAACAGAGTAGAATCGCAGTCTCTGACCCTGACGACTTATCCTTATCGGGAAGTCTGGGCCGATGATGTCTCCATGGAAATATTACACATCAAGGTCAATGCTCCGATACCAACTCTTCAGGAATACAGAGATGACGACACAATTCATATGGTCGAAGATGATGGTGGGGAGGTCGAATTATCTTTAGATAAAAAAAGAATTTGGAACTTTGCTTTCCACTCCATTCCATGATCTTTTTTCAGAAAAACAATCAAATTTAAATAATATTCATAAACATAAAAGATCGAGAACCTTCGTGTTTATCGGAGATATGTGGCATGGACAGAGCGGTTCTCCGATCTGGGACCGCTTTGGACGACTTGCGGGAATTGCCTTTGCCTCAATAGAGACGGGAAACGATCGCGCCAAATACATCGGATCCGCCGTCGATTCGTCGGAGGCGGCGATTTTCCTGAAGGAAAATGGCCTTCATCCGGTCATCGACACCTCCGACAACCCGCCGGCGCCGCCCACCTTGCAGGCGATGGACAGAAACGTCGTCCGCCTGTTCTGCTTTGATTGAACGCCGGATAACGCGCGCCGTCACCCCCTGACGGCGCCGGAAAACAGATTGATCACCAGCACTCCGGCAATGATCAAAGCCATCCCGCCCAGGGCCGGCAGGTCCAGCTTCTGACCGAACAGAACCCAGCCCAGGGCGGTTATCAGGACAATCCCGACACCGGACCAGATCGCATAGACGATCCCCATGGGTAACGCCCTCAAGGTCAGGGCCAGGCAATAAAAAGAGACGCCATAGCCGGCGACGACCAGCAGAGAGGGCCATGGGCGGGTGAATCCCTCCGAGGCTTTGAGCGAGGTCGTGGCAATGACCTCCGCGACGATGGCGATGGCAAGCGACAGAAAAGCGGGCATACCCTTCTCGTTTTCCGGTGGCGACGGACGTCCGGGGCCAGGGGGGCGACAGTAGGGGAATGCCTGTCCGATGGCAACGACGCCTGTCCGGAAGGACCCCGCACAAGCCTCTCCCGGCACTCGCCCACGCGACGGCCCCTCGGAGAGGGGTATCCAGGGTTGTTTTGATCGGAAATTCAGGAATTATTTAATTCATAATATGAAATGGAAAAATCGAGATTCTTTGCGCTTTTTTTGAAATATTCAGGTCATATACCCTACAAATTAACAAAAATATCATGTAACCGACAAGCATCTGAAAAGATTCTTCGCTACAACTTCGGGCGCTTGCGGCGTTTCTGCATGGAAATTGCCAAGGCTGGAAACGCACGACGGATATAACTCCGACAAAAATTATCTTCGTGAGCATGTTTATTTAAAAGTAAACACTGTTCAAAATTTCAGTCGGAACATCCCGGTATTGCAAACTCAATTATTAGTTGGGGACGAGTCCGATGCGCAAAAAAGTGCTTCTTCTTGGCATTTCTTCCATCAGCCTGTTCGTCGGCGGCGGTCTTCCCGCGTTCGCTGATCCGAACACGCAGGTCGCCGCCATTCCCGGCAATATCGACACCATCGTGATCTCGACCGAGGGCGAAAAGCGTCAGGTGCAGTCGATCGACCAGCAGGCCCTGCTGGACGCCGCGCCGGGCACCAGCCCGATCAAGGCGATTTCGGAACTGCCGGGCGTCAACTACACCTCGGCGGACAGCTTCGGCGCCTACGAATGGGCGACCCGCATCTCGGTTCGCGGCTTCAATCAGAATCAGCTCGGGTTCACGCTGGACGACGTTCCGTTGGGCGACATGACCTATGGCAACTGGAACGGCCTGCATATCAGCCGCGCGATCATCAACGAGAACATCGCCAAAAGCACGATCTCGCAGGGAACCGGCTCTCTCGGAACGGCCTCCAACAGCAATCTCGGCGGCACCCTGGCCTTCGTATCGGTGACGCCGTCCGATGTGGCCGGCGGCACCGTCCAGCAATCCTTCGGGTCGAACGCGGCCCATCGGACCTATGCCCGCCTCGACAGCGGCATGCTGCCGACCAACGACAAGTTCACCGTGTCCGTCGCCTACCAGGACAGCGAAAAATGGAAGGGCGTCGGCAATCAGAAGGATCTGCAGATCAACTCGAAATTGGTGCAGAACCTGGGAGAAGGCACTGTCACCGCCTTCTTCAATTACTCCGACCGGGCCGAAGTGGACTACCAGGACCTGTCGAAGGAATATGAATCGAAACTGGGTTACAACTGGGACAATTACGGCAATTGGGCACAGGCGATCGCCGCGGCGCGCGGCGTCTTCACGCAAGGGGAAAACCGGACCTCGGACGCGCTGGACGCCGCCTACTATGCCGGTTCCGGCCTGCGCAAGGACCTGCTGGGAGGCCTGACGCTCAACACGCCCCTGACCGACAGCCTGTCGATCAAGAGCACCGTTTACGGCCACACCGATAACGGTCGCGGACTGTGGTTCACCCCCTACCTGCCCTCACCCGGCGGGTCGCCGATCTCGCTCAGGACATCGGAATACACACAGAAGCGCGGCGGCGTCCTCACCAGCCTGACCTATGACAAGGAAAACAACTCCGTCACCGGCGGCATCTGGTACGAGAAGGAAAGCTTCGATCTGGCCCGGCGCTTCTATGCGACCACCGTCAACTCGCCGGTCTTCTCGCTCTATGACTTCCCCAGCAACCCATTCTACACGCAGTGGAAATTCAACTTCGACACCGATGTGATCCAAGGCTATGTCGAAGACAATTACAAGCTGACCGACAGCATTACGGTCAGCGCCGGGTTCAAAGGCACGCGGACCGATATTCATGGCAAGCTGGTGCAGGGCAGCGGCTATGCCAGCGGCGATATCGACGCCTCCTCGCCCTTCCTGCCGCAGGTCGGCGTCAACTGGAAGATCACCAGTCATGACGAAATCTTTGCCGATGTCGCGCGCAACCTTCGCAGCTTCCAGGCCGGGGGACCCGGCTATGGCGCCGCCCCCTTCCAGATGACACAGGCGCAGTTCGACGCCAACAAGTCCGGCCTGCACCCTGAAACCTCCTGGACCGAGGAAATCGGCTATCGCCAGACGCGCGGCCAGCTCACGACCGACATCTCGGTCTATCACGTCAACTTCAACGACCGTTTGCTGGGTATTTCCCAATGCTCGTCGGGAATACAGGGTTGCGCCAATGCCCTCGCCAATGTCGGCGGCGTCACCACCAACGGAGTCGAGGCCGCGGCAAGCTGGCACATCCTGTCGGGCCTCACCTGGTACAACGGCGTCAGCTTCGACAAATCGACCTATGACGACAATGTGACCAGCGGCGGCGTGACCTATCATCTGAAGAGCAAAAACGCGGTCGACACGCCCGAATTCATGTACAAGACGGATATCGGCTTCCAGAAGGACGGGTTTTTCGCCCATCTGACCGGCGACTATATGGGCAAGCGCTACTACACCTACACCAACGACAACTGGGTCGGCGGACGGATGTTGTGGGACATCAGCACCGGTTATTCCATCGAACAGCTCGGCCGGCTGAAGGATCTCCGGATCCAGTTCAACATCACCAACCTGTTCGACAAAAAATACTATTCCTCGATCGGCACCAACGGCTTCCCGATGACCGATCCCTCCGGCACCAACCAGACGCTGCAGGTGGGCGCGCCGCGCGCCTTCTTCGGCACCATCAGCGCCAGCTTCTGACGGCCTGGCCGGACGATCGGCCGGCGGGGCCCTGCGCCCCGCCGGTCCGACGGACATCACGACAAGAGGAGTCCCTGCCAATGCGCCGCCCCATGTCATCCGGCATCGCCATCGCCGCCCTTCTCCTTCCCGCGCTGGCCGGCAGCCGGCCGGCGATGGCCGAGACCGCCGCCACGCCGATCGACCACGTCATCGTCGTGATCGGCGAAAACCGCACCTTCGACCATCTGTTCGCCACCTATGTCCCGAAAAAGGGCGAAACCGTCGACAATCTCTTAAGCCGGCGCATCGTCAACAAGGATGGCAGTCCGGGTCCGAATTTCGGCGCGGCACGCCAGTACCGCGCAGAGGACCGGACGACCTATCAGCTCGCCCCGGGCGGAAAGACCCCCTATGACCATCTTCCGCCCATGATGACCGAGGATGCCGCACCAACCCCCAGCGACACGGAAGGGCCGCCGCTCAAGTCGCTGGTCCTGGTCGGAAAATCGTCGCCCGGCCTGCCGAAGGACGCCTACCGGCTGGTCACCACCGGCGCCACCGGCCTGCCCAAACGATCCGTCGACACACGCATCCGCAATGCGGCGGCGCCGGCCAACGGACCGGTGCCGCTGACCCCGTCGCTGCCCTACGATGCCTATGCCGGCGGCCCGGTCCATCGCTTTTATCAGATGTGGCAGCAGATGGATTGCGCCGTCCATCAGGCCACCCCGGACAATCCCAGCGGCTGCCTTGCCGATCTGTACCCCTGGGTCGAAACGACCATCAGCGGCGGCAGCGACGGCAAGCCCCAGCCTCCCGGATTCGACGAGCAAAGCACCGGCGAGGGATCCAACTCCATGGGCTTCTACAATGTCGCCCGGGGAGACGCGCCCTATTTCAAAAAGCTGGCGGACGAATACAGCCTTTCGGACAATTTCCACCAGGCGGTTCTGGGCGGAACCGGGGTCAACCATATCGCTCTGGGCACCGCGGACGCCATTTTCTACACCGATGGAAAAGGCAATCCGGCGACTCCGCCGGCCGACCAGATCGAAAATCCCGACCCGCAGCCCGGCACCAACAACTATTACGCCCAGGATGGCTATGACGGCGGCAGCTACAGCGCCTGCGCCGACCATGGTCAGCCCGGGGTCGGCGCCGTCCTCGATTATCTGGCGGCCCTGCCGTCGCATCCGGATCCACGCTGCGAACCCGGACATTTTTATCTTTTGAACAACTACGAACCCGGCTATGTCGGCGATGGATCGGTCAATACCGCCAAACCCCAGACCGTTCCGCCGTCGACGCTGCGCACCATCGGCGACGCGCTGTCGGAAAAGTCGATTTCCTGGCGCTATTACGGAGAGAACTGGAACGACTATGTCGCGGATCCCAAGAATCCGCTTTATTGCACCATCTGCAACCCGTTCCAGTACACGGCGTCAGTCATGACCGACGCCGCCGCACGCAAGGATCATCTGAAGGACATCCCGGACCTTTACGAGGACATCGCCCGCGGTACGCTTCCGGCCGTCTCCTATGTCAAACCGAACGGCCTCAACGACGGCCATCCGGCCTCATCGAAACTCGACATTTTCGAGGCGTTCAGCCGCAAGCTGATCGAGGCCGTCCGTCACAATCCGGCGCTGTGGCGACACACCGCGATCATGATCACCTTCGACGAGGGCGGCGGCTATTACGACGCCGGCTATGTGCAGCCGGTCGACTTCTTCGGCGACGGTCCCCGCATCCCGCTGATCGTGGTATCGCCCTACTCCACCGGCGGCCATGTGGTACACACCTACTACGACCATGTGTCGGTGGTGAAGTTCATCGAACGCAACTGGGGCCTTGCCCCGTTGACGAAACGCAGCCGCGACAATCTGCCCAATCCGGCGTCGGGGACGACGTCGCCCTACGTGCCCGCCAACAGTCCGGCCATCGGAGATCTGATGGAGATGTTCCACTTCCCCCGCTCCTGACGGGTGGTGGCCTGACGTCTGGCCTCCTTGACGGAATGGACCGGCTCCGGCCGCGCCATTCCGTTTTTTTTTGAGACATCCGGCGCCGGCCCGGGACCCGAAATGTGCAAAACAACTGGTCTTCGCCACGCCCCTGAGCCAAAATCCCGCCGGATTCAGGTTTTTTCAGTTCAGGAGTGTCCCCATGCCTTCCTTCGACATCGTCTCCAAGACCGATCTGGCCGAAGTGGACAATGCGGTGGCCGGCATTGGCCGGGAGATCGCGCAACGTTTCGATTTCAAGGGATCGAAATGTTCGGTGGAGCGCAAGGAGGAGACCATCACCATTCTCGCCGACGACGATCTCAAGCTCAAACAGATGCATGAATTGCTGAAGGTCTATTTCACCCGCCGCAATGTCGATCCCAAGGCGCTCGATTTCCAGACCGTGGAAAAGGCGTCCGGCAATACCGTTCGCCAACTCGTCACCATCAAGCAGGGAATCGGCAAGGATCTGGCGAAAACCCTGGTCAAGGAAATCAAGGACAGCAAGATCAAGGTCCAGGCCTCCATCCAGGGGGACGAACTCAGGATCTCCGGCAAGAAGCGCGACGACCTTCAGGAGGCGATCGCACTGGTCAAAAAGCTGCCGGTCGACCAGCCTCTCCAATATGTGAATTTCAGAGACTGATAATGAGCGGTGCTGATCGGAACCGATCAGCACCGGGTGGTTCCCCTTCCAAAAAAAGAAGCCCCTTCCCGCAGGGAGACGACGGGAAGGGGCTGGGCGTTCTGGCCGTTTCCACGGTCGCGGAGGGGATAGGAGCCCGCGACCGTCGCGCTGGAAAACGTCAGAACTTGATGCTGATACCGTTGTATCCGGCGAACTGATCCTTTCCGCGAGCC
>WASQ01000140.1:34833-36686 GCA_009712185.1 Telmatospirillum sp. | reverse complement strand
GCATAATGACGACCCGCCGGCGCCCGCCCCCGCCGGGTCGTCATTATGCTGTCGGGATCGGTCTTCGGCAGCCCGGTCCTGCTGAGGGAGCCGCACCCGGACCTGATCATCGATGTCGTCGGCCGCCCCGCCCCCGCAGGCCTGTCATCCCCTTCCGGCCAGTCTCCTTCCGGCCAGTCTCCTTCCGGCCAGCCCCCTTCCGGCCCGATCGGCGGCGGGGTCACCTATCATGGCAAGACCCGCCGGTCGCTCGACCTGATCCGCAAGGCCGATCTGCTGATCGTCAATGGGGGATTCTCCGCGGTCAGCGAGGCTTTCGTGATGCGCAAGCCGATGGTGGTGATCCCGGTTCCCCGTCATGCCGAGCAATGGGTCAATGGCCGCACCGTCCGCCATCTGGGTGTCGGCATCACGGCGGCCGAGCGGGAGCTGGAGGCGGCAATGGCAGAGGCTCTGGACGGGATCGAGCGCTACCGCGACGCCTACCGGTCGCTGCCGGAGCCCCGCGACGGCGCCGCCGAGGCGGCTGAGGCGATCCTTGACGCCGCCGGATACGGGGCATGACCGGCGTGTTCCGCTTTCTGCGCTATTGCGCCGCCGCCCTGGCCTCGGCCGCCGGGGACTGGCTGGTGTTTTCCGCGCTGCTGTCTCTCGCCGGGCTGCCCGACATGGCGGCCCTGATGGTGGCCCGCATGGCCGGTGGCCTGGTCTCCTTCGTCGTCAACCGCCACTGGACCTTCCCGGATCCGGCGCGGGGCCGGCTGTCGCGCCAGGGACGTCGCTTCCTGTTGCTCTATGGCCTGTCCTATGCCACAGCCGTCGGGCTGTTCGCGCTGTTGTCCGGCGGTATCGGACTGCCGCCCTACCCCGCCAAACTCGCCACCGATATCTCCTGTTTCGTCGGGAATTTCTTCGCGATGAGGCTCTATGTCTTCCACCGTCGCACCGGACTGGCCGGACTGGTGCTCCGTCGAGGAAGGAGGTTGACCGGTGCCGACAGCCGATAAGGGGCGTTTCTGGAACGACAAGATCCTGGGATGGGAGGACAGCCGTTATGGCGTCCCGGACATTTCGAACGGGTTGGTCGAAAGGATCGCGGGTGGCGTGTCCAGCTCGTTGCGGTTCCGCCTGACGGCCGCCGTCCGCCTGCTGGCCCCCCATGTCCGGGGGCGCCGGGTGGTGGAGGTGGGATGCGGATCGGGCTATCTTGCCGCTCCCCTGATCGAGGCCGGGGCCATCGCCTACCAGGGATTCGACATCGCGCCGAATGCCATCGACCGGGCCCGCCGGCTTCTTGGCGGCCTGGGCGGCGATGCCCGACCGGTCCGCTTCGATGTCGCCGCCGTCACCGATCTGCACGATCAGGGCGACGCGATGCTGGTTTCACTCGGCCTGTTCGACTGGCTGACCGATGACGAAATTTCCCATCTTTTCGCGATCGGACGATCCGGCCCCTATCTGCATGCCCTGTCGGAGCGCCGGCTGTCGGCGCAGCAACTGGTCCACCGGCTTTATGTCCATGTCGCCTATGGCCGGCGCACCGGTCTGCGTCCGCGCTACCAGAGCGTTGCCGAGATCGATGCCCTGCTGGCGGCGACCGGACGGCCGCCGGCCGGCGTGTTCCGTCACCCACGTCTCCGGTTCGGGATCTTCGTCAGCGACCTGCCCCTGCCGCCCCTTTGAAGACATCAGGCCGGACGCCGATGTCTGGCGCTATGAAGAAAAAAAAGAGGCCGGAGCTTGCGCTCCCGCCAGGGTGAAGAAAAAAGGGCCGGAGCTTGCGCTCCCGCCAAGGTGAAGAAAAAAGGGCCGGAGCTTGCGCTCCGGCCGAGGGGGCAAAAGTCGGGCGACCC
>WASQ01000140.1:0-34823 GCA_009712185.1 Telmatospirillum sp. | reverse complement strand
GTGAAGGTGTTGACGCCAAGCGGCGCCGCCAGCCCCGAGGCATTGGACGCCATGCCAGGCGACCAGCCATAGGACCAGTCGTTGTCCTTGTACATGTCGAAGCCATAGCCGCCCATCAGGGTGATGGCGTCGGTCAGTTTGTATTCCGCCCGCAGCTTGACGCTGTGCATCGACGAATCGATGGTGGGCAGATTGCTGACATTGTAGTAGCTGGCGGCTGTGGCCGTATTGAGGGCGAGACCGCCGTCATACAGATTATAGCCGATGTCGCCATAGCTGAAGGTGTACTCGGCTCCGACCTTCAGACGTTCACTGACCTGCCAGTCGGCCGACACGCCCGCCGTGTGGACGCTGTCGGTGGTCGCCGCCGACCAGCCATAGTTCTTGTTGAGGGTCGACGGAACGCCATTGCCACGATTGACGTAGTAGATCTCCTCATAGGTATAGAATCCGTGCAGGGAGATCGCCTTCGTCGGCGAGTAGGTGATGTCCGGCCCGGCCGACGTATTGTAGTCGCGCTGGGTTCCGGTGATCGTGGACGAGTAGTTGTAGTGGTTCGCCTCGTAACGGGCGTTGGCACCGATCGTCCACTGGTCGGCCGGCATATAATCCGCCCGCAGCTTGACCCGGTCCGACGTCCTCGGGGCCTCATAGAACGGCATCGAGGAATTCTGAACCTGCCCGTTGGTGACCGTGCCGCTGCCGGGGGCCAGTTCCATCAGGCCGGTCCGCACCGCATGCTCGTAGGTGACGGAGCTGTCGAGCTGGGCCAGGGAATGGTCCGACACCTTGATCCATTCGGTGTTCTCGGTGCTGTGACCGACCCAGCCCAGGCTGCTCATCGGCAGGGACGCGACGGCGCCGGCGGAACGATGGACATCGTCCAGACGGTAGCCGACGGACACCTTGGTATTGGGCAGCACCTTGTAGCCCGCTTCCAGGGTCGCCTTCTGCTTGGTCCAGTTCTGCTGAAGGATATTGCCGATCAGGGCCGGCGCGCCGTCGCCGTGTGAGTTGCCGTAGACGGTCATCGGGCTGGAGCTGTTCTCCCGCCCGTCGATGCCGTAGCCGACCTTGACGTCGAGCCCGGCCATCGGCCGCGAGGTCACACCCAGATTGGCGTTATAGACACGCGCCATCTGGTCGCCGCCGGGATTGAGAGCCAGCCTGGCGGCGCTGGCCGCCCCGCCGATCTCGGACAGCGGCGTTGCCGTGCCCGCCCCCAGCGCGCCGTCGGACATTTCGAGGCCGTACTGGAAGTTGCTGGTGATCCGCGTTGTCGGCGTCAGATTGTAGCCGGCGGCTCCGTTGACATAGTGGGCGAAGTTGCTTGGCGGCTGCGAATAGACGGACACGCTCTGCGCGGTCGCCGAGGTGGCGAACAGGTAGGGCGACGTGAAGAAGGACGCGTTGTCCGAGAACTTCGAGAAGTTGTAGCCAAGCTGTGCCTGGAGCCGCCGGGTGTTGAAGGCGGCCGTCACATTGTAGCGGTCCGTGTCATAGTTCACGGGCTGCGGGAAGGCGATACCGGCATTCGATGTGTACATCGTCTGCAGGGTGGTGCCTTCCTTATGTTCGTGCCGGAAGCCCGTGGTGATCGTCCAGGCGTCGATGATGTATTTCCCGTCGACGCCGCCGATGTCGCGACGCGTTCCCGCCGTGGTCTGGAACTCGGGGAAGGCGTTATTGACGTAGTAGGCGGCGGTTCCCGGCTTTCCGGCCGCAGGAACGGCCGACAGGATGGGAACGCCGGCGGCGGTGTAGCCGGTAATGGTCTGACCGCCGAACGCCTGCTGGCCGGGCGCCAGATTTCCCGACGCCGTATAAGGCGTCAGAAACTTCTGCCCGGTGTAGGTGATGGCGTTGTAATAGGCGCCGGCCTTCCAGATGCCCTGCTGGCCGGCCGACACATTGACTTCCGATTCCGGCGCCAGGGCGTTATTCGGCCCCTGGTGGTCGGGCTGGAAATTGAGGTTGGTGCCGGTCGCCTCCACCTTCAGCGGAGCCCCGGAGGCCGGGGTCATCGTGCTTTCCAGATGGAAGCCGCCAAGGGAGCCGAATCCCTTGGAATCGGTGCCGGTGTAGCGGCCATAGAGCGGCGAGGTGCTGCTCTGGTAGCGGACGCCGACATCGATCTCGTTCGTGTACTGCTTGGCCGGGGCTGCCGCCTGGGGGGCATCCCCCAGGTCGAAGTCCTGAGCCTGGGCGGCCAGAGGCGCCAGGCAGACGCCGGCCAACGCCAGGAACCGCAGGCTGTATTGTTTTTTCATGTTACACCTCGTTCATCCGATCTCAGCGTCAACGCAGGAAGGCCTGGCCACCCGGGCTGTTGGACCCGTGGATGTTGGAGTGGCAGTTGAGGCAGCTCCGGTTGTTGAGCTCGTTGTTCATCACAGCGTTGCTCGGGCTGTGCCCGGGCAGGGATCGGGAACCGCCGAACCAGCCGCCGCTGTTGTTGCCCGTGGCGCTGTGGCAGCTCGAGCAGAGATAGGGCATGCGTTCGGTCAGCAGGGCAGCCTGAGACGACCCGTGCGGGGTGTGGCAGTTGTCGCAGTTCTCGCGGACCGGCTGGTGTTCCCACAGCATCGGGCCGCGCTTTTCGGCGTGGCAGTTGTAGCAGGTCTCGTTGATCGAGACTTCCTTCACCAGCTTCGGTCCGGGCGAGCCATGGACATTGTGGCAGTCCGCGCAGGAGACCTTGCCCTCGCGCACCGGGTGATGCGAGCGCTGGAAGCTCTCGGCCCGCTGCTGGGCGTGGCAGGTGAAGCATTTGTCGGGCTGGGTCGCCTTGACCAGCACCGGGTCCTTCTGGGCATGGACCGTGTGGCAGGTGGAGCAGGCGACGTCGTTGGAGGCGTGCTGGCTGCCCTGCCAGTTGATGCGGGCGCTGTTCTCGTGGCAGGTGAGACAGACCGCGTTCCGGTCGGCGACCGGGGAAATGTTCGGACCGCTGAAGCGGATGGCCGGCAGCGCCTTTTTCTCACCCTTGGCCGGGCGGCTGGCAACATGCTCGGGGCTGGCGCCATGACAGCTTTCGCAACCATGGTTCGCGGCCGGGGTCCGGATATCGCCCTTGGTGCCATGCGGAGTCTTGAGGATCGACGTGACCTGCTCATTATCGTGGCATTTGAGGCAGGTCTGGTCGCCCTTCTCGGCATAAACCGCGGGCGTCGTGGCGGGCGCCGGGTCCTCCGCCGCCCGTGCGGCGGCGGAGGACAGTGTGATCGCGAGGCCGGAAACCAGCCCGATCACCAATTTTCTGAAGATCATGGTAAACCCCCTGTTCTGGGTCGTCGGTACTCGTTTCGGGCTTATTTTTTCGCGGCGACGAAGTCCGCCGTGCCCTGATCGAGCACCAATGACTGGTCAATCGACACATAGTGGAAGCGCCGTGCCGTATGACCGGCATGGATGGCGAAACCCACCGTGAACGACTTGCCGGGGTCGATGTCCTTGTAAGGGGCACCGGCATGCAGCTTGCGCGACAGCGTGACCGACCAGGTGCCGTTGGCGAAACTCGCCTCGGCGGCGACCGCGGCCGGCTTGGCCTCCTCACGCTTGTCGAAAACGGTATAGGCGGCGGCATGGGCCGGGCTGCCGGGGTTCAGTTCGGCTTCCCAGTATTCCAGGCCGTAACCATCGGCCTTGAGCTTGGCGAGCTCGTCGGCCGACTTCATCTCATCGCCGCCACCCGGGCGGGTGATCTTGGCGCGGGGCTTGCCCAGATACTTCGTCCGGGTGGCGCCGGACGCCGAAGCCATGTCGGTCGAATCGTCGTGACAGGCGGCCCAGCAGCCGGCGCGATCGGCCTCGGGCACCTTGCCGTCGCTCAGCATCATGCTGACCTTGGTGGCGTACTTCGCGTCCTGTTTGGCGTCGGGCTGGGTGCCCTCGGCGAACTCAAGATGCACGTAAAGCGTGTCCGCATCATGCGCGACCTTCACCTTGGCCGGGATGGTGCCGGGCTTTCCGGCGATCGGCTGGGGTTCGTTGACTTTACCGGAGGCCGCGAGGGGCCCCATTTTGTTCTCTTCGCCGATGTGGCATTCCTTGCAGTTTTTTCCTTGCTTGAACTTCGCGGCGCCGTCGTGCTCGCCATTGGTCAGGACCCATTCCAGGGAGGCCTGTCCGGGATACAGCAGCACCACATCCTTGCCTTGAACGCCTGACCAGTCGATGGCCTGGGCCGGCATCGCCGCAAGCGCCAGAAAGGCGACCGAGGCGAGGAGGGACGAGACCGAAACCTTCGGGTTCATGTGCAACCCCTTCTTCCACTTTTATACTAAATTGGTCGCCTATTCCCTTGGACGTTCTGGGGATTTAGCCACCATCGTCGCTTTTCTCCCGTTTTCATCAGGATTGGTAGGACCAGTGGTCTCAAGAGGCTTAATACCAGGACCGCTTTTGCTGGTATTTGTGGCAAAACAGTCACAGTTCTGCCGCGTCCTTGCCCAACCGGAAGGCACTCCGAATGAGTCCGGACGGGATCCGGACCGTCGGATCCCGTCCCGGATTGCGCCGCCGAATTGGCGGAATATGTTGTTTTTCAATGGAAATCTGACGACCGTCGTCCCGTCGTTGGTCGACGGGGGCGTCGCCTGTCAAGGAACCGAAGGCTCAATCAGGGCGTCTGGACAACAAACGGCCTGATTGAACAACTTTGCAAACTCAATGTATCAGAAGAACCTGCGACTCAGGATCTGGAGGCCTCCGCCCCCCGAACCGTCACGCCAGGGCGGCCTCCGCGGCTCTCAGAGACTGCGCGCGCAGGATTTCCTGTCCCAGAAGCTGGAATTCGGGCTTGCGGGGTGAGGCGTTGCGCCAGGTCAGGCCGATGCTGCGGGCAGGAGCGTCGGCCCCCAGGGACCGGGTGACCAGCCCGGTTCCCGCCAGCACGCCGCCATCCAGCGCCAGCCGCGGCAGCAGCGTGATCCCGAGACCGCCGGCGACCATCTGCACCAGGGTCATCAGGCTGGTGGCGAGCATCCGGTCGGATCGCCCGCTCAGCTTTCCCAAGGGACCGGACAGGTGGCAGGCGGCCAGGGCATGGTCGCGCAGGCAATGCCCTTCTTCCAGCAGCAGCAGTTCATCCGCCGGGATGTCGTCGGGCCGCGCGGGGCCCGGCCGGTCCAGGGGGGATCCCGGTGGAATCGCCAGCAGGAACGGATCCTCGAACAGGGGATGGCTTTCGAATTCGTCGGCCCGGTAAGGCAGCGCCAGAAGGACGACGTCGAGATCGCCGTTCCCCAGCAGATCGAGAAGCCGCGCGGACAGGTCCTCGCGCAGATAGAGTTTCAGGCGCGGATGGGCGGCGCGCAGCGCCGGCAGAATCCGTGGCAGCAGATAGGGCCCGACCGTCGGAATGACGCCAAGACGGATTTCACCGGACAAGGGCTCTGCGGCCGAACGGGCGATATCGACCAACTCCTCCGCGCCACGCAGCAGAACACGGGCCCGGGCGACCACCTCCTGCCCGAGCGGCGTGATAAGGACACGACGCTTGGTCCGTTCCACCAGATTGGCGCCCAGAATTGCCTCCAGCTCCTGCAGGCCGGCGCTCAGTGTCGACTGGGTCGCCGCACAGGCGTCGGCGGCATGGCCGAAATGACGGTGATCGTCCAGTGCCACCAGATAACGAAGCTGTCGCAGGGTGGGAATCGCGGCCATTGATCGACTCCTTCGATTTGATAAAGATTATATTGCGCAATATGTCGATAAATCAAGCCTCCTTCCGGCACCGGAATGAGCATAAAAAAAACGGCGATCAGCAGGTCCCGATCGCCGTCAAACAGTCCCCCGGCTCCGCGGAGCCGGGGGATAAGGAAAGAGCCGCTACTCCTCGTGCCAGCCGGTGATCATCGCCTTGAAATGGGCGGTGATCGACGATCCGCAGGTGCACAGATAGACGTGGGCGCACATGAACAGGATCAGCAGATAGGCGACGATGTAATGCAGCATGGCGACCGGCAGCAGGCCGTCGAGACCGAACAGGCGGTCGGGAGCCATCTCCGGCCACAGATACATCAGGCCGGTGATGATGAGGACCGGCATCATCACATACATCACGATCAGATAGATCAGCTTCTGCAAGGGATTGAAGTGATCCTCCGCCGTTGTCGGAAACGGCGCCGGACGCCCGAAGAAAATATCGAAAAGGTAATAGCGCGTCTGACGGATCGCCTGTCCCAGGAATCCGCTGAAACGTGGCACGAACTGCTTCCAGTTGCCGGTGGCGAAATTCGCCACCACAAAGAACAGATAGCTGACCGCCAGCGCCACGCCGAAGATGTTGTGAATGCGCTGGGCCAGATTGTAGTCCAGGATCCCGACCTTCGGCGGGGAGAAGTGCAGGATCAGGCCGGACAGCGTCAGCCCGAGGAAGAACAGAAGATTGCACCAGTGCCAGAGGCGGATCCAGCCGGCGAAGAGGAAGGTGCGGTGAGCCATCATTTCCTCCCTTTCCGGGCCAGGTGGCCGACATAGCGCAGCAGCCCGTGGCCGGCAAGTCCACCGATCACAACCACCAGCAGGATGAGGCTGGCCCAGTCCAGATATTGATTGCGCGTCACCCCGACGACATAGGCCTGGGTGAGGATATAGGCGTTGATGAAGCCGGCGGCATTGACGCGCTGCTCGCCGATCTCGTGACGATAAAGACGGGTCAGCAGCGACGCATTGGTGCTGTGGCAGTCCACGCAAAGCCGGGCCGCCTTGTCCTTTGGCAGAATCTCATGCGAGGGCTGCGCCCCGGTCTTTTCCGGCGTATGGCAGTCGATGCAGCGCACCGCCGCCCAATGCATCTCGGGATTGGGTTGCCAGCGATGGGCTTTGAGAAGATCGGGACGCGGCTTGTCGGTCATCAGCGCGTAGCGCGCGTCGTCGTCATGGCAGGACCGGCACATCATATTGTCGCGGGCCGCGATGTTCCGTTCCGCCCCCAGGCTGCGCGCCTTGCGGACATTGTGGGGGTCGTGGCAGGAATAGCAGGTGAAGGCCGGAAGCTTGTCCTTGCCATGGACGCTGCGTGCGACCTCGGGAACGATGGTTCCCCTCTGGGGCCGATGACAGGATGGACAAGCCGTCGGCGGACTGCTTTTGGATTGGGCGGTATGCGGTTCGCCATGGCAATCCTTGCAGGACATGTCGGCATGAACCGACCCGCTATAGTGTCCCCCGTCGATCACAAGCTGCATCCGGCGGGCCTTGCGCTCGTCCTTGGCATCGTCCTCGGCGGTCTTGCCGCCCGAGGGGCCGGAGGCGCGCGGTGCCGCGACCGGCTGCGGATTATCGGTGGATGTGTGGCAGGACAGGCATTCGGCGTTGGCCTGTCGGATCTTTTGTGTGGACTCCTGGTCGGCGTCTTCCATGCCTAAATCGTTCCCGGCCGCGTGAACCGGTGACGGCGCTCCCCAAAGGGCGAGGAACGCGACGGCAAGGACGGCCAACAACGCATGTTTCATGCGACCCTCCCTGAGTTGGCCCGTAAGCCAGTAATTGTTTTCAGGAAAGGTACGACAAAAGAAATCAGGTGACAATCTTCGGCAAATGGCAGCGGCCCTTCCGACTTTGCATGGAAGACCAACGCTTAGGTTTTAATTATCTCTTGAAATATGACGTAATAATCTCAAGAATGCGTCGGGACCAGGAAACCTTACGAAACCGGAGGGATTTTCCGCAGTGCCGCATGGAGCTCTCCGCCAATTCTTTAGTTTATCATGATACTATTTCGCAAATCCGGAGGAGATTGAAAAAATGGATGTTTTGCTGGGCATCGGACTGGCTGTCGCGGTCCCTCTGCTGGTGATGCTGTTCAAATCGTTCCGAATTCTCCGGGAATATGAGCGGGCGGTGATGTTCACCCTGGGACGCTTCAGCGGCGTGCGCGGTCCAGGGCTGATTTTGATGCTTCCGGTCATACAGCAGATGGTGCGGATCGATCTGCGGACCATCGTTCTCGACGTGCCGAGCCAGGATGTCATCTCCTGCGACAATGTCTCGGTCAAGGTGAGCGCCGTCGTCTATTTCAAGGTGGTCGATCCGGGCCGCGCGGTCATCCAGGTCGAGGACTTCAACGCCGCCACCAGCCAGCTTGCCCAGACGACCTTGCGGTCGTGCCTGGGCAAGCATCAGTTGGATGAAATGCTGGCCGAGCGCGACAAACTCAACACCGATATCCAGACCATTCTCGCCAGCCATACCCAGGGCTGGGGGATCGAGGTGTCGCTGGTCGAGATCAAGCAGGTCGATATCGACCCCAGCATGGTCCGCGCCATCGCCCAGCAGGCCGAGGCCGAACGCGCCCGCCGCGCCAAGGTGATCGGCGCCGAAGGCGAACAACAGGCCGCGGCCAAACTGGTCGAGGCGGCCCGAGAACTGGCCCAGGAACCCGGCGCCATGCAACTGCGCTATCTCTCCACCCTGTCCGACATCGCGGGCGAGAAGACATCGACCATCGTTTTCCCCGTCCCGGTCGATCTGGCGAAAAGCCTTCTCAACCTGCCAGGAAGCCGCTGACCGCCCGCCCCCGGTGACCGGAACCGGCGTGCGCGGTCGCGTCGAAAAGGGATAAGGGAAAGACGATGCGACGGTGAACCGCCTTCCGGGCAACGAAGCCCGGAAGGCGGTTCACCGTTCGGCACCGCACGGCCGGAAGGGTCCGGAGAAACCCGCTCAGGCCGCAGGAGCACTGCGCCGATCGCTTCCGATCAGCGCAGGATCGAATCAACGGCTCTCGCGCCGGCTGGGCAGCAGTTCCAGAACCCAAAGTCCCACGACCAGAATCAGGCCGACCAGGGCGAAGCCGCCCAGGCTGAGGAACAGTTCCGGCGTGCTGGGGGTATAGGTTCCCACCACGCCGTCGAAGAAGGTCGAGGACACGACCTTGCCGGGGAACAGGTCGATCGGGAAGGATTCGCCGCCGACGATGATCGTGTACATCAGGCAGAGCCCGCCCGCGATCACGCCGATCGAGGAGACGAACAGCCGCGCCTGCGTTCCCACCGCCTTGAACGGCACCAGCAGGATCAGCAGCGGCAGAACGCTGCCGACCAGGCCGAAGCCGACCCACATCAGCACCGGATAGAGACCGTCGCCGCCCAGGATGTAGCGTTCGAAGTCGCGCCGCTCGGCGGAATAGAAGCTGGTCACATGGTGGACGGCCACCATATAGAGCGACACGGCGACGAACACCGCCAGCAACACCAGCATCCGGTGCTGCAATTGGGCCGAGGGCGCCGGCCGGCGCGCGCCAACCTGAAGGAAGGCCAGGATCACCAGGAACATCGCCAGTCCGAAGGACAACGACAGGGCGATGAACATCGGCGCCATGATCGCCGAATGGAACGCCATGCGCGACACCATCAGGCCGAAGATCGACCCCGTGCCGGTGGTGACGGCAAGGCGCCAGACAAAGGCGCTGAACGCCACCGGACGATAGAAGGGCTCCAGCCGGGGCTCCATCATCATATAGAGGTAGGTCGTGACGATGGCGAAGAAGCCGTTATAGAGAACGATGTTAAGACAGAAGATCGAGGTGAAGTTGTAGTTCGTCATCGCCACGATCAACCGGTCCGCGCGCCCCAGATCCAGCAACAGGATGAACAGGCCGCCCGCCTGCACCGCCATGGCGGACAGGGCCGACAGGCGGCCCAGCGGACGATAGTCGTCCTTGCTGAACACCGACCCCAGCGACGCGATATTGAGGGCGCCGGTCGAGGCGACGAGCAGAAAAACCGCGCAGGCATGGGGCAGGCCCCACGGGACCTGATTGTTCATGCCGGTGACCCAGTGCCCGTTGGTCTCCATGTAAAGGGAGGACAGGCCGCCAATGGCGACAAACAGCAGGAAGAACCCGAGCAGAGCCCAGAATCCGAGACTGCGACCGGCCAGCGCCTGGAAGGAATGGCCGTGGGAAATCGAGGAGGTGCTCATGGCTCAGAGTCCCTGATAGCGGATCGCGGGGTCCGTCCTGAGATCCGCGCGGATCTGGGACGAGGAGACGGCGGCGACGCGCCTGGCGATCTCGCTGTTGGGATCATTGAGATCACCGAACAGCATCGCCGCCCGCCCGCCGGATGCGCAGGCCTCGACGCAGGCCGGCTTGCGGCCGTCATCGATCCGGTGCACGCACATGGTGCAGCTTTCCACAGTGCCCTTGCCACGCGGTGCATAGGACTTCTGATCCTTGATATTCTCATGGACGAAGTTCCGCGCCTTGTAGGGGCAGGCCATCATGCAATAGCGGCAGCCGATACAGAGATGGCGGTCCACCAGCACGATGCCGTCGGCGCGGATGAAGGAGGCGCCGGTGGGACAGACATCGACACAGGGCGGATGCTTGCAGTGCTGGCACATCACCGGAAAGGAATGACTGTTCCCGGTGTCCGGATCGGTCACCGTCAGCTTGCGGATCCACTGGGGATCGGTGGTCGGCCGGTCGAAACTGGTCAGCCCGAACTCCTTGGCGCAGGCGGAAACGCATCCGTCGCAGTTGGCGTCACACTGATTGACGTCGATCAGGATGCCCCAGCGGGACCGGGCGGAGGCCGCCTGCGGTGCCGGCTGGGCATACAGCATGACACCGGGGGCGATGGCCGCCGCGGTGAACGCCGCCACTCCGGCCAGAAGGCCGCGGCGGGAAATGTCAAAGCCCTCGCTCATCGCAACGAGCTCCTTTCCGCGAAATGGTCCTTGAGGAAGGCGAAACGGGTCTGCGTTTCGAGCGCCGACTGACCGGAGGGGGCGGGTTTCGAGGTATGGCATTCGAAACAGTCCATCGTCACCGCCGCCTTGTAATGGCATTCGGTACAGAAATGCTTCGGGCTTTCGAAATCCACCGGCTGGCCGGAGGCATCCTTCTTCACATGGCAGGAGACGCAGCGTTCGATCGATTCGTCGCTGTTGCGCAGGCCGCTGTAGACCACGACATGCTGCTTATGCATCAGGAAGTCCGGATGGTTGCGGATCATCACGGTCGGATCGTCGCCGCGGTGCGCCTTGATCAGCTTCGCATAGTCCGGATGGGGCCGCGTCCAGCCGTCGGTCATCACCTGCCCCACGGCGGTCACGGCCGGAGCCGCGAGTGCGAGGGCCAGGACCACGCCCGCCGCCAGCTTGATCCGGCGCGACCGGGTGCCCGGAACGGCCCGGGTTTCGCCGACGGTTTCAAAGATGTCGGCGAAATGCAGCATCTTGCCGAAGGGCAGGGTCACCATCATGGCCGCCACCAGCCACAGATGAAGCAAAAGCAGCGGATCACCGGGCAGCGGCTTGATATCCCCGGTCACGAGGCCGGTGAAATAATCCTTCACGGCCACCACGTCGGTATGGACGAGACCGCTGGCGTACCCCGTCACCGGCACCGCCAGCAGCAGGACCAGCAGCAGGGCGTCGACGGGCCCCGTATTGCGCCGGACGTCACGGAACAGGACGCGGCGCAGCGAGAAACCGAGAACACCGCCCACCAGGGCAAGGCCGCCGTAAAAGCCGAAGGGCTGCACCAGAATCACGGCATCCCAGAGCATGCCGCCGGTCCAGGAGGGATCCAGCGCATAGCGCAGATGCCGCAGCAGCACCAGAAGCAATCCGAAATGGAAACAGGTGCCGAAGATCCAGTTCCAGCGATCCGTGAAAAAGGCACTGCGGAACAGCACCACTTCGCCGGCCAGACGCATGGTACCGGCGATCGGGCTGTCGCCGGAGGGCGAAACCGCGGGCTTGAGCGGCGCCGGATGGCGCACCGACTTCCAGATCTTGGTCAGGAGGCCGATCAGCAGAATGGCTGTCGCGGCATAGAACATCGCCGCATAGGCGATCGTCGCATGCGACAGTTGTACGGGGGTATCGAGGTCGTCCAAGGCGTTTCGCCTTTCCTATTTGCGGAAAACAGGCGCCGGGCCCGTCCGGAAGGGGGGCGGGGACCGGACTTTGGCTATCTGCCCCAATTCCGCCACGATTGGTAGCACCAGGGGACGACTAATTCGTAAGACCAGTCATGGATTGGGTGTATTGCGTGGCGGAATGGACACAGGCGGACGCCGAAGGCGGGGACCCGAAAAAAGGGAGTCAGTGGGACAGGCGTCCCTGCCTGTCATCCCCGCGACGCGGGGACAGGAGCCATTTCGGCACCGCCGGACGACAGGCGCGGAGGCCCGCCCCACTCTCGGTTGCCGACGCTGAACGCGGGGACCAGAAAAGGAGTCAGTTGATCCGGACGAAATTGGCCGCCGCAGGGCTCAATGCGCCGCGACGCCAGCAGAGATGCATCCGGACGTCCATGTCGCAGCCCGCCAGCTTTTTGTAGACCACATCCGCCGGACGGCAGGCGGGAATGTTATAGACCATCGCCACCCCCATCTTGGCTTCCACAAGAGCGACCGCGCAGGGAACGCTGTCGGCGCATTCCTGGACGTCGGGCTGGAAATGGGCGCTGTGGCAAGCCTCGATCATCTTCCGGTGAAGATTGTGCGACGGATGGTCGGTTGCCACGACAAAGGGCTGCCGCATCGCCTGGGACAGCGTCACGGACCTTTGGGATGCCAGGGGGTCGGACCGATGCACCGCCCGCACCCAGGACGGCGACAGGATGGGCCGCGCTTCGAAGGCGGCGTCGGTCACCTCGCCGTCGGCGCAGATCAGGGCAAGCGAATCCGAGTGCAGTTCCTCGACCAGATCGTTGATGAGCATCTCGCGCAGGACCAGATCGACATCGGGAAACTGTTCGTGGAACAGCCGGATCATGCGTTTCAGATCGCCCATGATCGCCGTTGTCACAAAGCCGATGCTGAGCCGCCCCCTCTCGCCGGACGCCGCACGGCGGGCCGCCTGGCAGGTTGCCTCCACCTGTTCCAGCGTCCGCAGGGCCTCCTGGTGGAAGGCGCGTCCCGCCGCGGTCAGCCTGACACTGCGCGTCGTTCTTTCAAACAGGGCGACCCCCAGGGTCTCCTCAAGTTGTTTGATCGCATGCGTGAGGGATGGTTGCGCGATGTGAAGCTCCGCGGCAGCGCGATTGAAATGCATGTGGCGCGCCACGGCAACAAAGTACCGAAGCTGACGGAACTCCACCATCGTCTCCTCCGCAACCAGTTATAATTATTTAACATCACCACATAAATCGGCATAAATAATATATTTTTTACGTTAATTATTATTTTTGATTATTTCCAACCTCGTATTCCACCATCTATTCTCCCCGGCAGTCTGCACCGACTCCGCAATTCTATCAATATTTTCATGGGTTATCCATCGAACCCACGGTCCGGCGGGATGTTCCCGACCAAGAACAAATAACAAAAAACACAAACATTGATTGATAGACAGAAACTATCAATCCCAATTGAAATATTAATAATCCCCACCGATCAATCGTTATAACAAAAAGTATATGACGATACCCTCGCCTCCTCATAGCATTTATCCGGAATTTTAGTACGGATAAAGGGCTGGCGGCCCGCAAGGATGGCAAACCATCGACAAGACAGCCCGATCAGGCCTCGCGAATCTTGCGGAGGCCACAAGAGGTCCGTCGCGGTCGACCACCGTCTCCGCCGCCCTCAGGGATTTTGAACCGCAGCCACGGAGGTAGGGGCAGAGGATGAAGACCGTCATCGTTTACAAATGGGCACGAAATCCCGAGGACGCCGCCGTCAGGGCGGACGGCACGGTCGATTGGCGCAACGCCAGGATGACTGCCGGAGAGGATGATTTCGCGGCCCTTGAGGCGGCCCGGGCCATTGCCCCGGAGGGAGAGCTGATCGGCCTCACCATCGGCGACGGCGACGCGAGCTGGGCATTGGCGCGGGGCGTCCTGCAGGCCGTGGCCGTCACCGACGCTGCCCCGCTGGCCGACAACGCCGCCACCGCGGCCATCATCGCCGCCGCGATCCGGCGGATCGGCGGGGTCGACGCCGTGGTGATCGGCGATTCGGAGGAGTATTCCGGCGTTCCCGTGGCGTTGGCGGGCCTGCTGGGCTGGCCGGCCGTCGCCCATGCCACCTCCGCCGAGGCCGCCGGCGGGCGCATCCGCGTGGTCCGCAAACAGGGCAGGAACGATCAGACAATCAGCCTGGCAACCCCGGCCGTCATCTCCATCGCCGCAGCCTCCCCCGAGAAAAAGGTTCCCGGAATGAAGGAGCTGCTGGCCGCCCGCAAACGTCCGATCACGCGCCAGACCCTCGCCGACATCGATGCCGCCGGACCGGACGGCGTCACGACCAAAGGCACGCGTCTGCCGGACGGGGCTGCGGCCCGCCTGTTCGACGGCGATCCGGCCAACGCGGCGCGGCAGCTTGTCGCGGCACTCCGAGACGAGGGAGTTCTTTGACCATGACGACCATTCACACCACCAGCGGGAACGGAGGCACCAAGTGAGCCGCACCTGGATTATCGTGACGGAAGAAAAGCCGGTGGCGGCCCTGGCAGCCGCCGCCAGGGCGCTTGGAAAGACGGTCGCCGCCGTCGTGGTGGGGCCGCGCGCCCTGGCCGACGCCGCCGCCCTGGCCGGCCCCGACGAGGTGACATGGATCGATGCCGGCCAGGATCGCGGGGTGGAAGCCTTCGCCGCACCTGTCGCCGGCCTGATCGCCGGCGATGCCCCGAAGGCGGTTCTGGCCGGCGCCAGTCCGGAGAGCCGGGTGCTGGCCGGCCGCGTGGCGGCGACGATGTCCGCCTCCCTGGTCCCCGGCGTCCTGTCGCTGTCGATGGCCGAAGACAGGATCGTGATGGACCGGTCCGGCCTGGACGGCCGCGTGATCGAGACCCTGGAAGCGGCCGGACCGGTGGTCGCGATCTACGCCGGAGATGACATCCCCGCGGCGACGGAGCGGTCGGGCGCGGGAGCGGCCGTCACCCCGCTGGTCGCTGAAGGTGTCGCCGACATCGTCATCGAAAAAACCGAACCCGCCGCCGGCGCCGATGCCGGCATCACCAAGGCCCAGGTCGTGGTCTCGGTCGGGCGCGGTCTCAGGAAGAAGGAGGATCTGTCGATCATCCGGGACCTGGCGTCCGCCGTCGGCGGCGAGATCGGCTGCAGCATGCCGGTGGCCGACGATCTCGGCTGGGTCGAGAAGGACCGCTATGTCGGCCGGTCGGGCCAGCATATCGCGCCCCGCCTCTACATCGCAGTCGGGATCCAGGGCGCCCCGCAGCATCTGGAGGGCATCCGGGGCGCCCGGATCGTCGTCGGCATCAACAACGACCCCGAGGCGCCGATCTTCAAGGCCTCCGACTACGGCATCGTCGGAGATCTCTATGAGGTGGTTCCCGCCCTTCTCACCGCGCTTTGCAACTGACGGCCGAAGCGGCCCCATGACAGGAGAAAACGCAAGATGACTGAAGAATTCGATTCCCAATACGACGTCGTCGTGATCGGCGGCGGCGGTTCGGGCCTGTCCGCCGCGGTGCAGGCCGCGAAGAACGGATTGAGCTGTGCCGTGCTGGAAAAGGAATCCCAGACCGGCGGCAGCTCCGCCTTTGCCGAGGGCCATGCGGCGTTCGAATCCGACGAACAGAAAAAGCGCGGGATTGTCGTCACCAAGGAGGAGGGCTACACCGCCTATATCGACTATTCGCACTGGCGGTGCGACCCGGCGATCGTCAACCGCTTTGTCGAGAATGCCGCGACCACCATCTGCAAGATGCGCGACGAGCTGGGCGCGGTCTATGAGGATGTGACCATCACGGCGCCCGAGCAGCCGGACGAGCTGGTGACCTGGCATCTGCCGGAAGGCGAGGTGGCCCGGATCATCCAGTTGATGGAGGCGGACGCGCGACGCCGCGGCGTCGACATTTTCCTGTCCACCGCCGCGACCCGGATCCTCAAGGGGGAGGACGGCCGGATCAGGGGCGTGATCGCCCGCGACGCCGACGGCCAGGATGTCCGGCTGGGCGCCAGGGCGGTGATCGTCGGTACGGGCGGCTATGCCGCCAATCCCCGCATGGTCGACCGGTATGCCAAGTTCAAGATCGGTGAACGCCTCATCAATGTCGGCGGCCCCGGGAACACCGGCGACGGCATCACCATGATGAAGGAGATCGGCGCGGTCGAGAATCCCAATATCGGTACCCTGCTGATGTTCCCCTTGATGCGCGACAAGACCATCACCAGCCATGTGAACAACGCCGGCATGCAGCCCTATCTGTGGGTCGACCGGGATGGCCGCCGTTTCACCAACGAGGCCGTGGGTCTCAATTTCGGCCACGCCGGCGATCTGATGGCGGGCCTTCCGGATTCCCTGTACTGGTGCATCCTGGACAAAAGCGCCATCGACCGTCTGGTCACCAAGGGCAATGAGGTCGGCCTCGGCATCTATGTCCGCAATTACGAAAAGCTGGTCAATCTGCCGGCGGAGATCGAGGCGGACGCGGCGGATCCCAAGCGGACCAATGTCGTCAAGGCGGAGACCATCGCGGCCCTGGCCGCCGGGATCGGCGTCAATCCGGAGGTCCTGGCCGCCGAGGTCGCGGAATACAACGGCTATGCCAGGGCCGGCGTCGACGGGAAGTTCCGCAAACGCCCGCAGGACCTGCTGGCCTGCGAAACCGGCCCCTTCTACGCGATCAAGATGGAAACCGGCATCATGATCAGCATGGGCGCCATGAAGATCAACGACCGCATGCAGGCGCTCGACGCCAAGGGCGCGGTCATTCCCGGGCTTTATTGCGTCGGCTGCGACGCCGGCGGCCTGTTCGGTGAAAGCTATCAATTGACGGTTCCGGGCTCGGCCAATGGCTTCGCCCTGACGTCGGGCTGGCTGTCGGCCGACCATATCGCCGGGGAAATCCGGGCCGGCGCGCTCTGATCCTCCACGGTAAATGACGGGATCCGGCCGGCGCCTCCGGGGGCCGGCCGGACCCCGCCCTCCCCTTCCGGCTGGGAAGAGACATTCGATGATCGAGAAAGAAACGGATGACGTCGATGCCGACGTCATCGTCGTTGGCGGCGGCGTGGCCGGCGCCCTGTGCGCCTGCCAGATCGCCCGGTCGGGCCGGCAGGTCATCCTGATTGAACGCGGCGGCCAGCCCGGGTCGAAAAATCTGTCCGGCGGCGTGTTCTACTGCCGCGTGATGGAACGGATCTTCCCGGACTTCCTGGAGGCGGCGCCCATCGAGCGGCACATCACGCGCAATGTGCTCTGCTTCTTAAATCCGTCCTCGCATTTTTGTATCGATAGCTGGGACCGGAGGCTGGCCGATCCGGTCAATGCGGTTACGGTTCTGCGCGCCCGGCTGGACGCCTGGCTTCTGGAGAAATGCGAGGAAGCCGGTGTCATGGTGATGCCCGGCGTCCGGGTCGACGCGCTGCTGACCGCCGGGGACCGGGTGACCGGCGTCCGGGCCGGCACCGACGAGCTGCGCGCGCGGATGGTGGTCGCCGCCGATGGCGTGAATTCCTTCATCGCCCGGTCGGCCGGCATCCGCGCCAGGGAGCCCGCCAAGAATCTGGCGGTCGGCGTCAAAAGTGTGATCGGACTCCCCGCCGCCGTGATCGAGGACCGTTTCCGCGTCTCGGGAAACGAGGGCGTCGCCTATGCGATGGTCGGCGACTGCACGCAAGGAGTGGCGGGCGGCGGCTTTCTTTATACCAACCGGGAGTCCATCAGCGTCGGCGTGGTGATGCGGCTGGATGACCTTGACGCCAAGGGCGTGTCATCCAGCCGGATCCATGATCATTTTCTCGCCCATCCGGCGGTCGCGCCGCTGATCAAGGGCGGCGAGCTCCGGGAATATGGCGCGCATCTGACGATCGAGAACGGCCCGGCCATGGCGAGCCACGACATTGCGCGGCCCGGTCTGCTGATCGTCGGCGATGCCGCCGGTTTCACGCTGAACACGGGCCTCGCGGTCCGGGGCATGGATCTGGCCGCCGGCTCCGCCCTGGCCGCCGCCAGGGCGATCGACCGGGCGTTCGAACGGACCGATTTCGGACAGAGGATGGCGGACGACTATCGTGCGGAGCTCGATGCCTCCTTCGTCGGGGCGGACATGAAAACCTACGCCCGGGCGCCCGAGTTCCTGGAGAACCCCAGGATGTACGAAGACTACGGCCCCCTGCTGGCCGACATCTTCCTGGACATCCTGCGGCTCGACACCACGCCCAAAAGCCGCGCGGCGGCCATTGCCGCGGCCGCGTTCCGGCGATCGCCCGTCACCTTGTTTCAGGCCGCGACCGACATGCTGAAGGGCGGCAGGGCCCTGTGACGGGCCCGGCGGATCGCCCCCAGGACCGACTTTTGTTTCCGGAGAGGAAAGACCATGACCGGATTTGGAGACGTCCCGCAGCGACTGGCAGGCAACAGCTACGTCGTCGACGAGGATTCGCATATCGCGATTGATCAGGATCTCGCCCGCAAGACCGGCGACGGCAAGTTGCTGGTCAGGATCTGCCCCGCGCAGGTCTATTCGGAAAATGACGACGGCAGCATCGGGATCCTGTTCGCCGCCTGCCTGGAATGCGGAACCTGCCTGGCCCTGGCGAGCCCCGGCGTTCTGACCTGGCATTACCCGAACGGGGGTTTCGGCATCGCCTTCCGGGAAGGTTGACCCGCCACGTCCCGGCGCGGGACCGGTCGGGGAACGGCCGCCCGCGCCCCGAAGGGACACCGAAGACTGACTGATCACGATAAGGGACAGCGTCCCTTGATAACGAAGGGGGAGGACAATGACATCAAGACCATCCAACCATCGCGGCACGTCGCTGAGGACATTTCTGGCCGCCATGGCCCTGACCGGCCTCGCCGCCGGCCCGGCGGGCGCGACGGAGGGGGGCGGGCAGCAGTTCCCCATCGGCGTCGACACCGTCGATCCGGCCCTGTTGCCGCCGCCCGGAGGCAACATGCTTCTGAGCTACACCGTGGGATATTGGGCGGATCGGCTGAACGGCGATAACGGCCGGTCCGCCCGGCCGGGCTTTCACGCCGATGTGTTCGTGGAGGCGATCAAGCTCATCCATACCTGGACATCGTTCCACGGCATCGATATCGGTTCCGGAATGGTCAACGGTCTCAACAACACCGACGTGACCATTGTGCCGGGCGCCGTCAAGGGACAGGAATTCGGCCTCATCGACACGGATCTGCTGCCGGTCATCCTGCATGCCGACGTCGGCGGCGGTCTGCATCTGGGATTTGCCACCAATATCTGGGTTCCGGACGGAACCTATCGCAGAACCAACCCGGCCAGCATGGGCTTCAACCGCACCAGCGTCGGCCTGCAATTCATCACCACCTGGCTGCCGACCGACAAATGGGACCTGAACACCAGCACGATCGTCGAATTCGGTGCCAAGAACCAGGCGACGCAATACTACTCCGGTACCTATACCAACACCGATTTCCAGGCCAGCTACCGCGCCATCGACGCCTTGCCCAAACTCGCCATCGGCGTTTCGGGCTACTATTTCCAGCAACTGGAAGACGACCGGATCAATGGTCTGGCCGCCTACGGCACCGGATATCGGGGCATGGCCGTCGGCTTCGGCCCGCAGATCCGTTATGACGCCTGGGACCATGGCGCGATCGTCTTGAAATATCAGCATGAGCTGACCGCGGAGAACCGGCCCCAGGGCGAGAAATTCTGGCTGCAACTCGGGGTGCCGTTTTAGGGCCGGATGCCTTTAATTCCAACCGGCGATGAGGATGGCTCATCGCCGGTTGGATGGCCCAGGGGTGTCGGAGACGTCCGCTTGGGCGGCCTGAAGGCGTCGGTGATCGGTCCCGATCACCGGGCCAGGGTATTATTCGGCGGCGCAGATCATGCGTTCGGCCCGCCAGCCGCGCCAGGCCAGGACCACTGTGGTCGCGATCACCAGCACGACAAGACCGACGCATCCGCGCCACCCGGCCTGATGCCAGACCACCATGCCCGGCAGCACGGCGCCGACGCTGCCGCCGACATAGTAGCAGCAGACATAGAAGCCGACGGCCGTGGCCTTGGCCTGTTTCGCCGCCTGACCGACAAACCCCATGGCGGCCGACATCATGGTGAAGGTGCCGGTCACGAACAGGGCGAGACCGGTCACGATCATCGCGACCGCGCCATGCAGGGTGAACAGCAGGCCGGAACAGGCCACCGTCGCCGCCAGCGTCATCGCCTGACGGCGGCCCAGCCGGCGGATCAGGAATCCGCTGGCCGGCGTGATCACCGCGCCGATCGGATAGACCAGGAAAATCAGACCGAGCTGCGCCGGCCCCATGGAATAGGGGGCGTCGGCCAGATGGAAATTGACATAGGTGAAGGTCGCCACCTGCGAGAACAGGACGGCGAAGCCGATCGCGAAGGTGGCCAGCAGGGCCGGATTGCGAAGATGGCCGAGCAGCGCCGCAAAGGCCCCCTCCCCCCTGCCGGCCGTCGCGGGCGCCTGGGCGTGAGTCCGCTTTCGTCCGGGCGGCAGCCATGCCAGAATAGCCAGAGAACAGGCCAGCGTGATCAGGGTCAGGACGGCAAAACCGGCACGCCAGCCGAAGTGGTCGGCCAGCAGAGCCGTCACGAACCGGCCGGAAAATCCGCCCAGCGCCGATCCCGCGATATAGAGCCCCATCACGTCGGCGGCCTGTCCCGGCGGCCATTCCTCGTTCACATAGGCAACCGTCGGCGAGAAAATCGCCGGCAGGAACAGCCCCTGGATGAAGCGCCACAGCAGGATCTCGTTGAGACCGCTAGCGAAGATCAGCATCACGGTGGGAATCTGAAGCAGGAAGGTCGCGGTCACGATGGTGCGCTTGCGCCCGGCGCGATCGGCCAGCATGCCGGCGAAAGGCGCTGCCAGCGCCACGGCCAGGGTTGACACGCCGACCGTGGTGCCGGCGCTGGCCGGGGTGATGTGAAACGTTTCCGACAGTTGCGGAAGAACCGCCTGCGGGGCGTAAAGATCAAGAAATGCGCAGATGCCGGCGATGGTCACGGCAGCCCGCGCGCGGTCGAACGTCATGGGAAGGATGCTCCTTGGAAGCGCCCACAATGACCCCTGGCCGTGATACCTTCAATATATAGGTTGACCGGCTTTAATAGAAAAACCATATCACAGCCATGGAACTGAAACATCTTCGCGCGTTTATCGCCCTGGCCGAAGACCTGCATTTCGGCCGCGCGGCCCTTCGGCTGGGAATCGCCCAACCCCAGTTGTCGACCCTGATCCAAAGCCTGGAGGCGGTGCTGGGCGTCGTCCTGTTCGACCGGACCCGACGCCATGTCGCCCTGACCGACGCCGGACGGATTTTCCTGCCCGAGGTTCGCGCCACCCTGGCGCAGGCCGAACGGGCAAGACGCATGGCGGTCCGGGCGGCGCGCGGCGAAATCGGCAAGCTGGACATCGGCTTCACCGGATCGGCGCCCTTCAACGGCGCCATGCCGTCCATCATCAGCCGGTTCCGGCACCGCTGGCCCGACATCCAGATGAGCCTGCGCGAAATGTCGACCAGCGATCAGTTCCAGGCGTTGCGGGCCGAGACCCTCGACATCGGCTTCGCCCGCCCGGGCGAGCCGGCCGAGACCGAAGGGGTCAGCCTGTGCACGGTGCTGGAGGAGCCCCTGTTCGCGGTCCTTCCCGGCGATCACCCCAGGGCCGGATCCCCCCTGTTGTCGGTGGCTGCCCTGGCGGGCGAGCCCTTCATCCTGCACCCCCGGCATATCGGAACGGGGCTGCATGACAAGGTGATGAGCCTGTGCGCCCAGGCCGGGTATCGCCCGCAGGTGGTGCTGGAGGCGCATCAGATGTCGACGATCGTAAGCCTCGCCGCCGCGGGGCTGGGCGTCTCGATCGTGCCGGAGGCGATGCGGCGGATCCATGTCGAGGGCGCCAGCTTCGTCCCGCTGGAGGAAGCGGAAGCGACCATGGTCCTGTCCGTCGCCGTCCGCACTGGCGATCCCCGTCCGGCGATCGGCCACTTTCTGGAAATCGTGAAAACATTTCGCGCGGAGCAGACGGCGACGGAGGACCAGGGAGAACATCCGGCAGCGTCGTGATTCCCGCCGCCGTGATTTGTCGGGAAGCCGCGAGGCGGTTCGCGCGTCCGGTCCCCCGGGGACGCCGGCTGGGGCGGCGCCCGGAAAGGGACTTCGGAATGAAGGAGAGGAGAATGAAGGAGTCGTGGAGGAACGCTCCGGGGAAAGAGCGGTCCGGAGCGGAAAAGTATTAAAAGGAGATGCGGCTCCTTCGCGCGGGACGCGAAAGAGCCATCGCATCGACATGGTCGGGGCCGCCTGCCGGCCGCCCCGCCATCGCTGTCGCGAACGCCGCCTCAGATGATGGCGACGGTCTCCGCCTGCGGACCCTTCTGACCCTGGGTAATGGTCAGGCGAACCCGCTGGTCGGGCTCAAGGCTGCGCAGCCCCGATTTCTCCAGGGCGCGGATATGCACGAACACGTCCTTGCCACCATCGTCGACGGCAATGAAACCAAAGCCCTTGTCGGCGCTGAAGAATTTCACCCGGCCCTCGACGGTCGGACCCGGCTCGCCACGGGGGGCGAACTCACGGGACGGACGACGCGGAGCCGCGGTCGACTGATCCACCGAATGGACGGTCACCACCTGCGGACCCCGCTGGCCCGGGCCCAGATCGCAAACCACCGTGGCGCCCTCGCCCACCTCGCCCACACCGGCCCGTTCCAGGGCGGAGATGTGCAGGAAGGCATCCGGGGACCCGTCGGTCGGCGAAACGAAGCCGAAACCCTTCGTGGCGTTGAACCATTTCACCGTCGCCGAGATGTTGGGCTGGTCGACCGTGGGCCGGTTGAAGTCCGCCCGGGGCCGGGGCTGCGGCGGCGGCTCGAACCCGCCAAAATCACCAAAATCGTCGCGGCGTTGCCCGCCGGTGCGTCGGCGGTGTTCAGACCTATCACGCTGCCATGACATGTGTCGTGCTCTTTCCGTTCAGTTGTATTCGATTGAAACCATCCCAGAGGCTTGGGCGACTTTCGTCTCCGTGGCTCCCTCCAGCTCTCCCGGTGCCACTGCCGGGTCCTTTTTTTATCGGTGCAAAGTCAGCCTCTTCCTTCCCAAAACCACATGGCCACGCCCCATCGGCCAACCGCAAAAGCGCCGCATGGCAGCGAAACGTCAAATCATAGCATTAAAAAATCCCTTTGACACCCGCTTCTTCTTGTCGGTCAAAGCGAAGTGCCTGAATTAGATCGATCAAACCCTACGCCAACATAAAGCTGCATACCAAAGTCGTAGTCTTATCTCCTTCGGCAGAAAGGACTCTTCGTCCTTCCATCAAACAACCCGAATTTTTAGATGGTTTCTTATCCAGGAAAGTTTATTTGCGCCCGCCGAAGCATCCACTGTCCGAGGATAGCCCCGACGACACGTCAATGCCATGCAACTTTCGGATGATATTGCATTACCGCCCTAGCAAGCCGTCGATCTGACTCTGGTCGAACCGGGTAACGCTGCCATGAATAATGGCACTGGCGACGTCCATCAGCTTCTGCAATCCCCGGGACGAGCCGGAACAGATCTCGCGCAATTCGTCGGAACCGGCGCCATCCTCGATCCGTTCTGCGATACGGACGACCGACTGGGCGATCAATCCGTTCATTTCGCCGATCACGTCCTCGAAGGCCTTGCGGAAATGGCCGGGCACATGCTCATAGGCCTCCACCGCCAGTTCCTTGTCGCGAAACTGACTGTCGCGGAAATGATCCTGATAGCTTTTGGGCTGCCAGGCCTGGGCGTCCTCCAGGCACTCAACCATGTCGGGAATCATCTCAAGCATCATCACGATTTCGTTGAAATGATTCAGATAGTCGGTTGCCAGCAGAGTCTGGGGATTGATATTGGTCCCGGCAACCTTCTCGCTGTAGACGCGGAACTGCGTCTCTTCCTCGGGTGTGATGTCAGTCATCGTGACGCGTTCCATGTTTGCGCCGCCCACCCCGATGTGATCGTCTGTCGACTATGGACAATTTTCTTTAACAAATCAATCCGGTCATCCCCTGTGGTAGGGATGATTTGATAAGATACTCTCGGCACGGTAGAGCTGCTCAGCCAGCATGGCGCGCACCAGCATGTGCGGCCAGGTCATTTTTCCCAAGGACATCATCAGATCCGCCCGGCCCCGCACCGCGTCGTCATGGCCGTCGGCGCCCCCGATCAGGAAGGCGATGCGGGACTGCCCCCGGTCGCGCCAGGTCCCCATCCGTTGCGCGAACTCCTCGCTGGCGAGCAGGCCGCCGCGTTCATCGAGGACGACCAGCAGGCTCCCTTCCGGCACCGCGGCCAGAAGAAGCTGACCTTCGCGCGCCTTGCGAACCGCCGCGGCAAGCGGCCGTTTTTCCTCGACCTCGCGAAGGGTCAGGGTCCAGCCCAGGCGTTGCCTGTATTGGTCGTACAAGCTGCGCTCCGGTCCTGGTCGGGACCGGCCCACGGCGGCAAGGGTGATCTGCATCGGATACGGGCGGTCCGTGGGGCTCAGAGGGTGGCGGCGCCGGCCCCGGCCATCCCGTCCGGCGCTCTTTGCGGCGCGGCCAGGCCCCACATCCCTTCCAGATTATAGAAGCTGCGGACCTCGGGCCGGAACAGATGGACGACGATATCGCCGCCATCGATCAGCACCCAGTCCCCCTGGGTCATCCCCTCGATCGAGACGTCCTGTCCGCGAACCTTCAGTTTCTCGTGAAGATGCTCGGCCATGGCGCCGACCTGCCGCTGCGAGCGGCCGGTGGCGATGACGATATGATCGGCGATCGATGACCGGCCTCTGAGGTCGATCACCAGAACATCCTCGGCCTTGTCGTCGTCGAGCGCGGCGACGACCGCCTCGACCAAAATGTCCGGGGCGTTCGGACGAAGTTCCGTTGCGGGAATGGTTCTACTCCTTGTCATGGCCTGGCGCGGGGCCTGTCCCGGCCAGGGTGTCCGATGCTGTCGCGTCCGGGCGCATCGGCCCGCTCCGGCCGCGACGGATGGCGGTGGCCGAGGCGGGATGGCGCCGCATATGCAGAAAGGCCCATGCCGGCGGCGTCCGGGTCGCCAGCAGGGAACCGCGCCCGGCCGGCAGGCGGGCGCGCGCGAACCGCTGCGCCGCCTTCCCCGCCAGGGATGGATAAGAATATGGACTACGGTCGAAAACCGCAACGGCGCAGGTCCTGAAGATCGTCGTCCAGCGTCCCCAGCGCGAAATTTGCGCCAGATTGTCCGCCCCCATCAGCCAGACGAACCGGCACCGGGGGAACCGGCGGCGCAAGGCCGCCAGGGTATCGACCGTATAGCGGGTACCCAACGCCTGCTCGAGGTCGCTGACCCGGATCGCCCGGTGACGGGCCATCCGGCGGGCGCCCGCCAACCGTTCCGCCAGAGGCGCCATGCCATCCACCGGTTTCAACGGATTTTGCGGCGCGACCAGCCACCACACCTCATCCAGGCCGAGGCTGCGCAGGGCCTGAAGGCTGATATGGCGGTGCCCCTCATGCGCGGGGTTGAAGGACCCGCCCAGCAAACCGACGGAGAGGCGAAGGCGGCACCCCCAGGAATTGATCGGAGGCCGACCGCCCGGAGGCCGGCCGGACACCGTCCGGTGCCGCCCCTCGCCCGGCGCGGGCAGAGCCGAAGCGGTCAAAGCAGAAGCGGGCAGGGCCGGACCTGCCCGGAGCCCCTGACCACATATTTGAAGCTGGTCAACTGCTCCACGCCGACCGGGCCGCGCGCGTGCAGCTTGCCGGTCGAGATACCGATCTCGGCGCCCATCCCGAACTCGCCGCCGTCGGCGAACTGGGTCGAGGCATTGTGCAGGACGATGGCGCTGTCCACCTCGTCGAAAAAGCGGCGGGCGGCGGCCGCGTCGGCGGTGATGATGCTGTCGGTGTGATGCGACCCGTAGCGGCCGATGTGATCGATCGCACCGGCAACGCCGTCGACCAGCTTCACCGAAATCACCGCATCCAGATATTCGGTCGACCAGTCCGTCTCTGTCGCCGGCCGCACCCGGGGATCCACCGCCTGCGCCGCCGGATCGCCGCGCACCTCGCAGCCCGCCTCCAGCAGATCCGTCACCAGCGGCGCCAGATGGGTGGCGGCCGCACGCCGGTCGCCCAGCAGCGGTTCGGTGGCGCCGCAGACTCCCGTCCGGCGCATCTTGGCGTTCAGCACCACCTTGCGGGCCATGTCGAGGTCGGCGGCGCCGTCGATATAGGTGTGGCACAGCCCTTCCAGATGCTGAAACAGCGGAATCCGGCTTTCGGCGATGACGCGTTCGATCAGCGACCGGCCGCCGCGCGGCACGATGACATCGATCACCCCGGTCATGCGCAGCATCACGCCCACCGCGGCCCGATCGGTGGTCGGCACCATCTGAAGGCAGGCGCCGGGCAGTCCCGCCGCGGCCAGCCCTTCCTGCAGGCAGGCATGGATGGCAAGCGAGGAATGGAAGCTTTCCGAGCCGCCGCGCAGGATCGCGGCATTGCCGGATTTGAGGCAGAGACCGCCGGCGTCCGCGGTGACATTGGGGCGGCTTTCATAAATGATGCCGATCACCCCGATCGGCACCCGTACGCGCGCGATATCGAGCCCGTTGGGGCGCTGCCAGCGCGCGATTTCGGTTCCCACCGGATCGGGAAGGGCGGCGATCTCCTCCAGCCCCTTCGCCATCGCCTCCACACGCCTGACGTCCAGCGCCAGCCGGTCGATCAGCGCCGGCGACAGGGATTTGGCGCGCCCTTCCTCCAGATCCTTGGCATTGGCCTCCAGGATCTCGCCGGTCTGGCGGCGCAATGAGGCCGCGGCCTCGGTCAGCGCCGTGTTCTTGATGGCGGTCGACGCCTGCGCCAGGGCGTGCTGGGCCTTGACGGCGGCCTGACCGATGTCGTCCATCACCGCCTCGACGGCGGCGGCGGAAAGGGCGGTATGATTGTTCATGCGATCACCAGATCGTCGCGGTGGATGATTTCGTCAGGACCACGGTATCCCAACACGTCTTCGAAGTCGCCACTCTTGCGCCCGATGATCTGGCGCGCGTCCTCGGCCGAATAGGCGGTGAGGCCGACCCCGAGGGACTGGCCGTCGCGGGCGACCACCACCACCGCCTCGCCCTTCTGGAACTCTCCCTCGACCCCGGTCACTCCGGCGGGCAGAAGACTTCCGCCATGGGCCAGGGCCCGCGCCGCGCCGGCATCCACCGTCAGCACCCCTTGCGGTTTCAGGGATCCGGCGATCCATTGCTTGCGGGCGGTCAGGGGTTCCTCGGCGGGATGGAACCAGGTGCAGCGCCCGCCCTCCTCCATGGTCCTCAAGGGGTGCAGTGGTTTTCCGGGGGCGATGGCCATGCGGCAACCGGCGGCCAGCGCGATCCGCGCGGCCTGAAGTTTCGTCACCCTGCCGCCGGAGCCCATGGCGCTGCCGGGATCGCCGGCCATGGCCTCGAGCTCGGAGGGCAGCTCCCGCACCTCGGGCAGGAAGCGGGCGGACGGATCGGTCCGCGGATTGGCGGTGTAAAGCCCGTCGATGTCGGAAAACAGCACCAGCGTGTCGGCCCCGATCATCTGCGCCACGCGGGCCGCCAGCCGGTCATTGTCGCCGAACCGGATCTCCTGGGTGGCAACCGTGTCATTTTCGTTGATCACCGGCACCGCACCCATCGCCAGCAACGTCTCCAGCGTGTTGCGGGCATTGAGATAGCGGCGCCGGTTCTCGGAATCGTCCAGCGTCAGAAGAAGCTGCGCCACCTTCAGATGATGGTTGACCAGCGTTTCCTCATAGGCGTGCGCCAGACGGATCTGTCCGGCCGCCGCCGCCGCCTGCTTTTCGGGAAGCCGGAGCGGTCCCGGCGGCAGGCCCAGATGGCGCCGCCCCACGGCAACCGCCCCCGACGTGACCACGATCACCTGCTGATCCCGCCCCCGGCACACCGCGATGTCGTCGCAAAGCGCGTCCAGCCAGGGCCGGTTGATCTCGCCATTGCCATCGACCAGCAGGGACGAACCGATCTTGATCACCAGCCGCCGCGCCGTCGTCAGGGGAGTCATTTCCCGTCTTCCTCATCATCAAAGTCGTCATCATCGGGATCGCCATCGTCCCCGAAGCCGTCCATGACATCGTCGTCATCACCGTCGGGCAGCGGTCGCCAGCTTCCGCTTTTGCCCGCCCCGCCCGTGGCCTCCGCGGCCAGCGGACCGGCACCATGTTCCGACCGGCTGGCCCGGATCGGATCCAAAAGGGCGTAAAGAACGTCCTTGAGACCGATGCCCGCCGCGCCCGACAACGGAAACACCCGCGCGCCCTTGGCCACAGCCGTCAGCGCGGCCAGCTTCTCCTCGATCTCCTCCGGCACCAGGGCGTCGCATTTGTTGAGCGCCACGACCTCCGGTTTGCCGGCCAGACCGCCGCCATACTGGTCCAGTTCCCCCCTCACCACGCGGTAGGACTCCGCCACGTCCGGTTCCGTCCCATCGATCAGATGAAGCAGCACGCGGCAGCGTTCAATATGACCAAGGAAACGGTCACCCAGACCGGCGCCCTCATGGGCCCCCTCGATCAGGCCTGGAATGTCGGCAAGGATGAACTCCTCAGCGCCGATCTGGGCCACGCCCAGATTGGGATGCAAGGTGGTGAAGGGATAATCGGCAATCTTGGGACGCGCCTTGGTGACAGCCGCCAGGAAGGTCGATTTTCCGGCGTTGGGCAGGCCCACCAGGCCGCAATCGGCGATCAGTTTCAGGCGCAGCCAGACCCACAGCTCCTGCCCCGGCCATCCGGGATCGGCCCGGCGCGGCGCCTGATTGGTCGAGGTCTTGTAGTGGGCGTTGCCGAAACCGCCGTCGCCGCCCTTCAGGAAGACGATCTGCTGGCCGGCCTCCGTCAGATCGGCCAGAACCTCGGTCCGGTCCTCGGTCAGGATCTGGGTGCCGACCGGCACCTTCAGCAGGATGTCGTCGCCCTTGCCGCCGGTCTTGTTGCGACCCTGGCCGTGACGCCCCTTCTCGGCCTTGAAATGCTGCTGATAGCGGAAGTCGATCAGCGTGTTGAGATTGGCGACGCATTCGATGATCACGTCGCCCCCCCGGCCGCCGTCGCCGCCGTCCGGCCCGCCGAACTCGATATATTTCTCGCGCCGGAAACTACAGGCACCGGCTCCGCCGTCGCCGCTTTTGGCGAAAATTTTCACCTGGTCGAGAAATTTCATGACCTTGCTTCCGGATAGGGGCGTCCCGGCACAGCGCGCCGGGAAGACAGTGAGACATCAGCAGCGACAATACGGAAAAAGGGGAATGGCAAGCCATTCCCCTTTTTCAACTCGATTGTGGCGATGGGGATGGGCCGCTCAGGCGGCCGGGTCCACCGACACGAATGTCCGGCCCAGGGCCTTGCGGGTGAAGGTCACGCGACCCTCGACCAGCGCGAACAGCGTGTGATCCGTGCCCATGCCGACGTTGGAGCCGGGATGGAACTGGGTGCCGCGCTGACGGACGATGATGTTGCCGGGAATGACGGCTTCGCCGCCAAACTTCTTGACGCCGAGGCGGCGGCCTGCGGAGTCGCGGCCGTTGCGGGAACTACCGCCAGCCTTTTTATGAGCCATGGTTCAAACTCCTCTTCGACCGATCAGGCGCCGGCGATGCCGGTGACGCGGAGCACGGTGAGCTCCTGCCGATGACCTTTCTTGCGCCGGTAGTTCTGACGGCGCTTTTTCTTGAAAATGATAACCTTGTCGGCACGGGTCTGCTCAAGCAGGGTGGCGGTGACACTGGCACCCTCCACCAAGGGAGCGCCAACCTTATCGCCGACCATCAGAACCTGGTCGAGCGTAACGGTGTCGCCTGCCTGGCCCGGCAGCTTTTCGACGCGGATGACGTCGTTCGGGGCAACCTTGTATTGCTTGCCGCCGGTCTTGATGACTGCGAACATGACCTTACTACCATTCACACAAACGGGACCCAGCGAGCCCAAAGGCCCGCGGCGAGAGGCGGGAAATATACCGACCGCCCCCTTTCTGTCAATCAGGAATCTTCAAAAGCGCCCCGGGAAGTTTCTTTTATCGGGATCGATCAAAGCGGTTGCGCGGTCGGGGTGCTTATACTACATTCCGCCCTCGCCCAAGCGGAGGGGTGCCGGAGCGGTCGATCGGGGCGGTCTCGAAAACCGTTGTACCTTTGCGGGTACCGTGGGTTCGAATCCCACCCCCTCCGCCATTTTCTTCTACCAGCCTGTTGAAAAATAAGGCGGCAGCAGAAAAACCGAATCACCGCCACAGCCCACCCGGCCCACGATCAGAATCCGGTCTGCCGCGTAATTCGCGTGCGGACGCGACCGAAGACGTTGACCGCGCTATTCGGGGGACATCCCACCAGCGTCGCCTGGACCGGATTAGCCGGCGCGTACACCCCGCCTCTTTGATTTGACGGCAGGCGGCTTCCACCCGCGTCACCGATCGTATGAGCCAGGCCACCTCAGCCACGCCACGGGAGAAGGGCACCCCATCCCGAAAGATCATCCGGGTGCGGCAATGAAGGACTGTTGCCGGTCAGGCATCGTCAGCGATGCCCGTCAAGGTCGCGTCCTCCATAAAGGAGGCGATCGAAGGTCACTGTGTCGGCATTGACATGAAAAGCAATCGACACGCGCCGCTCGAAGCCGACGACCCGCAAACCGGGAAACAGGTCGTCGCGAGATGTGCCTCGTTCGGGAAATTCCTCGAAGCTTTTGCAGTACCGTTCCAGCCGTTCGATGTAGGCCACGGCATGGGCGCTCCCGGTACGCTCCGCGATGTACAGATAAAGTTCCAGAAGGTCATTTTCCGCCTCCGGCGAAAAGACGACCTTATAGATCACCGTTGGACTCTTTCACGCGCCTTGCATGAAGCGCCCGTACTTTGCCGAAGACCGTCTCCGCCGGGATGGCCTGATGCGGGTTGGCCTGCATGGCGGCGGCAACTGGCACCACTTCTTCGCGCAGCCAGCGTTCAACGGCGGCGTCGCGTTCCTGCAAGGCACGCAAGCCCGCGCGAATGACTTCGCTGCTGGTCGCATAAGTGCCGCTGGCGACCAGCCGGTCAATGTAGGCGGCTTGCTCGCTGGGCAGGCTGAAGGTTCGTTTTTCGGCGGCGGGCATCGCAGATCCTCCGTCAACATATGACCTTAAATAGGTATGATAGTTTCATACCGTTTGCAAGGCCGCTTCCTTTTGGACGGCCTTCGCCTTGGCGGGCACGGTGGCGCAGAAACCGGCCCACGCTTTCATGATCTCCCGCCGCTTGTCGAACAGGTCGCCGCGACGGCAGGCGGCTTCCACACGCCGTGCATGAAGCGCCCGTATTTTGCCGAAGACCGTCTCCGCCGGAATGACCCGATCCGGACTGATCTTTATCGGCTGAACCCGCCATTAAACCGGGACCGGCCCCTCGGACATGGCGTCGCGCCGGTCGAGAACCCGGTCGATCAGCCCCCAGTCCAGAGCTTCCTCGGCCGTCATGAAGCGATCGCGGTCGAGAGCCCGTTCGACGTCCTCATAACTCCGCCCGCAATGCTTCGCATAAAGGCTGGTGATGCGGTGCTTTGTCCGCTGCATCTCCTCGGCATGGATCCGGATGTCGGAGGCCTGCCCCTGGAATCCCCCCAGAGGCTGATGGACATGCAGGCTTGCGTTGGGCAGTGCGGCGCGCCGCCCCGGTTCACCCGCCATCAACAGGAACGATCCCATCGACCGCGCCGTTCCCATGCACAGGGTGTGCACCGGAGCGCGGATATAGCGCATGGTGTCGTACATCGCGAGGCCGCTGGTGATGACTCCGCCGGGGGAATTGATATAAAGCCCGATCGGTTTCTTGGGATTTTCCGCCTCCAGATACAACAACTGCGCACAGACAAGAGCGGAAACGGCATCATTCACCTCACCATTGAGAAAAATGATCCGTTCGCGCAGCAGCCGGGAATAAATGTCGAAAGACCGCTCCCCCCGGGCGGATTGTTCGACGACCATGGGGACGAGTTCCATCACGTCGCGCATCGGCGACCTCCCATCTTCCAGAATTGACAGGGATCCGGCGCCGCGTCAGGCGGCCAGCATCCGGCCCGGACGGTTCATGTTTGCGGCCGGTATCGGCCTGGAAAGGCGGATATCGGTCAGCTCATGGATGATCCGAAGAACGGTTCCGCCATCCGCGTGCGGCAGAATGCGCAATGTCACCAGACTTTCCAGAAACGGCGGATCATCGTCGCGCAGCCGATAGCGGATCTCCCTCCCCGGTGTCAGGGAGGCCGGATGCGGATCGGCCAGGATATTCGCGGGCAGCCATCGTTCGCGAAGGTCCGGATTGCTGATCGCCCGCCACACTTTGTCCGGCGGCTCGCCGATATCGTAATCCTGGACCAGGATTTTCGTCGCGTCCGGGGCCTTTTGATCGCTCATGGGTCCATGTCCTTCAGCAAAAGCTTGAGAGCGTCGACACGCTGCGGCCAGTAGGATCGATATTTCGCCAGCCATTGCGCGATCAGCGCCAGCCCGTCGGGGTCGACCTCGTAATTCACGAACCGCCCGTCACGCTCCTCCCGGACCAGTTTCGCGTTCCGCAATACGGCCAGATGCTGGGACATCGCCGGCTGGCTGATCTCCATCCCCTGGCGCAGGGCACTGGCATTCATCGCGCCCGACGCCAGCTTTTCGAAAATCGCCCGGCGGGTCGGGTCGGCCAGAGCCTTGAAGATGTCCGTCTCGGTCATGCAAATAGATAAGCGTTTACTTATGTGAAGTGCAAGCTCTTTTCGAAAGGCTGATCCGGATATCAAGAAGAAGCCGGACACCACGCCCCTGCCCCGAAATAGCCGCCTTTCCGCCGCATCACCCATCCTTTAGGGTTCTGTCTCATGAGACGATCAGAAAATGGAGAAGAGATGCCGCCCCCGACGATGACCCGCCGCGCCGCAATGGCCTCGATGGCACTGGCCCTCTCGGGACTGCCTCTCTCCGGACGGGGGCTGGCGCAATCTTGGGCCATGAGCGGAGTCCCGACCTTTGAGGCGCGGCTGAAGGATCTTGAGGCGCGGAGCGGCGGGCGGCTGGGTGTCGCCCTGCTGGACAGCGCGACCGGCCAGATCGTCGGCAACCGCCTTGATGAGCGCTTTGCCCTGTGCAGCACGGTCAAGGCGCTGGTGGTCGCCTTTGTCCTGTCCAGGGTCGACCGGGACGAGGAAAGCCTGGAGCGCCGCATCGTCTTCACCGAGCGGGATCTGGTGATCCCCTTCAAGGCGACCCGGCCTCATGTCGGCCCGGAGGGCATGACGGTCGGGGCGCTGTGCGAGGCGGCGATCACGGTCAGCGACAGCACCGCCGCCAATCTGCTGTTGCAAAGCGTCGGCGGTCCCGCCGCGCTGACGGCGCATCTGCGGTCCCTGGGGGATCCCGTCACGCGGCTCGACCATGTCGAGTTGGCGCTGAACATCGTAAAGCCGGGCGAGACCCATGACACCACCACGCCGCGCGCCATGGCGGAAACCATGCGCCGGCTGCTTCTGGGCGACGCCCTTTCGGACGCATCCCGTGGCCGGTTGACGAACTGGATGGTCGCGGCCACCGCCGCGGCCACCCGGCGCCTCCGCGCGGGCCTGCCGGCGGGGTGGCGAATCGCCAACAAGCCCGGGACCTGGGAAGGGATTTCAACCAACGATGCGGGTGTCATCTGGCCGCCCGGTCGCGCACCGGTGGTGGTCTCCGCCTATCTGGGCGAAGCCCCTGGATCCACCGAAACGCAGGAAGGCGTTCTGGCCGGGGTCGCCCGCATTGTCGCGGAACTGATGCCGGCGGCATGACCGGCGGACGCGCCGGACGGGTCCGCGCCGGACCGGGAACGCCGACAGACACGAAGAGCCGTTGCAGGACGACAGTCGAAAGGAAGCCTGATGAGAGAGCCGGATTATCCGTCGGCAGATGCCGGGCAATGGGCGGCGGTGGATGACTATTTCTCGTCGCTTCTGGCGCCACCGGACGACAGCCGCGCGGCTGTTCTCGCAAACAACGCCGGGGCGGGACTTCCACGGCACGACGGTTCCGCGCTTCAGGGCAAGATGCTCGCCCTGTTCGTCGCGATGACGAGGGCATCGCGGGTTCTGGAGATTGGAACCCTGGGCGGCTACAGCACGATCTGGATGGCCCGTGCCCTGCCGGAAGGCGGGCGTGTGACGACGATCGAAGCGGACAGCCGTCATGCCGGGGTGGCGCGGGCCAATTTCGAACAGGCCGGTCTAACCGCGCGCATCGACCTGCGGGTCGGGGCCGCCCTCGACGTTCTTCCAACGCTCGAGGGTCCCTTCGACCTGATCTTCATCGATGCCGACAAACCCAACAATCCACAGTATCTGCGATGGGCGTTGCGCCTGGCGAAGCCCGGAACGGTGATCGTCGGCGACAATGTGGTCCGGGGTGGGGCGGTCGCCGATCCGGAAAGCAGGGACCCCGCCGTGCAGGGGGCCCGCGCCTTCCTCGAAATGATCGCGCGGGACCCCGGTCTCAGTGGCACCGCCATTCAGACGGTTGGCGAAAAGGGATGGGATGGGTTCGCGGTGGCGGTTGTCGGACCGGACAGGGCGGACGCCGGGACGGCCAGGGCCCCGAATCCAGGTTAAGCGGCGGCTGATGGTCGCCGCTTCGCGGCGATGTCCGGCAGGAACCCCGGACCCGCTGGCAGCAACGGATGCCTGATCGACGGTTGGTTGCCCCCCGCGAGCGGACAGCGGGCCACGGGCCAGGGATTTTGGAGCCCCCGCACAGGCCGGCATGAGTTCATTGCCCTCAGGGCAGTCGGGGTGAACGCGCGACGGCGGACCCGTTTACCCGAATTGTCACCGCGTTGGCGCGTTCTGCGCCCCGCAGCGAAGCGGAGGAAAGCCAAGCGGGGCGGAGACC
>WASQ01000043.1 GCA_009712185.1 Telmatospirillum sp. | reverse complement strand
CGGTCCCGGCGGTCAGCGCCCGCTTCAGATGCGGTCCGTAGACCTCCGACGTCATGTCCGCGTAAGAGGGCATACAGCCGGTTTCGGCAATGCCCCCACTGATTTCCTGGGCGATGGCCTTGGTTTCATAGGGGAGCTTCGCGACCTGGGTCTTGTTGACATGGGCCAGAAGCGGATCCGGGATCCACAGCCCCGACGGATGCGGACTGCCGGCCAGCATGGCCCCCAGTCCCGTGCCGTAAGTGACCTCGTTGTTGATCGCCATCTGGGTGAGCTTGTCCTGGAACAGTTTCTGTGCCAGTCCGTTGGACCTCGCCATATTGATCGCGGCTCCGATCATGACGTCCCCCTGACCCGCCACACAGGCCCCAATGGCCGCGCGGTAAATCGCCGTGAAATAGCCGATGATCCTGCCGCTGTACCGATGTTCGCCGCACATGAACACCCGGCTTTCCGGCACGAAGACGTCGTCAAAAATCAGGAAGGCCTGCGTGATGTTGCCGGCCTTGGGCGCATCCCAGCCCTCCTCCTCGTCGCGCGTGTCGCTGGGGCGACGCGTCTCGACGATGGTCAAACCGGGCGCGTCGCGCGGGACCGCCGCGGCCACGCAGAAATCCTTTTCCTGCTCGCCATAACCGCTGCCCGGCATCACGATGATGTCATGGCAGGCTGCCACGCCGCAGATCTGGGCCTTGAAGCCGCGGATGACGATGCCGTCCGGCCTGATTTCCGTGACATGGAGATGGGCGTCCGCGTCCGGTTGGGCCGATGGCTTCAGCGCTCTGTTTCCCTTGGCGTCGGTGATCGCCCCCGCCAGACACAGGGCATTGTCCTCGACATGGCGGAAATACTTCCTGACCCGATCGTGATAGCCGGTCCCCAGATCGTGGTCCATGTCGAAGGTCACCGCCCACAGGGCGTTGATGCCGGTCCAGCCGGCACAGGTGGCCCCCTGGCAGGTTCCGGTCTGGTGGAATTGCTGGCGTTTCATCTTCGAATTGCCGAGAACCCCATCCACCCCCTGCATCAACGTGTTCCATCGATGGGCGGTGGCGCCGGTCAAAGAGGAGGTGGCGGTGAAGATTGGCGCCCGGTCGGGGTCGAAGGCGGCATCATAGGATCGCGACACGGACTCCACATGCAGCCGCGTGGCCGGGTGTGTCGTCACATCCTCGATCAAACTGCCCCATTTGTGGATGTTGGGGCGCATCTTGCGCAAGGAGTCCTTATAGGCCGCTCCATTGATCAACATGACCGCTTTTCCTTTCCGAAATGTCGCAGGCGCCAGCCCGGACGGAGGTGGCTGGGTGACGGAAAACAGCCGGAGGACGGTCTCTCCGCCGTCCGCCTGGCGGATCGGGGGGCCGTGATCCGGTGCGACGAAAGCCGGGGTGTCGTGCCCCCTGTTTCAGCTCCAGACGCCGCGACGGCGGTCTTCGACCCGTTTGGCCTTGTGCGTCGCGCGCGGCAGGCTGTCCGGCGGCAGGACGGCGACCTGGGCGGTGACACCGGTCACGGATTTCAGCCGGCGCGCGAACCGGTGCGCGAGATCCTGATCCGTGCCGTTATGGCCGTGGATGCGCTCGATTTCGACCGTCAGGCGGGCGAGGTGGTCGATCCGTTCGACCACCAGCCGGTATTCCCCGGTCAGATCATGGTCCTGGCGGACAATGGCCTCGACGTCGGAGGGGAAAATGTTGACCCCCTTGATGATCAGCATGTCGTCCAACCGGCCGTGGACACCGTGCATTCTGAGAGATGTGCGTCCGCAGGCGCAGGGTTCCGAGGTCACGCTGACGATATCGCCGGTGCGGAAGCGGATGATCGGCCGCGCGGATTTTTTCAATGTGGTCAGAACCAGTTCGCCCCGTTCACCCTCGGCAACCGGTTCACCTGTCGCGGGGTCCAGGACCTCGACATGTATATGGTCTTCGGCCCAGTGCAGGCCGTTCCGTTGCTCGCACATGCCGGCGCAGGATCCGAAAATGTCGGACAATCCGTAATAGTCATAGACCGACGCCCCCCACAAGGCCTCGATCCGGTTACGCGTCTCCGGAACCGAACCGCCCGGTTCGCCGGCCACGAAGATCCGCCGGACCGCCAGGTCCCGCTTCAGGTCGATTCCCTCCTTGATGGCGGTTTCGCCCAGATACCAGGCGTAGGACGGTGTCGTCCACAGGATGTTGGCCTGAAATTGCCGCAAGATCTGCAACAGCCGTTCCGACGGCACGGTGCCGGCGTGAATGGACAGCGCGCCAAGCTTTTGCGCACCGAGGACGCAAGGCCCGCCAATGAACAATGAAAAATTCAGCGAGTGGCAGTAACGGTCCGTCGGACGCATGCCCGACGACCAGAACTGCCGCGCCTCGTAATCGATCCAGTCGTCAAAATCGGCCTGTGTGAACGGAGAGGCGGTTGGCACGCCGGTCGATCCGGACGATGCCGAGATATAGACGATATCGCGTTCCGGAACCGCCACCAGATCCCCGAACGGCGGAACGGCGAGCTGGCGTTCCCGCAGGGTGTGCTTGGTGATAAAGGGGAACCGCCTTAAGTCGTCCAGGCTTTTGAACTGATCCGGATGGACCCCGGCGGCGTCGAAGGACGACCGGTAGTAGGGTGACGCCCTGTAGGCATGCCGGAGATGGCTTTTGAGCAGGGTCACTTTGAACCGGTCCCAGTCGGTGCGGCTCTGCGTTTCGAGAGCGGCATCCCAATAGGCCGGATCATCGTCGGAGGAATAGTTCAGGTGGGGTTTCATCGGGTCCTCTTTGTGATGGCGCGCTTGGACGGCGTGGCCTGGACGCCCTACCATGTGGTCAGGATGGTCCCGTCGAACCGGGTGAGGGTGAAGGCCTTCACTTCGGGCGAGCGATAGATCTCGATGAACCGGCGGATGGTCGGGTCGTCCCTGTTCTGGCGTCTTGCCGCGAAAACCAGGTTCCATTTCGTCTGGTCGTCCTCCAGGAGCAATGCCGCCTTCGGATTGAGCCCGGCATTGATCGCGTAGTTGAGACTGACCACCGAAAAGTCGAGATCGTCGAGCGCACGGGGCAGTTGCGCCGCGTCCAGTTCCTTGATTCGCAGATGCTTCGGATTGTCGATGATGTCGGCCACGGTCGCGGTGACATCGACGCCGGAGCGAAGCGTGATCAATCCCGCCTTTTCCAGGAGTTGAAGGCCTCTTGCCCCGTTGGAGGGATCTGAGGGGATGGCCGTGATGGCGCCATCCCTTACGTCGGCAAACCGGGTGATCTTCTTCGAATAGATGCCGAAGGGAACGATGATGCTCTTGCCGACCGAGACGAGATCGTAGCCCCTGCTGGCGACCTGGTTGTCGAGATAAGGCTGATGCTGGAAGTTGTTGAGATCAAGATCGCCGGCCGCCAGGGCCGCATTGGGAAGCGTCCAGTCAGAAAACTCGATGATCCGGGCGTCGATCCCGTCTTTTTTTGCCAGCTCCGCCGTGTAACGGAGGATCTCGGCATAGGGGCCGGCGGAGACACCGACCCGCAACACCTGGGTGGCGTGCGCCTGCCATGATCCGAAGATGATGCCGATAGCGGCGGCGAAGGCCCAGGCTTTACGCATCTCGCGGCGCTCCATAAAACATTAATTAAATGTGTAATATATAGTATCTACATTTCATTAAGAGTCAATATTTATTTTTCTACTAAAATTATGGAATAATCCCATTCCAAAACCGTCCGGATGGGCAGGGACGGGCAAAATGGGATCGTTGTCGCGTCGCGCTTTTTTGGGGGATTCATGGTGACCGGAACCGGTCTCTACGCCGTCAATCGGCCTTGCGCCGGGTTTCTTCGAAACGCCCGGCCTCCATCGTCACGATCCGGAGGCCGATAAGAATGGTTGCGACTCCCAACAGGACGTTCCAGCGCAGCGGCTCGCCGAGCAGTGCCGTTCCGACCAGCGACGCGGCAATCGGGTTGACGGTGACCGAAACCGCCACGCGGGTCGGCGTGGTGTGGGCGAGGGCCAGCGCCCATAGAAAAAATGTGAGCGCGCCTCCGACGATGCCGAGATACAGGGTGGCGCCCCATTGTGGCGCGTTGAAACCGGCGATGGGTCCGAAACTGTCGTGCCAAAGCGATGTGGCAACAAGGCATGACGCGCCCGTGACCATCGTCATGACCGTGAAGGTCAGGGGGGCCGAGCGGCGTATGAATGGCTTCGACCATACGCTGTAAAGGGCCATGCATAAGGCGGCAGCGAGCATCAGCATGTCGCCGCGCCAGGCGCCTGCCGGCGCGGTCTGCTGCCCGGACAACAGCGCCAGCGCCACACCGGCGGTGGCGACGATCACGCCGGCGGTCTTGAGCGTGGTCAGGGATTCGCGCCCCAACACGGCACCGGTCAGCATCGTTAGAAATGGAAGCGCGGAAAGCGCCAGGGACCCGCGTGCGGCGGTTGTATAGATCAGGGACGCGTTAAACAGCAGCGGAAACAGGAAAAAGAAAAGCAGCCCAAGTCCGATCACTCCCGCCATGTCGCCCCGCGTCGGCCAGCGCTCGCGCCTGACCAGCGCAATTGGCAACAGGAGAAGAACGCCGAGCCCGAAGCGGAACGAGCCGATCGCCAGGGGGTCGATCACGCCGGCAAGAAAGCGGGTCGCCCCGACGGAAGTTCCGCCCAACGCGCTTGACGCGACGGCCGCTGCGACACCCCAAATTTCCGCCATCGTCGCTATTCTCCCGGATGGACATTCTCCCGGTAAGATTGCATCGACGATAAGGGGAAGCTTATCATCACGGAAGGCACAATTATTGATATCGGAAATCAAAAATCGTGATGACGTTGCCTGTGCTTGATCCCGACCTTCTGAAGGCTTTTGTGGCGGTCGCCGATTGTCGGTCTTTCACGCGCGCCGCCGCTGCGCTCAATCGGACGCAATCCGCAGTGAGCATGCAGATCAAACGTCTGGAGGATCGATTGCAGGTCGAGCTGCTGCATCGGACGAAAGTGACGGTCGAGTTGAGTGCGGCCGGCGAAAATCTGCTTGGCTATGCCCGGCGTATCCTGTCGCTCAATGATGAGGCTGTCGGGCATCTGCGTGAGCACGCCGTCGAAGGTTCTGTGCGCCTAGGCGTGATGGATGACTATGCCGCCCTCGTCGTTCCGCCCCTCCTGGCAAGTTTTGCTGCCGGCCATCCGCGGGTCCGTATCGAAATGGAAACCGGCCTGACGGCCGCGATGCTGCCGCGATTGGGAGAGGTCTATGATCTTGTGATCGCCATGCATCCCGAGGGGGGTGCAGACGGACAGTTTCTGCGGCGGGAACAAGCGGTTTGGGCCGGAGCGCCGGATCGGTCGATCGCAGAACTCGACGTTCTTCCGCTGGCGCTCTATCCGCAAGGCTGCCTTTTCCGTAAGTGGGCGGTCGAGGCGCTCGGCACCCTGGGCAGATCCTGGCGGCTGGCTTTCGTCAGTCATAGTCTCGCGGTGGTCGAAGCGCTCGTCGCGCAAGGGCTGGCGATCACCGTCGTGAAGGCGGGCACATTTCCGCCAAGGTTGCGCCCGCTTTCCGAGCGCGACGGACTGCCCGTCCTTCCCGCAGCGGATATCCGTTTGCACCGGGCGGGCATGCTCTCGCCGGCGGGGGCGCTGCTCGCTGATCATGTGGCGGCCGGGTTCGCCTTCGGGTCATCGCAAAGTCCCGGCCTTCTGGCACGCGGACAGGGGGGCGGCCAACATCTTGAATTCCGGCCTGAGGATCGAAGGTGACGGCGGGGTCCCAGCCTGATTTTTTCATCAGCACCGCCTGAGATCCGGCGTCGTTCTGCCCGGAGGGGGGCGCGGCCCCGGATGAGAAAGCCGGTCCTGCTTTGCCCGGAAACGAAAAAACCGCCGGACAACGGCGGTTTTTTCGAACTCTGGAATGGTGGGCGCTGCAGGGATTGAACCTGCGACCCCATCCGTGTGAAGGATGTGCTCTCCCGCTGAGCTAAGCGCCCATTCCAGTAAGGAGGCCGGTTTATAAAAGGTGGGGGCGGCGCTGTCAAGAGCCGCTTTTCCCTTTTCCGATTTGCAGAACGGGCGCCTCCATCACGGATGGCTGTTCATCACCATGCCGATCACCGACAGCACGATCTCGATCAGGATCAGGACCACGATATACCATTCCACCCGCATACTGCGCCGGTTCTGCATCAGATCCAGCAGCGTTTCGCTGGTGCGCGCAATCAGGTCCAGCTTGCGGTCCAGGATCCGGCTGCGCTCGCGCAGTTCATATTCGTCCTCCAGGCGCAGATAGAACCGTTCCAGCGACGGCAGTTCCCACAGCACCTCCGGCTTGTCCAGAACCTCGACGCGGCCCACCATCCGCTGCTGCGTCAGCAGAACGCCGCCGATCTGTTGCAGCAATTCCTTCCCCTGCGAGCCGAAGTCGCCACTGCTTTGCAATGTCGCGGCCAGGGGATCGATCCGGTCGAACACCTGGGCGACCCGCCGTTCATAATGATCGAGGACGGCATTCTTGCCGAGAATGTCCGCCAGGACCTGAAGCCGTTCCGGGCTGGGGGCGGACAAAATGATGGCGCCGGAATGTTCCACCCGGTCGTCGCTGTCCGGATGGAGGTGGACGCGAAGCTCGTCCGCCTCCGGCGGATCGACCGGTTCGGTCACCAGGCGTTGCAGAGAGGTCAGAAAATCGACCTCCTCCAGCGGATCGACATCGAACAGAACCACCACGCCATAGCGGAACAGGACGGCCTTGCCCCGGGCGCCGGCGCGGATGGTGAGGGGAGACGTCGCCAGAACCGATCCCTGTTCGAGATTCTTGGTGTCAATTCTCTGTCCGACCAGCAGCGTGCGCACGCCGAAGGCCTGAAGCGTCTGGGAGGGGGGGCTGTCGGTGGTTGTCACGATCGTCTCTGCGGATCTCATAGGACAGTAACAATGCCGTCAGGCCCAGAAGGGATAAGCCCCGGGCCAGGGCAGGAACCTCAACATCCTAACATCCGCCCCTCACACCGGCGATGAAACCTTTGTCGATCGGCCGGGTGAAATGTTATGCAACAAAGATTGAATTGGCCCCTTCGCGGCGATTGTGGCAACGTCCCGCTGACCAGACCCCGACTATAGTTCACTTTTATCTACGGAACTTCATGGCTCAAGATCAGATCGCTGTCGTCGTGCTCGCCGCCGGAATGGGCACGCGCATGAAATCCGCGCTGCCCAAGGTGATGCATCCCATCGCCGGGCAGCCGATGGTCCGCCATCTTCTCGATACGGTGGCCGACCTCGCGCCCGGCAAGGTCGTTGCCGTCGTCGGCCCCGGGATGGACGCCGTCGCCGCCGCGGTGAGCCCCCATCCCGCCGTCATCCAGGCCGACCGTCTGGGAACCGGCCATGCGGTCGGGCAGGCCCGCGGCGCGCTTCAGGGGTTTGAGGGAACCGTCCTGGTTCTTTACGGCGATACGCCGCTGATCACCGCCCAGACCCTGCGATCAATGCTGGACTGCCGCCGCGCGGCGCCGCATCCCGCTGTCGTGGTGCTGGGGTTCCGTCCCGCCGACACCGGGCAGTATGGCCGGCTGGTGGTGAACGCCGACGGGCTACAGGAGATCGTCGAACATAAGGACGCGTCCGAGGCCCAGCGCGCCATCACCCTGTGCAATTCGGGAGTGATGGCGGTGGACGGGGCGCGGCTGTTCGGATGGATCGACCGCCTCACCAATGCCAATGCCAAGGGCGAATATTATCTGACGGATCTCGTCGCCCTGGCACGGGCCGACGGACTGCCCTGCGGCTATGTCGAAGGATCGGAAGAGGAGCTTCTGGGCGTCAATTCCCGGGTCGATCTGGCGGCGGCCGAAGCCGTTGCCCAGGCGCGTCTGCGGCGCGCCGCCATGGAGGGGGGCGCGACGCTGACCGATCCGGCCAGCGTGTTCCTCTGCCACGATACCCGTCTGGGACGGGATGTGGTCATCGGCCCACAGGTGGTGTTCGGCCCCGGCGTCACGGTGGGCGACAATGTGGAAATACGCGCCTTCAGCCATCTGGAGGGGGCGACGGTGGCCGACGGCGCCATTATCGGTCCGTTCGCCCGGTTGCGGCCGGGCGCCGAGATCGGCTCGGGCGCCCATGTCGGCAATTTCGTCGAGATCAAGAAGGCCGTCGTCGAGACCGGTGCCAAGGTCAATCACCTGACCTATATCGGCGATGCCCGGATCGGCGCGAAGGCGAACATCGGCGCCGGAACGATCACCTGCAATTATGACGGCTTCGGTAAATACCGGACGGATATCGGTGCCGGCGCCTTTATCGGCTCAAACAGTTCGCTGGTGGCGCCGGTGACGGTTGGCGACGGCGCCATCGTCGGCGCCGGCTCGGTCGTCACCAGGGATGTGGCGGCCGGAGCCCTTGCCGTCGAGCGCAGCAAGCAGACGGAACGGGCGGGCTGGGCCGATCGCTTCCGCGAGACCCGCGTGAAAGAAACCGCTGGCAGGAAAAAGGACTGAATCCATCATGTGCGGCATTGTCGGAATCATCGGCAAATCGAAGGTGGCGCCCCTGCTGGTCGAGGGGCTGAAACGGCTGGAGTACCGCGGATATGATTCCGCCGGTATCGCCACTCTGGTGAACGGCCATATCGAGCGCCGCCGCGCCCAGGGCAAGCTGGTCAATCTGGAGACCCTGCTGGCGGAACAGCCGGTGGAGGGGACGATCGGCATCGGGCATACCCGCTGGGCCACCCACGGCGTTCCCAACGAAACCAATGCCCATCCCCATGCGACCAAATATGCGGCGGTCGTGCATAACGGCATCATCGAGAATTTCATGGAATTGCGGGCGGAACTGACCGCCGCCGGCCATGTGTTCGAGACCGATACCGACACCGAGACGGTGGTCCAGCTCATCAGCCATTACCTGGCCGCGGGCGACAGTCCAGAGGTGGCCACCTCCAAGATGCTGAAGCGCATCGAGGGCGCCTTCGCGCTCGGGATCATTTTCGCCGGCCGGTCCGATCTGATGATTGCCGCCCGCCGCGGCAGCCCCCTGGCGATCGGTTATGGCCACGGCGAAATGTATCTGGGGTCCGACGCCCTGGCCCTGGCGCCGCTGACCCAGAAGATCGCCTATCTGGCCGAGGGCGACTGGGCCGTGCTGTCGGGCGACGGTGTGGTGTTCCATGACAAGGACGACCGGGTCGTGACCCGCGAGGTCCGGCAGACCGCCTTTTCCGGCGCGATGATTGGCAAGGGCGAGCACCGGCACTTCATGCACAAGGAGATCTATGAGCAGCCGCAGGTGATCGGGGACACCCTGAACACCATGTTCAACGCGGCCAACCGGACCTTCACGCTGCCGGCGCTGCCCTTCAAACTGTCCGACGTCGAGCGCGTCACCATCATTGCCTGCGGCACATCCTTCTATGCCGGCATGGTGGCAAAATACTGGATCGAGCAACTGGCCCGGATTCCGGTCGAGATCGACATCGCGTCGGAGTTCCGCTACCGGGCGCCGTCGATGCCGGAAGGCGGGCTGGCGCTGTTCATCTCGCAGTCGGGCGAGACGGCCGACACCCTGGCCGCGTTGCGCTATTGCCGCGAGCAGCGTCAGCATGTGGTGTCGCTGGTCAATGTGCCGGAGTCCACCATGGCCCGGGAATCGGATGTGGTGCTGCAAACCGTGGCCGGCCCCGAGATCGGCGTCGCCTCGACCAAAGCCTTCACCACCCAGTTGACCGCATTGGCCTGCTTTGCCCTTGGTATGGCCCGCGAGCGGAAGGCGATCGATCATCCGACGGAGGCCCGCCTGTCCAAGGCGCTGTTCGAGGTTCCTGCCCGCGCCGCCGAGGTGCTGGCCCATGACGAACAGCTGCGCGAGATCGCCGAGGACATGGCCGCGGCCCGCGATGTTCTTTATCTGGGCCGTGGCACTGCCTATCCGATCGCGCTGGAAGGTGCCCTGAAGCTGAAGGAAATCAGCTATATCCATGCCGAAGGCTATGCCGCGGGCGAAATGAAACACGGGCCGATCGCCCTGATCGATGAATCGGTTCCGGTTATCGTTATCGCGCCCTCGGACCCGCTCTATGACAAGACGGCGTCCAATGTGCAGGAGGTCGTGGCCCGTGGCGGACGCGTGATCTTCCTGTCTGACCGCAAGGGAGTCGAACGGCTGGCGACCCGTGCCGTGACGGTTTCTCTGCCGGAGGTCGATCCCTTCGTGGCACCGATCCTTTACGCCATCCCGGTGCAGCTTCTCGCCTATCATGTGGCGGTCGCCAAGGGCACCGACGTGGATCAGCCGCGCAATCTTGCCAAGAGCGTGACGGTCGAGTGATGGAGAAGACTCCACCCGCCTGGTTGAAACCGACCGTCGACTACGCGCCCCTCGCGGTCTTCCTCGTCGCCTTCGAGACGCAGGGGCTGATGGTCGCCACCGCCGCGTTGATGGCGACCACGCTGGCCGCGCTGGTTCTGTCCTGGGTGTTGACGCGCCGGGTGCCGATGATCCCGCTGGTGACGGCGGTGATCGTCGGCGTGTTCGGCGGGCTGACCTTATGGCTGAAGGACGAGACCTTCATCAAGCTGAAGCCGACCATCCTCTACTGCCTGTTCTCGGCCGTGCTGGGGATTGGCTGGTTGCGGGGTAAATGGGTTCTGAAGGCGGTGATCGGCGATGCCTTGCCGATCGACGACGCGGGGTGGCGGCGCCTGTCCCTGCGTTTCGCCCTGTTTTTCCTCGCCATGGCCGGCGTCAACGAGATCGTGCGAAGGGTGCTGACCACGGACATGTGGGTCCTGTGGAAGGTGCCCGGCAGCATCGTCATCACCTTCATCTTCATTCTGGCGCAAACGGGCCTGATCCGCCGGCATCGCCTTCCTGATCAGGAGGGATGAGGCCGGCCGGCCGGGAAGGGGGATGGGATCCGCGTGTCCCGTCCCGTTCCAGAATCATGGCGGCCAGCGCCCGCGTCGCCGGCCCCGCCGTCCCCGCGTCGGCGAGGACGAGGCTGAGGGGAATGGATCTTCGCGCGCCAAAGGACAGCGGCAGGCGCCGGAGTTCTCCGGCGTCGAGCAGATCGGCGATCGTCTCCTCGGGCAACCATCCGAAACACAGACCCGACAGAACGGCCTCCCTTGCCGCTTCCAGGGTGTTGACCGACCAGAAGCGGCGGCCCGAAAGTCCTGCCGCGCGGTCCGGGTCGCGCCCATCGACCAGGGCGACCTGCAAATGGCCGCCAAGGTCCGCCGTCGTCAACCCCGCCGCCGATCGGGTCAGAAGCGGATGACGGCAATGGGCCACAGCAATCAACTCCACGTCGCGCAACCGATGTTCCTCCAGCACGTCTCCGGCCTGGAAGACGATGGCCAGATCGCTGCGGGCGCGGGCCTCCCGCGCGCCAAGGCGGATGATCTCGACCAGATCCACCTGGGTATGGGGAAAACGTTCCGCGAAATCCCGCAGAACTGCGAAAAGCGGCCGTTTCGGGTAAGCGCTGTCGATCGCCAGCCGCAGCGACGCCTGAGCGCCTTTGGCCAGGGCGCCGGCCCTGGCTTCCAGCGCTTCGAACTGCGCGATCAGGGGGGCTGCATCACGAAGGAGCGCGGCGCCAGCCTCCGTCAGACGGACCTTGCGGCCTTCGACCACGACCAGCTCCGCCCCCAGCCGGTCCTGCAACTGGGCGATCGTGTAGCTGACAGAGGACTGGCTCCGGTTGAGCCGTTCGGCGGCACGCGAATATCCGCCGGAAACGATGACCGTCCTCAACACCTGCCATTGTTCGACCGTGGTTTTATGCATGGCCTTTCCATCGAAAATTTCGATAGAAATACGCTAAAATCAGCGTTTTTAAATCTATTTTTTGCGGTTTAACGTCCTGTCTTTACCGATACAGGAGGTCAGGCATGGAAAACCATCCACACCCGTCGGACGATTTGGCCGAACTCGTCGGCAAGCATCTGATCTACACCTATGACAATGGCTGGAAATACGAGATCTACGTCAAAGGCGGCGATGTCTTCGACTACCGCATTCACTCGGGCATCGTTGGCGGTCGCTGGGTGACGGACCAAAAGGCCTTCATCCGCAAAGTGGGAGAAGGGATCTTCAAGATTTCCTGGGACGAGCCGACGGGGACCTGCGTCAGCCTGTCCATCAATCTCCGGACGCGGATTTTGCACGGCGTGATTTTCTTCCCGCGCTGGGTCGCCAATGATCCCGCCAAGACGGTCTGTTACCAGAACGACCATCTCGACCTGATGCGTCGCTATCGGGACGAGGGGCCAACCTATCCGAAAGAGGTCGTCGACGAATTCGCCACGATTACGGTGATCGAGGACTGCGGAGCCGGCCGTGATGATGTGATCAATTGCCCGCCCCCATGCGTTTGATGCCGACGCGTCCGCTCATGCTCCGGTCATCCGCGGGCCTGTGGCCGAGGCCGTCGGGCATGATCGGACGGTTTCCATCTTGCCAAGTGATCGCGTTTTGATTATGTGAGAATAACTATTAGTATCATATAATCAAATACGAAGGGCCTCCTCATGATCGCCAGTCTGCTCATCGTGTTTCGCGAAGTGATCGAGGCCGGGTTGATCGTCGGAATTGTGCTGGCGGCCACCCATGGGATCGACGGTCGCGGCCGTTGGGTCGCCGGTGGGATCGGGGCCGGAGTTCTGGGCGCGGTTCTGGTTGCGGTTTTTGCGGGGGCCCTGAGCGCCGCTCTCAGCGGTTTCGGGCAGGAGCTGTTCCAGGCCGTCATTCTGACGGTGGCGGCCCTGATGCTGTGCTGGCATATCCTGTGGATGTCCCGGCACGGTCGCGAATTGGCCGCCGAGATGGCCGCCACCGGTCACGCCGTCCGAAGCGGCGAGAAATCGCTGCCCGCCCTGGCCGTTGTCGTGGCCGTCGCGGTCCTGCGCGAGGGCTCGGAGATCGCCCTGTTTCTTTACGGCATCTGGGTCTCCACCCGTGATGGTTGGGGGGGCATGTTGCTGGGCGGAGTGAGCGGGCTCTGTCTGGGCGCGGTGTTGTCCTACGCCATTTTCCGGGGTCTGGTGATCCTGCCGCTGCGATCCCTGTTCCGGGTTACCAACGGGCTGATTGCCCTGATGGCGGCCGGCATGGCCGGGCAGGCGGCGGCGGTTCTGGTCGGAATCGATGCTCTTCCCAGCCTGGGGGAAGGGGTGTGGGACAGTTCTTTTCTGATTCCCGAGGACGGACTGGCCGGCCGGACGCTGAAGGCGCTGATGGGCTATTCGGCTGCTCCCTCGGGGATCCAGATTCTGGTCTATGCCGTGACGCTGGCGGGCCTGCTGGTTTTGTCGCGGCTGCTGGGACGGCCGTCCCGGCATGATCCGGCGGGCGCCCGGTAATCCCGTCCCGGGGCCCCGAAAGGGCCGTCCGGCCTATTCGAAAGAGTCGATGTCGCGGGTGACCGGTTTGTCGTTTTCCGGGCCGGGGCCGACATAGGTCGCGCGCGGCCGGATCAGACCGGGCTGTTCCCGCTGTTCCAGGGCATGGGCAATCCAGCCGACCGACCGCCCCAGAGCGAACAGTCCGAAGGCGCTGCCAACCGGAAGTCCCAGATGACGGCGCAGCGCCACCAGCGCGAAATCGACGGACGGACGTTGACCCAACAGGCCATAGGCCTCGTCGATGAAGGTCTGCCAACCGGGATGCGCCGGCAGAATCCGGTCCAGCAGCAGGCAGGCGCGGATATCGCCGCCGGGATACAGCGGATGTCCGAACCCCGGCAGGCTGTCTCCTCGTGCCAGCCGTTCCCGAAGCGCCGCGCCGATATCGCCACGGGCTTCCACCTCATCCCAGAAAGCCTCGCCCCGGGCGGTGGTACCGCCGTGGCGTCCGCCGGTCAATGCCGCCAGCGCGCCGATCAGCGCCGCGCGCAGGCTGGCACCGGTCGACACGACACAACGGGCGGTGAAGCTGGAGGCATTGAGCTCGTGGTCGGCGATCAGGACCAGCGCCCGGCGGATCAGGTCGGCCCCTTCGGCGTCGATCTCCCAGGCCAGGGCACATTGCCGGTGCAACGGCAGCATGGAGGGAAGTGTCCCCAGAAGACAGGACGCCATCAATCGGACGAGGCCGCCGCAACCGGCTGCCAGGCGGCCTGGGCTGTTTTGCCATGCGGCGGTGGCCGCATCCTCGCAGCACAGCGTGAACAGCGGCAGAAGAGTTTCTTCCGCCCGCCGGTTGGCGAATTTTCGGACCACCTCCGCCGGCAGGCTGGACACGGGGGGAGCGGGGCCGAAGGCCTCATCCTCCGGAACCTGCCAGAGCAGGGCCGCGACCTCCTCGGCGGTGGCGCTATCGGCAAGAGCGGCGGCCGGCCGCCCCCGGTAAAACAACTGCCCGCCGGAAATCAGGGTGAGGGCGGACTCCAGAACCGGAAGGCCCCAGTCCAGGGTGGCCCTGGCAATGTCTTTCGGTTTGCGTCCCCGGGACCGCACCGCCGCCAGATGGTCGACGTCCTCGGCCAGATAGCGGCTTTCGCGCGGATCATCGGCCGGGTGGGCGGTCAGCAGGCCCCGGCTGACATAGGCGTAAAGCGTCTGTCGGGAAATCCGCAGGAGGTTGGCCGCCTCCCGGGAGGAAAGATACCGTGCCATGGTTCGCGTCCCGCCGAATTGAAGAAGATTGATTAATGTAATCAATATTGACGATTTTGGCGAGGACATCGCATGGTTCCGCGACGGGGGTCTCGCCCCCATCAGGACGATCCGCTTTTCCCGGTCCGAAAGAGGTTTGCCATGTCCCGGTCTTCGTCCCCCGTCCCTTTTCCGCTTTTTTCCCCCGACAACGTGGTCGCGGCCGGCCTCTCCGTCGAGGGGATCCTGGGGGAGCTTCAGGCTCTCGCTCCCCGCGCCGGGACGGCGTCGGTCCGGATGACCGGGGCGGGAGGGCTGCCATCGCTGTTCCCGGTCAGCGATCTGGCCGCGGCGACCGTCGGCGCCGCAGGGGCGGCGATTGCGGAGCTGATCGGCATATCCGGCGGACGCCCGCCCTCCGTCGCCGTCGACCGGCGGCTGGCCTCCCTCTGGTTCGGGCTTTCACTCCGGCCCCGGGGCTGGACGGTGCCGCCGGCCTGGGACAGGGTGGCGGGCGACTATGCCACGGGCGACGGCTGGATCCGTCTTCACACCAACGCCCCGCACCACCGCGGGCGGGCGCTTGCCGTCCTGGGGTTCGATCCGGAAACGGAGGCGGGACGCGACGATGTCGCCCGGGCGGTCAGGGAATGGACCGCGGACGGGTTGGAACGCGCCGTGGTGGCGGCCGGGGGCTGTGCCGCCGCCATGCGCTCCTCCGCCGACTGGTCGGAGCATCCGCAGGGGCGGGCCGTCGCCGCCGCGCCGCTCATCGATGTTGTCCCGATCTCCGCCGAAACCCGCTGGGCGTGGCGGCCCGATCGCGAACGTCCTCTGGCGGGGCTCAAGGTCCTGGATCTGACGCGCGTGCTGGCCGGCCCGACAGCAACGCGTTTCCTGGGGGGATTTGGCGCCCGGGTGCTGCGGATCGATCCTCCCTTCTGGGAGGAACCGGCCCTGGTGCCCGAAATGACCTTGGGAAAGCGCTGCGCCAGGCTCGATCTGGGGCGTCCGGCGGACCGCGACCGCCTGGAAAGGCTGCTGGCCGAGGCCGACATCCTGGTCCACGGATACCGGGCCGACGCGCTGGCCGGACTGGGATTCGGGGAGGCGCGCCGGCGGACGCTCAATCCCGGCCTGATCGATATCTCGCTCAACGCCTATGGCTGGGACGGACCCTGGCGGAACCGGCGGGGCTTCGACAGTCTGGTCCAGATGAGCACCGGAATCGCGGAGGCCGCGATGCGCCACTTCGGCAGTGACAAGCCGGTGCCTCTGCCGGTTCAGGCCCTCGACATGGCGACCGGTCATCTGATGGCGGCCCTGGCTGTCAGAGGGGTGATCCGCCGGTTGGACAGCGGGCAGGGAATGACGGCGCGCCTCTCTCTCGCCGGAACGGCAAGGCTGATGACCCTGTTGCGGCGAAAGGCCCGGTCGGAGCCGCCGATCGTCGAAACGTCCGCAGACCTCGGAGAAACGGAGGAGATCACCGCCTGGGGGGTGGCCCGCCGCTTGCGTCCGCCCGTGACGATCAAAGGGGCGCCGATGGCGTGGGACCTGCCGGCCGGTCCCCTTGGGGCCGATCAGCCCTCCTGGTAGCGGGTCAGGCCTTTCGTCAGCAGACAATCATCCCGACCTTTCCGGGAGTCCAGTTATCGGAATCCAGGATAATTCATTGATTCAGGACAAAAACGCCCTGAATCCTCATTTGGAATCCCTCCCCCTTCAGGCCAGCCCGGCAAAACGGCCTGCCCGGGTGCCGGGTAAAAACAGTAGCGACGGGAGGTTTCGGCGGGTTTTCAAATCTCCTTCATGTGGGAAGGCCTGCGGTCATGCCCAATTGATGGGCCGCCGTCGCGGCCCCGCGTTTCCTCCCGCCCCTGACCGGTCGGGTCTCCACGCGGGGGCCAAGGATGACCAGCCTGCAAGCCTTTCCTACAGCTTCCACTTCAGCCCGGCACCAACGGATACGGTGTTGGCCCGGACGCGCACCTCGTCCTGCACGCTCAGGCCTGCGCTGAACCGGTCGTCCAGATTGACATTCGTGGCAAAGCCGATCTGCGCCGCGTCCCGGCCGAGACGGCTGGACTCAACGGTGAACGCCGTGTTGGCAAGGCGGTTGGTGCTGCTGGCCGAGGCGCCAGCAAAGTCATGGACCCAGGCGAGCGACGCTTCCGGCTGGAAGCTCCTGCCGCCGACGCGCAATTCGGTGCCGTTCCGCAGACCGATCTGGCTTTGCACCGTCGTCCATGCCGCCGCGCCCACGCCGAGAGCGGCCGATCCTCCCTCTTCGCTGAAGGACCGGCGGGTGAGGCGATCAAACCGCATCCCGGCCCGCGGCTCGACCCAGGTCCTTTCGCTTACCGCGATGCGATGCCCCGCCGCCAGCTCGGCCGACAGGTCGTTGCCGATTGCCTTTCCGGTTACGGTCTGACGGAACTCCCCGAAGGACAGCGGGCGGTCCGTGTCGTAATGGGCGTAACCGTATCCCAAAGCGCCTTCCACGTAAGGCCCGGAAGCGCCCAGAACGTTCCAGCTTCCGTACACCGTCGCCTGATAGCTGTCGATTCCGGCTTTTCCAAGGCCGTCTTGGACGGAGGTCCGATTGTGCACGTAACCGAGGGCCACGCCGGCGCTGAAGCGATCCTGAAGAGCATAGTCCGCCCCGGCCACGAAGCCGCCGACCCGCTCGCTCGTTCCGGCCGCGTTTCCGTCGGAACTGATTGTTTCATAGGCGGCCAGGGGCTGGCCCCAGACACCGCCGGTCCCGGTGGCCGGTCGTCGGTCATCGGCCATGCCGACAGCCGTGGCGCCGCCGCTGTCGCCAGTCAGGCTGAGGCCGCCGGATGAAACCGCGTCGCCGCGCAGCGCCGCCTGACGGTTCGACACGGCCTGGCCGAACAGGCGGCGGTTGGAGAGGTCCGCCATCAGCGTGTCGGCGTGCAGTTCTCCCGGAAGCTGATGGAGCGCCGAGCCGATGCCACCCCTGTCGAGGGTGTACAAACCGCTGAACAACGGCGCCATGGCGTCCGGTATTCTGACGCCCGCCGCCGGGCGCAACGCATCGACCGCCACCGCCACGCCGCGTTGGTTGGGGGTGCCGGCGTATGCCGAATAGTTGACCGGCGTGACGATCAGCCGGATGTCCGTCGCATCGTACAGGACGTCGAGGCGGGTGTCGGCCGGGAGTCCTTCGCCGGGTCGAGCCAGACCGTTGAAACGGCCGAGAACACCACCCGAGGCGGTGACAATGGTGAAGCTCTGCCCAACGGTCGCGGTGTAGCTGTTGGTGGCGCTGCCGGTGATGCCGCGGAACACCGGCGTCAATGTTCCCCCGGCCGTGAAGCTTCCCGCCTGAACCACCAGTTGGTCGTGGTGGCCAGTGCCGTTTCCGGCGGTTGTGCCGTCGATGTCAACCCTGAGGTCGCTGGTGCTCGTCAGGGTTACGGGGCCTCCGATGGTCAGCACGCCGGGGGAATTCCCGGGCGACAGCGTGCCAGCGACGGTCGTCGCCCCCAGAATCCTGCCGCTGCCGCTCAGCGTGGATCCGACGCCGATATCGGCCGCGCCGATGACGGTGCCGTTGATGGTCGCGGTGCCGCCGTCGGTCACGCTGACGGCTCCGGCGCTGCCGGAGCTGCCGACCGTAAGCGTGGCGTTGCTGACCGAGACCGCCGACATGGCAGATCCGTCGATGGTGGCGGTGCTCCCGCTGTTGACGGTGAGCGGTGCGTTGATCACGCCGTTGGGGGAAACGGCGATCGCGCCGCCGTCGCTGACGGTCACTGGCGCGGAAACGGATCCGTCGACTGTGGACGTGCCACCCGCCACCGATACGGTGCCGCCCGTGACGCGGCCGCCGCCGGTGACGATGAGAGTGCTGCCGGTTCCCACACCGACGGTCCCTGATACGACGCCGCTGACGCTGGCGGTGCCGCCGTTGCTGACAGAGACGGGAGCGGAAACCGTGCCGCCCAGATTGGCGGTGCCGCCGCTCACGGCAAGGGTCGGACCGGTCACGCGGCCGCCATCGGTAACGACGAGGGTGCTGCCGGTCCCCACGCCGACGGTCCCTGACACGACGCCGCTGACGCTGGCGGTGCCGCCGTTGCCGAGTGCGAGGGGGCCGCTGATCGCACCGTCCGGCGTGAGCGCGACACTGCCGCCGGTACCGACCGTAACGGCCGCCATCGTGGTTCCTGCGATGGTGGCCGACCCGTTGGTCACGCCGAGCGTACCGGCCAGTATGCCGGTGCTGCCGACCGTGACGGTACCGCCGCCGGACACCGCCACCGGTGCGGTGACCCGGCCGTTGAGGCTGGCGCTTCCGCTGCCGTTCAGGGTGAGGGCGGAGGTGAGCTGAGCGTTGTTGTCCAGAACGAATTTGCCGCCCTGGACGGTCACCGGCGCTGCGACGGCTCCGCCGGCGCCGACCGTAAGAGTCCCGTTCTGGACATCGAGGCCGCCCGTGTTGGTCACGCTGCCGGTCACGACCAAATCGCCGGAGCCCGCCACAACCAGGCGGCCGGTACCGCCGATGGCGCCGGACAGGTTGACGATCGTCCCGTTCGGATCGATGACGCCGTTGTTCGCGGTTACGAGAATGGCCCGATTGATCGACAGTGCGCTTCCCGGCCTGAGCGTACCGCCATCAAACGTCACCGTGCTGGCCTGTACGGCGCTGTCCGTGTTGGTGAAACTCGGCTGACTTGTGTCGATGACGCTCGGCGGCGGGGGCGGCGGGGGCGGGGCCACAACGCAAGTCTTGGTGCTGATCGCGATGCAGCCAGGGCCATTGATCACCAGCGTCAGTCCATCGGCGGCGATGGTGCCCCCTGTGTTGAACGCGACGAGCACACTGTAGGTCGTTCCGGCGGTGAGGCTCAGGCCTGAGAACGTGCTGGTGTAGGGCGCCGAACTGCCGGCGAAAACGCCGGCGAAGAAGTTGGAGATGCTGGTGGAGGGCGTCGTGGGGGATGCGGACGGGCTGAACAGGCCGGTCAGGAACCACGTCGTGTTGGTGACGTTGGTCGTCGTCGATGTCGCCGTATAGGTGCCCGTAGCGTCAACGGTGAACGGAAGCAGCGTGTAATTGTAGTTGTTTGAATAGGATGTGAATGTCGTCCCCAAGGTGCCGGCTGGTGTGGGGATGTTGGGCACCATCGTTTTTTGGGGGCTGGACCAACTGGAATTGATCGTCGCGGTGTCCGCCAGGACTGACGTCGCGGTCTGAGCGAAAAGCACGGCTGACGCCAGGGCCACCCGCGCCGAGGTCCGCATGGCGCACGTTGCGCGGCGTCTTCCACCTCTTCCTTCGCGGCTTTGGGGCGTTGCTGCCGGCTTCTTGTGTAAATGTGTTTCCAGAGCGACGGTGGAAGAGGAAGACAGAAGCCTCGGGGGCATATTCGAATCATCCTTTAGTACGACTGCGATGTTAGGCCGAGCGGTTTAGCAAACTGAGGATTTTATCAGGTTAAATTTATTAAATTTGCTCAAATTTTGCATATTTCAGCCAGGATTTGCGACTATTTTTTGCACAATATGCTCATGTAAACAAGACAAAATCAAACTCTTGTGCGGAAGTGTCACGGTGATCATTTTTTACGGAATGATCGACAGTTAATTATTGGAACGAGGCTTGCCGGATTTGCCACGTAGACTGTTCGTCATGTCGTCGAGTTCTTTGACGCACCGAAGCCCCAGCCGTTCGGACGGTGTTAGATATTTTGTGTCAATGAGCGGCCACGGGATCCCGTTTATCCCGTCATTTTCAGCCCTCGACCTGGAGGTCCCGGCAAACCGCCGGACTGTTCCCTGCCCCCAGAGTGGGGCGGACGTCCCGTGCGCCGTGCGGCGACGTCGAAAGCCCATCCTTTCCGGCGCTTTCGCGCCGGTGACGGGCAAGATGCCGGCCTCCCACTCCTGGTATCGGAGTCGTCAGGCGCCGGGCGCGCGGTGAGGGGTGGCAAACCGCCGGACTGTTTCCTGACCCCAGAGTGGGGCGGACGTCCCGTCCGCCGTTCGGCGAAGCCGAAAGCCCATTCCTTCCGGCGCTTTCGCGCCGGTGGCGGACCTCAAATGCTGGAGCCCTCCGCTAACGGCCGAACTTTCGGCGCACGGCCTCGGCGTCGCCATAAAAATAGGTCGGGTTGTGCGCCGGAATCTCCAGCAGACCCGATTCCAGGCCATCGAGGTGGATCTTGAGGGCGGCCAGCGCACGGTCGCCGTCATGGTCGCGGATCGCACGGACAATTGCTGCATGCTCGTCGACCAGACGCGCCATGCGGCCGGGCTCCGGCAGTGTCAGGTGACGGTAGCGGTCGACCTGCAATTTCACTTGCTGAACCACGGTCCAGATTCCGGGATAGCCGGCGGCTTCGGCGAGTCCGGAATGGAAGTCCTCGTCGGCGTCATGGAAGGCGTCGCGGTCGTCGCGGCCCACGGCCTCCCGCTGGCGTTCCAGATTGGCGTCCAGGAGGGCGATCTGGCTGCGCGACGCCGTGGTGACGGCCGTGCGAACCGCCACCTCCTCCAGCGCTCTGCGGATCACCATGGCTTCGGGGAGCGCGTCCAGGGGGATGCGGGCGACAAAGGTGCCGGATTGCGGGACGATCTCGACAAGCCCCTCGGCCGCGAGGCGGAGAACGGCTTCGCGGATCGGCGTGCGGCTGACGCCGAAAGCGACGCCCAGGTCCTTCTCGACGATCGGGTCGCCGGGATGGCGTTGCAGCGAGACAATTTCCCGCCGCAGCGTCTGATAGATCAGTGCCGCGGCGCTGTTATTGGCCGAGCCGGGCCCAGTCCTCGGGATGGCCGGACGGGCGTTGCGGGCCCGCGGCCGGCGCCCGCCCGCGGTATCCTCTGTGGTCGTCCCGGTTTCCTGGGAAATGGCCGCCATCGCTGTCACCGTTGCTCCGGCGCCGAAATCCTTGAGTGTGCTGCCCCGTTCTCCGGCGCCCGGATGGAAGGGACGGGGAAGGGAGGGTTTTCGCAGGTCCCTTCCCCCAAATCAACCGGTGTCGTCAGCGCAGATCCGACACTTTCACATGGTCCATGTCGTCGAAGACCTGGTTTTCGCCGACCATGCCCCAGATGAAGGTATAGGCCCGCGTGCCCACGCCGGAATGGATCGACCAACTGGGCGAGATCACCGCCTGTTCGTTCTGAACGACGATGTGACGGGTTTCATCGGGTCGGCCCATCATGTGGAAGACCACATTGTCGGCGGCCATGTTGAAGTAGAAATAGACCTCCATCCGGCGCTCATGGGTGTGCGCCGGCATGGTGTTCCAGAGGCTGCCGTCCTCAAGCTTGGTCATGCCCATGGACAATTGGCAGGTCGGAAGAACGGCGGGCACGATATATTTGTAAATCGTTCGGCGGTTCGCAGTGGCGGCGTCCCCCAGCGTCGAGGGCGAGGCCTCGGCGAGGGTGATCTTGCGGGTCGGATACTGGGTGTGGGCCGGGGCCGAATTGTAATAGAACTTCGCCGGCTCGTTGGTGTCCAGGCTGCCGAAGGACAGCGCGCGCGTCCCCTGGCCGACATAAAGGGCCTCTTCCCGCGCGACGTCGAACCGCTTTCCGTCCACCTCGACCCAGCCCGCGCCGCCGATGTTGATCAGGCCCAGCTCGCGGCGTTCCAGGAAATAGCTGACACCGAACGTTTTGCCGAGATCGTCGGAAAGAGCCAGGGGCCCGCCCTCGGGCATGATGCCGCCGAAAACGATGCGGTCGATGTGGCTGTAGGTCATGGTCATTTCGCCGGGGCAAAAAACCTTCTCGACCAGGAATTCGCGGCGCAGACCCTGCGTATCCAGCGTTTTCGCATGATCACTGTGAATGCTCTGGCGCGTGTCCATCAGACTCTACTCCTTGCTGTGCGGGGTCGCGGGCGCGGGAACGCGACCCCCCTTTGTGTCTCTCGTCTGTATTTCTAATATATTAGATATATGAACATGTCAACCAATGACCCCCCAGGACAGGCGGGCGCCCCTGCCAGTCTTGCGTTCTTTCCGGTCCGCTGGCGGGGATTTGATGGGTGCCCGTGCGTCCAAGCGGCGATGGCCGTGGCCGGAGGCCTGACGGCTGCCATGCCTCCCGCCGCCGTTCCTCCGAGACGGGCCGGTTACGCTTCGGACGCGTAAATCGAACGGGTCAGATCATCCGGAAACCGTCCGCCCGGGGACTGCCCTTCAAGCCCGGCATTGGTGAAGGCGACGACCGTCAGCCGGTGGGCGGGGTCGACGAACCAGGAGTGTCCATAGGCGCCGCCCAGACGCCACGTCCCGATGCTTTCCGGTGAGCCGGCCGCCGCCCGGTCGCGCAGGACCGTGAACCCCAGTCCGAATCCCCGCCCCGGCCAGGGCAGCAGCTCCATTCCGGTGGTCTGGTCACGGATCATTTCGGCGACCAGGGCCGTCGTCAGCAACGGATCCCCTCCTTGACGCAATGATTCGAGGAGCCGAAAAAGGTCGGAGGCCGAACCGATCATTCCGGCACCGCCGGAGGGATAGGCGTCGGCGTGAAACGCCCGGGATGGCGCCATCCGCATGCCGTCCGCCTCCGGCATGAAGGGCAGGCGCACGATTTCCAGCTCGCCCATCCTGCGGGGGGCGGAGGTTCCAGTGATATAGACCGCGGCCAGTCTTTCCGCGTCAACCACCGTGAAACCCGTATCCTTGAGGTCGAGGGGGCCGGTCACCAGGGTTCTGATCGCCTCCGGGAGGCGGGATCCGCTGACGCATTCCACCACGGCCCCAAGGACGTCGGTCGCCAGCGAATAACCCCAGGCGGTTCCCGGCGCGAACAGCAAAGGCACTGTCCCGATGCGCCGGACATTTTCCGCGAGCGGGAGGGCGCTGCGATCCATGCCGTCCGAAACACCCGCGCGATGATAAGGACCGTCCACCGGTTCCAGAAAGCCGTAGCCAAGACCGGCTGTATGGCTGAGCAGGTGGCGCACGGTGATGACCGGGGTCGTCCCGTCCGGTCCCCGAGGCCTGAACTGCGGCAGCCAGTTGGTGACGGGCTCGTCCAGGGCCAGTCGTCCCTGCCGGACGAGCGCCAGCGCGGCGACCGAGAGATAGACCTTGGAAATCGACGACAGCCTGAACAGGGTGTCGAGGCGCATGGGAGTGCGGCTTTTCCACCGCAGCACGCGGTCCATCGCTCTGACGCCGGAGGGACAGCTTTTTCTCGAACGGTGCCGGCGCATTTTCGAGGAGGTCTCGGCCGCCGAGCTTGAACTTGCCGAGATCCACGGGGTGCCGCGCGGCAGGCTGCGCGTCAGCCTGCCGCTGGTCGGCATGTTGATGATGCCGGCCATCGGCGCCTTCGTGCAGGCCTATCCCGAAGTGGACCTCGATCTCGACTTCAACGACCGTCTGGTGAATGTCATCGATGAAGGGTTCGACGTGGTCATGCGGACCGGCGACGCGACCGATTCCCGGCTGATGACGCGGGTTCTCGGCCGTTCGTCTTACATTCTGGCGGGGGCGCCCCGCTACTTCGAGCAGCGGGGACTCCCGGCAACGCCGGACGATCTCCGGCACCATCTCGGTTTACGCCATCGGTATCCCAGCACCGGGCTGATCGAGGACTGGCCCTTGGGACGCAAGCGGCCCAAGGTGGAGGTCGATCTGCCGACCGTGGCCGTCTCCAGTGCGTTGGAGCCGCTGATTTTTATGGCGGAGCAAGGACTTGGTCTGATCTGCGTGCCGGAGTTCTCAATCCGAGGCCAGTTGGCGGACGGGAGGCTGGTCAGCGTCCTCGAGGATTGCGTGTCCCATTCCGTGACGTTCCGGGCGCTTTGGCCGGCCTCGCGCCAGCTTTCCCCAAAACTGCGGGTGTTTGTGGATTTCCTGGCCGAAACTCTTTTTGTCCGGTGAGGCGACCGGTTCCGGCACTATATGGTCGACGGCGATCCCGTTATCAGAGCTGCTGCCGCGTCACCGGCGCTTTCCATGTAGCTGGGATCACGGTGGAGCAGGACGACCGCGAAAGAGCCGTCGAGCAGCAGGATGATCTGCCGCGCCAGTTGCCGGGCATCATCCGGGGCGCGGAAGGTCTCGAAAATCGAGCATAACCAGTTCTCGACCCGCCGCTTGTGCGCCCGTCCAATGACGATCGCCGGATGTCCGGGCAGATTGACCAGTTCGACCGAGGTTCTCAGGAATCCGCAGCCTTTCCATTTCGGGTGCCGTGCCGCGCGGGCCAGATTGAGGAAAATTGCCCGCACCCGGTTCGCCACATCTCCATCCGCCTCGTCGAACCAGCGTTTGAACAGGGTCAGGTTCGGCTGGTCGCGGGTTTCCAGACAGGCGGCGATCAGATCGTCCTTGCTGCGAAAATGGTAATAGAGGGTCCGCTTGGTGATCCCCGCCTTTTCCGCCACCGCATCGACGCTGACAGCCCGGATCCCTTCCGCCTGAAACAGCTTTCCGGCGGCCTTGACGATGCGGTCACGCGTTGGAATCGTCGATCTCGGCATACGGTCATGTATACCGACCAGTGAATATACACAAGCGGCTCTTTTGCCTATCGTCCACCGATGATCCCGGCAAGGCTTCATGAGACGATGATGGAAACGCGGTTCGTGACAATTTCCTGCGCCGATCATGTCGACCTCGGCGGCCATCTGTGGCGATCCGCCTCCGTCGCTCCGCTGGGCCGGGTCGTCATCAATCCGGCGACCGGCGTTCTCGCGCGCTACTACCATCGCTACGCGCGGTTCCTCGCCGGGCATGGATTCGATGTGCTGACGTACGATTATCGCGGCATCGGCCTGTCCCGCCCCGAACGGCTGCGGGGCTGCCGCTATCGATGGCGGGATTGGGGGGAACGCGATTTCGAGGCCGTCCTGACGTTCATGCGGGACCTCCGCTCGCCGGGTCCCCTGATCGTGGTCGGCCACAGCATCGGGGGCTTTCTTCCCGGACTCGCGGAAAGCGCCGGGGCGATCGACCGCATGCTGACCGTTGGCGCCCAATACGCCTGGTGGGGCGACTATGCCGGGCGCCATCGGGCACGCCTGTTTTTCAAGTGGCATGTGGCCATGCCCGCCCTGACCGCGCTCTATGGATATTTTCCCGGCCGCCGGCTTGGCTGGCTGGAGGATCTGCCGGCCGGTGTCGCGAATGAATGGAGCTTTCGCAGACCGCGTTTCGAACAAAGCCACCCCGGCGGAGAGCGTCCGGATGTGGCGCGCCGTGTGGCCGCGGTCACGGCGCCGATCCTGGCGGTCGCGATGTCGGATGACGAGCTGGCCACCGTGCCCGCCATTCGTCGCGCTCTGGGTTACTATGCCGGAGCCGAACGGACGGCGGTTCTGCTGAGCCCGTCGGATTACGGGCGGGATGCGATCGGACATTTCAATCTGTTCCACGACCGGCATGCGCCCGACTTCTGGCGCGACACGCTGTCGTGGCTGCGTGACGGTCGCAATCCCTGGCCGGACCGTGTGATCGACAAATGACCGGCGGGTTTCGCTTTTCGGACGGGGGAGCCCGCATGCCCCCCGGACCGGGTCTGTTTTGTGAGACGACGGAGCGGGGACCGGTCCAGGAGATCCGGATTGTCATGTTGCGCTGCGGGATGGTATTGCGCGGCACGCCCCGGACCGCCATTATCGGATCCGGTCCCGATGATCCGAACAGCGCCGGATGTCCCCATGTTTTATGATCTTCCTCTGTTCCGCCCGCCCTCCGAGGGCGACAATGTGATTCTGCAGGCGACGCTGGGCTGTCACTACAACCAGTGCAGCTTCTGCGCCATGTACAAGACCAAGCGTTTCGAGGCGCGGCCGCTGGAGGCGGTGTTTCGCGACATCGATATCCTGGCCGGGATGCGGCCGGAGGCGCATCGGGTGTTCCTGGCCGATGGCGACGCGCTGACCTTGCCGGTGGACCGGTTGACTGCCATTGCCGAACGCCTGGCCGCGCGGTTTCCGAACCTGCAACGGATCTCCGCCTATGCGACGCCCGCCGATATTCTGCGTAAAAGCGCCGACGATCTTGCCCTTTTGAAGTCGCATCGGATTTCCCTGGTTTATGTCGGGATCGAATCGGGATCGTCTGAGGTTCTGAAGCGGATCGCCAAGGGGGCCAGCCCGGCCCGGATCGCGCTGGCTCTCAACAAGGCACGCGAGGCCGGGATGAAGGTGTCAGCCACCGTGATTCTGGGGCTGGGGGGACGCGGCCTGTCCGCCGATCACGCGGCGGCGACGGCCGATGTGATCAATCAGGCGCCGCCCCAATATCTGTCGACGCTTCAACTGATCCTGCCCGACGACATCCGGCAGGATTTCCTGGACCGCTGGGACGGCGCCTTTGAACCGCTGAGCGACGATGAGGTTCTGACGGAGCAGCGGAGCCTGATTGCCGCCCTGGATCCGCCCCATCCGGTCATTTTCCGGTCCAATCATGCCTCGAACTGCCTGGCGCTGGCCGGGAGTTTGCCGCGCGACCGGAACCGGCTGCTGGCGGAGATCGATCAGGCCGGAAACGGGGCGGGCGCGCTGCGTCCCCGGTGGTTGCGCGGTCTTTAAGGGGGGGCGGCGACGGGCCCGAGGAATGTTAACGGACCCGCCTTTTCGCGACGGACGGCGGCAATCGGACCAGGCGCGCCCGGACGCTGGACCGGCGGTGGCGCCGGCCGCCATGGTTGACCAGCGCCATGAGAAGAACCGGCGGCACCAGGATCAGGCATCCCTTTTCGGCCCAGAGCAGAAAACTGTCGTGACCTTTGGAAATGATGATGGCCTCCTTGCAGTCGTACCGCTGCTGGAAGCTGCCGCCACAGGTTTTCATCTGGCTTTCGACGTCATCAGAGCGGAATCCGAACTGGTCGGGATCGACATCAAGGAAGCTGAGATAGAAGGTCGCGGCCATCCAGACAATGCTGGCCGCCATTGCGAATCCCCGCATGACCGTCCGTCCCTCGTTCGTCTGCACTGTTCTGTCCCCGTCCTCGGTTCAAGGGGCCGCGATGACGCAGTTCTTATGAACGAATACTACGAACTTCCCGGTCATGAAACCAGAGTCGCTTGAAACCGGAGCCGATGGCCGTCCGGGACCTGCAACCGGGCTGACGCGTTGACCGGCAACGGACCGGAAAGGCGGTTCCGCGTTGGCGCATAGCGCGGGTGCGCAGCGGGCGCCGAAAGTGTGGCAAGGGGACCCGGGGGGCTCGTCCACTGACACATTCAGATGAGCCAGTGCATGAGGATCTTTTTGTCCCTCGCCGGGCGGGACCTCTGGTCCCTTGGCCGCGCCCTCAATGGGAGCAGGAACCTGAGCCGGCCGCCATTGAGGCTGCGGCCAAGAGGCCGGATGGCCCCGCCCGGCGAGGGCGCCTTCATAAGGCGAGTGCACCGGATAAGCCCGGGGCTTGCGGTGCGGATGAGGGAGGCGGGTTTCCATCCGGCGACGCCGCGTTTCCGTTGCGGCGATGCGGGCCTTGGCAATCCGCGGTTTTGGCGTCCCCGGGCCGCTTGGACTGGCATTCGGGCGGTCGAGGGCGTATATCCTACCTTCCCGATTGTGCATTGCCCCATCCCTGAGGATCGTTATGGCCGAAAAATGGACTCCCGACAGCTGGCGGAAAAAACCCATCCAGCAGGTGCCGGATTATCCTGACGCCGCCCGTCTGGCAGCAGTTGAGGAGCAACTGCGCATTTTTCCGCCGCTGGTTTTTGCCGGAGAGGCGCGCCAGTTGAAAAGCCGGCTTGCGCTGGCCGCGGCGGGCAAGGCCTTCGTTCTTCAGGGCGGCGACTGCGCCGAAAGCTTCGCCGAGTTCCATCCCAATAACATCCGCGATACCTTCCGGGTGCTGTTACAGATGGCCGTCGTGTTGACCTTCGGCGCCGCCTGCCCGGTGGTCAAGATCGGCCGCATGGCCGGTCAGTTCGCCAAGCCCCGGTCCGCTCCGACGGAAACAATCGATGGTGTGACCCTGCCGTCCTATCGCGGCGACATGATCAACGGGATGGATTTCACCCCGGAAGCCCGTAACCCCGATCCCGAGCGTCTGGTCCGGGTCTACAACCAGTCGGCCGCGACCCTCAATCTGTTGCGCGCGTTTGCCCAGGGTGGTTATGCCGATCTGCACAAGGTGCATCAGTGGAATCTGGGATTCGTCGCCGGCGCGTCGGGTGCCCGCTACGCCGCCCTCTGCGCCCGGCGTGATGAGACGCTGGCCTTTATGGAGGCCTGCGGCCTGACTTCGGAAAGCACCCCGCAGATCCGTGAGACGGCGTTCTTCACCTCGCACGAGGCTTTGATCCTTCAGTATGAACAGGCGCTGACGCGCGTCGATTCCACCACCGGAGACTGGTACGACTGTTCCGCCCATATGCTGTGGATCGGCGACAGGACCCGCCAGCCCGATGGCGCCCATGTCGAATTCCTGCGCGGAGTCAGCAACCCGATCGGCTGCAAGGCCGGTCCGACGACGCCGGTCGATGATCTGCTGCGCCTGATCGAGACTCTGAACCCCGCCAACGAGCCCGGCCGCCTCACCATCATCACGCGCATGGGGGCGGATCAGGTCGAGGGCAAGCTGCCGCAGCTTCTGCGCGCCGTGAAGCGCGAGGGGCGATCGGTGGTCTGGCTGTGCGATCCCATGCATGCGAACACGGTCAAGATGGGCGACTACAAAACGCGATCCTTCGACCGGATCCTGGCCGAGGTGAAAGGCTTCTTCGCGGCCCATCGGGCGGAAGGGACGACGGCCTGCGGAGTTCATTTCGAAATGACCGGACAGGACGTCACCGAATGCGTGGGCGGCGCCCAGGCCATTACCGAGGCCCGCCTGGGGGATCGTTACCATACCCATTGCGATCCCCGTCTGAACGCCACCCAGGCGCTGGAACTGGCCTTCCTGATCGCCGAGGCGCTGAAGGACGAGCGGGCGGAGGCGCGCAAACTGGCACAGGCGTCATGCCCGGGCGGCGGGCCGGCGGGGCCGGAACCCCGGACGGATCGGTGGCTGGGGACGTGCCTCTGCTGACCGACCATTATTTCCTGCGGACCAAGGCGATCGTCGAACGGCACGGCGATTGCGAAGTGACTTACGCGGTGTTCATGCGCCGGCCCGTCCTGTTCACCCCGCGTCTGGCCGTCGAGTGGCTGGAGGCGGTGGCGAAGGAACGGGGGACCCGTTTCAGAATCGAGCTGAATTACCAGGAGGGCGACTGGGTGGGCGCCGGCGAGCCCTTGATGTTCATCACCGGTTCCTTCGTGCATCTGGTCGATCTTGAGACCCTTTATCTGCAAAAATTGGGTGCCGCCTGCGTCGCCGCCTACAATGCCTACACCATGTGCGTCGATCTGCCCCAGGTCGGATTCCTTGCCATGGACGCAAGGCACTGCGCGGGCGCCGAGATGGGCGACATGATGGCCTACGCGGCTTCGGTCGGATCGGCGGCCGCCCGTAAGGCCAATAATGCCAAAGGCTTCATCGGCAACGCCACCAAGGCCACGGCCCATTATTTCGGGCAGGACCGTGGTCTCGGCACCATGCCGCATGCGCTTATCGGTTATGCCGGATCCACGCTGCGGGCCGCCGAGATGTTTCATGACTGCTATCCCGACGACGCCATCGTGGTGCTGGTCGACTATTTCGGCCGTGAAGTGACGGACGCGCTGGAGGTTTGCCGGCGCTTCCCCGATCTGGCCCGCGAGGGACGGCTGGGACTGCGGCTTGACACCCATGGCGGCCGCTTCCTCGAGGGATTGGATCCTCAGAAGTCCTATGCGGTATTGGAGCGCCACTGCCCCAAGGCGATCCGTGGTTACCGGACGGAGACCGAACTGCGCTATCTGGTCGGCACGGGCGTGTCCGCGGCGGCCGTCTGGTTCATGCGCGAGCAGTTGAATCAGAACGGTTTTGACAAGGTGACGATCATTGCCTCGTCGGGATTCACACCGGCCAAATGCAAGGTCATGGCGTTCTCCCACGCGCCGATCGACGTTATCGGGACCGGGTCTTTTCTTCCGGAAAGCTGGGTGGAGACCTACGCCACCGCCGATATCGTCGCCTATGACGGCGCTCCCCGGGTCAAACTGGGGCGTGAGTTTCTGTTGCGGAGATAGGCGGTCCAGCCGGGCTTTCCCCGGGCAGACGGGGCTTTCGGTTGCCTCGGGAGGAGATCCAAAGGTGGTCGGCCTTGCCTGCGACCATGGGTCGGGATAGCCTTGGCCCTGATCTCGCCCGGCATCCGAATGAGGGACCGTTCCATGGATCTTAAAACCAAATATCTTGGACTTGACCTGGTCAACCCGCTGATCGTGTCGGCCTGTACCCTGGGCCATACCGTCGACAACATCCGCCGCCTCGAGGACAACGGTGCCGCTGCCGTGGTGCTGCCCTCGATCTTCCAGGAGGAGATCGAGGGTCATATCGACGACATCGACGATATTCTGGCTGAATCGGGCGCGGAGGCCGCCAGCTATTTCCCTCCCTCCATTGCCGACCGTTCCGGCCCGCAGAACTATCTTGAGTTGATCCGCAAGGCGCGTGCCGCCGTCGATATTCCGGTGATCGCCAGCCTGAACGGCGTCAGCCTGACCGGCTGGACCGATTATGCGCGCCAGATCGAGCAGGCGGGCGCCCAGGCGATCGAACTCAACGTCTACTATCTGCCGACGGATCTTTCGCTGACCGGGACCGAAGTTGAGCACCGCTATCTGGAGATTCTGGAAGCGGTCAAGAAGACGGTCAAAATTCCCGTCGCCATGAAGCTCAGTCCCTATTTCAGCTCGCTGGGTGACGTGGTCCGCAAGCTCGATGCGGCGGGAGCCGACGGTTTCGTACTGTTCAACCGGTTCTATCAGCCCGATATCGATCTTGAAGAGTTGACCCTGCAGCGGGATCTCAATCTCAGCCACCGTGGTGAGATCCGACTGCCGCTTTTGTGGCTGGGGGCGCTGTCGGGGCATGTGAAGGGATCGCTGGCGGCCAGTTCGGGCGTTCAGACCGCCAAGGAGGTCGTGAAATATCTTTACGTCGGCGCTGACGCGGTCATGACGGCATCCGCCCTGATCCGTCATGGCGTTGGCTATATGAAGACCCTGCTGGATGGCCTGCGTGTCGAACTGGAACAACGTGAGATCGATTCGGTTGCGGCCATTCGCGGCAAGATGAGCCGTCGCGCCGTCGGCGATCCGACGGCGTTCGATCGTGCCAACTATATCAAGATCCTGCACGGCGCGCCGCGCGGTTGATCGCCGGAGCGTCGCGGCGTCTTTTCCGGCGGGACCGGGCCGCGACGCTTTCCCTTCCTCCCCGCTTTCCCGGGCGGGATGTCTGCTGCGGTCCCCGTGTCGCAATGGCGCGGGGTCGTCCTGCGGGGAGGTTGGGGCGTTCCTTTCAGCCGGAAGCTCCGCCGGCGGGGCAATCATTGACTTCAGCCGGCCGGCCGCATAGCTTGCCCCGACGCCCGCGACCTCCATCAGGTCCGACGGCCGCTACCCTGATTTTCAACCGTTCTGCCGAAACGATTGCCGCCCATGTCCGTTACTGTCCGCTTTGCACCCAGCCCCACGGGGCGCCTTCATGTCGGCAATGCCCGACTGGCGTTGATCAACTGGCTGTTCGCCAGGAAGCAAGGTGGTCGTTTCGTCCTGCGCATCGACGATACGGACCGCGAGCGCAGTCGCGAGGATCACGAGCGGGCGATCGACGTCGATCTGACATGGCTCGGGCTGGTTTGGGACGAGCGGGTCAACCAATCCCGCCGGTCCGCGCTTTACGAGGACGCGGCGAACCGCCTGCGAGCGGATGGGCGCCTCTATCCCTGTTACGAGACTGCCGAAGAGCTGGAATATAAGCGCAAGCGCCAGCTCGCCCGCGGGGTTCCGCCCGTCTATGACCGGGCGGCGCTGTCCCTGTCCGCCGCCGAACGTCAGGCCTTCGAGGCCGAGGGGCGTCGGCCGCACTGGCGATTCCGGCTGGAGGACGGCGAGGTGCGCTGGAACGACCTCGCTCGTGGAGCCTGTCATTACGATGTGTCTCATCTTTCCGATCCGGTGCTGATCCGGGCCGACGGGACGCCGCTTTACACCCTTCCCTCGATCGTCGACGACGCCGACCTTGGAATCACCCACGTGATCCGGGGAGAGGATCATGTGACCAACACCGCCGCCCAGATACAGATTTTCCAGGCTCTGGGCGCCACGGTTCCCCAGTTCGCCCATCTGACGCTGTTGACCGACGCGGCCGGCCAGGGGCTGTCCAAGCGGCTGGGCAGCCTGTCGCTCGGCGAACTGCGCGAGGACGGGCTGGAGCCGATGGCGCTCAACAGTCTTCTGGCGAAACTGGGAAGCTCGGACGCCATCGGGCCGCGCCCGACACTCTCGGCCCTGATCACCGAGTTCGACATCGGCAAGTTCAGCCGGGCGACCCCGAAGTTCGATCCGGCGGAGCTTGAGCATCTGAATGCCCGGCTTCTGCATGAGATGGCCTATGCGGAGGCGGCGCCCAGGTTGCGGGAGATCGGCCTCGACGGCGACGAGAGCTTCTGGTCCGCGGTCCGAGCCAATCTGTCCCGCATGGCCGATGCCCGCGACTGGTGGCACATCTGCCGCGAGGAGGTGTCGCCGGTGATCGAGGATGGGGAGTTCGTCCGGCAGGCGTCGGATCTTTTGCCGGCCGAGCCTTGGACCCAGGAGACCTGGCGGGACTGGACACGCGCGGTCCAACAGGGCACCGGACGCAAAGGACGCGATCTGTTCCATCCCTTGCGGCTGGCGCTGACCGGACGCGAGAACGGGCCGGAGCTCAAGACCCTGCTGCCGCTCATCGGCCGGGCCCGCGCCTGGGCCCGACTCCAGGGAAAAGCCGCCTGACCCTTCGCCAAATGGCGTTTTTGACATTGACGGACATTCGGCCGGGCCCGGATGATATCCGGGGGCGTTGCCATCCGGCCGCCTGGTCCCGTAAACGAGGATAAATCAATATTATGGCGCTCGCTTTCTACAACACGCTGACACGTCGCAAGGAACCCTTCATTCCCTTGAATCCCGATTGTGTGGGCATGTATGTCTGCGGGCCGACCGTCTATGACAGCGCCCATATCGGCAATGCCCGTCCGATCATCGTGTTCGACGTGCTGTACCGTCTTTTGAAGCGGCTCTATCCGGCCGTCACCTATGTGCGCAACATCACCGACGTCGACGACAAGATCAACGCCCGCGCCCGCGAGAACGGGGAGCCGATCGCTGCGCTGACGGCACGGACAACCGCCCAGTTCCACGCCGACATCGCGGCGCTGAATGCCCTGCCGCCCGATGTCGAGCCCCGGGCGACCGCGCATATCGCGCAAATGATCGCCTTGATCGAAAGCCTGATCGCGAAGGGGCATGCCTATGCCGCCGAGGGACATGTGCTGTTTTCGGTCCCCTCCATGCCCGACTATGGTCAGCTTTCGCGGCGCAATCAGGAGGAAATGATTGCGGGCGCCCGTGTCGAGGTGGCGCCCTATAAGCGCGATCCTGCGGATTTCGTGTTGTGGAAGCCGTCGACGGATGATCTGCCCGGCTGGGACAGCCCCTGGGGCCGCGGCCGGCCGGGATGGCATATTGAATGCTCTGCCATGAGCCGGGAGTATCTCGGGGTGACGTTCGATATCCATGGCGGCGGGCAGGATCTGGTGTTCCCCCACCATGAAAATGAGATGGCCCAGAGCATCTGTGCCAATGGGCGACCCTTCGCCCGCTATTGGCTGCATAACGGTTACCTGATGGTCGAAGGGGAGAAGATGTCCAAGTCCCTTGGCAACTTCTTCACGGTCCGCGACCTGTTGGGGCAGGCTCCGGGTGAGGCCATCCGGCTCGCCATGCTGGCTGCCCATTATCACCAGCCCTTCGACTGGACGGCCGACGGCTTGCGTCAGGCGCGCATGGGGCTCGACCGGATGTATCTGGCATTGCGCGCCGTCGCCGGAATTCCCGCAGAGGACCGCGATCAGGTTCCGCTCGACGTCATGGCGGCGCTTGAGGACGACCTCAATACCCCGCTTGCCATTTCCCACCTGCATGAAATCGCGACCCGCCTCAACAAGGCCGTGACGGACGAGGAAAAGGCGAAATGGAAGGGGGCGCTGCTGGCAAGCGGCGACGTCCTCGGTGTGTTGCAGCAGGATGTCGAAGCCTGGTTCCGTTGGGCGCCGGAAGGCAAGGACGGGCTGTCGGATGCCGAAATCGACAGGCTGGTCGCGGCCCGGATCGAGGCCCGGCAAACCAGGAATTTCGCCGAGGCGGACCGGATCCGCAAGGAACTGGCCGACCAGGGCATCCAGCTTGAGGATGGTGCCGGCGCCCCCCCGGGGGGGGGGGGGGGGGGCGCCGCTCTGAGACATTGGGGAATGGGGAGGCGTCGGGTTCCGATCCCTCCCCATGCTTCGTTTCCTATGCTCCCGACAGCGCCCCCACCTCCGGTCAGGGCGCTGTCGGGGCCATGGCGACAGGGCTGCCTTCCCCGGCGGCAGGTTCCGGCCTGTCCTTGTCGCCCATAGTCATGCGTGAGGCGACCACTGCCGAGATCAGACAGCCGCCCGCCAGATAAGCGGCGACCCAGTGCCAGCTTCCATCGATACCGAGCAGTGCCGTCGCGATGAAAGGCGTGAAGCCGCCGCAGACGACACTGGCGACCTGATAGCCGACCCCGGCCCCGCTATAGCGGTATTCGGTGCCGAAAAAAGCGGTGAACAGGGGTTGCTGAACGGCGACGGCCATGTCGTGGGCAATGTTGGCGAGAAGAACCGAAAACAGGACGATCCCGACCACCGAGCGGGCTTCCAGGGCCAGAAAGAAGGGCAGGGCGGCGACGACGCCGATCAGGGCGCCGGTCAGATAAACCGGCTTCTGGCCGAACCGGTCGGCCAGTGCAGCGAAAGACGGAATGGTGAGGCAGCTCAATGCGCCCACCAGCAGCGCGATATTGAGGAACAGATCGCGCGACAGGCCGAGATTGGCCGTCGAATAGGACAGCGCGAAGGCCGTAACGATGTACATGGTGAACATCTCCACCATGCGCAGCGCGATGATCAGCAGGAATCCCCCCGGATGGCGGCGCATTGCCGTCAGGACCGGCAGGCCCTCGCTCCGGTCCCGTTTCCGGTCCACCGATTTCAGGAACTCGGGTGATTCATCCATCGTCGTACGGATCCACAGCGCGACGCCGACGATCAGGACGCTGAACAGAAAGGGCAGGCGCCATCCCCAGGACAGAAAGGCATGATTGTCGAGGAACCGGTTCAGCAGGGAGACGATACCCGTCGCCATCACCAGTCCGACGCCGTATCCAACCTGCACACCGCTGCTGTAAAAGGCCTTGCGGCCCGCCGGCGCGCTTTCGCAGGCCATCAGCGCGGCCCCGCCCCACTCGCCGCCGACCGCGAATCCCTGGATGGCCCGCAGGATCACCAGGGCCAGAGGGGCATACCATCCGATGCTGTCGTAGGTCGGCAACAGGCCGATCAGGGCCGTGGACAGCCCCATCAGGGCGACGGTGATCACCAGCATGCGCTTGCGTCCCAGCCGGTCCCCGAAATGACCGAACACGACGCCTCCCAGTGGCCGGAACAGGAACCCGACGCCGAATGTGGCGAACGATGCCAGCGTCCCCGCCGCCGGGCTGATGGCGGGAAAGAACTGGCTGTTGAACACCAGGGCGGCGGTAATTCCATAAAGAAGGAAATCATACCAGTCGACGATGGCGCCGACGAAACTGCCCAGGGCGTTCCGGCGGGATCCGCCGGATGAGGCGCCCCGGGGCGGATTGTCTCCAGAAGTCATCGCAGGGTGATCCGATAGCCTGTCCGGTGAAGGGGGTGGCAATAATATGTCGTTTCTTGAATAAACATCGGAGGAAATTTGCATTTCCCGTAGTTTTTTCCAACAAAAATTGCCTTACCGGTTCCATTCCTGCGACCCGGAGCGATGTTGGCGGCCGCGCGCTCTTTGACAAGGAGTTTGGGGGGGGCGTTTTAAGGTTGAAAAAGTGTGCCATAACAATGGCAGAGTGGAGATGCCAAAGACCATTCGCACCGCGATGGCGGCGACGGCCACGGTTGTGGCCGCATTGTCCGCTTTGCCGGCTGCGGCCCGGATCGGCCGGTAACAACGCGTTTGCCGGCATGGGCCCGCGGCAAACCGGCGGGCCCATGCGATCAGCACGGATTGTTTTTCATCCGTGCTGATCTGATGTCACGGCGTTCCGGCCGGTGTCGAAGCAGACGGTGTCGGAGCAGACGGTGCCGGAGCAGATGGAGGGGGTGTCGCGGCTCCGGCCGGTGGTGCGTATGCGCCCGCGGGGGCCGGAGGCTGTCCGGCCGGCGGCGGTGGGGG
>WASQ01000125.1:8309-37814 GCA_009712185.1 Telmatospirillum sp. | reverse complement strand
CCCCCCCCCCCCCCCCCCCCCCCCCCCCCCCCCCCCCCCCCCCCCCCCCCCCGCGACGATGGCACCAAGCCCGGCCGACGCCACCGCGAGCCCCAGCAACACCACCGTGGCCGCACAGGCAAAGCCGGTGGCGCCGTAGAAGGCTTGCAGCAGAAGGGTCGGGTAGGTTCGGTTCAGGAACCCGGACACCAGATTGGACAGTTGGAATTCGCCGATCGACAGGGCCGCGGCGGTGATCAGGCCCGACAGGATGCTGTGGCGCAAGGTCGGCACCACCACATCGAAGAACCGGCTGGCGAACCCCGCCCCCAACGACCCCGCGACCGCCTCCAGTTCCCCCAGACGCAAATTGCGCATGTCGACCAGAAGAGTGTTCAGCAGATAGGGCAGCGTCAGGACCACATGTCCGGCAATCAGCAGGGGCGTGCTGCCAAGCCAGGGCAAGGTGTCGGTCGAAAACAGAAGGATGAAACCGAACGCCAGCGTCAGCTCGGGCACCGTCACCGGCAGCAGGCTGATCAGGCGTCCCGCGAAGCGGACCGACCGGCGGGCCTGGTTATGCAGCGCATAGGCGGCCGGAACACCGACCAGCGCGTCGATCGCCAGCGTCGCCACCACCACGCCGAGACTGGTCCGGAACGCGCGTTGCAGACTGGGATCGTCGAACAGCGCGCCATACCAGTGCAGCGTGGCGCCGTCAGGCAGCAGCGTATTGGTCCAGGCCCCCCCGAAGGAGCCGATCACCAAAAGGAGAATCGGCGCCATCAGATACAGCAGATAGAGGAATGTCAGAACTGCCATCAACCAGGACGTCCATCTTCCCGAGATCCGGAGGATTGTAAGATATCTTCCAGAAAAAATGGATGATTATTCCATGAAACCGGTTTCATTCCGCTGGAGGGAGCGAAGGAAGCCGCAGAACCGCGGCCGACACCTTCTCGATGCACTCTTCGGGATCGGCGCAGGCGACGACGCCGCGCACGCCGGGCGCATCGCACAGGGAAAACACCGGTTTCCCGAACTGCATGCCGAACGCCATCTCGGACAGGGTGCCATATTCGCCACCGACGGCGATCAGCGCCTCGGCGGACCGGGCGATCAGGATGTTCCGCGCCGGACCGATTCCCGTCGCAAGAGGGATCGCCACATGGTCGTTGCCGAGGCGCCAGTCCTCGTCGGGAATAAAGCCGATGGTCAGTCCGCCGGCCTCGCGGGCCCCGCGCGACGCGGCCTCCATGACGCCGCCCTTGCCACCGGTCAGCAGCGGCACGCCCAATGCGGCAAGGCCCCGTCCGACACGGGCGGCCGCGTCGAGTTGCCGGGCAGAGGCTTCCCGCGGGCCGATCACCGCGATCGGCACGGCGCGCAAACCGCCATCCCGCGACAGCCAGGTCAGAGCTTCCCGCGGGGTGACCGGCCGGGCCTCCGCCGGCAGTGGCTCCGCCGGCACCCATTTCCGGCCCCAGGCATCGAACCGAAGGGCACCACAATAAAGCCGCTTCGCCTCGCGACAGAGCATCAACCCGGACATCTATTCCCTCCGATCGGTTTTCCCGCAGGACAGAGTCAGTAAGATAGTTTACAGAGTAAGACAATCGTTTGACGAAAAACTTTACGCTGTCAGGAGTGCTGCCTTGGGATCGCCGCACAAGGAACTGACCCCCCGTCAGAGGGATATCCTCGCCTGGATCGAGGACCAGGGTTTCGCCACCATCGAGTCCTTAGCCAGCCGGTTTGACGTCTCCATGCAGACGATCCGCCGCGAGATCATCCGGCTGGACGCGTCGGGCCATCTGCAACGCTTCCACGGCGGCGCCGGCCTTCCCGAGGGCCGGATCCGCCTGGGATATGCCGGCAAAAGCGCCCTGGCGAAGGACGCCAAGGAGCAGATCGGGCAGACCATCGCCGGCCTGATCCCGGATGGATCGGCGGTCTTCCTCGACGTCGGCACCACAACGGAGGCGGCCGCCAGGGCCCTGCTGGCCCGCCGGTCCCTTCAGATCGTCACCAACAGCCTGAACTGTGCCCGCGTCTTCCAGGGCGTCGCGACGATCCAGACCTTCGTTCTCGGCGGATCACTGCGCGGCGCCGACGGCTCCCTGATCGGCGACACGACGCTGTCCGGGCTCGACCGGTTCAAGGCCGATGTCGCGGTCATCGGCTGCTCGGCGGTCGAGGACGATGGCGCCGTCATGGATTACGACATTGACAAGATCGCGGTGAAGCGCGCGGTCCTCGCCACGGCGCGACGGCGGATCCTGGCGGTGGATTCTCTCAAGTTCCGGCGGCATGCGGTGGCGCGGATCGGATCGCTGACGGACTTCACCGACATCGTATCCGACGCCCCCCTGCCCGCCGATATCGCGGAATGCCTGGGCCGGTGCCGGCAGATCATTGCCCGTCCCGACTGAAACGCGGAGCGATGGGGCCCGCGACCTCAGGCAAGCGAAAACCCGGGGATTTCGGAAGACTCCACCCGCCACCGCCACACTAAATAGTAGAAAATTTTATAAAACAAATAATGCTCTAAGTTGTTAGCGTCACCGCCTTCCGCTATATTTTGCGGAAGGCGCGCCGGCGGCCGGCTTCGGCCGGGACCGGCGGCCATCCCGGCTCCCCGAGTGGAGAACGTCCGATGCTGCCGCGTCTCCTTGCCGTTCCCGTCGTCGCCAGCCTCCTCTTCATGGTCTGCCTGCCCCTCTCCGCCGCCCAGCCTCAGACCTCCGGGACCCCGGCGGGCGGACAGGTGGTGGTGGGGACCTTCGTTTCCGCCGGCACCGATCCGGCAACGGCGGTCGTCGACCTGCCGCCCCCCCTTCATCGCCGGACATTGGGGGTCGACAGTTCCGCCGACCGCGCCCTGCTGGCTCAGGCCCGCGCCGGGGATCAGATCACCATATCCATCGATGCGCCGGCCGCGCATATCGCCGCCGTCAGCAGTCTGCGCCGGCCGATCACCGCCGGACAGCGGGTGACGGCCCTCGGCGGGTCACTCCTGCTGGTTTTGCTTGTGGGGGCCACTTTGCGCGGCGGGTCTCCCCTGGCCTTCGCGCTGGGCGCCGACAACCGCTACAGCAATAGCCATACACAGCTTCTTCTGTGGTTCACCGCGCTGATCGGGGTCTATCTCGCCACTCTCGCGTTACGGGTCGCGGCCTTCGGCGGAGACTATCTCGGCGGGGTGGCGATCACCGAAAACCTTCTGGCTCTGAGCGGCCTCAGCGGACTGTCCTTCGGCGGCGCCAAGATCATCACGAGCCAGAAACTGGCGGCTCTGGCTGAGGATCCGCCCGCTGTCCCGGCCACTCCGGCGCCCCCGACCACCCCCGCAACTCCGGCAGCTCCGGCCGTCAGGCCGCCCAACCTCAAGACCACCGCCGACAAGCCCCGCCTGCTCCGGGATCTGGTCACCAACGACCTGGGTCAGGCGGACATCGGGGACTTCCAGATGATTCTGCTGGTCCTGATCGCGGTGGTGCTGTTCCTGCTCAAGTCCTATCACTGGCTTGGGCTGCTGCCGCTGGCCGACGAGGTCACTCTGCCCGATGTGGACGAGGCCCTGCTTGCCAGCTTCGGCATCGGTCATGGCGCCTATCTGATCAAGAAGGCCGCCCAGGAGCCGGGACGGGGCTGATCCGCGGCCGGCCGCCAGACGGGGACAGGTCATGCCGGCGGAGCCGACCCGGGTTCGCCGGCCGTTTCCAATCCCACCAGGACCCCGGCCACCGCGCGCGCCACCTCCTCGACGCCGGCCAGCGGCAGCGACAGATGCGCGGTTGCGGATTCGGTCATCATCAGATTGTAGGGCGCCAGGGCATGTTCACCGACGGCACGGAAGTCCGTGCGAAACAGAACCACCGGCATCCCCCGGGCATAGGCATAGCCGCATTCCCAACAGGTCCCCGAATCGGGATCCGGACCATCCATGCAGGCGACCACGCCGTCCGCCCAATGCAGCCCCTCGACATCATCGGCGAAGATCTCGGCCGGGGTGCGCGACCTCTGTTCATGATCCTGCGGCAGCCAGACCGCATGTCCGGCGTGGCGGAGAGCCTCCGCCAACCGGCGATTGAAGTCCCGCTCGGCGGTTGTGAACAAGGGCCCCGCCAGATAGACCTTCATGCCATCCCCCCATTTTGATCCTTCCCCGGCGCCGGCCGGGGTCCCGACAGACGGTCAGGGCCTGTCGCGACATCATCGCTCCGGGTCCTTGTCGCATCAGCCTCCGATCCGCAGATCATCCCCCTGGCGGGGACAGGCGTCGGCGTCCGCCTGGTCCAGCCGTCCGACGCTGTCCGCCACCAGCACGGCCAGCCGGCCGGCGGCATCGGCGAGCGCTCCGGCCGCGCCGTCGGGGCCGGGCGCCGGTACCGGCGCGGTGATCTGCGCCCGGCAGGTCGCCGACGGGCCCTGGGGCAACCGGCGAACGATCCAGGAGGCATCGACGACGGCCTGCGTCCCCGCATCGAAACGTTCGACATGCAGGGCCAGACGATATTGCGGCACGCCGCCGGCGACGACGGGCTGGGGCGCCCGGTAACTGTCGGCGGCGGCCAGACGGCGCCATAGCGCGTCATCGACCAGCAGTCCGATCTCGTCCGCGGGAAGCGCCGCCCATCGGTCGGTCTGACGGATATCCAGCCGCCCGTCGGCCCCGTTCAGCACCATGTCGGTCCGGTTGATCCGCTCGGGCACCGCCACCGGCAAGACTTCGACCAGCATCCGGGCCGGCCCCGACGCCGCCGGTACCGACGGCGCGACCAGGGAATAGTACCGCACCGGCGGTGACGCGCAGGACGACAGGGCAACGCCCAGGACCAGGGGCAGAACAGTCCGGCGGAGGAAATGGCGGCTCATCGGTTGTCTCCTTGGCGGCCACGCAACAGCGATTCCGGCTGCCTGTCGAGGGAGTCTGTCAGGGTTTTCAAGGAGCGGGCGGCTTCGGCCACCCCCTGCAGGGCGCGTCGCGTGTCCTGCTGCATCGGCGCGTCGGCCGCCAGCGTCGCCTGCAGGGACTGCAGGGTGCGGGTCATCTCGGCCAGACTGTCGCGAAGCTGGGGAAGCGTCTCGCCGCTGGCCCCGGCGACCAGCCCGTCGATATGTTTCAGGCTGGCCGTCAACCCGGTCATCACCTGATGGGCATCCTGGCCCAGAGTCTCGAACGGCACCTGTTCCAGCCTCCGCAGGATGGTTTCGATCCGTTGCTGCATTTCCTCAAAATTGCCCTGGACCGTCGGCAACTCCAGCTCTTTCGCACGGGGATCGAGCCGCACCTGAGACGCCTCGGGAAAGAAGTCGAGCGCGACGAACAACTGCCCCGTCAGCAGATTTCCCGGGCGCAACTGGGCGCGCAGCCCCCTTTGCACCAGATCGCCCAGAAGGGCCAGACGGGCGGCGTCCGGCGCCCCCTTCGGGCCGAGACTGGCTCCGGCGGCGGCCAGCCGGTCGGGATAGATATCGACCCAGACCGGCGAGGAGAAGTCCCGGCTGGCCGGCTCATAGGACAGGCCGACGGACCGCACCTGCCCGAGCTGGATGCCCCGGAAATCGACCGGCGCGCCGACCGACAATCCCCTGACCGACTGATGGAACCGCAACAGCACCGCCACCGGCTGGCCATCAGGCGTCTTCAGGGCCTCGACGCGGCTCGCCGCCAACCGGAAGTCGGCCCCCTCCGTCGCCGGCTCTGGATTGTCGGATCCGGAAGGCGTGTCGAAGGCCACGCCCCCCAGCAGGATCGTCGCGAGAGACTGGGTTTCAAGCTTGAATCCTTCAGAATCCACGCTGACGTCGATGCCGCTCGCATGCCAGAACCGGCTGGCGGTGGTGACGAAATGGTCGTAGGGGGACTTCACGAAAACACCGAGGGCGATCTTGCGGCCGTCCGGCATCAGGGTGAACTGTTCCACATGGCCGACCTGGATATGCCGGAAATAGACCGGAGATCCGATGTCGAGCGACCCGATATCCTCCGCTTCCAGCGTGAAGCGCCGTCCGACCTGATCGGACGCCACCACCGGCGGTTCCTCAAGGCCCGTGAAGTCGCTTCGCGCCTCCTCCGAATGGCCGGCGTCGACGCCGATATAGGACCCCGACAGCAGGGTTCCCAGCCCCGACACCCCGGTTCCGGCGAACCGGGGCCTCACCACCCAGAACCGGCTGTCGGCGACCGCGAACTGTGCCGCCGATTTGACCAGTTCGATGGTGACGGCCACATGCGTCCTGTCCGGGGACAGTTGGATACTGCGCACCTCTCCGATATCGACCGCCTTGTATTTCACCTTGGTCTTGCCGGGTTCGATCCCTTCGGCGGTCACGAAGCTGACGGTGATGGACGGTCCGCGCTGCCACAGGGCTTCGACCACCAGCGACAGACCGATCAGCAGCGCGACCACCGGGATCGCCCAGACCAGCGATGGCCAGCGGCGGCCCGCCGGCACGACCACGGGCTCCGGCAAGGGAGGCAGTTCAGTCATGGTTTTCCTTTTCGCAATCCCAGATCAGGCGGGCGTCGAAACTGTGGGCCGCCAGCATGGTCAGAACGACCACCGCGCCGAACGCGGCCGCCCCCGGCCCCGCCTCGATAGTCGCCAAAGAGCGGAACCGCACCAGTCCCACCATCAGCGCCACCACGAACACATCGAGCATCGACCAGCGGCCGATCACCTCGACGATATGAAACAATCGGGCACGGTCATGCTGCCCGGTGGCGGAACCGCGGCGCACCGACAGGGCCAGCATCAGCAGGGTCGTCATCTTCAGCAAAGGCACAAGGATGCTGACCGTGAAAATCAGGGCCGCCAGCCCTTGCGAGCCGGTGGTCCAGAAATAGGCGACGCCGCTCAGGATGGTATCAGCCTGGGTATCGAACAATGTCGACGTCACCATCACCGGCAGAAGATTGGCCGGGACGTAAAGGATGATCGCCGCGATCAGCAGGGACCATGTCCGTCTCAGGCTGTCGACCTTGCGCGACGCGAGGGGCGCCCGGCAGCGGGGACAGCGGCTTTGGCCGGCGGCGCCAGGACCACAGACCAGCCCGCAGCACTCGCAGACCAGCAGCCCCTGGTCCCTGGCGGTGGAAAACCGCCGGGCGGGGGCGGCCGGAACACCGGCGTCCTTCGCCCCCCGGATCACCGGGCGCTCTCCCGCTCGACCCAGAGCCAGCGAAGGTCGTAGGACACCACCATCACGATGAGGACCGTCAGAACACCGAACGCAAACAACGCCACGCCCGGCACGACGCGGGCCAGATGGGTCAGTTTGATCAGGGCCACCCCGGTCCCCAGCATGAACACCTCGATCATCCCCCAGGGACGGAGCCGGCGCACGATCCGGAACAGCAGAGTGAAGCGGCCGGATCCACCGCGTCCGGCCGCCAGCGCGAGAAACAGCGCCAGCATCAGCGAGAGATCGGTCAGCGGAAAGAGAATGGTGGTCGCCGCCACCAGTGTCGCCACCAGCCATCGTCCCTCCGCCCACAGGATCAGGACGCTTTCGGGCAGGGTCGCGCTGGTGCTGACGCCCTGCACTTCAAGAATGACGATGGGATAGGCGTTGGCGAGAAGAAAGACCACCAGGGCCGTCGTCAAAAAGGCAAGCATCTGCTCGACGGACAGGCGCGGATGGCGGTAGAGCACCGCGCCGCAGCGGACACAGCGACAGTGTTCCCCCTTCGCCAGCGGGTGCCAGCGATGCAGGGTGTCGCATTCGGGACAGGCAATCACGGGCTCGGTCGTGGAAGGAGGCTCCTCTGGCGCAGGCGGCCCCGCCCGCCATCCGCGCCGGGACCATCGGCGGCCAGCATAATGCGAAAGGGCGGGAACAGGAACCTGTCACCGCCCTTCCGGCCCGCAAAGCTGACTTTACCTCCGGCGGTCAGGCGTCAAAACCTCTCCCCGACCGCCATCGCACAGGTCTGATTGCGTCCCTGATTTTTGGCGGCATAAAGCCGTTTGTCGACCAGTGCGATCAGCTTGCGGCTGTCGCCGCCCGCCTCCTGCGTTCCCGCGATCCCGATCGACAAGGTCATGAAGATTTTATGACCGCTGGACAGGAAGGGCGCGCCCTCGATCGTGCTGCGGATGCGTTCCGCCACCCTGAGACCGCCATCGAGCGACACATTGTGCAGCAGCATCATGAATTCCTCGCCGCCATAGCGGGCGGCGACATCCTGTCCCCGGCTTTCCTGGGCCAGCAACGTCGCCACATGTTGCAGCGCCTGGTCGCCGACCGGATGGCCGAAGCTGTCATTGACCACCTTGAAGCGATCGAGATCCAGCATCATCAGGACCGACGGCCGGCTGCGACGCAGCGACAGCGACCGTTCCAGCACGCTCGTGAAATAGGTCCGGTTGTAAAGTCCGGTCAGAGGATCGCGTACCGCCGAATCGAACAGTTTCTGCAAATAGTCCTTTTCCGCCTTGGTCACATAGGCGAACCGGAAGGTGCTGTTGCGGCCGAAACGGACGACATCCTCGGGCCTCAGATTGCAGCGCTGCACCCGCACCGAATTGACGGTGATGCCGTTGCTCGATTCAAGATCGAACAGCTCGACCTCGCCCGAAATGACGTAAAGGCGGGCGTGCTGGCGGCTGACCGTCGGATCCATGATCAGGATGTCGCACTCGTCCGCCCGGCCGATCAGAATTTCGCGCTGGTCGAGAATGTAGGTCCGTCCGGAATCCGGACCGGACATGGAGATCAGGCAAGGCCAGGAACGACTGTCGTCAAGGACGTCATCGTCCTCCTCGACGGCGAAAAGATGTGTGTCGCTGGTGGTATCCTCTTCCGACGCCGACGGATGACTGCTGACCATCCTGAAACCATTGTCCCCACCTGACATTCTCGCCAGTCTCCTGACAGCCGCCGCCGGTCCCCCATGGGCAGGCCCCCCCGGGGAACCGGCGAAAGCAACGGCCGAATTTTCAGCCCCCCCGAACCGGGCCGCCCGTCTCCCGCGCGTCACCGCCGCTTATCGGACGGCCCGACACGATGATTCCCTTAAAGAGAGAAATATACAATCTTCATTTCAAACATTCTGACACATATTCCGTGAACGGACGGGGCCTGAAATCCAGAACCTCGGCAGCCGGGCCATTGTCGACAGGACAACCATGGCGCGCACACGCCAGCATCAGGGCGCCAAATGAGCGGGTCAGCGGATCGTCCGACCGGATCATCGCCTCCAGGTCGCTTTCGGGAACCATTTCACGTTTGAATGTCCGCCCGGCCTCCTTTTCCAGAAGGGCGATGACCTCCGCCTGGGTCAAGGCCCGGTCCCCTCCCAGTTCCAGTACACGGTTCAGAGCCCGCGGATTGTCGACGGCAGCAACCGCCGCGAGAGCGACATCATGAAGCGAGATCCAACTGATCCGCCCCTCCCCTTTCCCGAAGACACGGACATGCCCCCCGGCCGGATCGAACCCCAGGGCGGGGCTCAGCCAGATTTCCCGGAAATGCGTCGGATGCAGGATGGTGTATCCGAGTCCGCTGCCGCGCAGCGTCGCCTCGACGGTGCGTTTCGCATCCTGAAGGGGAAAGTCGGTGGGATCGTGAGGAAAGGAAATGAAGACGAAATGGCCGACGGCCGCAGCCCGCGCCGATGCGATCAGGGACAGTTGCCCGTCGCGGTCGACACTTTCGATGCTGTCTCCGTCCTGCCGCGACAGGGTGGAGGATGCCGTCGAAATCACCACGGAGGCGCCCCGGCAAACCTTGGCGAGCGAGCCGGGATCCTTCAGATCGCCGACCACCACGGCGGCCCCGATGTCTCGCAACGTTTCCACACGGACGCGATCGCTTCCCTCGCGCACCATCGCACGCACATTCCGACCACGCCGGCGGAGTCCTTTACAGATCTCCAGACCAAGATAACCGGTCGCACCGATGACCAGATCCATCGAAACCCCCTCACTTTTTTCCGGCCGCATCCCCACGGCCGTTTCCCAGGCCTCTCCCGCCGGTCCGTCCGGCCCGGAAAAGCCGATCCTCACAGATAGCCGAGTTGCACCGCCACGCTGACGATCCGGGCCGCCCGGTCCCGGCCACCGCCGGCCGGCGTCCCGACGCCCTCGCAGAACGCCGCCAGTTCCGCCTCCAGCGGGTCGGGCAACCGGCATTGCGGCTCGAAATAGATCCGACGGGCCAGGGTCTCCAGATCGCCATCGGTTGTCGATTCGTCGGCAAGGGCAAAACCCGTCAGGACCGCCGTCCACTGGAAGGGATGCGGGAAAGGCACGCTGCTCCAGACCGACAGGGCCTCGGCGGTATGCCGGCGCGCCGCGGCGCCGTCTCCGTCCCGCCACGCGGCCCAGCCCAGCGCCGCATGGGCGACCCCGATATAATCCCCCATGGCGCGCTTGCTGGCGATCGACAGCAGGCTCTGGGCCAGTTCCCTCGCCTCGGCCACACGTCCCTGACGCCGGTGCAGGATGACCAGATAGGCGACGGCGCGGGTCTCTCCGCTGCTGTCGCCGATCAGCCGGCAATCACGGGTTGCCGCCACCAGTTCGCCCTCGGCCTCATCCAGATGACCGGCGAACAGCAGGGTGAAACCGCGCACGAAACGGGCAAAGGCGATATCGGCGAGATTCCCGGAATCCTCGGCCGCAACCACCATCTGACGGGCAAACTCAAGGGTGCCGGTCTCGACCCGGTAACGGGTCCGGCGGTTATCCCGGTTCACCAGCGACATGAAATAATGGTAGCGGTGGGATGGCAGGCCATGCGCCTCGATCAGCGGACGGACCTCCTGAAGTTCCGCGGTGATTTCGGCCTGACGGTTCAGCCAGTAAAAAATCCAAAGACGGTTCAGCTTGATCTGAATCCATTCGTGGACGGCGGCACGCGGAACAGCCGGGGCCCGGATATTTCCCAGGGCCTCCTCGCCCTTGGCATAGGCGGCGAGCGCCTCCTCATGGGCGTGCTCGATCTCCCAGGTTTTCCCCGCCTTGCGGTGAAGGCGCGCACGCACGATTCCATCCCCGTCCAGGGTGTGACGCGCCGCATTGGAAAAAGAGTCGCGGGCGGCCGCATGATGCCCGGACAAGGCCAGGACATCCCCCAACGATTCGTTCAGCGCCAGAGTCTCCTGTCGCCAGGCCTCGTCGCGAACCGGGAACAGGGCCAGTTCGCGCAAGGCGGCCGACAGGAAACGCGCGGCGTCGGCGGTGGCGTGCAGGCGCAAGGCCTGCCGGGCGGCGCCTTGCAGATAGGGCTCGGCCTTCAACGGTTCTCCGGCCGCCGCCCAGTGATGCCCCATGGAGGCGAAATGGTTTTCCTCCTGGGATCCCTCGCCGGCGGCCTCCAGCGCAATGGCGATCCGGCGATGCAGCGATGTGCGCATCCCGACATCGAGTTCGGCCTCCGCGATCTCGCGGATCTTGTCATGGATGAAGCGATAATCCGCCGTGTCCGACGGCTCGATCACCTGACGATTGACCAGCTCGTCCATCAGATCGCTGAGAGTGTCGTCATCCAGGTCGCAGATCCGCTGCAACAACCCGGTGTCGAGCGTGCGCCCGACCAGGGCCGCGACATCCAGAAGCTGGCGGGCCCCCTCCGACAGCTTGGACAGCCGGAGCTCGATCAACTGGTGCAGCGACACCGGCAGGGGCAACGCCTCGAAGGCTCCGGCACCGCTTTCGATGTCGCCCCCGATCACCCAATGGCCCAGGGGATTGCGGATCAGGACCCCCTCGGCCACCGCCGCCCGCAAATATTCGGCAATAAAAAACGGATTGCCGTTGCTGCTGCGGGCCAGGAAGTCGACAAACGGCTGGGGCGGCTCCGGCATGGCTAACATCCCACCCGCCATGCCCCGGATTTCGCGTGCGCTCATGCGGCGCAGTTCATGTCCCGACACCTCGGGCGCCGCGTAGAACTCGTCGAGCGCGGGCGTCCGTTCCTCGGACCGGAAGGTTGCCATGACCAGAACCGGCACCAGCCTCAAAGGACCCGCCCGGAAGTGACTGAGGAAGGCCAGCGTCAGTTCGTCTGCCCATTGCAGATCGTCCAGCACCAGAAGCAGGGGACGACGTTCGGCATAGGCGGCCAAGGTCGCCGTCAGGGCCTCGAACAGGCGCTGACGCGCCGCCTCGCTGGGCAGCGGCGGAGCCTGATCGGTAATGGCGAGGACTTCGCGCAGGGCCGGAAAGTAGTCAGCGAGAACCGCAGCCGACCGCCCCAGCAACCGGTCGCGCTCCTCCTCCCCGGCCTCGACGCAGCGGTCGATGACCGCGTCGATCAACGGGCGCAGTACGAACAACGGGGGAGACTGCGACGCGGCACCGCGATTGGCGTCCTCGATCCGGGGCAGGCAATCGGCGGAGATCACGTCAAGCCCGGCACGGCGGGCCATGACCCCGACCTCCATCGCCAGCCGGGTCTTGCCGGCGCCGCTCTCGCCCGCGATCGCGAGAATGCTGCCCTCGCCCGCGCGACAGCGGCGGATGCAGCCGTTGACCACAACCAGGAGATCGCGCCGGCCGACAAAGGCCGACCGGTAAAGATAGGGCTTCGGCGCCGGCAGAATGCCGGGCCAGCGCAACGGCTCCGTCACCAGTCCGGAGATCGCCGCGGCGACGCTTTCCGCATAGCCGATCCGCCGGTCCCGGTCCTTTTCCAGCAGGCGCAGAACCAGCCGGTCGAGCACCTCGGGAATGCCGTCGGCCAGCGCCCCCGGCGGCGGCGCATGCCGTTCAAGCTGACTGCGGATGATGGTCCGGCGGCTGCCGATAAAGGGCGGCCGGCCGGTGAGGATCTGGTAAAGGACGCATCCCAGCGAATAGAGATCGGTCCGGGCGTCCAGGATTTCGCCCCGGATCTGTTCCGGCGACATATAGGCGGGTGAACCGCTGATCCGCTGGGCGTGATCGATCCATTCACGTCCGACGGCCCCGCCCATGTCCTCGGCCAGCCCGAAATCGACCAGGACCGGCAGGCCGTTATCGACAATGAAAATATTGGAAAGCTTGATATCCCGGTGAATCACGCCCTCGCCATGAACATAGGCCAGCGCGTCGCAAACCCGTTGCAGAATCGCGAGCAAAGGCGCCCGGGTTCCGTAGGGCGCCGACACCCCGTCGCCGGCCGGCACCGCCTCGGCAATCGCCGGAGTGGCGGGACCATCGGCCTCGGGATCGAATATGAGCGTCGTGGCGGCGTGAAAGGACCCGAGAGAACTGACCTGATCGGACTGGCCGACCACCAGATCGCGCAGCGTCACGCCTTGCAGATGTTGCATGGCGTACCAGGGGCGTCCCTCGTCGACGCCCTGGTCCAGGATCCGGACCACTCCGGGATGATCAAGACGCGCAAGGGCGCGGATCTCCCGCCGGATCTGGGCGAACCGGGCGGCATCCCGCCCGGTCACCGTTTTGACCGCAACCGGGGTGCCATCCCCGGCATGCCGCCCGGCATAGACCACGCCCATCGCCCCCTGCCCAAGGATTCCCGTGATCCGGTAGGGTCCGATCGTCGAAGGCAACGATGTCGTCACTCGAGACTCATGACTCCTTGTAACTGACCGGTTCCCACAGGTCCCATTCGGGATTTCCGGAAACGCCCGGGTTGAGCGCGCCCTTGACTTCGGGTTGTGACGTTAACCACGTAACTGACGCGGCGGGATCTGGCAAGGACAGATGCGTCGACCAGATATGAATATAGCGCCGCAGCAGGCCTGTCTGGGAATATGTTCCGCTGACGAAATTCCACCCGAAGGTCGCGGTCATGGGAGAGCTCGCCTGATCGACACAGCGGTTCATGAAGCTGTCGAAGGCGGTAAGGGCGGTCGGGTCGGTCACCACATTGAACGTCACTTTCAGGAAATAACGGGCGTTCGCCGGGACCGTGAAGGACGGGTTCTCGCTTTGCGGATTGTAGGGCAGCGCCTGGGTGAAATCCTGAACCTCCCGGGACACCAGGGCGTCCAGGTTATGGTAGATCTCGCTGTCGTCGAAGAGCTCCATGATATAGGGCAGGGAATTATAATCCCGCACGCTCCACAGATGCAGATAGGTCTTCACCGCCGGATCGTCGGGATGGCTGGAGGAATCCCGTCCCGGCGTATGGCGGGCGGCAAGGAACAGGTCCCAGCCCGGCCACGGACGTTCGGAAAACAGCGGCAGAAGCTCGCTCATATAACGGTTGAAAGCCTGACACTGGTGATCGTCATTGGGAAGGTCCAAAGAAACCTGCAGGTAACGTAACGGAAACCCCATCGACTCCTCCATCCATTCGCTTCGAATTCGCGCGCCATTCTCCTGGGATCACACGCTTGTCAGGCCGTCCGGGGAACCGGCCGGCATTGTCCCTCTCCGTCGCGCTCGAAGAGGTAGTCCTCCACCAGAAGGGTGAGGAAGGCGAAACGGTTCGGCAGCCCCAGCATCGCACTGTGGCGGTCGAGGTCGTCCGGAACGGCTTCCGCCCGCCGGTCGACAAAATGCCAGGACAGAAGCTCCTGCTCCGACAATCCGGTCATCGCGATCGAAGGCGCCGTGATCCCGTCGAGCCATTGACGCTTACGCCGCGCGCGGCGGGCCAGATCGCCATAGCTTCCGGCCGCCCGCAGCACATCGGGAAGCTGGGCCAGGGTCTCCTGGCGGAACAGGACATCGGCCTGCCCCACCTGGACCTGCCGGGCGATGAAAGCGGTCAATCCGTCCGCGTCGATCTCCTGGCGCGCCAGCCAGGCGCCGATCTCGGCCGGGGTCGCAAGACCGCGTTGCAGGAAAAAACCGTTCAGCACGTCACGGAAAACATCACGCGCCACCGGGGTCCCGGCACGCGCCGCCTCCCGCAGGGCCAGGGCGCGGGCCAGGGCTCCGGTCATCGCCCGGGCATAGGCCCCGTGATCCAGTCGAAGCTCGTCGATCAAGGCCTCCGGCGGCAGGTCGTCGCGCACGGCCGCGGCCTGAAGATGGCCGATCCGACGGACCGCCTGTTCCCAGGCGTCCGTGTGCTCGAAATGAAAAGCGGCCTGAAAGGGGGCCGGGGCCTCCTCCAGAAACGCGCGGACATGGGTCAGCAGCGCGACGGCATCGTCCCTTTTGCGGTCGATCCGCCCCCGGGGCAACCACAGCGCAAGCGCGCGGACCCGGTCCTCGGGAATCAGGCGGGACGCGGCTTCCAGCATCCGGGGGAAACTGCGCAAGGGATAATAAAGCCGTTTGACCTCACAAAGGAGAGCCTCGCATCCGGGCGGATCCAGGACATCCTCGTCACAGGCGCGGGCCAGGGTGGCCCGGATATTGACCATCGCCTCGGACGCGGCCGGATAACCCAGTTCAGCGGGGCCGTGAACAATGGTCACCTCGTCATCGTCCTCAAGCACGCCGTCACGAAAATCCTCGAATACGCGGCCGATCCCCCGCATCCCGAATGCCGCCAGTTCGGCCGCCCGGAGCGCGCCCATGCTGGAGGCTCCGAACACATGCACGCCCCGGCTCAGCGCCCACAGAATCTCCTTATGCCAGACGGCGGGCACCCGTTCGAAAAAGCCGTCGATCAGGCCGACGACCCGCGCACCCTGCTGGACCGCACGGTAGACGTCGCCTTGCGACACCGGCGGACGGTAATCGGCATCGAGCAGGGCACGGGCCGCGTCCAGGCCAAGCGACGGTCCCAGAAAAATGACGGTCTCTGACGGTGTCATGCGGCTTTCTCCCGCAACCGGGCCTCGGCCCTGCGGCCCGGGACATAGCCGGGCGCGTCATGGAGTCCCTCCAGCCCGGGCACGATCGCACGGACGACCGAGATGCCGGGGATCAGGGAGGGCAGTGTCACCGCAGCGGCCTGGCGGATGCCGACCGCCGCCAGATGCCGGCACAGCAGCGCAAGGTCCGCATCGAAGCTGTCCGTCGGATGATCTTGCACCTGGTCCCAGCGCCGGGCGGGCGGCGCGGCCGGAGCCTCGATGTCGCGGCGGACCTGGGCGACCCGATCGGGATTGCGGGCGGTCTCGAACAGTTCGCGATGGGCGTCGTCCCGGGTTCCCGCGATATAGGTCAAGCGGGTCTGCGCCGCCTCGGTCAACGCGCGCAGCAGGGCGACGACCCTGGTCGGATGACAGCCGCTGCCATGGCTGGAATAGCATTGCCCGAAGGCATTCGGGCCGTTGTCGACCAGCGAACAGACGAACACCGGAATCCCGATATCGGTGGTTATGTCCCAGATCCCGACCGACAAATCGGCAGCGCCGATCCGGTCGAGAAGCGACCGGCAATCGGGATCGTCGACGGTGGCGGGATCCAGCCGTCCGGCCGGACTGGCGATGCCTCCGCCCAGCGCCCACAGCGCCAGGGCGTCCCGTTCGATCAGTTCCCCCAGGCCATGACAGGTTGCCTCCAGGGGATGGTTGCCGGATGCGAGACCGTTGGAACTCATCAGGAAATTGCCGCTGCCCGCGGGAAGCGGGCGGGTGTAATTGGTGTGGACCATTTCATAGGGAACGAAGATCGGCGCCCCGCCCATCAGGTCGCGCCCCTCGCACCACAGAATGGGCTTGTCGGCATGGAAGCCGCCCACCGACAGACGGGGCAGAGCCCAGATGTCGATCACCGGGATCCCGGCCGCGGCGCTGCGTTGCGCAATCTCCCGGAAACTCGCCAGCCGGAGGGGAAGGTCCACATGTTCGGCATGATGGGATTCGATCGCTTCCATCAGGCCCGACACGCGGGCCGCGATCCGGTCGATCCCCTTGCCCTGCGACACGACCACCGACCGGGCGTTGGGGCGATAGACGGCGACCACCGGCAACCCGACGCGGTCGAGACCGGTGATGTCAGCCACCCTGGTGATGCCAAGCGCCGCCAGATGGGGGGTGATCACCGCCAGCGTTTCGGCCGGCGGCCGCAATCGGTGCGTCCCTCCCAGGAACCCCTTAGGCGCAGAAACGGGTGGGGAAACGGTTCCCCGCTCCCCACCCGCACTGGAGTCGACCAAAATATTACTCGTCGGAACGAATGGCGCTGAGGTCGATCAAATAGCAGGCGGCACCGATCCCCTCGCCGGTCTGGGAGATCGACGCCAGAATGGCGCCATTATTGATCAGCTGCGATACGTCCGCTTTCAGATCGTCCGGCAACGCCTGTTTTTGCCAGACTTCGCTCGGCACATAGTATAGCTGATCACCCCACTTGATAGCGATGCCATGCTGATAGTTGCTCACGATCGAATTGCTCCGCTTTGTGATTGATGATTAGGGGTATTTGGTTCCGAAGCGCCCCGGAGAAGTCACCTCCCACGGGATGCAAATCAGTGTAATGCGATTTTCGATTGCAGGCATGTTATAAATTTCAATAGTCCCCCCATTGGGACGAAATTGAAACACCCCTAAGCGCATATTGATCCTTGGTTGCGTTTTGCCGGCCTTTGTGCCGAAACGTCCGGCATGCCCCGATTTTCAATCTATGCTTTTTGGAAAATTAATTTTATTCTACCTAATGGTTCACCTCCCGTCGCCCGGGGGCTTTCGTGAGATCACTCAGGATCCTTCTGTGCCTGTTGGCGCTACTGTTGCTGCCAGCCGCCGGCGAGGCCGAAAAAACTCCCCGGAACAGCGTTTCGGGCGAACTGACGGTCGTCACGGACGACAATTATCCACCCTACGCCTTCCGCGACGGCGATGGAGCGCTCAAGGGGTATCTCGTCGACCTGTGGGCACTCTGGGAAAAGCGGACCGGCCGCCCCGTCCACCTTATCGGAACCAATTGGGAGGCCGCTCAGCGGCTGATGGCGGCGGGAGAGGCCGATGTGATCGACACGGTCTTCGAGACGCCGGAACGGGACCGTGTCCTCGATTTCACCCGCGCCTACGCCGATATCCGGGTCCCGATCCTGGTCCACAAATCCATCGGCGGCATCGACGGACCGGGGGCGCTGCGGGGCTTCCTGGTCGGTGTCAAGGCGGGCGACGCCTGTATCGACCGGCTGCGCGCGGACGGGATCGACACCTTCAGGACATTCGACAGCTATGCGGGCCTGGTGGAGGCGGCCCGGACGGAGCACATCAAGATTCTCTGCCTCGATGAACCTCCGGCCAACTATCTGCTCTACAAGGCCGGGATCGACAGATCCTTTTATCAGGCCTTCCTTCTGTACACCGGGCAATTCCATCGGGCCGTCCACAAAGGCGACATCGCGACCCTGCACCTCGTCGAGCTGGGGTTCGAGCGGATCGGCCCGGCCGAGTTAAGGCAGGCTCAGGACAAATGGCTGGGAGAGCGCCTGAGGATGCCTGCCTCGGTCCGCTATATCAGTTACGGCCTGCTGGCGGCACTCGTGGCGGGAGGCGTCCTCGCGATCTGGGTTTTCACCCTGCGCCGCGAGGTCCGGCGCCGGATTGCCGAACTGGGACAGGAGCGCAACCGGCTGCATACGTTGATCGAGACAATTCCGGACATGGTGTGGCTGAAAACCCCGGACGGTGTCTTTCTCACCTGCAACCACGAGTTCGAAAAACTGTATGGCGTCCCCGAAGCGGACATCGTGGGCAAGACCGACTTCGATTTCGTCGATCCCGTCCAGGCGCAATTCTTCCGTCAGCACGACCGCGCCGCCATCGCCGCCGGAAAGCCCACCACCAATCAGGAATGGGTCACTTATGCGGCCGACGGGCGGACCGCCCTGCTTCAGACCATCAAAACGCCGATGCGTGACGATTCCGGGGCTCTGGTCGGCGTCCTGGGAATCGCCCGCGACATCACCCGCATGCACCGGGTCGAACAGGAATTACGCCAAAGCGAAGCGCTGCTGCTGCAATCCCAGCGGCTGGCCTCGGTCGGCCATTTCGTCTTCGATTACGCGTCCCAGACACTGCGGACGTCGAAAGTGCTGGACGGCATTCTGGGGATCGCCGACATCCGGCCGTCGGGCCTCGACGATCTGCTGGCCCGTGTGCATCCCGATTACCGTGGCGACGTCATGGGACGACTGGCCGATGTCCGACGGACCGGAGGATCGCTGGAGCGCGAGTTTCCGGTTCTTTTGGAACCGCCCTGCAACGATGGAGGCGCCACCGCTCCGGCCGCCACGGCTGAAACGCGCTGGGTGAAGATGTCGGCGGAGATCCTGTTCGCCGCCGATGGAACCCCGTCCAGCCTGTTCGGAACGGTTCAGGACATTTCGGAAGCGCGGAAATCGGCCGCCGAGATCCAGCAGCTTGCCTTTTACGACCCCCTGACGCGGCTGCCCAATCGCCGTCTGCTGCTGGAGCGCCTCAGCCGGGCGACGTCCGTCTCGGAACGCAGCGGCTGTCATATCGGCCTGATCTTCATCGATATCGACAATTTCAAGGTTCTGAACGACACGCGCGGCCATCGGGTCGGCGACCTTCTGCTGGAAGAGGTGGGACGGCGCCTCAATGCCTGCGTGCGGACGGGAGACACGGTCGCCAGATTCGGAGGCGACGAATTCGTCGTCATGATCGAAGGACTGAGCGACCGGGTCGAGCAGGCCGTCGTCCAGGCCGACGTGGTCGCTGAAAAGATCCTGCACCAGTTGTCCATGCCTTACCTCCTGGAGGGACAAAGCCATCATTCCGGCGCGAGTCTCGGGCTCACCCTGTTCAACGGGACCGGAACCTCGAATGACGATCTGCTGCGGCAGGCGGATCTCGCCATGTATCAGGCCAAGGCTGCCGGCCGCAACACCCGGCGCTTCTTCGATCCGGGGATGCAGCGCTCGCTGACCGCCCAGACTCTGCTGGAGGAGCAGCTTCGTGACGCCGTGGCCGGACGGGGGTTCGTCCTCTACTACCAGCCGCAGATCTCGCGCGATGGCGGGATCGTCGGGGCCGAGGGACTGATCCGCTGGCCTCATCCCACGCGCGGTCTGCTGGCTCCGGCGGAATTCATCGCCGCCGCCGAAATGTCCGACCTGATCCTCTCCATCGGCGGCGAAGTGACCCGGATGGCCTGCCGCCAGCTCGCCTTGTGGGGGGAGCGGGACGAAACCCGCCATCTCACGCTGTCGATCAACGTCAGCGCCCGCCAGTTCCGTCACCCCTCCTTCGTCAGGGAGATCCGGGAAGCGCTGTCCTCGTCGGGAGCGGAGCCGGCGAAACTGAAACTGGAACTGACGGAAAGCCTGCTCCTCCAGGACATTGAGGACTGCGCACAAAAAATGCTGGCGTTGCGCGCGTTGGGACTTCACCTGTCGCTTGACGATTTCGGCACGGGCTATTCCTCCCTCTCCTATCTGAAGCGGCTTCCCTTCAGCCAGTTGAAAATCGACAGATCCTTTGTCCGCGACATTCTGACGGATCCCAATGACGCGGCGATCGCCCGGACCATCATCCTGCTGGCGCGAACCTTCGGGCTCACCGTCATCGCCGAGGGCGTCGAGGAAGAGGGACAGTGGCGGCTGCTGCTGGCCGAGGGATGCGACGAGGGGCAGGGATTCCTGTTCGGACAGCCGCTCCCCGAGCCCGATTTCCTGACTCTGGTCGCGGACTGGCGAACCGGAGCCCCCGTCCCGGTCGATGCCGGACCCGGGCTGGTCGACGACTGATATGCCAAAATCACCACCCTCCGCCGGACAGACCCGGTCTCAGCGCTTAGGGCGAAAGGAAAATCGTGACGCGACCGTGAACGGGCTGTTAACAAGACGCGTGTTAAGGTTATTTTGAATATCGACCGGCGCGTCCTTTGTCGGGATGCCGGAGACACGGCTGATGCAACCGCTATTCGACGACGAAGCGATGGGAAGTCACGCGGTCCGCCCCGTTCCAAGCCCCTCCGCGCCCCGGCTGCCGCCGCAGGCGCACGAATGACGCTCGCCTTCGGACTGAAACGCTGGCGCCGCCGGGCCCGGATCAACCGGATGACGGACGCCATCCTCTCCAATACGCCGATCGGCATCGCCATTCTGGACATCGATCGCACGATCCGCCGCGCGAACCGTCAGTATTGCGCCATTTATGGTGTCGAGGAAGCCGAGCTGATCGGCAAACCGGCCCGCATTCTCTACCGGTCGCAGGAACAATTCGACGACATCGGTACCAGGGCCTATGGCACGATCCTGGCCGGCGGCACCTTTGACGAGGATGTGCCCATGGTCAGAGCCGACGGCAGTGAGCTCTGGCTGCATCTCACGGCCCGGCTCATCGACGCGCAAGACGCATCGGCCGGCGTCGTCTGGGCGGTCGAGGATGTGACCGGCCGCAAGGCGGCGGAGGCCCGCATCCAGCGACTGACCAATCTTCTTTCCGCCCTCAGCCAATGCAACCAGACCATCGTCCGCGCCCGATCGGAGGAGGACCTGTTCCCCATGGTCTGTCAGGCCGCGGTCGAGTTCGGCGGCATGAAAATGGCCTGGATCGGCCTGCTGGACGAGACCGGAAAGGGAATCCGGCTGGTGTCGAGCTACGGCGACGATACGGGCTTCCTCGACTATTTGAAGACGTCGGCGGACGGGGCCGACCCCAGGGGCCGCGGATCGACCGGGACGTCAATCCGCGAGAACCGGCCTTACTGGTGCCAGGATTTCCGCAACGACCCGGCGATGGCGCCCTGGTCCGAGGACGGAGCCCGGATCGGCTGTCTGGCGCTGGCCTCCCTGCCCCTTCGCCGCAACGGCGTTCCCGTCGGCTGCATCACGCTCTATTCGGGAACCCTTCATGCTTTCGACGAGGATGCCCGGAACCTTCTGACCGAAATGGCGGACGACATCAGTTTCGCTCTCGACAATTTCACACGCGAACAGGAGCGCCGCCGCGCGATCGAGGAACTCCGGATCGCGGCGACGGCCTTCCAGGCCCAGGAGGGCATGGCGATCACCGACGCGGCACGGAAGATCCTGCGCGTCAACAATGCCTTTTCCGCCATAACAGGATATGCGGCCGACGAGATCCTGGGCCGTCCGCTCGGTCTTCTCGCCAGCGCCGGCGACGCCGGTCGCGGACCTCCCTGGAACGGATCCCTGGACGGCGACTGCTGGCAGGGGGAGGTCTGGAACCGCCGCAAGAATGGCGAAATGTTCCCGTCCTGGATGATCGTCACCGCCGTTCGCAACGAGGTCGGCACCCTCACCCACTTCGTCGCCACCGTGACCGACACCTCGCGGATCAAGCAATCGGAGGAAGAGATCCGGTATCTCGCCTTCTATGATCCGCTGACCCGGCTGCCCAACCGGCGTCTTCTCCTCGACCGGCTTCAGCAGGCGCTGGCGGCGGCCAGCCGGTCGGGCCGCGAGGGCGCCCTGCTGTTCATCGATCTCGACAATTTCAAAACGGTGAATGACACATTGGGGCACGACATCGGCGATCTGTTGCTGCTCCAGGTGGCCCACCGCCTGACCGCCTGCCTGCGCGAGGGCGATACCGTGGCTCGCCTGGGCGGCGACGAATTCGTCGTGATCCTGGAGGATCTGGGGGATAACCCGGCCATTTCGGCCATCCAGGCGGAAACGGTCGGCAACAAGATCCTGGCGACCCTGGCGCAGCCGTTCCGTCTGGAACGCCAGGACTGCTATTGCACCGCCAGTATCGGCGTCACGCTGTTCGGCAATCTCCGGGGCACCAAGGAGGAGACGCTGAAGCAGGCGGATCTTGCGATGTATCAGGCCAAGGCCGCCGGCCCCAATGTCCTGCGCTTCTTCGATCCGGGCATGCAGGCGGCGGTTTCGACGCGCGCCAGTCTGGAGGCCGATCTGCGTCAGGGCCTGCGTCAGAACGCGTTCTTTCTCTGTTATCAGGTCCAGGTCGATCACCAGGGCCGACCGACCGGCGCCGAGGTGCTGGCCCGCTGGCGCCATCCGGAACGGGGCGTGGTCTCGCCCGCCGAATTCATTCCGGTGGCCGAGGACACCGGGCTGATCCTGCCGCTGGGCCGGCTGGTACTGGAAGAGGCCTGCCGCCAGTTGGTCGCCTGGGAAACCAAGCCCGGTGCGCGAGACCTCACGCTGTCCGTGAATGTCAGCGCCCGGCAGTTCCGTCAGGCCGATTTCGTGGGCGAGGTTCTCGCCGTTCTGGCGGAAACCGGCGCGAACCCGGCGAAGCTGAAACTGGAGCTGACGGAAAGTCTGGTGCTTGACGATATCGAGGAAATCATCGCCAAGATGGCCGAACTGGGAACGCATGGCGTCGAATTCTCCTTCGACGACTTCGGCACCGGCTATTCCTCTCTCGGCTACCTCCGGCGCCTGCCCTTACGACAATTGAAGGTCGACCGGTCCTTTGTCACGTCTGTCCATGTCGATGCCGGCGACGCCGCGATCGTGCGGACCATCGTCGCCCTTGCGAGCAACCTCGGGTTGGACGTTATCGCGGAAGGTGTCGAAACGGCCGAACAGCGCGATTTCCTGAAAGGACTGGGCTGCGCCGCCTTCCAGGGCTTCCTGTTCGGACGGCCGCAAACCCTGACCGACTTCGAATCCTCCCTCGGGCTCTGATCCCCCGGCAGTCCCGCCGTCCCTCCCCACTCTGTCGGGCAACACTTTTTTCGCACTGCGGTGTATCCTCAAACGGGGACAGCCGGCGCCCTCTGGTTGCGCCATTGTGTCATTCCATGCCCGGGAAATGGGCTGTCGCCGGCCGGACCCTCAGCGGCATGACGCGGCACCCTCTTTTGACATCGGAATCTCACCATGCTCGGCAATGTGAAAATCCGTCATAAGCTTGCGATTCTGTGCTCGACCTTTTTCCTTCCGGTCGCGTTTCTGATTTACCTGTTCGTCGCCCAGACGGAGAAGGACGTCGTCTTCGCCAGCAACGAACTGGACGGAAGTCGCTATTTCAGCGCGCTTCGGAACGAACTGAACGCCGTTATCGACCTGTCGGACGGCTTGTCGGCGACCTTGGCGGCGGACGCCGCCAAGGTCCGCGCCATGGGGAGGGACTATGACGGCCCCATGGCTGTCGGCGATGTCGCCGGCAAAGCCCTGACGGCGGTGGATGCCCTGGAACCGGGTGCCGGCCGGACCGCCGTCGATGCCGCCCTGGACGCCATCAGCGATCATATCGCCAGGGTTGAGGATGGATCCAATCTCACTCTCGACCCGGATCTGGACAGCTATTACACCCAGGATCTCGTCACGGTGAAGCTTCCGGCACTGGCGATCGCCGTCAACCGGGGATTGGAAGCGGCCCGTCCGATGCTGGCGGCGATGCCACCCGGCGCCGATACCACGGTCGCCTTTCTGACGGCCAGATCAGCCATCACCGCCGCCCAGAGCGGTGCCGACGGCGACATCTCGTCGGGCGAACGGGGAAATCCCGATGGCACCATGAAGCCGGCGCTGACCGCCGCCCGCGACGCGGTGGCCGCCCGGTCCGCCCATTTCGGAAAACTCCTCGACGCCGTCACCGCCGAGGCCGCGGCACGCCCGTCGGCGCAGGCCCTGGCCGCCGCGGAACAGGATCTGCAAAAGGCCATCCGGACTCTGTGGACGGTATCCGGACAGGAACTGGACCACCTGCTTCAGGCCCGCATCGACAGGCTCAACCGGACCCTGACGCTGAGCCTTGTGGCGACGGCAATCCTGCTGACCCTGTCGCTGCTTCTGGCGTGGCGGATCGCCACCTCCATCGGAGGGCCCCTGGCGGAGATCGAAAAGGTCATGGCCGACCTCGCGCATGGCCGCCTGGACATCCGGATCCCGGGCCTTGGCCGTGGCGATGAGGTGGGCGCGATGGCCCGATCCGTCGAGGTTTTCAAGGCGAATGCCGTCGAGGTTCGGGACCTGCAGGAAAACCGGGACCGTCAGGCAGCGGAGGCCGAGGCCGCCCAGAAACGCGCGCTGGCCGACGTCGCTCGCCGGTTCGAGGCCGATATCGGCGATGTCGCCACCGGGGTCTCCGCCTCGGCCGGACATCTGAGTGATGTCGCCCGGTCCATGACCGACGCCGCCCGGCAATCGGACAGCGAGGTTGAGGTGGTCTCGCGATCCGCGGCCGAGGCTTCGCAGGCGATCGAGGCGGTTTCCGTGGCCGCGCAACAGTTGTCGCGATCCATTGTCGACGTGAGCGGACAGGTCGATCAGGCCTCCAGGGTCTCTGCCAATGCGGCGGCGGAGGCGGACCGCACCAATGCGATGGTGATGGCCCTGGCGTCCAGCGCGGAACGAATCGGCGAGGTCGTGAAGCTGATTTCCGATATCGCGAGCCAGACCAATCTGCTGGCCCTGAACGCCACCATCGAGGCGGCCCGTGCCGGCGAGGCCGGCAAGGGCTTTGCGGTCGTGGCGGGAGAGGTCAAGAGCCTTGCCAACCAGACCGCCCGGGCCACCGGTGACATCGGAACACAGATCGCCGCCATTCAGGAGGAAACGTGCCATGCCGTCGACGCCATCCGCTCGATCTCCCAGGTGATCGGCGAAATCGGCGACATCTCTTGCGCCATCGCCGAAGCGGTCCGCCACCAGGGTCACGCGACCGATGATATTTCGCATAATGTCGAGACCGCCGTCCGCTGCGCCGGCCGGGTTTCCGACGGCATTGCCTGCGTGTCGGCCGCCGCCGCGACAGCGAGCCAATCCGCCGCACAGGTTCTGCAATCCGCCACCAGCCTGGGGAGCAGCTCGCGAAAACTGGAAGCCGATGTCGTCGCCTTCCTCCGCGATATCGGAAAGCCATGAGCGGGAGGTGGTGGAGAGTCCGCCATCCCTCAATCCGTCTGCGGGTCCGGCTTGCCGCCGGACCACAGGCGCGCAAGACCTGTGCTAATGGTTTTCACCTCTCAGTGGGGCCTGCTTTTCCAGCGATTCTTGACAGCGGGGAGGAAACCATGGCACCTGGAGTCCCATCATGACTGCGCTTTCTGTCCGCCCTGTCAGCACCACGCCGACGCCCACCCCCGGTGGGACGTCCCCGATGGCCCTGCGCTGACGACAGACACTGCGCTTTTCTGACATCGAAAGGACCCCGCCGGAAACGGACGGGGTCCTTTCGTTTTCGGGAAAGGTCTCTCCGTCCGTCGGCGCCAATGCGTAAGGAGCAGACGATGGACGAGATGGATCACCGGGCAATCGGCAACCGGATGGAGCTTTTTCATCAACAGGACGACGGACCCGGAATGATTTTCTGGCATCCACGGGGATGGACCCTGTGGCGGCTGGTCGAAAATGACATCCGCCGGCGGATGCGGGCCGCCGGTTATCAGGAGGTGCGCACACCGCAGCTGATGGCGAGAAGCCTTTGGGAAAAAAGCGGACATTGGGAGAAATTCGGCGCCGCGATGTTCGAGGTCGAATCGGAGGGGCGGTCGTTCGCCCTGAAGCCGATGAGCTGCCCCGGCCATGTGCAACTGTTCAACAAGCGGCTGCGGTCCCATCGCGACCTGCCGGTCCGATACGCCGAATTCGGCGCCTGTCATCGTTTCGAGCCGTCGGGGAGCCTGCAGGGGCTGATGCGGACCCGCGCCTTCGTTCAGGACGATGCCCATGTCCTGTGTGCCGTCGATCAGGTGGAGGATGAGGTTCTGCGATTCAGCCGTCTGTTGTCGGAGACCTATGCCGATTTCGGCTTTGACGGGGTCGAGGTCGGCTTTTCCACCCGTCCGCCGGTTCGCGCCGGAGATGACGCCCTGTGGGACCGTGCGGAGGCCATGCTGGCCGGTGCCGCGACCGCGGCGGGCCTGCGGTTCCGGGTACAGCCGGGGGAAGGGGCGTTCTACGGACCGAAGCTGGAATTCAGTCTGGCCGACAATCGCGGTCGACGCTGGCAATGCGGCACCATCCAGCTCGATTTCGTGCTGCCGGGACGGCTGGGCGCCAGTTATGCCACGAATGACAACGGACGCGCCGAACCGGTGTTGATCCATCACGCGGTTCTGGGCTCTCTGGAGCGGTTCATCGCCATCCTTCTCGAGCATTGGGAGGGACACCTGCCGCCCTGGCTGGCGCCGGAGCAGGTGACAGTCGCCTCGATCGGGCGCGATCAGGCCGCCTGGGCCCGCCAGGTGGCCGGCCGGTTCGGGGACCGGGGACTGAGGGTCGTCCTGGACGACAGCGACGACACATTGAGCCGGAAGATCGTGTCCGCACGGGATCTCGGCATCCCCCTGATGGCCGCCGTGGGGAGACGGGAGGCCGCCTCCGGGACCGTGGCCCTGCGGGGCCCCGATGGCAGGCCGGAGGTCCTGCCGTTGGAGGACGCCATAGGCAGGCTCCAGGTCCTCTGCCGGGGTCCGGCGGACCGGATCGTCCGGGGCGAAGGACCCGGAGCGGCGTCATGACCCCGGATCCCGGCGGCGCCGGCGCCGACACGCGAAGGGCGGGTGACGGAAAATCCGCCACCCGCCCTCATGCCGGTCTTCCAACCCGGCGCGATCAGCGCGTCGGAACCGGCTTCTCGCCCGAATAATCGTAGAATCCACGGCCGGATTTGCGCCCCAGCCAGCCGGCCTCGACATATTTCACCAGCAGCGGACAAGGCCGGTATTTGCTGTCGGCCAGACCATCATGCAGAACCTGCATGATGGCAAGGCAGGTATCGAGACCGATGAAATCGGCCAGTTCCAGCGGCCCCATCGGATGGTTGGCGCCAAGGCGCATGGCCGCATCGATATTGGCGACCGACCCCACCCCCTCATAGAGAGTGTAGACGGCCTCGTTGATCATCGGCAACAGAACGCGGTTGACGATAAAGGCGGGAAAATCCTCGGCGATCACGGCGGTCTTCCCCAGCCGTCCGACCAGATCGCGGACCACGCCGAAGGTGTCCTCGCCCGTCGCGATGCCACGGATCAGTTCGACCAGCGCCATCACCGGGACCGGATTCATGAAATGCATGCCCATGAAGCGTCCGGGACGGTCGGTCGAGGCGCCGAGACGGGTGATCGACAATGACGAGGTGTTCGAGGCGATGATGGCCTCGGGCTTCAGGACCGGGCAAAGCTGGGCGAAAATCGCCTTTTTCACCGCTTCGTTCTCGGACGCGGCCTCAATCACCAGATCGGCATCGGCGAAAGCGCCGTAGTCGGTTCCGGTGGTGATATGGCCGAGGGTGGCAGCCTTGTCCTCCGCGGAGATTTTTCCACGGGACAGCATCTTGTCGAGAGTCTTGGTGATCACGGCCATGCCCTTGGCGATGGCCGCGTCATTGATATCGAGAAGCCGAACGTCAAATCCGCCCGCGGCAATCACCTGCGCAATGCCGCTGCCCATCTGACCGGCGCCGATCACGCCGACAGTGTGAATATGGGCCGAGGAAACGGACTTCTGGGAAACGCTTACATGGGTCATTCATTGCGTCCTATCCTGGGGCCCTGGCCGACGCGATCGCCCGCCCAGGGCACATGTCTCCGGCCTGTCGCCAGAGGACCATTGGCACCAGTTCTACCGACCTATAACTTTCGTCGCAATAGAAGGGTGTCGCCACCCGGAAAGCTGGCATAGCCCGGAACAGAAAAGACCTTAAATCAAGTAAGGTCAATAGTCCTTCCGGACGCTCCTGAACAGGGCGCAGCCCCTTCCCCGTCAGCCTCCCGCCCCGGTCCGGCCCTCTTGCCTGTCCGGGTGCCGCCAGGACAACTTTTGATCGAAATTCCACCACCGGACAGGAGACGGGCTCCCCTTACCGCCGGATTGGTCAAAGAGGTGTCCCCCGACCCCGCCCGAATTCTTGAGGACCCGCCGCGAAATTCGCTTCAGGTCCTTGAAAAATCCTGATCTGACGCTGGCGCTCCGCTCCAGCGGGCTCACACCCCGCATGGGCCGGGCCCTGCCGGCGCGCTGACGGGTCAACCGGTCCTGGCGGTGACAATCTGACAGATTGGCTCTCATGCCATTTGTCAGATTGTCATCACAATTCAAATAGTTGGTGGTCCCGCCCGGCGAGAACGCCTTCATAAGGCTGATGCACCGGCGCAAATTGAATCTTCAGTTTGCGTCGGTGCATCAGCGAACCAGCCAGCCACCATCAACGGGCAACACGATTCCATGGATATAGTCCGCGGCCTGCGAGGCGAGGAAGACCGCAGCGCCGCCCAGATCGGCGGGATTGCCCCAGCGGCCCGCGGGAATCCGCTCCAGGATGGCGGCACTGCGCTCCTTGTCGTCGCGCAATGGCTTGGTGTTGTTGGTCGCGAAATAACCGGGCGCGATGGCGTTGACATTGATTTTGCGGGCGGCCCATTCGCAGGCCATCAGACGGGTGATGCCGGCCACGCCGCTTTTGCTGGCGGTGTAGGAGGGGATCCGGATCCCGCCCTGAAAGGACAGCATCGACGCGATATTGATCACCTTGCCGCCATCGCCCTGCGCCATCATCCGCCGGACTGCGGCCTGGGTCAGAAAGAACACCGATTTCAGATTGACGCTCATCACGTCGTCCCAGTCCTTCTCGGTGAAGTCGATCGCATCGGCGCGCCGGATGATGCCGGCATTGTTGACCAGGATATCGATGCGCCCGCCCCAGGCCACGGCGGCGTCGATGATGCCCTGAACCGGCGCGATGGTTCCGAGATCCGCCTTGATCGGCAGGAATCGCCGCCCGGTTGCCTCGACCGCCCGCGCGGTTTCCGACACATCGATGATATCGACACCGACAATGTCGGCGCCGGCGCC
>WASQ01000125.1:0-8209 GCA_009712185.1 Telmatospirillum sp. | reverse complement strand
CCGGCGCCCGTGACGATCGCCACCTTGCCGGCGAGATCGAAGGAAATGCTCATGAAAGGGTCTCCCGAAATATGCGGAAAAATCGGCCGGCCCCTGACCGGGGCCGGCAATGACGAACGGACGGAGGGGCTGCCTATTCGGCCGGCGCCCCGTCCCGCCCCGGAAAGCCCCCCTGGTAACGGGACGACAACATTCCGAACCGGCGCGCCCAGGCATAGGTGAGCAGGGGCGTCAGGAAGGCGGTCACAACGACCGAGGTCGCGACCAGGGCGGTGGCGGCCGGCGCCACCGGGGCGAACTGCGGCGCCAGCGACGCGATCACCGAAGGCACGGTGACCGCGGCTCCGGCGGTGGATCCGGCGGCGACACCGGCCGTTCCATTGCCCCGGGCCAGGAAAATGTCGGCGACGACCAATACCGATCCGGTCACCGTGATGACACCCAGCGCCAGCAGGACGCCCAGCAGACCGGTGTTGAGAATGATCGCGAAATTGAGGCCGTTGCCGAGCGCGAAGGCGAAGAAGGGCACCATCACCTGCGTGCCCTGGGTAAAGAACGCCCTGAGATCGCGGTCGAGGTTGCCAAGCGCGAAGCCGATGCAGAAGGGCAGAAGGGCACCGACCAGGGTCGGCCAGGGGAAGCTCGCCAGTCCGGTGACCCCGAGCGTCACCATGGTCATGAAGGGACCGGATTCGAGCGACATCAGGCAGAAGGCGCTCGCCTCCTCCTTGCTGCCATACTGGTTCATCAGGGCCATGTAGAGCCCGCCATTGGTGTCGTTCATCGCGGCCAGAATGGCGAGCACCGACAGCCCGGCAAAAAATCCGTCGGTCATTCCCGATGCCGGAATGATGGTCGACGCGAGATAGCCGACGGCGGCCGCGGTGCTGACCTTGACGGCGACCAGGACACCGCTTTTGCGCAACACGACCGGAGTGGCCTTGAGGCTGATGGAGGCCCCCATGCAGAAGAACCAGACCGACAGAATGGGCAGCGTTCCGGTGATCAGCCCGTTGGTGAAGGAGCCGAAAAATTTGCCCGTCCCGGGCGCGAAGGTATTGAGACAGGCCCCCAGGAACAGGGGAACGATCATCATTCCGCCTGGGATTTTGTCGATCGAGCGCTTGATGTTCATGGTCCCTCTTCCTCCCCTGCCGGTGGGACGCCATGGCGTCGGCGCACACTAATATATCAGATATACAAGTACGTCAAGGCAACCCAAGATTTCTCAATTGGAACTCATGGTTTAGCTTCCATTTTTGCAATTAATTTTTATTCGCATATTCAATTCCGCCCGAATCACCCGAAACGACAATCGGCCCAACCTGTTGGCGTGGGATCATCGCAAATTTATACCCAAAGGCGACGATCCTTGCTGGCGACCGGAGGGTCCCGTCCTGTAGCCTGACGGCCTTATACAGCGGAGAGGGCCGGGATGACGGTATCGCAGGGACTGGCGTTCGCCATTCTGATCGGCACGATCGGCCTGTTCGCCTGGGACCGGTTGCGCTATGACCTGGTTGCCATGATCTCCCTGTCGGCCGGTGTGATCAGCGGCGTCGTTCCGGCGGAAAAGGCCTTCCATGGTTTTTCCGATCCCGTTGTGGTGGTGGTCGCGGCCGCCCTGGTGGTCAGCGCGGGGATCGAACGGTCGGGGATCGTCGAACGCCTGGCACAACCGCTGGGCCGGTTCCGGTCTCCGGACGCGCTGATCGGCCTTCTGGCGGGACTGGTGATGGCGCTTTCCGCGCTGATGAAAAACATCGGAGCGCTGGCCATCGTCATTCCCCTGGCGCTGCGCCTGTCCCGCGCCAACAGGATTCCAGCCTCACGGATGCTGATGCCCCTCTCCTTCGCCTCGCTGGCCGGCGGGCTGATGACGCTGATCGGGACATCCCCCAACATCATCGTCTCCCGCGTGCGGGAGGATCTGCTGGGACACCCCTACAGCATGTTCGATTTCACGCCGGTGGGCCTCGGGATCTGTCTGTGCGCCATCACGTTTCTGACTTTCGCCTGGCGGGTTCTGCCGGCCGACCGGCAGGGAACGGGCAACCGTGACAGCGATTTCCGCATCGAGGACTATCTGACGGAGGTCCGGATTCTGCCGCAGTCCCCGCTGATCGGCGCCACGGTGGTGGATCTTGAGCAATTGTTCAGCGGCGGCGCCCTGACCGTCGCCGCCATCGTCCGCGACCAGGGCCATCGGTATGTCCCAGGCGGCAACTGGGCGTTTTCGGAAGGTGACGTCCTGGTGGTGGAGGGGGATCCGGTCGCCATCAAACCGTTGCTGGACGCGGCGGGTCTCGCCATGGTCGAGGGCAGCCACGATCTGGCCGGCGGCGACCTCGCGATCATGGAGGCGGTGGTGATGCCGACGTCCCCGCTGGTCGGCGCCACCGCGGCACAAAGCGCGCTCCGGCGCCGGCATGGGATCGCCGTGCTGGCGGTGACGCGTGGCGACCGCCATCTCGTCACCCGGTTGCGACAGATCGAATTTCAGGCCGGCGATGTCCTGGTGGCGGAAGGCGTGACCGATTCCCTGCCCGGAACCTTGTCCCGTCTCGGCTGCCTGCCCCTGGCGCAGCGCACGATCCGGTTTACCAACCGGTCCCCGTCCCTGCTGCCGTCCGTGATCGCGCTGGCGGCCATGGCGTTGGTCACCGCGGGTATTCTGCCGGTCGCCGCGGCCGTGTTCCTTGCCGCCGTGGCGATGGTGCTGTCGCGCTGCCTTCCGCTCCGCGAGGCCTACGAGGCCATTCACTGGCCGATCGTCGTGCTGCTGGGCGGACTGATTCCGATCAGCGACGCGGTCAAGTCAACCGGAGCCTCCGAGATTCTGGCCGGCTGGCTGTCGGTCGCGGCGGGACAGGTCCCCGCCGCCGTCGCCGTGGGACTGGTCCTGACGGCGTCTATGCTTCTGGCCCCCTTCCTCCATCATGCGGCCACCGTCCTGCTGATGGGCCCCGTGGCCGCGGCAATGGCCCGCAGGCTGGGGCTCGCCATCGATCCCTTCCTGATGGCCGTGGCGGTCGGCGCCGCCTGCGACTTCCTGACGCCCATCGGGCATCAGTGCAACACGCTGGTGATGAGCGTGGGGGGATACCGGTTCGGGGACTACTGGCGCCTCGGCCTTCCCCTCAGCCTGATCGTTCTCGTCGTCGGGACCATCCTGATATTGTGTGTCTGGCCTCTCCATGGCGGGGCGTGATACAATTTGTTTAAAATACTATTCAACCTGACGGACTCCGCACAGCATGGCTCCACACTCCGCACGCCCGCCGTTCTGGCGCACGCTTCTGCTGCTGCCAGCCCTCTTTCTCGGCGCCACGACCGCCGCGCAGGCAGGCAATACCTCGCTTGCCACCCAGCTTGGGATCGCCTCCTCGACGACCCTGGTCACCTTCGGGGATTTCGCGCCGACCGGCGCCGATGTCGAGGGACGGGTTGCCGTTGGCGGGAACGCCATCATTGCCGGCGGTTACTCCATTAACATCGTCAATGGATATCCGGTCGGCAACGCCGGCCAGGGCAGCCAGATCTACCGGGACGGACCGGCGCTGACGGTGCAGGGCAATCTGACCTACAACAACGGCACGATCGCCGGCAACGTGGTGGTGGGAGGCAACTACACCGCCTCGTCAAGTGGCTCCATCAAGGGCAATGTCGCCGTCGGCGGGACGCTGGACGTGACCAGGGGACTGCCGCTGGTCGACAAATCCGACACCGCCTCGGTGTGGGGTAAGGTGTTGGGAGCCCAATCCTGGCAGACCCCCTATATTTCGCAGAAATCACAAAAGACAGATCCCTTTGCCCTGGGATTCGATTTCGCGACGACCCAGGCCCAGGCTTTGTCGCTGACGCATGACCTGGCGGGACAGAAGGCCACCGGAACGGTGGCCGCGGGCAATGGCGGGCTGGTTCTCGCGGCGTCGGGCAAAAGCCAGGAAATTTTCAACCTGACCGCCCTTCAGGCCAAAAGCAACCTGACCATCACCGGCCTCGCCCCCGGCGCGTCGGTGCTGATCAATGTGGCCGGCACGGCCGTCGATTTCGGCGCCCATGGCTTCAATATCGACTTCACGGACGGAACCGCCGGAACCTTCGGTGCCGACGCCGGCAAAATCCTGTTCAATCTGTCGGACGCCAAGACCATTACAGGATGCTGCTTCGATGCCTCTCTGCTGGCCCCCCTTGCAACGGTGATGTCGGGAAGCGGCAATATCAACGGTCAGGTGATCGTGAACAGCTGGCGGTCCGGCGTTCAGGTGAACTCCAGCCCCTATACCGGCACGCTTCCGGTGAATTATACCCCGGTCACGGAAATCCCGGAGCCCGGCTCTCTGCCCCTGCTGGCCGGCGCGGCCGGCGCCCTCGTCCTGCTGGTCCGGCGCAAACGGGTGGAAGAGGTCTAAGCCGCCCGAAGGGTGGAGACCCGTCGCGCAGGAACGCTTTTCAGGGCGGGAGACAGTCTGTCTTCCGCCCTTTTCGTCTGGGCGGCGCCTCTCCTCCCGTGCCCCCTTCGATCTCGCCGGAGCGTTATCGGCGTTGCCGTCACAGGGAGGAATCCACGAAATCCCCGATCCGATAGCCCTCGGTGGCGAGTTCGGCGACTTCGGAAACAAACCCGTCCTCCATCAGGGCGTGATCCGCCTCCTCCCGGCGGGCCTCCAGCGTTCCTGCCCAGAACCGGCCAAGCCATCCGCCCGCGGACCCGCCCGACGGGAGGGATGACTGCGGCTGTCCATCGGATCCTGGCAGGGAATGGGGATGGGCAAGCGTTGAAGACGGCATCGTGAGGCTCCTTTTCTGACAACCCGCGCCGATCGGCACCGATCAGCGATCCTCTCGGCCCGGGCGGGTTCTCCGCCTCCGGGGCCACCCGGCCCGCAATCAGCGGCACGCGTCACAAGCCGGTCGTTTGTGGCGGACGGCTCCGCCTGATGCCGTCCACTCTGACGCCATTCTCCTATTTGTCAAACAAATAAACGTTTTCTCAATACAGCATTGCGTTCCCGGCACGGCACAGCCATACTGTCGCTCCGGAACGCTTGCCCAAGGATCGCAATGACTCTCGATTACGGCTCCGTGGTGACGGTCAGCGTCGCCCGACAGATTGCGGAAAATATCCGGGAAGCGATTCTCACGGGTCAGATCAAGGTGGGGGAACGTCTTCCGACGGAAGACGACCTTGCGCGCCGCTTCCGGGTCTCGCGCCCGACCATCCGGGAAGCATTGAAGCGTCTGGCCGCGCAGCATCTGGTCCAGGCGCGGCGTGGACCGGCCGGGGGCAATTTTGTCACGCGTCCGGACGCGTCCGAAGCGGCCGGCTCGATCGCCGGCGTGGCCACCCTGCTGGTCAGCCTGGGGGCCTTCGGACTGGAGGACATCGTCGCGGCCCGACTGGAGACTGAAACCATCTGCTGCCGGCTGGCCGCGACCGCGAGGGAGGACGCGCATCTGGCCCGGATGGAGGCCGAGCTTGCCATCCAGCGCGACGACAGTGGCCGGATTTCCGACGAGGAATTCTGCGCGTCCGATGTCCGGTTCCATCGCGCCCTGGTCGACGCGGCCGGCAACGCGCCGCTGGCGTTCATGATGCATGTGGTGATCGAGGCCATGCTGCCGGTGATGAATCTTCTGTCGCTGCGCGTCCGCGAACGGCGGATCATCGCCGACCACCATGCGCGGATTGTCGGGGCGCTCCGGGCCCGCGAAGCCGACCTCGCCACCACCGCGCTGAAGGACCTCATCGCCTATTCCAGCGGGCTGCTGGCGACGGTCCATCCCCCACCGCGCTGACGTGATGAACCTTGCGGCGCGGGCCCCGTTCCGGACCGGGATCTCCGCCCCCATGCCCGGGAGGAAACAAAAAACACGGGACACCGGCACAAACGGCGTTACGATGGTCGATCCGGCTAGACAGCCCGCGGGGATCCGGACTCGACAGCGGGCCAGTCGACAAGGATTGCGATCCGGACAACCAAACCGGAAAAGCCGGACGGGATAAGGCGTGAGGAAAGCCGGCGGATCCGTTCCCGCGCCAGAGGGAGGTTGGAATGCGACTGCTTCTGATCAATCCGAAGGTGCCCGACAGCTTCTGGAATTTCCGTTGGGCCGTTCACAGGATCCTGCCCGGCAAGAAGGCGGTCAATCCGCCGCTGGGGCTGGCCACGCTGGCGGCGCTGTGCCCGCCCCACTGGCAGGTGACGATCGTCGACGAGAATGTCGAACCGGTCCCCCTTTCCCCCGACGTCGACATCGTCGGCATTGGCGGAATGGGCGTCCAGATGCCACGCCAGCGGGAACTGCTGTCCTATTTCCGGGGACGTGGCCATTTCGTCGTCATCGGCGGAGCCGCCGCGTCGCTCTGCCCCGAGACCTATGAATCGCTGGCCGACACCGTGGTCGCCGGGGAGGCCGAATATATCTGGCCCCAGTTCTGCCGCGATCTGGAGGCCGGACACCCGAAACCGCTGTACCGCGAAACCGGGGTCGTGGATCTGGCCGATTCTCCGGTCCCCCGCTTCGATCTTCTGAAGCTGCCGCTTTATTCCAACGCCACGCTGCAATCCTCGCGCGGGTGCCCCTTCCGTTGCGAGTTCTGCGACATCATCGTGATGTTCGGACGCAAGCCCCGGGTCAAAAGCCCGGAGCAGGTCGGCCGCGAACTCGATGCCCTGCGCCGGCTGGGGCAACATAATGTGTTTTTCGTCGACGACAATATGATCGGCAACAAGACCAAGGCGAAGGAGTTGCTGGCCTTCCTGGTCGCCTATCAGCGGGACCACCGGTACGATTTTTCCTTCGGCACGGAGGTGTCGATCGACCTTGCCCGCTATGACGATCTGATGCGCCTGTTCCACGATGCCCATTTCGGCTGGGTCTTCATCGGTATCGAAACGCCGGAGGCCGCCAGCCTGGCGGAAACGGGGAAATCCCAGAATCTGAAAGAGGACATTCTGGTCTCAGTCCGGCGCATCTACGCCCATGGCATCGACGTCCTGGCCGGTTTCATCGTCGGCTTCGATCACGACACGCCGAAGACATTCGAGACGCAATACCGCTTCATCACCCGGGCCGGAATCCAGACCGCCATGATCGGCCTGCTGGCCGCCCTGCCCCGCACGCCGCTCCACGCCCGCATGGAACGCGAGGGGCGCCTGCGTCCGGTCGAGGAGGACTGCGACAACACCCGGGTCCGAAGCAATATCGTGCCCAAGAACATGAGCGACGACGAGATGTCGGAGCTGTACCGCAATCTCTACCGGCGCCTGCTGACCGATGCCGGTATCAGCACCCGGATCCGCAATAAGTTCCGCCATCTGGGACCACCCAGCTATCATGGCGGCTATCCGCTGCTCCAGAGCGCCGGGATCGTCGCCCGGCTGGTGATCCGGGGCATTCTTCCTGGCGGCTTCCGGCGGATCTATCACTTCCTCCGGTCATTTTCGCTGGCGCGCCCGTCCCTGTTTCCGCTGGCGATTTCCGAATGGATCGTCGGTCTTTCGATGCGGTCCTTCGCCCACGATCACCTGTGGGGACCGGCGAAAGAGGCCGCCGATCCCGGGCTGCTGCAATCCGTCCAGGCGGCATTGTCCCGCTATCTGCGCCAGGACGCGATCAGGGTGATCCGGAAATCGGCGGAGTCCGTCCCCGATCTGACCATCCATCTGGGCGACGCCCGGAGCCGCCGCTTCTTCCGTCGCAGCCTGCCGCATCTGCGGCGGCTTCTGGAACAGTCCCGGGCCCGTGTGACACTGGCGGTCGACGGCATGCCCGCCCAATATCTGAGACCGTTCGAACGGCTGCTGTCACGGCTGGCGTCCTACGGCGACCGGGTCTCGGTGGAGGTGGGCGAAACCCTGCGCGAACGCCTGACCGTCGATCTGTCCCGGTTCCATATCGTGATGGACCCCGCCCGGGGTCCCAGGGCCTGACCGCCGGAACATGGGCGGGGCGCGGTCGTCCGGCCGCGATCGCGAGAAGCCGGGGCCGGCCCGAAGACCGGCCCCCGCCGGCTTAAGGGTCTGTTGATCAATCAGCCGCTCAACAGACCCTTGCGGCGTTTGAGCCCCGCTGGAGCGGAGCGGAGGCGCCACAGGAAGACCAAGGGCTTGGAGCGATGATGTCGCGGCAAGCCGTTAAGCCCGAGCGGCGTTTGAGCCCCGCTGGAGCGGAGCGGAGGCGCCACAGGAAGACCAAGGGC
>WASQ01000083.1 GCA_009712185.1 Telmatospirillum sp. | reverse complement strand
CTGCACCGGCCGCCCGCCGGGGCCGGGGCGGCCGGCCGGATCCGGCGGCCGGCCCTGGTGATCGGTTGCGCCCAGGACCAGATGGTGCCCCCCGCCGAGGCCCGGGCGGTGGCCGCGGCCATTCCCGGCGCACGCTATATCGAACTGGACAGCGGCCATCTGGCGCCGCTCGAACGCCCGGATGCCCTGATCGCCCATTTCCGCGCGTTTTTCAGGGAAGTGCCGGCGTCGGATTGACGGACGGCTGTCCGACGCACCCGTCTTGCCTCCCGGAGCGCGGTCTGCAACTGTGCGCGGAACCGGGGAACTGCACCGGGGAACTGCACCGGGGATCAGGACAAGGGAGGGGCGCAATGGCGGTGCCGGCGGACCGGGATCAATTACTGCGGGCGATCGACCGGACGTTTGATGCTCTTTACAAGGATCTGCTGGCTGTTCCGCCGGATCGGACGGGCGAACCGGTGATGGACGGGCATGCGAAGGGGACACGGATGAGCGTCTCCGATCTGGTGTCCTATCTGATCGGATGGAACGAACTGGTGCTGAAATGGCTGGCGCGCGACGCGGCGGGATTGCCGGTGGATTTTCCTGAAACCGGCTTCAAATGGAATGAACTCGGGCGGCTGGCCGGCAAGTTCTATGACGATACGCGTGGCACGGCCTATCCGGACCTTCTCGCCCGTTTGAGAAAAGCCCGGGACGGCATCGTCGCGGAGATTGCGGCGCGGGATAACCCCACTCTCTACGGCCGTCCCTGGTGCGGAAAGTGGACCATGGGGCGGATGGTGCAGTTCAACAGTTCATCCCCCTATGACAGTGCCCGACGGAGGCTCCGCCGCTTCCTTGCATCGCTGTCCCGCCCGTGATCGCCGGGTGGCGCGCGGCTCAAGGCCTGGGACCAGGGGGCGGCGCCAGGAAGCGCGCCACCAGGCGGCGTGCCATCGTCCGCTGGCTTTTCGGCTGAAAGCCAGGGTCGACGGCAGTCCGCGAAAAGATGCCGTCGATCACCGCGACGATCCAGCGGGCCGCGTCCTCGGGGTCCAGAGAGGGGTCCGTCTGTCCCAGCGCCGCCGCCCGGCGCAGCAGATCGGCCAGGGCATGACGCACATCGTCGTCGGCGCCGGACACCAGTCCCGCGATCTGTGTGTCGCGCATGGCCTCGGCGGAAATGTCGATCACCAGTCTCAGATAATCGGATGTGTCGGCATAGAGCAGGGCGATGTCGACGAAGCCCAGAATTTCCCCCAGGGGGTCGGCGGTGTCGCGGACCTGGGCGAAATAGTCTGCGGTCTGGCCGCGTTCCTCCTCGACCAGGGCGGCGATGATGGCCTGCTTGGTCGGAAAATAATGAAACAGGTTGCCGGGACTCATCTCCGCTTCGGTGCAGATTTCCGCGGTCGAGGTCCGATGGAATCCCTTGCGGGAGAAGCAGGCGGCGGCGGCCTTCAGGATCTGTCGGCGTTTCGCCTCGTGCCTGTCGGGATCCATTTTGCGCATCTTGACCTCGTCCGGTGGCGGAGGGCGCATCTATCGGACCCGGCATCGGCTGCTGTCAAGCCTTCCGGTCGGTCGTGTTCGCGCCGCTGTGCCGGTCCCAGGAAAGCCCTCTTGACAGCCGGATGTCAATTATTAGATAGAGTAGTCGATTAATTAATTTTCGGCTGAAAGGGTCGATTATGGAGATGGTTCCGCCGGCAGTACCAAGATCTGTCTCCGGCCCGCCGTCACCCGACAGCGGGGCGGAGCGGGAGGCGTTCGTGGACGCCCTGCGCGGTTTTGCGCTGCTTGGGATCCTGGTGGTCAACATCATCGCCTTCGCGTCTCCCTACTACAGCGCGGGATTGCCGGACCCCAGCACGGGCAAGGTGTTGGGCCGCCTCGCCATGGCGACGGTGTCCTGGCTGTTCGAAACGAAATTCTATCTGCTGTTCTCGTTCCTGTTCGGCTACAGCTTCACCTTGCAGATGCGCTCGGCGGAGCGGGCGGGCGCGTCCTTCCGGCCCCGGATTCTGCGCAGGCTGGCGGGACTGTTCCTGTTCGGTCTCGGCCACGGGGTTCTGCTGTTTCACGGCGACATTCTGACGACCTATGCCGTCCTGGGGCTGGTCCTTCTGATGCTGCGACGGACCGATCCGCGCCGTCTGGTGCGGATCGCGCTCTGGCTGGTGGTGGGAACATCCCTGTTCTGGCTTGGTATCGGCATTCTGGAAACCCTGGAGCCTTCGGGACCGTCGGCAACCTCACAGGATGTGGCCAGGGCGATCCAGGCCTATCGGTCCTCTCCCGCGACCGTGGTGTCGCAACATCTGCGCGATCTGACCCAGATGCTGGGTTTGCTTGGGCTGGTGCAGGCGCCGACGGCGCTTGCGATGTTCCTTTTGGGGCTGGTCGCCGGGCAGCGCGGCCTTTTCCATGACATCGGGGGGCATCTCCCCTTGTTTCGCCGCATGCTGGTGGCCGGGGCCGCGATCGGCCTTCCCTGCGCGGCGATTTACGCCGTCACCTCGGGCGCTTTCATGGGCACGCCCTGGGAAGTGTTCGGTCTGGCGCGCAGCCTGCTGACCGCGCCCTTGTTGACGGGCGGCTACGTTGGCGGTCTGGTTTTGCTGTTCCGGGGCAGCGCCGGCGCCATTCTGGTGGATGTGCTGGCACCTGCCGGCAGGATGGCGCTGTCCAACTATCTGATGCAGTCGTTGATCTGTGCCGTGATTTTTTATGCCTACGGCTTCCGCATGGTCGGTGAGATTCCGCCGGCATTGGCCGTCCTGATGGCGTTCGGCATCTTCCTGATCCAGTTGATGGCAAGCCGGTGGTGGATGGAACGGTGCTCCTATGGGCCGCTGGAGTGGGCCTTGCGTGCCCTGACCAACCTCCATGTGCCGGCGTTGAGACGCATGCCGCGCAAGATGCCCGGTACGGTGTCCGAGTAAGACCAGCCTGCGCTGATCGGTTCCGATCGGCGCCGGCTGGTGGTCAAAACCCAACAGACGAGTCCCTGACTCAGGAGTGGGGCCAAGCGTCCCGCCCGCCGTTCG
>WASQ01000068.1 GCA_009712185.1 Telmatospirillum sp. | reverse complement strand
GGTCCCGTAGCCGGCGGCCGGACTATCCGGCCGCCGGTTTCGTGCTAGAGTGGCGCCGGCGCCGGCCGGGAGGGGCCCGGACGGCGGTTTTACCGGCTGGTGTGGCCGGATTTTCAAGAAGAGCGGCGAAAGCAGATGCAGTTTTTCACCCTGGTGGCCGTCCTGTTGGTCTTAACCGCTGTCGGTTTCCGCATGGGCCGCAGCCGGGCATTGCAGGTGGGTGGTCCCAAGGCGGCGTCTTTGCACTCGCTGCCCAATTACTACGGCTATTATGTCGCGCTGTGGTGTGGTCTTCCGGCGGCCCTTCTGGTGGCGGTCTGGCTGATCTGCGAGCCCTTCATCGTTCATTCCCTGGTCGTCAGCGCCCTGCCGCCCGAGGCGCAGGCCCTGCCGCCGGCCCGGTTGTCCCTTCTGATGAATGAGGTGCGCCAGCTTGGCGCCAGCGGAAATTACCAGCATGCATCCGGAGATGTGGCCGCGACCGCCGCGGACCATTACCGGACCCTGCGCGGCATCAGTTTCGCCGCCATGGCCGTGATGTCGCTGATCCTCGCCATCCTGGGCGGACTGTACGGCCGGCGCTACATCGCGCCCGACCTCAGGGCCCGTAACCGGGTGGAGGGCGTGGTCAAGCTGTTCCTGATCGCCAGTTCGACGGTTGCGATCTTCACCACCATCGGCATTGTCCTGTCGCTGCTGTTCGAGTCGCTGCAGTTCTTCCGCCGGGTCCCCATCACCGACTTCTTGTTCGGTCTGGACTGGAGCCCGCAGATGGCCATGCGCGCCGATCAGGTCGGGTCGTCGGGCGCATTCGGCGCCATTCCCCTGTTCACCGGGACTTTGCTGATCAGTGTCATCGCCATGCTGGTGGCCGTGCCGATCGGTCTGATGAGCGCCATTTATATGGCGGAATATGCCCACCCCCGGTTCCGGTCCGTCGCCAAGCCTCTGCTGGAGGTGCTGGCCGGCATCCCGACGGTCGTCTACGGCTTTTTCGCGGTTCTGACGGTGGCGCCTTTCCTGCGCGAAACCGGCGCCTCGCTTGGCCTGTCGATCGCCTCGGAAAGCGCCATGGCTACGGGTATCGTCATGGGGATCATGATCATCCCCTTCATTTCGTCGCTGTCCGACGACGTCATCACCGCCGTTCCCGACAGTCTGCGCCAGGGCGCCTACGGCCTGGGGGCCACCCGGTCCGAAACCATCAAGCAGGTGGTCATTCCGGCGGCGTTGCCGGGCATCATCGGCGGCATTCTGCTCGCCATCTCGCGCGCCATCGGCGAGACCATGATCGTGGTGATGGCGGCCGGCCTGTCGGCCCATCTGACCGCCAATCCGTTTGAGGCGGTGACAACGGTCACCGTGCAGATTGTCACCCTTCTGGTTGGAGATCAGGAGTTCGACAGCCCGAAGACATTGTCGGCATTCGCCCTCGGCCTCGTTCTTTTCCTTGTGACGCTGGGACTGAACATCGTGGCGCTGAACGTGGTCCGGAAATATCGAGAGAAGTATGACTGACATGGTAGAGCAGGTGCGGGTATCCGCCATCGCCGAAAAGGTCAATGCCCGGCTGCGCAGGCGTTACGCGGTCGAAAAGAGGTTCCGTTTTTACGGCATCGCGTCGATCATGATTGCGCTGGGCTTTCTTGCGATTCTGCTGGTCAGCATCGTTTCGAAGGGCTACTCGGCGTTCCTTCAGACCGAAATTGCGCTGTCCGTCACCTTCGACCCGTCGGTTATCGACCCTGACGGCGGGCGGGCGAAGACCGCCCTGTCCACGGCCGATTACGCCGCGCTGGTGCGCAAATCACTGGAGGACCGGTTCCCCGATGCCGATGACCGTCAGTCGCGCCGCGAATTGATGGCACTGGTCAGTCAGGGCGCGGACCTGGAATTGCGGTCCATGGTCCTTGCGGATCCATCCCTGATCGGGCGGACGCAAACCATCTGGTTGCCCGCGGCCGCGTCGGTGGACCAGCTCCTCAAAGGGCATATGTCGAGAGAGGCCGAAAAAGGCGGACAGTTCTCCGAACGGCAACTGTCCTGGATCGACACCCTGCATAAGGACGGGGCTCTCACGGGGCGTTTCAACAAATGGCTTTTTACCAACGGCGATTCGCGTCAGCCGGAGCTGGCGGGCCTGTGGGGCGCCGTGGTCGGGTCGTTCTTTTCGCTTCTGGTGACCGTCGGACTGTCCTTCCCGCTTGGCGTTGCGACCGCGATCTATCTTGAGGAGTTTGCGACGCGCAATCGCTGGACCGACCTGATCGAGGTCAATATCAACAATCTGGCGGCGGTCCCGTCGATCGTGTTCGGCCTTCTGGGGCTCGAGATCTTCCTCAATGTCTTCAATCTGCCGCGATCGGCGCCGCTGGTGGGCGGGCTGGCCCTGACCCTGGTGTCCCTGCCCACCATCATCATCGCCGCCCGCGTGGCCTTGAAGGCGGTTCCACCCTGGATCCGGGAGGCCGCTCTGGGATTGGGGGCGTCCAGGCTTCAGATGGTGATGCACCATGTGCTGCCGCTGGCCATGCCCGGCATTCTGACCGGAACCATCATCGGAATGGCGCGGGCGGTCGGCGAGTCGGCGCCGCTCCTGATGATCGGCATGGTCGCCTTCATCGTTGATATCCCGACCAACCCCATGGATCCGTCCACGGCCCTGCCGGTGCAGATCTATCTCTGGTCGGCCAGCCCGGAACGCGCCTTCGTCGAACGCACATCGGCCGCGATCATCGTCCTGCTGTGCTTCCTGGCGCTGATGAACGCGACCGCCATATTCCTTCGCAAGAAATTTGAACGTCGGTGGTGAGGACATGCAGATCAGCAGCGGCAGCCCTTTCCCGCAGAATACAGAGACCTCGCCCGGCGTCCGCAAGGTGACGGCCGAGGATGTGAATGTCTATTACGGCGAGAAGCATGCCTTGAAATCGGTATGCCTTGACGTCTATGCGAACGAGGTGACGGCCCTGATCGGTCCCTCCGGCTGCGGCAAATCGACATTCCTGCGGTGTCTCAACCGTATGAACGACCTGATCGAGGGCGCGCGCGTCGTCGGCCGGATCACCCTGGACGGCGAGGATATCTACGACAGCCGTCTGGATGTGGTGCAGTTGCGGGCCCGTATCGGCATGGTGTTCCAGAAGCCCAACCCCTTTCCGAAGTCGATCTTCGACAATGTCGCCTATGGCCCCAGGATCCACGGCCTGGCGCAGTCGAGCGGCGATCTGGAGGAAGTGGTGGTGACCAGTCTTCAGCGCGCCGGGCTTTACGAGGAGGTCAAGGACCGCCTCGGCGAGCCGGGAACCGGGCTGTCCGGCGGGCAGCAGCAGCGTCTTTGCATCGCCCGCGCCATCGCGGTCAGTCCTGAGGTGATCCTGATGGACGAGCCCTGCTCGGCACTGGATCCGATCGCGACCGCGAAGGTCGAAGAGCTGATCGACGAACTGCGCGAGAACTACACGATCGTCATCGTCACCCATTCGATGCAGCAGGCGGCGCGGGTGTCGCAAAGAACAGCGTTCTTTCATCTGGGTGAGCTGATCGAGGTCGGCGATACCGAGCAGATTTTTACAAATCCGCAGCAAAAACTCACGCAGGGCTACATCACCGGACGTTTCGGCTGACGTTCCGGTGCGTGGAGGCAACCTATGGCAGGAGAGCACACGGTGCGGTCCTATGACGAGGAACTTTCTCATCTCACCAACCTGATCGCGCGGATGGGCGGATTGGCGGAGGCCCAGCTCGACAGCGCCGTGCAGGCCCTGATCAAGCGGGACAGCGATCTGGCGAGCAAGGTGATCGCCGCCGACGCGAAAGTGGATGAGATCGAGCACGAGGTTCACAGTTTCACGGTGCGCCTGCTGGCCCTGCGCCAGCCCGTTGCCCATGATCTCCGAATGATCGTGGGGGCGCTCAAGATATCGGGCGATCTTGAGCGGATTGCCGATTATGCCGCCAATGTCGCCAAGCGGGCGCTGGTCCTGAACCAGATTCCCCCCGTCAAGCCGACGGCGGCGGTGCCGCGGCTGGCCCGGCTTGTCCAGGAGATCGTCAAGGAGGTTCTGGACGCCTTTGTCGAGCAGGACAGGGATAAGGCGGTGAAGGTGTGGAAGCAGGACGAGGAGGTGGACGACATGTACACCAGCCTCTTCCGCGAGCTGATCACCTATATGATGGAGGATCCGCGCAACATCACCGCCTGCATCCATCTGATGTTCATCGCCAAGAACATCGAGCGGATCGGCGACCACGCCACCAATATCGCCGAGACGATCCATTTTCTGGTGCAGGGAACGCCCATCCGTGAAATCCGCCCGAAAGGGGAAAGTGTGCTTCCTGATCCTTCACAAATCAGCAGGGATAACTGATGGACCACGATAACATGATGAAGCCCCTGGTCATGGTCGTCGAGGATGAGGCGGCCCTGGTCACCATGCTTCGCTATAATCTGGAGAAGGAGGGGTACCGCGTCTGCGAGGCAGCGGATGGCGAAGAAGCCCTCACCGTCCTGGCGGAGCGGTCTCCCGATCTCGTCGTCCTTGACTGGATGCTGCCGGTCATGTCCGGGATTGAGGTCTGCCGGCAGATCCGGCGCAAGCCGAGGACTCGCGACCTTCCCGTGATCATGCTGACCGCGCGGGGTGAAGAGGCCGACAAGGTCCGGGGGCTCAATACCGGTGCCGACGACTATCTGACCAAGCCCTTTTCCCTTCCCGAGCTGCTGGCCCGCGTGAAGGCGTTGCTTCGCCGTGTGCAACCGGCGCAGACCAAGGGTGTGTTGCAATATGAGGACATCGTCATGGATCTGACCGCGCACCGGGTGACGCGGACCGGCCGGCATGTCCATCTGGGTCCGACCGAATTCCGCCTATTGCAGTTTCTGCTGCAACATCCCGGCTGTGTTTTCTCCCGCGAGGAGCTGCTGAACGCTGTTTGGGGGCCGGACATCTATGTCGAGCCCAGGACCGTGGACGTTCACATCCGCCGCCTGCGCAAAGCCCTGAACGGCGATGAGGAGTCGGATATCATTCGCACGGTTCGCGCGGCAGGGTATGCCCTAGACGCCGCAGGCGTCGTCATTTAGGCCCGTGCGCCGCAGGCGTGTTGCGCAGTGGGGCGGTTCCGTGACGGGGCGGTGACGGAACGGGGATAAACCGGCTCCGGTGGTCGGATTTCGGCGGTTTTGTCACAATGACCCGTGACATGCCGTCATGAAATCTTCACCGGGACGCCACAAAAGCGTACTCGTCCGACGGTAAAGTGCTTGAAACAGGTCTTCTGGAGTCACCCGGATGCATGACGATTTCAGCGCGCTTGATCTTCTATCAATGGGCGGCTTCCGTTTGTCGTCCCTTCCACCGGAGCGGGCAGGAAAGAAAAAGCGGTTCATCCGCAACCGCCGCCCGGCCGTTGTGTCCGCCAAACGGGGGCTGACGGCTATTCTGCCGATGCTGGGGGCGCGCATGCAGCGGTTCGGCAAGGGGTCCCGTCTCCAGGGGTGGCCGGTGGCCTTGTCCTGGCCCACCCGGGAGTTCACGACGCCCGACCTTATGCAGGATACCCTTGAGCGTCCGTCTCCCCGGGCTTGATCGGGCGACGTTCCTGGTGCCGTGTCCCGGCACCAGGATCGGGTTTTGTCCGGCGTCCCGACGGTGTCGGAAGTGCCAGTGCGCCGATCGTTTCCGATCGGCGTGGTCCGGTGTTATTCGTCGTAGGAAATGATCGACGACACCGGTATGTCGAGGCGTTTGCGGCCTTCCAGGAAACTGAGTTCGATGATGCAGGCCGCGCCTGTCACCTCGGCGCCCATCCGCCGGAGCAGGGCGACCGTGGCGGCCATCGTGCCGCCGGTGGCGAGCAGATCGTCCAGCACGACGACACGCTGTCCGGGACGGACGGCGTCCTCCTGCAGTTCGATCACATCCGTGCCATATTCCAGGTCATACTCGTAGCGGACGGTTTTCCCGGGAAGCTTGCCCTTTTTGCGGGCCATGACGAATCCGCAACCCAGCTTCAGAGACAGGGGGGCGGCGACCAGAAAGCCGCGCGATTCGATTCCGACCAGAAGATCCGGCTGCTGTCCCATGACGGCATTGGCAAGCCGTCCCATGGTGACCTGCCATGCGTCCGCGTTGGCGAGCAGCGTGGAGATGTCATAGAACAGGATGCCGGGGGTTGGAAAGTCCGGAACCTGGCGGATATGGTCTTTCAAATTCATGAGAACGCGTCCAAAACTGTGACAGGCGCGTGATGCTATCCTGAATGATCCTGTGAGGCAAAGTCTGCTTTCCGCCGTTATGGCGTCCGGTCAGCATGCCCCTGTTCCCCGTTCCGATCGTCCGTCACGGCAATCGCGTGGACGCGCCGCCCCCGTGCTTTTCCTTATCAATCCCTCGAAGCTCCGGGCGCGCCCCTCCGCGGCGCCCGGGCTTTCCTCCGCTCACGCTTCGGCGGGCTCAATGCCCGAATGTGGCCCGTCACCATTTGACCGCGGCAACCCGCGCGCGTTCAAGCGATGGCCGAGGAGCATCCTGCCTCCGTCCTTGACGCCGCCCGGGCCTCATGAGACTGAGATACCGGCTAAAATATGAGGGAACTATGACGAAGCGCCTGAGTCCGTTCGCCATCCTTCTCGCGGCACTGTTCTGGCATCATCCGGCCCCGGCCGCCGATGGGCGTCTGCTGGCGATCGAAAGCGGCGAAGTCATCGGCATGTATTATCCCGAGGCCGGTGCGATCTGTCGCATGATCAACCGGGACCGGGGGCAGCATGGTCTGAGATGCGTGGTCGAGCCGACCGCCGGATCCATGGCCAATCTGGCGGCTCTGCGTCATGGCGACGGGCAGCTCGCCATCGTTCAGTCCCGCATTCTGGCACAGGCGGTGACCGGAACCGGAGCCTTTGCCAGGGAGCCGTTTCCCGACTTGCGCAGCTTGATGAGCCTGCATGGCGAATCCGTTCTGGTTCTCGTCAATCCGGCCGCCCGGATCCGCACCCCGGCCGACCTCAGGGGCAAACGCGTGACGCTCGGCCATACGGGGAGCTTCCAGCGCCAGATGGCCGATATGCTGCTGTCGGCGGCGGGCCTGTCCACGGCCGATCTGGCCTCCGCCCTCGAAATGGACAACCATATGGTTCCCGAAGCCCTGTGCCGGAACGAGGTCGATGCCGCCATCTTCACCGGGCTGCATCCGATTGCCGAGGCGCAGGAGGCGATCGACGACTGTGGGGCCGGCCTTCTGTCCCTGAAGGACGGGGGCGTGGACAGCTTTCTCAAGGCCAATCCGGCCTTTTCCCGTCAGGTGGTGGCGGAGGACACCTACGCCGGTGTTCATGACAAGACCTCGACGTTCGGGGTGAACGCCATTCTGGTCGCCACAGCCGCGCTATCCGCGGACGACGCCTACACCGTCGTCAAGGCGGTGTTCGAGGGGCTCGACGCCTTCAAGGGGATGCATCCCCTGCTGGCGGGACTGGACCGCCGCCGGATGGCGCGCGACGGTGTGGTTCCACCGCTGCATGACGGTGCCCAGCGATATTTCAAGGAGAAGGGGCTGCCCTGACAGGCCGCCCCGATCTCCCCCCGGCCCGGCTTCCCGCCCTTTTGCCGGTTGCGGATGTCTGCCGGTTGCGGATGTCAGGCCGGGCGGCGGGCGACGATGAACAGCCGTGGGAAGGCCAGAAGCCGCCGGCCGTCCGGGAACGGGGGATAGGCCCCGTCGATCCGGTCGCGGTAACAGGACAGGAAGGACGGACGCATATCCTCCGGCAGGAGGTTGAGGAACGGCCTCAGTCCGGTTCCCTGAACCCACCCGACGATATCGTCGGCCGAGTCCATCGGGTGGTGGTAGGTGGTCCGCCATAAGTCCACGGCGGCCGCGCTGCCGGCCAGCATGGCGTAATAAGCCGGCGGATCCTCCCGGACGGTCCGGATCCGGTCCGCGTTCCCGATCAGATCCGCCCATGGGTCCTGGGCCGCAATCTCGCGCATCAGGCGATGGGTTGGCTCGCCGGCATTGTCGGGCATCTGCACCGCAAGCACTCCGCCCGGTGCAAGAAGGGCGAACAGGCGGGGGAACAGGCTGTGATGATCGCCCAGCCATTGCAGCGAGGCGTTGGCAAAGATCAGATCGGGAGCCGCCTCAGGTTGCCAGGTGGCGATGTCGGCCTCGATGAACCGGCAATCGGGAAGGCGGCGGCGGGCGTCTGCCAACATGTCGGGCGAGCTGTCGAGGCCGATCACGGTCGCGTCTGCGAAGCGGCGGACCAGAAGTTCGGTGGAGTTGCCCGGTCCGCATCCCAGGTCCACGACCAGGGCCGGCGTCATCTCCGGAATCCGGGCCAGCAGATCGGCGGCCGGTCTTGTCCGCTGATCCTCGAAGCGACGATAAAGCGCTGCGTTCCAGTCACTCATCTGTCTTCGTCCTTCCGCTTTAATGGGGGCGATGGCGCGTCCGGACACCGGATCCGCGCGTGAGGGAAATCATGGGCGAGACAAATTAATATGTCCAATATATGATAAAACGATTTTCCATATATATAGAATATCTCTGATGATAGAGCTCCGCCATCTCCGCTATTTCGTCGCCGTGGCCGAAGAGGGGCATCTGACCCGGGCGGCGGGGCGGTTAGGCATCCAGCAGCCCCCCCTCAGCCAACAGATCCAGGCGCTGGAGCGCGAAGTCGGCGCGCCCCTGTTTCTCCGCCATTCCCGGGGGGTCGCTTTGACGGACGCCGGACAGACCCTTCTGCCACGGGCGCGAGCCATTCTCGGGGACGTCGATGGCGCCCTGGAGGCGGCGCGCCGGACGGCCCGGGGCCAGATGGGGCGCCTGGCGGTCGGGTTCACGAGTTCGGCAGCTTTCCATCCCCTGGTCGCTTCCCTGGTCAGGATGCTGCGCCAAAGTGCGCCGGAAATTGTCCTGTCCCTTGAGGAAGGAAACACACAGGACCTGATTGCTGCTTTGCGCGCCAACCGTCTCGATACAGCCTTTGTCCGCTCTCCGGTGGGGCAGCCGGAGGATCTGGTGATCGAGCCGTTGTTGTCCGAGGCCATGGTGTTGGCCCTTCCGGACCGTCATCCCCTGGCGACGCCGGGCCGGCGGAAGCCGCCGGTGATCGCGCTTCGCGATCTTGCCGGAGAAACCTTTGTCCTCTATCGCAGGCCGTCAGGACCGGGGCTTTACGATGAGATCATCGCCGCCTGCCGCGCCGCCGGGTTCAGTCCCCATGTCGGGCAGGAGGCCCCCCGGATGGTGTCGACGCTCAGTCTGGTGGCCGCCGGAATGGGGGTGTCGATCATTCCGGAATCGATGGCGCGACTGGCCGGGGACGGAATCGCCTATGCCCGCCTGGACGGTGCGATTCGCCTGGAGGCCCCGCTGTACCTGGCCCGGCGCAAAGCCCCGGAGACCGGCGCTCTGTCCCGTCTGATCGATTATGTGCGTGCCTGGAGACCGGCTCCGGCGTCGTGAGACCGGCTGGCGATGGGCGAACGCGTCACGGGTTGGCCAGGTCGACGACGGTCTGCGCCAAAAAGCAATGGCCCCCGGTGCCGCGGCAAACGGGGGCCATGGGGACGGTGGTCTGACCGGCGGGGCGGTCAGCCGGCCGAAGTCGTCAGTTGCACTCCGGCTTGTCCTTGATCGCCTTCAGGAACGCGATCACATCCTTGCGCTTCTGCTCGTCCTTGAGCTGGTAGATCATGGCGTGCTTCACTTCCTTGCCATTGACCTTGACGAGGAACGCCTTCGGATCGGCGACATACTCGGAGATCTTGTCATCGGTCCACACCACGCCCGCGGCCGAGGCGCCCTGCATGCCCTCGGAGTACTTCGTGAAGTCGGTGCGGGTCCCGGCCTTGCGCCCGTAGACGTCATGAAGGTTGGGACCGGTCGGGCGTGACGGCTTGTCCGCCTCGAAAACGTGACAGCTCTTGCAAAGGTTGGAGACCGTCTTGCCGGCCTGAGCCTCGGGGGGCAGGGTGCATTCGGCGGCGGTGGCGGTACCCGCGGCAATCACGGCGACGGCCAGGCCGGCCATCATCGACTTCAACAGCATGGAATGTCTCCGCAGAGTTTATGGATTCGATCGGTCGGGCATTATCTGTGAGGAGGACGGGGAAGGCAACCGCACATCAGGCTTACTTTCCTTGAGGATAATGCCGTTCAGAAAGTCGGCCAGGACGTCGGTTCCGCCCTTTTGGTGAATGTCGAGATGGGTCGCGCCGGAGACGACCGCCAGTTGAGCGGACGGGGCGGCCGCGGCCATCCTCCTGGCATGGTCCACCGGCACCGTGGGATCGGCGTCACCATGAAGCAGCAGCGTCGGGATGCCGACGACGCCGATTTTCGAAAGATTGTCGAAGCGGTCGCGCAGCAGCCAGCGCACAGGCGCCCAGGGATAGCGTCGTTGCGCGATGGCGACGATGCTGGTGAAGGCGGCCTCAAGGATGAGGGCGGCGCCGCGTCCCTCCGCCGCCATCTGAGTGGCGACCCCGCTTCCGAGCGATTCTCCATACAGCAGGATCCGGTCCCGCCCGGTTCCCGACCTGGCGGCCAGCCAGTCGAGTATCGTCCGTCCGTCCTGGTAAAGCCCCTGTTCCGTCGGTTTTCCGGGATTCCCCTCATATCCCCGGTAGGTGGCAAGAAACAGGCCGATGCCGAACCGGCCCGGCCATGTCGCGGTCTTGTCGGCGATCCGCCGGAGGGTGCCGCGATTGCCATGGAAAAAGACCAGAACCGGGGCGTCGGGGACTGCGGGCGGAAGCCACCAGCCCAACAGCCTGTCCTCTCCTGCGACCGGGGTCAGTGGCGGTCTCTCCACCCCGGTTTCGCGCGGAACGGCGGCGGTCCCCGGCAGGTAGAGCAGCCGCCGCTGCATCAGCGCCATGGCACCCGCCACGGCCAGATAGGCGAGCACCGCCAGCAGAGACAGCACGGCAACGGTCGTGATCACGGCGAACCAGTCTCCTTCAGCGCGTCGGCGCCATCCGGGTCCGGCAGGCCCGCCTCAGGCCGTCCGCCCCGCCGCCAGCCTGGCGATATCCCCGGCGAAGCGGTCGACAACGTCCCAGGGGGTGTATTCCACCACCGCGGTCGGGTCGGTCGGTCCGCCGGTCATTTTCATGATCAAGCGGATCATCTGGCGGTCCAGCCAGCCATAGCTGGGATAGTCGAGACGTCCGGCGAACGCCGTCGCCAGCGCCGGGGAGACCTGCCGCCGGGCGATCCATTTGCGCAGATAGGCGTTTCCCTCCGCAGTGTTTTTGCCCGGTTTGCGTGCCGTCAGATTGACCGACGCCAGCACCAGCGGCGGGGGCGACGGGAGCCCCTTGTAGAGGGTGAGGAAATCCTCGGCCTCCTTCAAGTGGTGGCCATACCTTACGGAAGCGACCAGAGCGACGACTCCGGCCTGCGCGATTTCGGCGGCAGAGGGCAGCGCCTCGGCCAAATTCCGGGCCGGCACCGCCAGGCCCTGTTCGCCCAGCCTGAGGGAAATACGGGCGGCGATTCGTCCCGACTGGCCGTCACGGGTGGCGTAAAGAAGCTGTATCATTTTGTTTTCGCACAAAAATCCGAAATGAAAGGACGGTGCGCGCCCTGATACGGGAGCACCCCGGACCTTATCAGAGAAGAGGCCGTCCCGGAAGGCGTGTCCCGCCACAAGACAGGGGCATCGGACGATCCCGGTTGTCCTGCGGGATGGAACGCCCTCTTGGGGAGCGGGACTCATGGGCGGGTGTGTCGGCGATCACAGCGCCGGGGGCAAAAATCGCGTAAATGGTTCGGCTGCATTCCATTATAATTCCCCTTTTTCTCTCTCGTGCAGGTCCATGCGCAGCCATTCCCCGTCAACGGACCGTGATCCGGGCCAACATCGCGGATCGGATGCCATCCGGTGGGCCGGTCGATGATCCGGCGGTTTTTCCCGTTCCGTCTTCCGGTATGGGGACTCTGTCTTTGCGCCATGCTGCCTGCGTCTCCGGCCCAGGCCACTGATGCCGTCGATCTGGCCGTGGGGCTGAAGACTCTGCCCTTGCTGGCCGACCGGATCGCCAGTCCGGTCACCATGGCGGTCGTCTTCGACCCGGCCAATCCGGAATCCCGACGGGATGCGGATGTCATCAAGGCCGCGGCCGACGCCTCACCGCGCCTGTCCGGCGGTCAGGCTCTGGTGGCCCTGCCGGTGGCCGTCACCGATCTTCCCTCCCTCAAAGGACTGCGATTGATCTTTCTGGCTCAGGGGGTTGGCGGACACGCGTTCGACGTGGTGTCTGAAACAGCCGCTACCGCCGGCGTCCTGTCGATCACCGCGGACCTGTCCTGCGTCAATGCCGGAAAATGCGTCATCGGCATCGTCTCCCGGCCGACGGTGGAGGTGTTTTTCAGCGCCACTGCGGCCGACCGCGCCCATGTCGAGTTCACCCCCGCTTTCGCCATGCTCGCCAAGCGGGTCTAAGGGCCATGTCTTAAACAGGAATCTTTATTAGAAGAGCCCTCGATTACAAGAGCCCTCGCCGGGCGCAGGCCTCCGCCTGCTTGGCCGCGGCCTCAATGGCCGCCGGGGCGCGGAGCGTCAGTCGGCCTCACGCTCCGGGTTTATGACAAGAGCCCTCGCCGGGCGCAGGCCTCCGCCTGCTTGGCCGCGGCCTCAATGGCCGCCGGGGCGCGGAGCGTCAGTCGGCCTCACGCTCCGGGTTTATGACAACAGCCCTCGCCGGGCGCAGGCCTCCGCCTGCCTGGCCGCGGCCTCAATGGCCGCGGGGGCGCGGAGCGTCAGACCTGGTGCAACTTGCTCCAGCCATTCAGAATTTTCCTGGGCCATCTTGGGGCCCGCCTTTTCTGTCGCCATCTGCAATCAGTGAGCGGCTCCGACCGGTCGGAGCGGACGTGGTTGGAAAGGTGCCGATCGAATGCGGGTTCTGGTTTTTGGTGCATCGGGGTATGTGGGGACGAATCTGGTTCCGGCGCTGTTGTCAGCCGGCCATTGTGTTCGGGCGGCGGCCAGGCGTCTGGACGCCCTGGAGGCTCAGGAATGGGATGGCGTGACCTGCGTCAAAGCCGACGCGCTGCAGCCGGATAGTCTTTCTGCGGCGCTCGAAGGCATCGATATCGCCTATTACCTTGTTCACTCGATGGCCGCCGGGACGCAGTTTCCCGAATTGGATCGGCGTGCGGCGACCGCGTTCCGGGACGAGGCCGCTCGTGCCGGCGTCAAACGCATCATCTATCTGGGAGGCGTGCAACCCGGAGAGGGGAATTCGGTTCATCTCGCGTCGCGGTGCGAAACCGGTCGGGTTCTGCGCGAGGGGTCTGTTCCGGTAACGGAACTTCGGGCGGGGATCATCATTGGTCCCGGATCGGCCGCGTTCGAGGTGATCCGGGATCTGGTCTTCCATCTTCCGGCGATGGTCACACCCAAATGGGTTTTCTCCCGGTGTCAGCCCATCGCGCTCGACGATGTGCTGTCCTATCTGACGCGCCTGCCGGACATCGCGGAGACCACTGGTCGGATTTTCGACATTGGTGGCCCGGAAGTCCTTTCCTACAGGGACATGATGATGGTTTTCGGCGATCTGGTGAAACGTCGTCCGGTGATCGTGCCGGTCCCGCTCCTGACGCCGAGATTGTCGTCCTACTGGCTGGCCTTCGTGACGTCGGTGCCGGCGAACGTTGCGCGCGCGCTGATCGGTGGGCTGGAACACGATGTTCTGGCAGAGGATCGGGTCATTCGGGACCTGATCCCCATTCCGCTGAAGTCCTGCCGCGAGGCCATAGCGGAGGCCCTGGAGGCCGAAAAGGCGGCCCGGCCCAGGCCGCGCTGGGTCGAGGGATCAATGCTTCACCGGAGAAATCGTCCGGATTATTCGTATTACGCCAAGCATTGGAAAGCCGAAGCCGTCTCATCGGCGTCGGCGGAGGCCATCTGGAGGCAGGTTGCCGCCATCGGCGGAGAGAACGGCTATTACTTCCTGAACCCCTTATGGCAGGTGCGCGGACGGTTGGATGCTTTGATCGGTGGCGCCGGGATGGGGCGCAAATTGCCGGTTTCCGGGCGTCCTTCCGTCGGAGACACGCTCGATTTCTGGCGGGTCGTGACGGTAGAGCCCCCGAAACGCCTGACCCTTCTGGCCGAAATGCGACTTCCCGGATCGGCCATCCTGGATTTCGAAATCCGCCCCGGACCGGGGGATAAAAACACCATTGTGGTGGACGCCCATTTCCATCCGGCCGGTTTGTCCGGCATCGCCTATTGGAATGCCCTGCTTGTCGCGCACGCGGTCATTTTCCGTGGACTGGTGACGGAAATCGCGCGGCGCGCCGAGGCGGCTCCTCCCGACGCCGCCTGACACCGGTCATCAGAGTCGGCCGCATCTTGTGAGGGGCGTCCCCTGGTCGCCCCTCACTGATCGGTGGTCTCAAGCCTGGTGAGGTCAAACCCCTGGTCGCCCAGGCGTTTCAACAAGGCATCATAGGCAACGGAATCGGCCTTCGGCGTGCGGGAAAGAACCCACAAATATTTGCGTTCGGGGTCGCTGACGGCGGCAAGCCGATAGTCTGCGTCAAGATCGACGATCCAATAGTCCCCCCACACGGCGGGCACCCAGGACAGCCACCATGGCGCGAAACGGACTTTGAGTTTCGCAGAGGGCGGCCCGTCGGGCTGGTAAGCGGTGCCGATGGCCTCGGAAACGGTCCCGTCGGCTTGCCGGCAACGGTTTTCCACCATCACGGTGCCATCCGTCCGGGGGGTGTAGGTGGCACTGGTGTGGCCCGCGCAACGGGCCTGAAACCAGTTCGGATATTTGGCGATTTCGTACCAGACGCCCTGGTATCGCGACAGATCGACAGTTCCGATGGTGTCGACGGCCCGGTCCCGGGGGGGCTGAGCGTCCGTTGTCGCACATCCGGCAAGCGACGATATCATCAGGAGGGGAAGAAAAATCCTTATGACGGTGCTTCCTGTGCCCATGGGATCGAACCTCTCAAAACAACGTGATATGTGGGCATCGTTACGGTGGTGGAAAAGATTGTCGTCAATCGGGCAAGGGCCGTCCGCGGGGCCATCGCGCCCCCACCGCCCGAAGGTGACAAAACTCCACCTCGGGCGCTGTTTTCCACCCTATCCGCGCGCCCGGTCGGTTTCTATAATTTTGCGCCAGACGCGTCGCGCCGCCAACGCAAGGCCACGGCGAACCGGGGCCGCCGAGGATATCACGAGGTGCCAGGACATGCCGGAAGTGATGGAGGACATCAAAAAAAGCCTTTTGACCGGCGTGTCCTATTTCGTTCCCTTCATTGCCAGCGGGGGTGTGCTTCTGGCCTTAGCCACCGCCTTCCAACCGTTCATGGCCGCCGGAGCCGACGTCTCCGCCTCTCCCGTCCTCCGCCTGATCTGCGACATCGGGCGGGCCTCGTTCTCCCTGATGCTTCCCGTGCTCGCCGGCTATATCGCCTATGCGCGGGCCGGCCGCCCGGCGCTGGTCGCCGGCATGGTCGGGGGGCAGATTTCCGGAACCGTCGGGGCGGGGTTCCTGGGCGCCCTGGTGGCCGGACTTCTAGCCGGCTGGATCGTTGACGGCCTGAAGCGCGTCCCGCTTCCGGCGGCCGTGCGACCGGTCGCGGCCATTCTGATCATTCCCGTGGTCTCGACCTTGATCGTCGGAGCCCTGATGGAATGCGTGATCGGCGCGCCCGTGGCCACGCTGCTGGGTCTGATGGGGGACGGGCTCGCCAATACCAGTCCTTCGGACGCGGTGATTCTGGGCACGGTTCTTGGCGCCATGATCGCCTTCGACATGGGCGGGCCGATCAACAAGACGGCCTTTTTCCTGGGTTCGGCTCTGCTGGGGCAGGGAAATCCCCATGCCATGGGCGCGGTCGCGGCAGCGATCTGCGTTCCGCCGCTGGGGCTCGGTCTGGCGACCAAACTGAGCCGCACGACCTGGAGCGGCAAGGAGCGCGAAGCCGGGTCGGCCGCCCTCGCCATGGGGTTGATCGGCATTACCGAGGGTGCCATTCCCTTTGCCGCCGCCGATCCCTTCCGGGTTGTGCCCACCGTCTGTTTCGGTTCCGCGGTTGCCGGGGCCATCTGCATGCTGACCGGCGTCGGGGACCACGCCCCCCATGGCGGGCCGATCGTGCTTCCGGTGATCGACCGGCCGGGCATGTATCTTCTTGCCATCTCCACCGGCGCCGTTCTGACGGCGCTCACCATCAATCTCCTGCGGCGCCGTCCGCCTCCCCCGTCCGTTTCCGCGCCCTGATCCTCGTCCCCTCCTTTCGCCAAGCGCACGAGACCGACCATGAAGATCATTGCCGTCACCGCCTGCCCCACCGGTATCGCCCACACCTATATGGCGGCGGCGACGCTGTCGTCGGTGGGACGCGAGATGGGGCACGACGTCAAGGTCGAGACCCAGGGGGCGATGGGAATCGAGAATGAACTGCGACCGGCCGAGATATCGGCTGCCGATCTCGTTATCTTCGCCGCCGACATCGCCATCGAGAACGAGGCGCGGTTTAACGGTAAGCGGGTTTTGCACGTGCCGATCCGCGAGGTCCTGAAGGATGCGCGGAAAGTTCTGACCCGGATCTGAAAGGCAATGGCGCTCGCCCTTTCTTTTCGCTGTCCCCTTGCCGGCGGACTTCATGCCCGTCCGGCCAGCCGCCTGCTGGCTCTTTGCGCATCCCTTGACGCCGACATCGAATGGCGGAACCTGCGCACCGGCCGGGCCGCCGACATCCGCAGTCCCCTTGCCCTGCTGTCCACGGACACGCTGTTTGACGATCCCTGTGAAATCGTCGTCGGGGGAGCGGATGCCGTGGCGGCCCGTGACAGGATCTCGCGCTTTCTGGCGTCGGAGGCCGTCGGCGCGACATCGGATCCCGATCCCCGCCGGCCGGCCGGCCCCCAGCCGTCGCCGGGGCTGCCACCCATGGTGGAGGACGCCGGGCTTTGGGGGTTGTGCGGCCGGCCGGCTGCGGCCGGGCTGGCCTATGGCCGCCTTCGGTCCCTGCCGCCGGCATTCTCCTCCGCGGAACCTCCCGCGGGCGTCGTCCCGGTGGACAGTGGTCCCGCCGGCCAGGCTCCGGATTTCGACAGAGTGGTCGCGGAGGCACGCCGCCGGCTTGATGCCGACGATGATGGCGCGACGGGTGTTGCCCGGGACATCCTGGGAGTCCGGCGGGATCTGCTGTCGGACGACGGGTTGCTGACGGCCTTGCGCCGCGCCCTGACCGAGGACGGCGGGGCGGCCGGCGCGATCGGACATGTTTTCGAGACCTATCGCCGCGATCTGGCCGGGATGCGTAACGAGCTGGTGCGGGACCGCGAACATGACCTTCGCGATCTGCACCGTCTGCTTCTCGACGTGGTCTGCCCGCGTCGCGGCGGGGGGGGCGCCGGGGGCCATCGAGGCCGGCCGGTGATTTTTGCCGCGGACGTGACCCCGGGCGAGGTTCTGGTCCTGGCGCGAACGGGGATCGCCGCTCTCCTGCTGGGGCGGGCAGGGGCGACCTCTCACAGCGTGGTTCTGGCGCGGGCCCTGGGAATCCCGGTGATCACCGGATGCGACTGTGCGGCCCTGGCCGCACGGGACGGGCTGCCTGTCGTGGTGGATGCCGACCAGGGGGTTGTCATCGATGCGACTCATGGGGCGGCACGCCGTTACCGGTTTCTGGAAGGGGCCGTCCGGTCGGAACAGCGGCTGGCCGCCCCGTTTGCCGCCAGTGACGGGCCGGTGATGTTTCCAGCGGTGGCCGCTAATCTCGTTCTGCCCTCCCTGCCGGAGGATGAGCGGGCCGCTCTCGCGGAGACATCGGCCGCGTTCCGGAACGGTGCCGGCGCGATCGGACTGGTCCGGACGGAAAGCATGCTGCTGGCCGCCGGTTCCCTTCCCGACGAGGACCGGCAGACGGCGCTCTACACGGGTGTGGTCGCGGCCGCGGCCGGCCGGCCGGTGACGTTCCGCACCTTCGACATCGGAGGCGACAAGATTCCTGCCAGTCTGCCCCGGGCGCCGGAGGCCAATCCGGTTCTGGGGCTTCGTGGCGTGGCTTTCTACCGGCGCCATGAACAGATCCTGCGCACCCAGTTGCGGGCGCTTTTGCGGGCGGGCGAGGCAGGTCCGATCGCCATCATGATCCCCATGGTTCGGGACCCGTCGGACATGGTCTGGGTTCGCCGGGTGCTGGAGGAGGAGCGGAAAACGCTGGCGGAACGCGGAATCGCGGCGCCGGGTCCTTGTCCTCTCGGGATGATGCTGGAGGTGCCGTCCGCCGTACTGATGGCGGCGCATTTCTGTCCGGTTGCGGACTTCTTCAGCATCGGAACCAATGATCTCGCGCAATATCTTCTCGCCATCGACCGCGGACATCCGCTGTTGGCTGCGGATCTCAAGGGGCCGCACCCGGCGCTGTTGCGCCTGCTCGATCAGGCCGTGCGGGAGATCCGCCGCCAGGGCCGCCCGGTGTCGATGTGCGGAGACCTGGCATCCGATTCCGCGGTGCTGCCTCTGATGGCGGGTCTCGGGCTGGATGCCATCAGCGTTGATCCGGCTGCGCTTGCCGACATCCGGGCGCAGTTGGCGTCGCTCGATCGGGACCGGTGCCGGGGCCTGCTGGAAAAGGCCCTGTCCTGTCCGGATGCCGGTGCGGTGCGGGCGCTTCTGGCGACCGTGCCGGTACGTCGCCGGCGGCCGGTCGTCGCCACCGACTGCGTTTCCCTCGATTGCGACTGGCGAACCAGGGCCGAGGTGATCAAGGGCATGGCCGGCCGTCTTTGGCTTGCCGGACGGGTGGGCGGGCGTCACGACCTGGAAGCGCTCCTGTGGCGACGCGAACGCCATTACTCCACGGGTCTCGGTTTCGGAATCGCGGTTCCGCACGCCCGCTCCCCGCTGGTTCTGCATTCCACCATCAGTATCGCCCGGCTGCGGCGGCCGGTCGACTGGGGGGCGATCGACGGTGCGCCGGTCGACATCGTGATCATGCTGACAGCCGGCATGACCGCGCCGGAGGATGACCATCTGAAGCTGTTTTCCCGGCTGGCGCGCAACCTCGTCGACGCCGGTTTCCGGGGGCGCCTCAGGGCCTGCCGGGATCGGCAGACCATCCTGGAGCTGATCGGACAGGCGCTGGCGGGGCCCGAACCGCAAGGGGTGTCCTGACACGCCCGTCTCCGGCGACCACGGACGATCACCGCGCGGGCGTCCGTCCTCAGGTCCACGCGCTGTCGCGGCGATACTCGGTGGGGGTCTGGCCGAAGCGGCTCTTGAACAGCCGGCAGAAGTATTTGACGTCGCGAAATCCCGAGCGGTGCGCGACCTCCTCAAGCGGGAACGGATAACGGCGCAGCAGAAACTTCGCCCGTTCCAGCCGGACGAAGATCAGATATTCGGCGAATCCGATGTCTCCCTGCTGCTGAAAAATCCGGGACAGGTAATTGGCGCTGATATTGAAGCGGTCGGCCACGGATTCGCGGCTGACCGGCTTATGGAAATTCTCCTGAAGATAGATGCAGATGTTCTCGAACAGGCGCTGGGGCCAGGAGGCGTCCGGCGGCAGGGGCCGGCGCAACAGATCGACCGCATAGGCGATGATCGCCTGAGCCTGGAGGCGGACATGCAGGACATCCTCTCCGTCCTGGCACAGGGTCAGAGCCTGGATCATCGAATGGACCGGGCTGTTGGCCGACAGCGGATGGCTCTGTTTGCCGACGCTGACGAAGGCCTGCGCCTCGACACTCCAACTGGTCCGGCTGAGGCCAAGCTGACGCCGGCCGAACAGGAAGCTCAGGACCGTGACGTCGCGGTCCCAGAGCGGGCGGTTCCAGCAGTTTGACGGGATCAGAAGGCTCTGGCCGGCGTCAATGTCCCGGTCGATCACGTCGCCATGCCGGTCGCAGAGCCCGTTGCGGTAGCATCCGGACAGGACGAATTCCAGGCGCGGGAAATTCACCTGGAAGGAATAGAGCGGCGGGTCGGCCGTGTCGGCGGCATAGATCACCCGTTCCGGGCACAGCGCGTCCGGGTCGGGGGCTATGGCCATCGCGGGGCCGGAAAAGGCGGGCATGTCCATGACTGGGGCGGTCCGGGTATAGTCCCGTCGATCGGGGTCCGCATTATAGGAAAAAGGACCTCGCTCTCCAATGTCCCGGTCGTCCTGGTTCGGCATCCGCCTTCCCGGCACCGGACGGGGCCTCCTCATCCGATATGGATGCCCGTCCGGGACAACCCCCGGGTGATGCTGCCATCGGCCGGCAGCAGGGGGATCAGCGTCGCCTGGAGCGCGTGATAGAGATCGGGTTTTCCGTAAAACGGATTGCTGCCGGGACGCAACCGGTCGTCGAGCTGCGGGTGCCAGCCGCCATGCTCGTGATCGATCAGCCGGGCCGCGACGAAATTCCAGATCCGGCGGTACCAGTGCTCGTACAGGGGCCCGCCATCGATGGCGCCCAGCACGGCGGCGGCTCCGATGCCCTCGCAACAGGGCCACCAGTAGCGGTCGCGGATCAAGGGCGTACCGTCCCAATCGAGGGTGTAATAGAACCCGCCCGCCGGATCCCACGCCTCGGCGACGGCCTTTCCGAACAGGGCGCGCGCCGCGTCGGGCATCCAATCCTGGCGGCGGCCCTCCAGTTCCCAGAGCTGGACCAAAAGGCGGGACCACTCCAGCCAGTGGCCCGGGGTCGTGCCATAGGGACGGAACATCGGGCCGCCGCGATAGGACCGGTCCGGGTCCCAGCGATCGGTGAAATGTTCGGGAAGCCGCCAGCCGTTGCCGGCGGCGTGCCGGCCGACGATCAAGCTGGCGATCCTCCCGGCCATGGTCAGACAGGATGTCTCGCCGGTGGCCTCGTAGGCGGCCATCAGGGCCTCCGTCAGATGCATGTTGGAGTTCTGTCCGCGATAGCGATCGAACGGCCGCCAGTCGCGGGTGAATTCCTCCGCCGACGCACCGGGGCCCTCCTCCCAGAAACGCTCATGAAGAATCGTTGCCACATCCTGAAGCAGCCGGTCGGCGTCGGGGTGGCCGGCGACCTTGGCGCTGGCCGCGGCCAGAAGAACGAAGGCGTGACCATAGGCCTGCTTGCGGGCGTCGACCGGACCGTCGACGCCAACGCTCCAGAAGTATCCGCCCCGTTCGGCATCCCGGTGACGGTTCCAGAGAAACTCCATGCCATGGTCCATCATGGCGTCGGCACCGGGTCGGCCCAGCAGGCTGGCGATGGCAAAACAATGGACCATGCGCGTCGTCTGATGCAGCGGATGACCTCCGTCGCCGGTAACGTCCGGCGACAGGGGGCGGCCCTCGATGTCGAGATCGTGAAAGCCGCCCAGGGGGTCCATGGAGCGCCGGTCGAAAAAGCTGAGAAGTCCGTCGGCCTCGGCCAGAAGCCAGGCCCGGTGACTGGCGAGGGCGGTCCATTTGAGGGGGGGATGGCTTGAAGGGGATCCGGACATCGTCAGTTCTCCGAGAGGGGGGCGTGCTCGGCACAAGGGGACGCGAGGGACCCGGGCAGACAGGACCAGGACAGGGGGGAGGGGCTATCTCTCATAAGTAGAAAAACGATATGTGCATCAGGCTCATATGGTGTTGCGCCGTCCCGATATTTTTCCGGAAATTATAGAAATACTATCCGGTCTACGATAGTGGAAAGAGCATCATCCGGGTGGAGTCCTGTTGCCTCCCGGAGATCGTGGCGACCGTGTTCATCGCATTGGCTACATTAGTCCACCTGAAAGACGATCTTTCTCCTTTTTTTCGATAATTTCGACCCATACTATTTGATCAATCCGGGGCTACGGTCGCATATGAGACATTTCGGCAGGTTCATATCTTGCGGTCATCACCGGACACCATGCCGAACGGTTTCCCGTGGTCTCCCCCGTGGTCGTCCCCCAATGGTTGCATCGCCGTTGGCCGCGCGCGTGCGCAATGTCATCCGGCCACCAAGAAATACTGTCCAGGGAGTGACTTCAGATGTTCAGAAAGCTACTGCTCGCTTCGGTCATGGTTGCTCTGTCGTCGGGTGTCTGTTCCGCGGCGGAGCGGACCATTGCCGGTATTGTCTTTCAACAGGACATGTTTTTCCGCAGCATCCAGTTGGGAATGCAGCAGGAGGCGAAGGCCGGCGGTGTGACATTGCTGGAAGCCAACTCCGATTCGAAGCCCGAGAAGGAGGCCAATCTGGTCGACACCTTCGTGGCGCGCGGCGTGGACGCCATCATCATCTCGCCGCTCAGTGCCAAGGCGTCGGTTCGCGCGCTGAAAAAGGCCGATGAGAAGGGAATCAAGGTCATTCTTTACAATACGCCGCTTGATGCCGGCTTCCCGGTGACGTCGATCGGATCGTCGGATCGCGATGTCGGGCGCAATTCCGGCAAGATGGCGGCGGATCTGATCAGGACGTCGCAGGGCGGCAAGGCCCGCGTGGCGATCCTGGCGTTCAAGTCGCAAAATCCCGAACAGAGCGGCAACCGGACCGGCGGCTTCAAGGAGGAGGTGGCGAAGGGGGGCGACGTCCAGGTTGTCGCCGAGCAGGATGCCTGGCTGGCCGAGAAGGCCGTTGCCGTGGCCAGCGATATCATGACCGCCCATCCCGAGGTCAATGTGATCTATGCCGCCAACGAAGGCGGCACGGTCGGCGCCGTTCAGGCCGTCCGCAAGGCGGGAAAGCAGGGAAAAGTCTTTGTGTTCGGCACCGATGGATCCGAACAGCTTGCCAATTTCCTGCTCGATCCGGATGGGGTCCTGGCGGGAACCACTGCCCAGGCTCCGGTCGAGATCGGGAGGATGGCAGTCAGGGCCGCGATTGCCGCGCTGGATGGCAAGCCTGTCGACAAGGATGTGCGGGTTCCGGCCCTGCCTCTGTCCCGCGACGACAAGGCGAAGGTCGACGCTTTCCTGGAGCAGGCCAAAGCCCTGAGGTGAACTGCGCCCGCCGGAACCCGGATCCGGGTTCCGGCGGCGGCCGCCGCCTGTCGCCGTCTTTTCCCATTGCCGTTCCTTCCCATCGCTCCAGGGGACGTCTCCGTCATGCAGGGGTCCGTCGAGTTCAGCGCCGTCACCAAGACCTATGGTCCGATCCGGGCTCTTGCCGATTTCACCCATCGGTTCGGTTCCGGTCGCGTGCATGCCCTGATGGGAAAGAACGGGTCGGGGAAGTCGACGCTGATCAAAATACTGGCCGGCGCCATTCTGCCGACGGCCGGTGATTTCAGGCTGAACGGCGTTCCGGCGCACTTCACCTGTCCACGCGACGCGCTTGCGGCCGGCATTGTCACCGTCCACCAGGAACTGTCACTGGTTCCCGGCCTTTCGGTGGCCGAAAACATCTTCCTCGGCCGGTTGTCCAGGCGCCGGCTGGGACCGGTCTCCGTGATCGACTGGCCCCGTGTTCATGCCGATGCCGCCCGCCTGCTGACGGAGATGGACATCGGCGACATCGACCCCGGGCAGCCGGTGTCCGATCTCAGCGTCGGGCAGCAACAGACGGTCGAAATCGTCAAGGCCATGTCTTTCGAGCCCGCAGTGCTGCTTCTGGACGAACCCACGTCGGCGCTGGCCGCCCGCGAGGTGGACCATCTGTTCGCGCTGGTGCGGCGCCTCCGGGCGCGCGGCGTGACGATCCTTTACATCACTCATCGGCTGAACGAGCTGTTCGAGATCGCCGACACCTGCACCGTGCTGCGCGACGGCCATCTGGTGGGCGCCATCGAGATGGCGGACGCCACCCCGGAGATCATCGTCGAAATGATGTTCGGCGACGTCGCCAAGGCCCGACGCCCGGCGCGGCGCGGCGCGGTCGCGGACGATCCGGTCCTGTCGGTCCGGGGGCTGTCGCGCCGGGGCGTCTTCGAAAACATCAGCTTCGATCTGCACCGGGGCGAAATCCTGGGATTCGCCGGCATGCTGGGGGCGGGCCGGACAGAGGTTCTGCGGGCCATCTTCGGCGCCGATCCTCTGGACGGGGGGACGATCGTGCTCGACGGCGTTCCCGTCCAGGGGCCGACACCCCGGCGCATGAAGGAGCTGGGATTGGGGTACACGCCCGAAAACCGCAAGGAGGTCGGGCTGGTCCAACAGCTTTCTATTCATGACAATCTCTGCCTTGCCAGTCTTGGCCGGATCGCGCCCCGGGGGATGACCAGCCGCCGGCGCGAACGGCCGCATGTGGCGCGCCAGATCCGCGATCTGGCGATCAAGGCGGCCGATCCGCTGCTGCCGGTGTCGTCACTGTCGGGCGGAAACCAGCAGAAAGTGGTCATCGGCAACTGGCTCAATACCGGCCCGAAGGTGATGTTCTTCGATGAACCCAGCCGTGGTGTCGACATCCAGGCCAAACAGCAGATTTTCGAAATCATGTGGGCCGAGGCCTCGCGGGGCGTGTCCTCGATCTTCGTGTCGAGCGAGCCGGAGGAGCTTCTCGACGTCGCAGACCGCATCCTGGTGCTGCGCCACGGCCGTGGGGTGGCGGAGGTGGCGCCCGGGGAGACGACGCTGGCCCAGCTTTTCCGCATCTGCATGGAGGGACATCCCTAATGGCACCCAACGGACCAACCGGGGGACCAACCGGGGGACCCATCGGGCTTGTCCCCAACGGGATCGCCGTCGGGCCATCCGGGCGTCCCCGCCGCAAACGCCGGGGCAGGGGCTGGCTGACCGCCTATGCGATGGAAAGCATCCTGTTGGCGCTGGTCCTGAGTCTGGTCTTCCTGGCACCCGGCTTCGCCACCTGGGGCAATCTGCTCAATGTGCTGCGGACGATCTCGATGCTGGGAATCATCGCCTTCGGGATGACGGCGGTGATCATCTGTGGCGAGATCGATCTGTCGGTCGGGGCCGGCGCTGCCCTGTCGGGATGCATCGTGGCCTGGTTCTCCGGCGCGCTGGCCGCGCCCCTGGGCGAGGTGGCGGCGGTCATCGTCGGAGTGGCGGCCGCCCTGGGCGCCGGAGTCCTGACCGGCATGTTCGCCGGCAAGATGCGTCAGGCCTTCAATGTCCCGACCTTCATCGTGACGCTGGCCCTCTACACGGCGCTTCGGGGATTCGCCAACCTGATCACCGGCGGCTATCCCCTGACCTCCTTCCCTGACTGGTTCGACTTCCTCGGAGCCGGAACCCTGCTGGGGATCCCGTTCCCGGTCTATGTGTTCGTCCTGGTGTTCGCCGTGATGCATCTTCTGATGACCGGCACCAATTTCGGACGCGCCGTCTATGCGGTCGGCGGCAATGCTGAGGCCGCGCGGCTTTCGGGCATCGACGTGTTTTTCGTCAAGACCATGACTTTGGCCGTCACCGGCCTGTTGACGGCGTTGAGCGGGGTGCTGATCGCCTCGCAGATCGGATCGGGGACGGGAACCACCGCGACCGGGATGGAACTGGATGTGATCGCCTCGTCGATCATCGGCGGGACCAGTCTGATGGGCGGCAAGGGGCGGATCTGGGGAACGCTGCTGGGCGTCCTGTTCCTGGGCTGCATCGCCAACGGGATGACCCTGATGAATGTCTCGGAGTTCTGGCAGCAGGTGGTGCGGGGCGGCACGATCCTGGGGGCGGTTCTGCTCAATCAGATTCTGGAGAGGGCCCGGGCATAAGGGGAGGGCGGGGCGATGATGCGCATCACTCTGGACCGGTCGATGTTTCCTGCCGGCGAACGGGATCTGGTAAAAGCCCGGGGGCTTTCGGTCCGCGCCTTCCGCTTCAAAAGCGGCGTCGAGGGATTGCGGATCGAGGGGCGGCGCGCGACCCTGGTGCTGTTGCCGTTCCGGGGCCAGCAGGTCTGGTCCTTCGAGTTGGACGGCCGGTCCTGCGCCATGCGGAGCATGGTGACGGAACCGGCCGCGGAACCCGGATTTCTGGAATCCTTCGGCGCGTTCTTCGTGCATTGCGGGCTGATGGCGATGGGGGCGCCGGGACCGCAGGACGCACATCCTCTGCACGGCGAGTTTCCATCGGCGCCGATGGACGAGGCCTGGCTCGAGATCGAGGAACTGCCCGGGGACAGTCTGGTCCGGGTGGGCGGTCGCTACGACCATGCGGTGATGTTCCGGGGGCATTACCGTGCCGAACCCTGGGTCCTTCTGCGAAGCAGCGCCACCGTGTTCGAGGTGGGGATGACCCTTGTGAACCGGGCCGCCTCTCCCATGCCCTTCATGTATCTGGGGCACGCCAATTTCCGTCCGGTCGACGGCGGCCGGCTGGTCTATTCGGCGCCCTACACCCCGGACGCCGTCCGTGTCCGCCGCAGCATCCCGTCCCATGTGACCCCGGCCGCCGGCTATCCGGATCTGATCGCGGCCCTCGCCCGCGAACCGTCCGTTCATCACCGGCTGGAACCGGGACTTCGGTTCGATCCCGAGGTGGTGTTCATGGTCGACTATCTCGCTGACGCCCAGGGCTGGGCGCACAGCCTGCAAATCCACCCGGACGGCACCGCCGACTGGATCGCGCACCGGCCGGACCAGTGTCCCCGCGCCATCCGCTGGCTGTCCCGGACCCCGGATCAGGATTGTCTGGCTCTGGTGGAGCCCGCGACATCCGGGGTAGAAGGGTATCTTGAGGAACGGGCGGCCGGCCGTGTTCCTATCCTGGCGCCCGGCGCGACCTGGACGGCGGTGATGCGTATGGGCCGGCTGACCGCGACCGCCGCCCTGGTACTGGAACGCAAGGCCGACGGCATTGCCGGACGGAACGCGCCGCCCTGGCCGGGCGAGGCGGGATGCGCCGGCAGCGAGACGGCGGGGGCCATGAGAAGGGACCGGGAGTTATGAGGATTGCGGTGGCCGGCGAGGCCGTGATGGATTTCACCAGCGTCGGAGATCTGCTTTTTCAGGCCCATTTCGGCGGTTCCCCGCTCAACACGGCGCTCGCCGCCGCCCGGCTGGGGCAGAAGACGGGGTTTCTGACGCAGCTTTCCAGCGATCTGTTCGGACAGCGCCTCAAGGCGCATCTGGAGGCCAACGGCGTCGATCTGCGTTTTCTCGTGACGCACGACGCCCCCACGACCCTGGCCTTCGCGGTCCGCACCGGTGCCAGCAACCGTTACGCCTTCTTCCGCCAGGGCAGCGCCGACAGCCTCTACCGGCCCGCCCCCCTGCCCGAATTGCCGCCGGAAACGGTGTTCTTCCAGTTCGGATCGGTCGCGCTGCTGACCGATCCGGCGGCGGCCTGCATTCTGGCGCTGGCCCGGCGCTACCACGGCGACCGGATCGTCGTTTGCGATCCCAATGTCCGGCCGTCGCTGATCGATGACCTGGACGCCTACCGGAACCGGTTCCGGGGGTGGTGCCGGCATATGGATCTTCTGAAGGTCAGCGACGAGGATCAGGTCTTGCTGGAACCCGGTGTCGGACCGGAAACGGCGGCCATGCGCTGGCTGGATCTCGGCGTCCGCGCGGTGGTGGTGACGCGGGGAGCCGACGGCGCCCTGTTGTTCCGGCCGGGCCGGCCGCCCCTGGCCGTTCCGGCCCCGACGGTGCCCGTTGCCGATACCATCGGGGCCGGGGACACGTTTTCGGCGGGCCTGCTGACGGGCCTCCTGGAAAACGGCGTCGCCAGCCTTGCCGCCCTGGCCGGCGCGGGAGACGCGGTCTGGGCGCGCGCCCTCACCCTGGCCGCGGCGGCGGCGGCCATCAACTGTACGCGTGAGGGCGCCCAGCCTCCGACCAGGGCCGACGTCGCCGCCTTCATGGAGCGCGACCCGGGACGCTGATCCGGTTTCCGATTTTTATTCAAGGGGCGAAGGCGCGTGGTGCGATGGATCGCTGTCGAATACCCGGTTTCCGGACAAGGGGTGGGGGTGCATTTTCTGAAGGAAGTCGCCAAACGTGATCGCTGCCGGACATGAAAGATTGGGACGGTTGAGGAAGCCGAACCCGACCATTCCCGCAGGCGGCAATTCTGAACCCGCCACAGACCGGATTTCCGACGTCACCAGCGATGCCGGCAACAGTGTCAGACCGAGATTTGCCGCCAGTGCGGCGTGAACGCCGGCGAGACTGGGACTGACATAGACGATCCGCCAGCGTCGTCCGGCCCGCTTCAATGCGTCGATGGCGCGGCTCCGGTAACAGCAGGGCGGATCAAAGGTGATCAGCCTGATTTCCTCCTCCTCCATGAGGGATGCGAAACCGGTTCCGCCTACCCAGACCAGTCTTTCCCGCCATAACTCCGTTGAACCGGTCGGAAACATCCCTTCGGTCTTAAACAAGGCGAAATCGATCTTTCCGTCGTCCAAGAGCTTGAGCGATGTCTCTCCGTTCACGATCCTGACGTCGAGACAGGCGAGGGGGAAGCGCGCAGAAAACTTCCCTAGAAGGGATGTCAGCCGCCTGCCAGTGGCGAAATCGTCGGACATACCGATACGCACGGTTCCAGAAACAGGAAGCTCTTCGAGACGGCGTCGCGCCATTTGCTGCAGGCGCAGAATGTCGCGGGCCATCTGTTCAATCACTTCGCCTTCCCGGGTCCGGCGCAGGAGGCCTCTCCGGTTTCTCTCAAGCAGTCGTTGACCGGACTGTTGTTCCAAACGGGCGATCTTGGCGCTGACGGTCGCCTGCGTCGAGTTGGTCTCGCGCGCGGCCGCCGTGAAGCCCCCGCTATCGACGACGGCCAGAAAATTCATCAAAAGGTCGATGTCGAAGGGCCGGGACATACTGAAATCCGATTAGTGTGATTTCACTTATTAGTTTTAAAAATATGGTGCCGTCAAGCATCCTTGGGTTGTCGCATCGATAGGCCGGATATCGCAGATGCCCTTTTTCCGACAGGATGACAGATCGAGACTGCGGGTCGCCTTTCGTCTGATCCCACTCAATATTCTGATATTTCTCGGTTTTATGATTATCGGCATGCCTTTGCCGGTACTGCCCCTTTTCGTCCGGGCGACGATGTCCCCGGAGCCGCTGCTGGCCGGTATGGTGATCGGTCTGCAATCGCTCGTGACCGTACTGACACGGCACCACGCCGGACAGCTCGCTGACCGGAAAGGTCCGCGGACGGCAACAATGCGTGGTCTTGTCCTCTGCGCTGTCGCCGGCACCTTTTATGTCGCCGCGGCGCTTCTTTCCATTCCATGGCCTGGTCGTCTTTTGGTGCTGCTGACAGGTCGGGCCATTCTTGGATTGGGTGAGAGTCTCATTTTGACGGGTGCCATTGCCTGGGGCATTGGCCGCGCCGGTGCCGGCAATACCGGGACTGTCCTGTCCTGGAACGGCATCGCAATGTATCTGGCTCTCGCCATCGGCGCTCCGCTGGGGCTCGGTATTTATCAGGAAATGAGAGAGGAGATCTCCGGCCTCGTTGTCCTTGGGATCATCTCCGCAATGCTTCCGGCCGCTGCTGGTCTTTATGCTTTCTTCCTGCCGGATGTCGGCATCGCGCCGGCTGATCCGATCGCGACCAGAGCAGTTCTCCGCCGCATCCTGCCCTATGGCAGTGTTCTTACTCTGCAAATGATGGGATTTGGAACCATTGCGTCCTTCCTGTCCCTCGCTTATGCGGCGGAAGGCTGGAGCGGAGCGGGGGCCGCCTTCACGGGATTCGGGATTGGTGTGGTTGTCGTCCGTTTGCTTTGGGGGCATTTGCCCGATCGCGGCGGCGGCCGGTCGATTGCCGCCCTGTCTCTGCTCGTGGATTGCGGCGGGCAGATGGTCATCTGGCTGGCGCCGATCCCCGCAGTCGCGGCTGTTGGCGCCATCCTGACCGGAATGGGGCTGGCGCTGGCGTTCCCGGCCCTTGGTCTTGAAGCAATGCGGCGACTTCCGTCCGGCAGCAAGGGACTCGCGGTCGGACTATTCAGCGCGTTCCAGGACATTGCCTTCGGTATTACGGGGCCATTGGCGGGGCTTCTCGCGGAACTGGCGGGAACACGGGCCGTTTTTGCGGCCGGCGCTGCGGCGGCCATTATCGCGTTGTGTGTTTTGTCGGGCATCAGACAAGGGGGGCGGAGATGACGACGGCCGTGGGGGTCATCGGATTGGGGCGAATGGGGTTGCCCATCGCAACGACTCTGAAAACGGCGGGCTTCGACGTCTGGGGGACGTCGCGTTCGACTGAAGCGCGCCTGAAGGCTGCGGGCACCGGTCTCTCCATCCTTGATACCCCGGCCGAGGTTAGTGGAATGGCATCCTATATCCTCATCTCCGTTCGCGATACGGCGGCGGTTCTTTCCGTCGTGCGGGGCGATGCGGGCGTTCTGTCCACCCTTCGCACGGGATGTGTTGTTGTGGATCTGGGGAACACCGAGCTGGTGGCGACGCTCGCCCTTGCCCGGGATGTCGGACGATATGGCGCCTTTCTGGTGGATGCGCCGGTTTCGGGTGGGCCAGGGGAGGCCGCTGCGGGCACTCTCTCCATGATGGCCGGAGGGGCAGCCGACGCTGTTGGACAGGTTGCCCCTGTTCTGAACTGCCTCGGGCGGCTGAACCATGTTGGCGACGTTGGCGCCGGCCAGAGCGCAATGGCCGTTCATCAACTGATCCTGGGGCAAGCTCTTGTCGCCTTGGCCGAGGGCGTGGTCCTTGCGCGGAGTCTCCATCTCGATCCGAGCGCGGTTCTGGAAGCTGTCGTCGGAGGCATTTCCAGCAGCCATATTCTCGAAAGGCTTGGAAAGCGTATGACGCAGGAGAGATTCTCTTCGGACGGGTCTCTCGCCGCGATGAACCGGGATCTGGGGCGAATCCTTGAGTTGGCGCGCGACGCCGGCCTTCCTCTCCCAGGCCTCAGGCTTGCCTCAGCCCTCTATGGGAGGGCGGTGTCGCTTGGCATGTCCGGATTGGACAAGAGCGCCATTATCCGGTTATGCGGGATTCCGGCTGCGGATCCGGCGACAATGAAAACGGCCACGCTGATAGACCGTGACCAGATCGCGCGGGGCTGGTGGTCGTTCAAGGATGGGGTCGCCCCGTGAGACCGATGTCACGCGTTCGATCGAGCCCGTTCACCGGGGAGCGGGCTCGATCGGGACCGGCGGGGTGGCCACAGGGGGGCGTTCGCGCAGGAAGCTCTCGATTTCGGCAGCGGGCAGGGGCTTGGCGAACAGGAAGCCTTGCGCCTCGTCGCATCCCTGGGCGTGGATGGCGGTCAGGGCCTGTTCCGTTTCGACGCCTTCGGCGATTGTGGAGAGCCCCAGGCTGCGCGCCATCTGGACGATGGCTCCGACGATGGCCGCGTCATTCGGGTCCGAGGTGATGTCGCGCACGAAGGACTGGTCGATCTTCAGCTTGTCGACATGGAATCGCTTCAGATAGGCGAGGCTGGAATAGCCGGTGCCGAAGTCGTCGATCGACAGCTTGACGCCGATCTGCTTCAGCCGGTCCACCATGGACAGGATCTTGGCCGTGTCGCTGATCAGGATCGATTCGGTCAGTTCCAGTTCCAGATAACCGGGCGGCAGGCCGGCATCCTCAAGGGCGCTGCCGACATTTTTCAGAAGATCGCCGCGTTTGAATTGCGCGGCCGACAGATTGACCGCCACGATCAGCCCCTGAAATCCCATACGGTGCCATTGGGCCGCCTGCCGGCACGCCTCCTTCAGAACCCAGGCGCCGAGCTGCACGATCAGTCCGCTGTCCTCCGCCACCGGGATGAAGCGAGCGGGAGGAATGAGGCCCATCTCCGGATGTTGCCAGCGCAACAACGCCTCCACCCCGACGGTGGCGCCGGTCAGGAGGCTGATCTGCGGCTGGTAATGAAGAATGAACTCGCCGCGTTCCAGCCCCCGGCGCAGTCCGTTGCGCAGATTGAGATATTCGGTCGTGTCCACATTCATCTGATCGGTGAAAAAGCGGAACGCGTTCCGCCCCACATCTTTCGCGTGGTACATGGCCGTGTCGGCCTTTTTCAGCAGCGTATCGAAATCGCTTCCGTCGTCGGGGTAGACGGCGATTCCGATCGATCCCGAGATGTAAAGCTCCTGCTCCTCAAGGAAGAATGGCTGGGAAAGAGCCACCAATACCGCCTCCGCCACCCGGGCCGCGGCCTCTCCGTCGCGCAACTCCTCCAGCAGGATCAGGAACTCGTCTCCGCCCTGCCGGCTCAAGGTGTCGCTTTCCCTGAGACAGCCCTGCAGCCGCGTCGACACCGCCTGCAAAAGGGCGTCCCCCACCGAATGTCCCAGGGAGTCATTGACTTTTTTGAACTGATCAAGATCGAGGAACAGAAGGGCGGCGGTGGATTTCGTCCGGTCGGCCCGGCTCATGGCCTGTTCCAGCCGGTCCTTGCCCAGAAGCCGGTTCGGCAGATTGGTCAGCGGGTCGTGGTGGGCCAGGAATTCGATCCGGGCGTCGGCCTGTTTCCTCTCCGTGATGTCGCGGCTGACCGAGACGAACTCTACGACCTGATCCTTCTCGTTGCGGATCGCCTGGATGTTGCTTTCGATCCAGATGTAATGGCCCTTCTTATGCCGGTATCGGTGCGACAGGCTCAGCGGTTTCCCGCTGGCGACCAGCGACGTCCGGGCCTCCCTCAGGGCGTCACGGTCGGCCGGATGAATCAGTTCGTCGATCGAGCGGCCGAGAAGCTCGTCCTCGCGGTATCCCAACAGGCGGGAGACCGAGGTCGACACGTCGAGATGAACCCCGTGCATGTCATAGCGCGCGATCGTGTCGGTGGCGTTCTCTGTCAGCAGACGCAGTCGCTCCTCGCTGGTCCTCAGCATCTGGTACGCCGCCCACCGATGCCTCCAGCTTCGCAAAAACTGCCAGGCGACGCCGATGGTGATCGCCATGAACAGGATGCCGAAACAGGACACGGCAAAGGTCTCCCGCCGCCAGTCGGCCAGATAATCCTCGGTACTGAGGCTGATCATCACGAACAGCGGATAAAGCCCGATGCGGCGGAAGGCGATGGTCCTCTCTTCCGCTCTGTCCGCGGTGGCGACCCGGAAAAGTCCCGACTGGTCGCCGGAGTTGATCCGCTTGCGGAATTCCGCGAGCTGAGACGCCAGAGTCTGATCCCGGGTCACGGTGGCCGCCTCGGGATAGCTCGCGATCAGGCCGAGATCGAGATCGCGCAAGGGCACGGCCCCGTTGCGGCCGATGTCGAGACGCGAGAAGACCTGGGTAATTCTGTCGAGAGCGATCCCCGCCAGCACAATGCCGCCGAACGATCCGTCCGTTTCATCGAGACGACGCGCGAACATCAGCATCTTCTGGCCGTGGATCTGATCGATGAACGGCTTCGCGATCAGCATGCCGATGGTCGGGTCCTCGCGCAGGCGATACAAAAGATCGCGGTCGGTCATGCCGGTTTCCCCGCCCGGGCTGTCGTCGGGGCCGAGAAAGATCGTGCCATGCTCATCCGAAACCCGAAGAAAATCGAGCTTCGGCTGGCGGGCCATCAGGACAAACGTATAATCGTTGAGCGATCGCCAGTTAAATGTCTGATTGTCATGCTCGCGCTTATATTCATCGACAACGGATCGCAAGGTCAGATCAATCTTGTCGATGCTGTCCTCGATATCCTGCTCAAGAATTTGCGAGAGATTTGTCGACGTGACAGCGATGTCCTCTTCCTTTTGATTGAGATTTTGCCTCAATCCAAGGGTTGCCAATCCTCCGACGACGAGATTGACAATCAGAACGCCGCAAGCCAGGAGCGCTATGGTCCGGTTTTTGGAAAAATTTGTCTCCGACAACATGATGGTTCCAGGACATTGACGGATAGCGCTGTCAAGATGCCACACGCTATTATGAAAAATAGGGGGATGGCAAGAGATGGTTGAGGTCTGTCCAGGGAATCGGCTTTTAATCGATACTATGATCGAAAAAATGAATGCCGGAAACAGCTATAGATATCGCAGGCGGAGTGTTCATTTATTGGCGGTGACGGGCTTTCGTCGTTTCCGGGTCGATTTCTGAACTGTTGTTCATTTTTTTCTGCATCCCGCCGCCCGTGGCGGGCGGCGCCGCGTCATGCAAAGGGATCACCGGGCGCCGCGGCGTTTCATGTCCTGGGTCACATCCGACCAGTCGGGGCCCAGATAGATCGCCTCCAGCCAGCCGGTCCCGGTGGTTGTGCCCACCAGCCGGACGCGGACGTCGACATCGGCCGTCCGCCAGACGGAGACAATGGCGGCGCATCCATCCTCGGCGAGACAGAGGAAAAATCCGGCAGGAACGGCCGCCAGTCCCGAGGGCAGTTCCTCCTCGGCGCTTTTTGTGGGGCCATAGAGATCGGTCATTGAGGCCTTCAGTTTCTGATAGGCGGTCAGCGCTTTGTTGCCCGACGGGTCGTCGGACAGGTCGCGTGACTGCCAGACAATACGCTGGAGGCCATATTGGCGATGCACGATCAGACGGACCGATCCGGTATCGGCCGGCGCCCCGCTCACGGAGCGGGCCTGAACCGTCCGGATGGAGCCGTCGTCCAGGACGACATCGCCGGTGACGCCGCGGATTTTCAGTTCCTCGATAGTGGCGCCCCATCTGAGGCCGAAAGGGGCTTCTTGAGCAAGGGCGGGGAGGGACACGCAGCAGATCGCTGCGGCAAGGAGGGGCGCGAGACAGCGCATGGTCGTCCTCGGCAGAAGGTCCGCCGTCTTCCCGGCCGGACCATCCGGACCGCGGGCGACGGACGCGTGCCAGCAGACCCCAGCCATCATCGTTCTGTCAAGACCGGGGCCGGACGGGCCTTCAGGGTGGGATCTGTTCCAGCAGATCCGCGTAATGACGTCTCGCAACATCCGGGTGGGACCGGAGCCGGCCTTTCAGAATGTTGGCGCCGACGTCGCGGAACAGCGGATTGTCGGGATCGATGGCCGCGCCCCTGGCGCGGGCCGCCAGCGCGGGAGGCAACGTCAGACGGGGGACGGTCCTGTCCGGCCGGGCCCCCAGGAAAAAGGCGATGGACTGGCGTCCGATGCCGGCGGGCGGAGCCTGCACACGATGCATGGTGGCCCTCAGATAGCCGTCCGTCGCCAGTTCCAGCAGCTCGCCGATATTGATAACGAAGGTGCCGTCCAGCGGCGGGACATCGATCCATCCCTGCTGCGTTTCAACCTGGAGACCGCCGATCTCATGCTGGCGCAGCAGCGTCAGGAACCCGCCGTCCTTGTGCGGTCCGCATCCCTGATCGCTCCCGGTCCGGTCCCGGCCGGGATAATGAATGGTTTTCAGAAGCTGGTTGGAGACGCCGTCCAGAAGGGGCTGAAAGCTGTCCTCGGCCTGTCCCAGCGCCAGGGAAAAGGCGCGCAGCAGGGTGCTGGTGACGCGGATCGCCTCGGCCTGCCAGGAGAGCAGCGCGGGACGCAATTCGGGCACGCCGGCCGGCCATTGGTTCGGGCCCTGCAACCGCGTCCAGGCCGGTGCATCGGGGGCGCGTGGCAGGGCCGGGGCCTCCAGTCCGATGTCCAGCTCCTCGCGCCAGTCCGGCGCTCCCCGCGTATATTCGTGGCCCGGCGCCGTATATCCGCGGAAATGGGGTGAATTAACCATGGCGATCGCCTGCTTTTCGCTGTCCGGCCGATCGAAAAACCGGCGTGACTGGGCAAAGCCTTCGGCGATCAGCGATTCCGGAACGCCATGTCCGACCAGATAGAAAAATCCGATGTCATGGGCGGTCCCGCGCAGGCTGTCGACGAAACGGCGTCGCGCGGCGCCGGGGCTCAGGAAGTCGCCGAGATCAAGGACGGGCAGGCCGGAACGGGAGGGGTTGGTCAAGGGACGGTCTCCTTCGGGATGGCCCAGGGTGAGCGGCCTCCTAACAAATCCCATATATTTTATAATAATTATATACTTTTATTTTTATAACTATTTTCTAATGTTAAATTTTCCTGCAACGAAAGTCGGGGCTAAACCCGGTCGCTGACCCGTTGCCGGCGCGTCAGCGGGCCATCAGCGCTTCGATCTCCGGCGCGATCGCCTCAGGAGAATCCGTGGGGGCGAACCGGCGCAGCACCGTCCCGTCGCGGTCGATCAGGAATTTGGTGAAGTTCCATTTGATGGCGCCGGTTCCCAGCAGGCCGGGCGCCGCCTCCTTCAGGCGGCGATAAAGGGGATGGGTGTCCGGTCCATTGACGTCGATCTTCGAAAACATCGGAAAGCTGACGTCATAGGTGGTCTGACAGAACGTCCGGATCTCGGCATCGGTACCCGGCTCCTGATGTCCGAACTGATCGCAGGGGAACCCCAGAATGACGAATCCCTGGTCGTGAAATGTCCGGTAAAGCGCCTCAAGACCACGGTATTGGGGCGTAAATCCGCATTTGCTGGCAACATTGACCACCAGCCGGACGGCGCCGGCCCAATGTCCGAATGTGATCCAGTCGCCATCGATCGTCCGGATCTCGATGTCATCAAGGCCGCCCATCCCTGTCCTCCCTTGTTATCCGGTTTCGCGCTCCCCGCGCGTTCCTGCCACTTGGGAATGCTGTCGCCGGGGATCAAGGGCGACGGACGGGGAGCGTGAAGATCCGGGGTCAGGGGTGCCGGGGAAGGGCGATCCGTCCTTCCAGATAAAGGACGGCCTGCCCGCAAAGAGTGACCCTGTCACCGGAGAGCCGGCAGCGCAGTAAACCGCCCCGGGCCGAGACCTGCCGGGCGACGAGATCGTTCCGGCCAAGCCGGCCGGCCCAGAAGGGAACCAGCGTGCAATGGGCGGATCCGGTCACCGGATCCTCTGGAACACCCTTGGCCGGGGCGAAGAAGCGGGACACGAAGTCGACCCCGTCCGCGCTTTCGCCAGAGCCGCGGTCTCCGGGGGCGGTGACGATCACCGCCCACGAGTCCAGCCGGGCGATGGCCGCGAAATCCGGAGTCAGATCGGCGACTTGACGCGCATTGTCGAAGACAGCCAGCAGATCGCGCGCCATCAGGGTTTCCCGCGGGGTTGCGCCCAGCGCCTGGGCCAGTTCCGCGGGCGCGGGAACCGGATGAGGGGGGCGGGCGGGGAAGTCCATGGCCAGCCAGCCGTCCTGGCGCTCGACGGTCAGAATGCCCGCCTTGCGGGTCCGGAAAGCGACGCGGTCGCGTCCGGGTTCCAGGATATCCAGAATCAAATGGGCCGATGCCAGGGTCGCGTGGCCGCACAGATCGACCTCGACGGCCGGCGTGAACCATCGCAATTCGTAGTCTTCGCCCCGCCGCACCAGGAAGGCGGTTTCGGACAGGTTGTTCTCAAGCGCGATCGCCTGGAGGACGGGATCGGGCAACCATTCGGTCAGCGGGCACACAGCCGCGGGATTGCCGGCGAACAGGCGGTCGGTAAAGGCATCGATCTGAAATATCGGCAAACTGGGGGCGGATGAGGCGGCCATGGGGGGACTCCTTTTCGTGGCTGGCTTCCTGGTTCGCGCGACTGCGCTGCCGGTCTCCATGGCGGAAGCGGAGGGCGTCGCCGACAGCTATGGCCGATGGGGATCGGGTATTCATCCTGCCGGCGTCACCTTTGGCAATCGTTTTTGCCGATGCCCGGCAAAGGGGAAGGGGCAAAGAGGGGCGTCGCGCTTTGCCAGCCGGAGAGTCCTCAATAGCCGGCACCAATCGCAGATGAGGATGACCGATCGCCAGTTGACCGGCCCGTCCCCGCCCGTCCTCGCCCAAGGCGGGCGGGGGGGCTCCGGTAACGTCCCGGCCGGTGCGATCAGTCCTCGTCGAGCTTGCTGAACCGGTAGGCCAGTTGCGGGCGCGTCATGCCAAGGCTGCGCGCCGCCAGAGACAAATTGCCGCCGGACCGTTCGACCGCCGCCCGGATCAGCATGGTTTCGATTTCCTCAAGCGGCGTGCAGTCGTCAAGCGCCCGGTCGATCAGATGGGCGATTCCTGCCGGAGCGTCCTGCCGGTCGCCGCCATCGTCTGTCCCCGGGTTGCAGCGACCCTGGCGATCGATTCCCAGCAATGCCGGGGTGGCGCCGCCATCGTCGGGAAACAGATGGCCGACATCCAGAATATCGTCCTCGCCGGCCAGGATGACCGCGCGCTCGACCATGTTTTCCAATTCCCGGACATTGCCCGGGAAGTCATAGTCGAACAGGGCACTGACCGCCCGTTCCGCGAAACCGGCGACACGCCGCCCATGCTGGGTGGCGAAGCGCCGCAGGAAATACTCCATCAGCATGGGGATGTCGTCGCGCCGTTCCCTGAGAGGGGGGATCCGGACCGGAAAAACGTTTAACCGGAAAAACAGATCCTCTCTGAAATCGCCGGCCCGTACCGCCTGTTGAAGATTGACATTGGTCGCGGCGATGACGCGGACATCGACCCGACGGCTGCGGACATCGCCGACCCGCTCCACCTCGCGTTCCTGCAGGACCCGCAACAGCTTGCTTTGCGCCATCGGATTGAGGGTGCCGATCTCGTCCAGGAACAGGGTCCCGCCGTCCGCCCTTTCAAACCGCCCGGGCCGGGATTGCAATGCGCCGGTGTAGGCCCCTTTTTCGACACCGAACAGTTCCGCCTCGATCAGGGTGTCGGGAATGGCGGCGCAGTTGACGGCGACGAACGCGGAGCCGGCCCGGCCGGACAACTGATGCAGGGCGCGGGCGAAGCGCTCCTTGCCCACCCCGGTTTCTCCCAGGAACAGCACCGTCGCGTTTGTCGACGCGACTTTGCGGATCAGGGCACAGGTCTGGGTGAAACCGGAGGATGTGCCGACCAGCCGGTCCACCTGCGACGGGGCTTCGGGTTCCGGCATGCGGGCCGGTGGTGCCGCCGGCGCGGCGGCGACCGCCGCCCCGTCGTCCGCGGCGACCGGTTGCAGATGCCGCATCTCCCGTTCCGGATCCGGCCATTCCTCGGCCGGTTTGCCGACAATCCTGCATACGGCATGACCCATGGCGCGGCACTGAACCTCGCGATAAATGATCGGGCGTCCCATGAAAGCGCTGGTGTATCCCATGGCATAGCCAAGCTGCATCCAGCAGACAGGATCCGCGCTCTGGCCGAAGGACTGCAAATGGCAGTCCGCCTCGGACGAATCGCGCCAGATGAATTCTCCATAGAAATGTCCGCGTTCGACGTCGACCTCGATCCGGCCCGGATCCACCGCGACGATCCCTTCCAGCGCGTGAAGCTGCGGACCGACCGCCAGAATGTCGAAATAGCTGGCCCCCGGGCGGACTTTGCGGGCGATCGCGGCGTCGCGGGTTCCCGATTCATGCCCCATCCGCATCAGCAGGCCCCGTGCGCGGTCGATGCCCAGCAGATTGATCATTTCGCGTCGCAGCGATGCCAGGGACGACAAATGGATCAGCAGCATCCTCTGGTCATCGAGCCAGATCCGGCCGTCGCGGAGGGAGAATCGCAATCTTGTCCGCAGGTCGTCCCAGGCGGGCAAACTGTGGCGGATGTCGTCACCGCCCCCGGTCGCCGGATTGAGCGCGGCCGTCGCGATCGGGGGGCGCCGGGAAAGCCCGTCTCCGCCCGCGGCCCGAAGGCGCCGGCCCGCGTCCGGAACGGGAAGACGGCGTTCGGCGGGAGCGCTGGGAGACATATGCATTATGGCTTCCTGTCACGCGGATTGGGCGGGAAGTGTTCCCGGAACACCGGTCCTTAGGGCGCGCCGGTTCGCGCGGCGCGTAAGAGAGGTCCGTCGCCCGGGAAATGCGCCGCGTCGACGACGATTCTCTCCAGGGGTGCAGGCACTGTGGAATTACGCCGATTGCTTGTCAATTGAAATATCGATATTTTGAAAATCAACAGTGATTTTGAAAATAACCGTTTATTATGGCCTAATTTGCCGCGTCGCGATAAACTGCCGTGGTCGACCCCCGACCTGACAGATGGCCGGCCGGCGGTCCCCGATCAACAGGATGGCGGTATTCATTCCCAATCCCAATCCCAGGCCCCGGCCCCGGTCAGCGGCCCGGACGCCGGGCGCGGGGGCGCAGGCCGCCAGGAGGCGAAAGACATGGATGGTGCATCTTCCCTTGCGCCGGATGAGGAGGGCGGGCAAGGCCGGCATTCGGCCAAGACCCTGATCGAATTCGCCTATCACACTCTGCGGCGCGACATCATTCATGGCGTTCTGGCGCCCGGCAGCAAACTCCGGATCGAGCAGTTGCGCGCGCAGTATGAAGTAGGGGCCAGTACCCTGCGCGAGGCGCTGACCCTGCTGCTGTCGGACGCCCTGGTCACCGCCGAGGGGCAGAGGGGCTTCCGGGTTGCGCCGGTCTCGATGGCGGACTTCCAGGATATCACGCGGATGCGCAAACTGCTGGAATGCCTGGCGCTGCGCGAATCGATCGAAGCCGGCGACGATGGTTGGGAGGCCGGAGTGGTTGCCGCCTTCCATCGCCTGAGCCTTGCCGAGGACCGTCTGGATCGCAAGGACCGCGCCTCGGTCGACGCCTGGGAGGACCGCAACCGTGCCTTTCACGAAGCCCTGATCGCCGGTTGCGGGTCGCGCTGGCTGCATCACTTCCGGGGGATCCTCTACCACCAGTCCGAGCGTTATCGCCGCTTCAGTCTGGTCAATCGCGGTCTCGGCCGTGACGTTCACGCCGAACATCACGGCATCATGGAAGCCGCACTGGCGCGCGACGCGGATCTGGCCTGTACCTTGACCGGCGAGCATATCGACCGGACTCTGGCGGCGGTGGTCGGCATTCAGACAGGGCATCCCGCCGATCCGGACTGACGGCGGCCGGACCGGGGGGATCCGGAGACAGA
>WASQ01000086.1 GCA_009712185.1 Telmatospirillum sp. | reverse complement strand
CGGGACCCCCCCCGGCCGCCCGGTCCCGGGGCGTCAGGACAAGATGTCCCGCCAACTGTTTGAATTGGCGAGAAAATCCGGCAGAGGGCAAGGGTACCGCCTGTCAGACTTTCTCCGCCATGGAGGGTTAGAACGATGCCTGCATTGGATTTCATTCGACCGAGCGTCACCGCGATGAGGGTGATCGCCAATGTGCATGAGAACCTCTTGCGCGAACTGAAGCTGGCGCCACAAATCCGCAGCCTGGGGCTGATCACGGCGGACTCCGACGACGTGGCCTATATCGCCGCCGACGAGGCGACGAAGCAGGCGATGGTCGACGTCGTCTATGGCCGCTCGCTCTATGCGGGGGCCTCGAACAGTCCGTCGCCCACTTCGGGCGAAGTGCTGATCATCCTCGGCGGCCCGAACCCGGCCGAGGTGCGCGCGGGCCTCGACGCCATGGTGGCCACCATCGAATCCGGGCAGGGATTCCAGTGGGCCAACGACAAGGAAGACACTGCCTTCCTCGCGCATCTGGTGTCGCGCACGGGCTCCTACCTCTCGCAAGGGGCCAACATCCAGCTCGGCGATCCCATCGCCTATCTGGTGGCGCCGCCGCTCGAGGCGACGTTCGGGATCGATGCCGCGCTGAAATCGGCCGACGTGAGGCTGGCGGCTTATGTCCCGCCGCCCTCCGAGACCAACTATTCGGCCGCTTTCCTCACGGGCAGCCAGGCGGCCTGCAAGGCGGCCTGCAACGCCTTTTCCGACGCCGTCCTGGATATCGCGCGCACCCCCATCCAGCACGCCTGAAAAAGAGGATCGAGCGGTGATCAACGCACTGGGTTTCGTGGAGATCTTGGGGCTGACCGCCGGTATCGAAGCGGCGGACGCCATGCTCAAATCCGCCAATGTCCGCCTGCTCAATTACGACGTGCTCGTCCCGGGCCTGGTGACGGTGGTGGTGGAAGGCGCCCTGGCGGCCTGCCGGGCGGCGGTCGCCGCCGGGGCCGCCGCGGCGGGCCGTATCGGCACGGTGGTCAGCCGCGCGATCATCGGCCGTCCCGATGCCGATACCGAAAGGCTGGTGCTGGGGCTGAGCGGGATGCGCGTCCGGGCGTCAGCGGCGCAACCGTCCGCGCCGCCGACGGATAAGGCCGGCGCTCCGGACGGCGGGGGGGCCGGGCCGTCTGCTCCGCCATCCCCGGACACCGGGGCCGATGCCGGGGCCGATGCCGGGGCGGATGCCGGACCCGCCGCCGCGACCGATACCCCGGACGCGTCCCTCGCGGCGCGCGAAAGCGAAAGCGGCAAGGAAGAGGACACGGCGAGCGCCCCTGCGGTTCCCGGCGCGCCGCAGGATGACGCGCAGCCCCCGGAAAACCTTGTTCTGACCCTTCTGGAGCAGTCCCCGCAGGGAGCCACCATCGGTGAGATGGCCGCCCATCTGCACACCGGCCTTGCCGCAAGCCGTCAGGTCCTGGACAGACTGGTCAAGACGGGCAAACTGCGCAAGCGCGGCAGCCGGTACCGGATCCGCCATCAGGGGGAGGCAACGCAATGAACGCATCAGACTTCGACCTTGTGCCCCGCGACGCGGAAACGGCGCGCCGGCCCGCCTGCGATGCCGGGGTGGCCGGCGGCAAAGGGGTGCCAGGTCCGCGAAGCGGGAATCCCCGATCCGCAGGCGGACGTCCGGCTCCCGCGTCCGGGGGGTCAGCGAAGACAGCGGGACTTTGGTGAAATCAGTTTCTAGACATACAAATACTTTCTGGAGGAGGAAGGTATGTTGAAGAAAATAAAACCTGACCTGCACCATCTCCAGACGGAGAACATCCCGACGGACTGCGACCTCAGCCCCGTTGTGATCGACCGCAACTATATGCAGCGCCACACCAGCGATGCTTACGAGCAGGCCTGCTCGCTCACGGCTTGGCAGCAGCTATACGATCAGCTGGAGTCGGGCCGGTTTCGAGGCGAGCTGACGGAAATTCTATTCGACGGGATACAATTCTATCGCGAATACACCAGTCTGTCCTTGCGGCAGTCCTGCATGGTGTGGCCGGGAGCGTTCTGGTTCGGCATACCCGGAGCCTCGGGAGAAACCGGATCGATCGGCAGGAAGACGATCGGTGCGCGGGAAATCGCCGTCTGCCCCGGGGGCAAGGAGTTCGAGCTGAGCACGCCGAACGAATACTATATTCACGGCGTCGTCCTTTCCCATGGCGCTCTCGAAAAGCATGCGAGCATGTTCCAGAATTCGGAAAGAATGTTCGAAATGTTGTCGGGCACGTCGGCTCTCACGGTCCAGTCAAGGAAAAGGGAGGACATTTCCCGATATATTCAGCAAACGCTGGCCTGGTACGGACAATGCGAGCCGGACCAGCGGCATCACCCGCAGGTCGGGAAGGTCATCAGTCACAATCTCATGACCAGCATGGTCTCGATGCTGGAAGATGCCCATCCTGTCGCGGAGGACAAGGCGGCCAGCCGGATCGGTTACGAGGCATTGATCAGGAAGGCGCGGAATTATCCGTTCGAACAACAATCCGAGCCGGTCACGGTGCTGGACTTATGCAACGCCCTCAAGGTCAGCCGCCGGACCTTGCAGAATGCCTTTCGTCAGACGCTTGGAATCGGGCCGAATGCCTGGCTGAAGATTATCCGCCTGAACGCCGTGCGCCGGGAACTGATCAGCCCCTATTCGCAGCAGAAGACCGTGACGGATGCGGCGATGCAATGGGGCTTCTGGCATTTGAGTCAGTTCGCCATCGATTACAGGCGGCTGTTCAAGGAGAACCCGTCGGAGACGCTGAACCGCCGTTTGGGCGTCCGGGCGTCCGATATCGCCGTGCCGCGAGGTTGCCTGGGACGCCGGCCGGAACCGGTCAGCGCAGCCCCGATGCGGCCCTGAGGCCGAGCCTTGACACAAACGAACGGGTCACGACGCAGGTCAACACCCTTAAACCCGGGCGGCGTCTGAGCACGAAAAAGCAGAGGCTTTTTCGCTTGTGCAGATAAGCCCGAGCGGCGCCTGAGCACGAAAAAGCGGAGGCTTTTTCGCTG
>WASQ01000138.1:3951-40711 GCA_009712185.1 Telmatospirillum sp. | reverse complement strand
CGCTGCGCGAGCGGCTGACACGCTCGACCCCGGTCCGCAGTTATGAGGTGGCGGCCCTGTCCCGGGCGGAAGCCTCCCTGGTGCTGCACTATGTCGGGGAGCAGGCACAGCTTGAAACCGTCTTCGCGCAGAACGGCCTTGCGCTGACCTGGGCAGGCGACCATTGGATTTTGCAAACAGCGGCGACCAAATCCGGTTCCGGAGCAAGGTGAGGGCGTTTCAGTATCTTCCCAACGCCATCACGCTGGCGCGGCTGCTGTCCGTGCCTGCCCTGGTCTGGCTGATCGCGGGTCTCAATCTGGCGCCTGCCTTCTGGCTTTTTGTCGGTGCCGGCATCACGGACGCCCTGGACGGGGCGTTGGCCCGGGTCGCGCACGCGCAATCCGCCCTGGGCAGTTACCTTGACGCCCTGGCGGACAAGGTGATGCTCGTCGGAGTTTATTGTTCGCTTGGGTTCATTGGATTATTGGGGGAATGGCTGGTGGGGCTGGTGGTGGTGCGTGATGTTTTCCTCGTGTGCTGTGCGACCGGCATGACGCTGGCCGGCCATCAGACCCAGGTCATTCCGCTTTTGATCAGCAAGGTGAACACCCTGTTCCAGATCCTTCTGGCGGCCGTCGCCATCGGCCATCACGGCATGGGATGGTTTTCCGTCGCGCTGGTGCCGCCGCTGTCGGTGATCGTGGCGGTGACGACTGTTCTGTCGGGCATTGCCTATGTGATCGCCTGGTGGCCGGCGGCCTGGACGCCGCGCGGCCGGAGGGACTGAGCGATGCCGGCGACGCGGGACAACAAACTCCGGTTCTGGCTGGCGGGATTCGCGGTTTTCGTGCTGCTGCTTTTTCTGCTGCGCGGCATTCTGCTGCCCTTTGTCGCCGGCATGGCCATCGCCTATCTGCTGGACCCGCTGGCCCACCGGCTGGAGCGCGCGGGTCTGTCGCGATCGGCGGCCACCGTGGTGATCACCATCGCCTTCTTCCTGGTGATGGTGACGGCGGGCCTGCTGCTGGTGCCGTTGATTGAACAACAGGTCGCGGAATTCGCTGTCCGGGTGCCCGACTATGTCCATCAGCTTTTCCGCCGGGCCGATCCCCTGTGGCGCAGCGCCAAGGCGCATCTGTCGGCCAAGGACCTGGAACAGATCCGCGCCGCCGGCGGCGAATATGCCGGAACCGCGGCCTCCTGGCTGGCGGGTTTCGTCACGCGTCTGGTGACCGGCTCCCTGGTCGTCGTCAATGTGCTGTCGCTGGTGTTCATCACGCCGGTCGTGACCTTCTATCTGCTGCGCGACTGGCAGGGCATCACGCGGCGGTTCGACAACTGGCTGCCGCGCGCCCATGCGGTCACCATCCGCGAGCAGTTGCACCAGATCGACATGACGCTGGCCGGATTCGTGCGCGGTCAGGCGCTGGTGTGCGTCACGCTGGGGGCGTTCTACGGCGTCGGCCTGACGGCGGTCGGTCTCGATCTCGGCCTTGTGGTTGGTTTCGCCGCCGGCCTGGGCTCGTTCATTCCCTATCTCGGATGCATTTCCGGATTTCTGGTCAGCATGGGTCTGTCCCTGGCGCAGTCGCCCGACTGGACGCTGCCGGGGATGGTGAGTGGCGTGTTCCTGGCCGGCAATTTGCTGGAAGGCTATGTCCTGGCCCCGAAGCTGGTCGGCGAAAAGATCGGACTGCATCCGGTCTGGGTGATCTTCGCGCTGCTGGCCGGGGGGGCGCTGTTCGGCTTCCTGGGGATTCTTCTCGCCCTGCCGGTCACGGCGGTGATCGGCGTGCTGACGAGATTTGCGTTGTCGCGTTATCTCGCAAGTTCGCTCTACCGCGGCGACGCCGATGGCGGCGGAGCGGCCTGATGAGCGGACCGGCGCAGTTCGCCCTGGATTTCGGCCATCAGCCGGGATTCGCGGCCGTCGACTTCATGGTCGCCGACAACAATGACCAGGCCCACGGCTGGGTCATGCGCTGGCCGGCCTGGCCGGCGTTCGCGCTGGGGCTGTTCGGCCCCGCCGGGTCGGGGAAAAGCCATCTGGCCCATATGTTTGCCGAGTTGAGCGGCGCCGTCATCCTGCCGGGTGGCGCGCTTCGCGTCGATGACGTGCCGGCGCTGGCCGCCCATCCGGCGGTGGTGCTGGAGGACGCCGACCGGGGCGTCGACGAGGCCGCCTGTTTCCATCTGTTCAACCAGTTGCGCGAAAGCGGCCGGTCCTTTCTGCTGACCGGCCGGGATGCGCCGGCCCGCTGGGCCATCGGGCTTCCCGATCTCAGGTCCCGGCTGTCCTCGATCCCGGTTGCGGAGATCCTGCCGCCCGGTGACGATCTGCTGGAAGCCCTGCTGGTCAAGCTGTTCGCCGACCGCCAGTTGCGCGTCGGCCCGGACGTTCTGGCCTTCCTGCTGCCGCGCATGGAACGGACCTTCGATGCCGCCCGCGCGCTGGTGGCGGCGCTCGACGCGGCGGCGCTGGCCCATCGGCGCGACATTACCGTTGCGCTGGCGCGCGACGTTCTGAACGGCAGCGACGATTTCTTATCCCGGTGAGGGGTGACCATGACAGAGCACGCGCAGGACAAGATGTCGGCGGCGCTGGGGTCCGTCTGGGCCAGCGCCGCCCTGACCCTGATCAAGCTGGTCGCCGGGCTTCTGACCGGCAGCCTGGGCCTTTTGTCGGAGGCGGCCCATTCGCTGCTCGACCTGGGCGCGGCGGGGCTCACCTATCTGGCCGTGCGGGTCAGCGATCAGCCGGCCGACGAGCGTCATCCCTACGGCCATGGCAAGATCGAGAGCATTTCGGCCCTGGCCGAGACCATGCTGCTGTTCGTGACATCGCTGTTCATCGTCCGCGAGGCGGTCCTGCGGCTGATGAGCGGGACGGTCGAGGTCGAAACCACCTGGTACGCCGTCGCGGTGGTGTTGCTGTCCATCGCCATCGACCTGTGGCGGTCGCGCGCCCTGATGAAGGTGGCGAAGGCGACGCGCAGCCAGGCGCTGGAGGCGGACGCCCTTCATTTCAGTTCCGACATCCTGTCCTCGGCGGTGGTCCTGGTGGGCCTCGGCTGTGTCGCGGCCGGCTTTCCCAAGGGGGACGCGATCGCCGCCATCGGTGTGGCGCTGTTCGTTCTGCACGTCGGCTATCGCATGGGAAAACGGACCGTCGACGTCCTGATCGATTCGGCGCCCGAGGGCATCGCGAGCCAGGTGTCCGAGATCGCGGCCCGGGTCCCGGGCGTGGTTTCGATCGACCGGGTCAGGGCAAGGCCGGCCGGCGCCACCACCCATGTCGAGGTTCTGATCCGGGTCGCGCGCACCCTGCCGCTCGCCAATGTCCAGGATGTCTGCGACGCCGTCGCCGCGGCGATCGACGACCGCATCGCCGGCGCCGACGCCTTCGTGAAGGCCGAGCCGCTGGCGCTGGACGACGAATCGATCGTCGATACCATTCATGTGATCGCCCAGCGCCGAAGGGTCCAGGTTCATGCCATTGCCATCGATACCGTCGAGGGCCGGCGCCATGTCAGTTTCGACGTCGAGGTGGACGAGCAGATGAACATCTTCGACGCCCATGAGGTGGCGTCAGGACTGGAACAGGCGGTCCGCGACGAACTGGGCGACGACGTGCAGGTGGAAACCCACATCGATCCCCGCCGCACGTCGGAACTGACCGGAACGCCGCTGGCTCCCGACGACTTCGAGCGTCTGGCGCGGGAGGTCCTGGATTGCGCCGAGGCCGTGACCCATGTGCGTGAAGCCCATGGCGTTCATATCCGCCACGCCGATATCGGCCTGCATATCTCGCTGCATTGCCTGTTCGATCCCGCCCTTCCGGTCTGGGTCGCCCATCATGCGACGGAACTGGTCGAGCAGCGCATCCGGGAGCGGATCGCGGGGGTCGGCCGCGTCGTCGTCCATGCCGAGCCCTGGGAACAGACGGCGGCCACAGCGCCCGGTCCGGTGGCCGGCTGACCGCGGCCGCGTTCCGCCTCCCCCGGCGAGGGGGGCCTGTGCGCCCGGCCAGGGCAAAAATAAGTAATACCAACCGGCGCTGAGGATTCCTCATCGCCGGTTGGCTGGCCCACCCCGGGCCCGCGAGTGGATAGCGAGCGAAGCCAAGGGTTTGGGAGAAACCCGCTTAGGCAGCCTGAGGGCTGTGCTGATCGGCTCCGATCAGCGCAGGCTGGTGTAAGGGCTTGATGCCAGGGGCCGGCATCAAGCCCCGGCGGCCATTGAGGCCGCGGCCAAGCAGGTGGAGGCCTGCGCCCGGCGAGGGTAAAATTATAAGTAAGGGCTTGATGCCAGGGGCCGGCATCAAGCCCCGGCGGCCATTGAGGCCGCGGCCAAATCAATCGTCGGTGCCGCCGAGGTCGACGGGGCGGGTGAATCCGGTCAGGCGCCATTGTCCGGCGCCGAGATCCCGCCAGCCGCCGGGGCCGGCGGTCAGTTCGGCCAGCGCCCCGGTGGGGAATTTCGCGGCCATTCTTTCATGGGACGGCGACCGGGGGGCGGCTTCGGCCAGCAGCAGCGCCAGCCGTTGCAATCCGGGATTGTGTCCGATGATCAGCACGCTGTCGGCCCGCTCCGGCAAATCGGCGACCAGACCGGCAAGGGTTGTCGTGCCGGCCTCGTAAAGCCGCTTTTCGAAAAGGACGGGAACGTCGGCGAACAGGTCGAGCAATGGCGCCAGGGTCTCCCGCGTCCGGCGCGCCGGTGAACAGACGATGCTGTCCGGCCGGATCGCCTCCTTGCGGAAATAAGCGGTCAGCAGCGAAACGGCGGCCTGTCCCCGGCGGGACAAGGGGCGGTCGAAATCGTCCAGCGCCCTGTCGTCCCAATCCGACTTCGCATGACGCAGGAGAAAGAGGTGCTTCATCGGGGCCCCCGGATCTGGTTGCGTGATTTCGACCGGGCCTGTCCATGACATCGCCCGCGCAAGCATATATAAAAGATCCGGATGAGACCATGAGCGGAACGGGAGATGCGCGGTGAGCGAGATCGATGTGACAGAGGTGCCGGAACCGTCGCCCGAGCCCGCGCCGGCGGTGCCTTCGATCGACATCCATTCCACGGAACGCTTTATTAACCGCGAGTTGTCCTGGCTCTCCTTCAACACCCGGGTTCTCGACGAGGCCGACAACCTCAACCATCCGCTGCTGGAACGGGTCCGCTTCCTGTCGATTTCGGCGGCGAACCTGGACGAATTCTACATGGTGCGCGTCGCCGGCCTCAAAGGCCAGGTGGCCAACGGTGTCAACACCACCAGCCAGGACGGCCTGACACCGGCGCAGCAACTGGCGGCCATTCATCGCGCCGCGGGCCTTCTGCTCAACAAGCAGCAGGATTGCTGGCGCCGGCTGCGCGAGGATCTGCGTGCCGCCGGCATCGCGGTGATCGATATTTCCGAACTGACCCGGGCCGATCGGAAATGGCTCGACACCCATTTCATGGAACATATCTTCCCGGTCCTGACGCCGCTTGCCGTCGATCCGGCGCATCCGTTCCCCTTCATTCCCAACCTCGGCTTCGCCATGGTGCTGCATCTCACCCGGCACGAGGATGGCGAGGTGATGCGCGCCCTGTTGCCGCTGCCGCATCAGATCCAGCGGTTCGTCCGCCTGTCCGGCGACGGAATCAGGTTCCTGCCGATCGAGGATATGGTGGGGCTGTTCCTCGACCGCCTGTTCCCGGGCTTCCGCGCCGACGGGGTGGGGGTGTTCCGCGTCATCCGCGACTCCGAGATGGAAATCGACGAGGAGGCCGAGGATCTGGTCCGCGTCTTCGAATCGGCGTTGAAGCGGCGCCGGCGCGGCCATTGCATCCGGCTGACCGTCAATGCCAGCATGCCGGAGGATCTTCTGGCGCTGATCATGCAGGACATGCAGCTTGAAACGGCCGATGTCTTCGCGCTGGAAGGGCTGATCGGCACGGTCGACATCAAGCAGATCATCATCGATGAGCGTCCCGACCTGCTGTTCCATCCCTACAACGCCCGCTTCCCCGAACGGATCCGCGATTTCGGCGGCGATTGCTTCGCCGCGATCCGCAAGAAGGACATCCTGGTCCACCATCCGTTCGAAAGCTTCGACGTCGTCGTCCAGTTCCTGCGGCAGGCGGCGCGCGATCCCAATGTGGTGGCGATCAAGCAGACGCTGTACCGGACCAGCAAGGACAGTCCGATTGTCCGCGCCCTGGCGGAGGCGGCCGAGATGGGCAAGTCGGTCACGGCGATGATCGAACTCAAGGCCCGTTTCGACGAGGAGGCGAACATCGGATGGGCCCGCGATCTGGAGCGGGCCGGGGCGCAGGTCGTCTATGGCTTCATCGAACTCAAGACCCACGCCAAGATTTCCCTGGTCGTCCGTCGGGAGGGCGGGGGCCTGCGGTCCTACGTCCATTTCGGCACCGGCAACTACCATCCGATCACCGCGAAGGTTTACACGGACCTCAGTTTCTTCACCACCGATCCGGCGCTGTGCCGCGACGCCAACCGGACCTTCAACTTCATGACCGGCTATGCCAAGCCGGAGAAGATGGAGAAGCTGGCCATCGCGCCGCTGTTGCTGCGCGACCGGCTGCTGGCCGGCATCAAGGCGGAGATCGAACATGCGCGGGCCGGGCGGCCGGCGTCGCTGTGGGCCAAGATGAATTCGCTGGTGGATGGCAAGCTGATCGACGCGCTCTACCGCGCATCCCAGGCGGGCGTCCAGATCGATCTGGTGATCCGGGGGATCTGCTGCCTGCGCCCCGGCGTTCAGGGGCTGTCGGAGAACATCCGCGTCAAGAGCATCGTCGGCCGGTTCCTGGAGCACGGTCGGATCGTCTGCTTCGGCAACGGCTACCGGCTGCCCTCGCGGCACGCGAAAATCTTCATTTCGTCGGCGGACTGGATGACCCGCAACATGGACTGGCGGGTGGAAAGCCTGGTCCCCATCGAGAATCCGACGGTCCATCGTCAGATCCTGGAGCAGATCATGGCCGCCAATCTGAAGGACAACCAGCAGAGCTGGGTTCTGGGGCCTGACGGCGATTACATCCGGATCAGCCCGTTGCCCGAGGAAAAACCGTTCAGCGCCCATACCTATTTCATGACCAACCCCAGCCTGTCGGGACGGGGCAGCGCCCTGGAGCGCAACCGGCCGCTGTCGAGGCTTCTGGCGAAGGGCGGGATCGAGTGATGACCGCGCCGTCCCATCCGCTCACGCTCCAGGGAACGCCGTCGGTGGTTCCGGGCCATAAGCATGTCGCCATCGTCGATATCGGCTCGAACTCGATCCGCCTTGTCGTTTACGACGGCCGGACCCGGACGCCGGTGGCCCTGTTCAACGAGAAGGCCGTCTGCGCCCTGGGGCAAGGACTGGGCAGCACCAACCGCCTGAACCAGCAGGGAGCGACCGAGGCGCTGGCCGTGCTCAGCCGTTTCGTGCGGCTGGCGCGGGCCATGGCGGTGGACAGTCTCGACATCCTGGCGACCGCCGCCGTCCGTGACGCCGACGACGGGCAGGCCTTCGTTGAGGCCATCGAACGGCGGTGCGGCATTGCCGTGACGGTGCTGTCGGGCGAGGAGGAGGCTCATCTGGCGGCGCTTGGGGTGTTGTGCGGAATCCCGGAGGCCGAGGGCACGGTGGCGGATCTGGGCGGCGGCAGTCTCGAACTGGTCGCGCTGGAGGAGGGGCGCTTCGCCGGGCCCTATGCCACCATGCCGCTCGGCGTGCTGCGCCTGTCGGAAGGATCGGGCAATGTCCGGGCGGTGGCGGAGGAGATGATCGTGCGTCATTTCCGCGGCATCGACTGGTGGCACCGGACCAAGGGGCGGCCCCTCTATGCGGTGGGTGGCGCCTGGCGGGCCCTGGCCCGGCTCTGCCTCGCGCAGACCGGGCATCCCCTCCATGTTCTCGACAATTTCAGCCTCGACCGCGCCGAAAGTCTCCGGCTTATTCCGCTGATCGCGAGCCAGAGCCGGAAATCCCTGGAAAAGGTGCCGGGGCTTTCCAAAAAGCGGCTTCCCCATCTTCCGGTGGCCGCCCTTCTTCTCGAAAAAGTCATCGAATTCGCCGAACCGTCGCGCCTGATCTTCTCGGTCTATGGCATGCGGGAAGGGCAGTTCTACAAGCGCCTGCCGCCGGAGGTGCAGTGGCAGGATCCCCTGATCGCCTCCTGTTTCGACATGGCCCAGACCGCCGGCCGCTTCCCCGAACATGGCGAGGAGGTGCTGGCCTGGATGGCCGAACTGTTCCCCAACGAGACGGCGGCGCAGGGCCGTCTGCGCTATGCCGCCTGTCTGCTGGGCGACGTCTTCTGGAACGAACATCCCGACTATCGGGCGGAGCAGGCCTTCCTCCGGGTCTTCCGCCTGCCCTTCATGGGCCTCGGACACCAGGACCGCGCCGCCCTGGCCCTGGCCGTTCACGCCCGGTACGAGGGGGACGGCGACCTGCCGATCGCGGCCGGCGCGCGCAGCCTGCTGTCGGAGGAGGAGCAGCGCCGCTCCCGGATCATCGGTCTGGCGTTGCGCCTGGGACATTCCATGTCGGGCGGCGTGCCCGGCATCCTGCGCAACACCCGGCTTTACGGCGACGGGGACTGTCTGGTCCTGGCCGTGCCGGCGGACGACCCCGCCTTCGCCCCGGACCTGGGGGACCGCCGCTACGACCGTCTGGCCCGGGCGGCGGGGTTCGAGCGCTTCGAGATGCGGCGGCTGGCAGTGATCCGGTAAGGATCACGCCACCGCGATTTTGACGCTTCGGAGATGCCTCCGTCCGGACATATCGCCGTGACTGCGATGGGCCGAGCGGGGAATGGCGGCTGTCCGACGCGGCATGCGACCTTGCGGACATAACCGAGAGCATCGGGATCGGCCGCTCATCACCCAAAGCGGGCATAGAGCGGGAGCGCGCAGCCTCACAACCCCGCGGCAGGGGCATCGCAGATTTCCCATTTTTCCCAAAATGGGAAAAGCCCTTCTTGGTCGAGACTGGGCGCGGCATTGTCTGCGCTTTCGGTGATGCCATATCTGATGCGATGTTCCCAGACTTTTGTTGGCACGACCTACTCCACGAGGGGATCCAACACCTTCTTGAACCGACTTCGTGGCTCTGAGATCATGGCGCCCATCGCCATCTGCGTGCAGATCGGCGCGGTGAGCGCTTGGGCGGGGGGCGGCTGAACGTGTGGGGTTAACGCAAACGATCATTTTGATTGACAGTTGCAGGACCCTTGCGGTATGAGCATATGCTCATACCGCAAGGGTCCTGCGAAATTGCGCAGATTCATTGCAAGGCGATCTGAAAGCGATTATATATGTGCGTGAGATGCGGCATATTGTACGGGTTTCGCCGCGCTCATTCCGGGGCCCGCGCATTCATAGCGCGGGCTTCCGTGTTTTTAGCCTGACGCCAAAATACCATCATTGCAGACATCCGGCAGCATGGGCTACCATAGGAGATGGCCTAATGCTATCTGGTCGCTGTCTCCGACATGTTTTTTATTTACCTTGACGAATTCGGACATATAGGTCCCTATTTCCATCGGCGGCACGAAAAGTACAATGAGAGCCCCGTCTTTGGGCTTGCTGGTATAATATTGCCAGAACCAGCGATTCGCCCCTTTGCCACCGCCTTTCTGCAGCTAAAACAAGCTCTATTCATCCAAGAAATAATGGCGGCGAAGGTTATAGCCCAAAAGTGGGAGAAGAAGGGGACTGATATTTTTCGCCCAAAGGCAATAGCTAGGTACCAAAATCTGCGGTCTGGAGGATTTCGCCTTATAAATCAAATTTCAAAGGTTGGCGGCCACATATTTTATCATGGACGAGAGAAGATTTTCTGTCAAAAGGACGGACATTCGAACGGCCTGTATACGACAATATTCGCGGCTGCAATACGCCGCCTCGATGAATTTTGCACCTTGAAGAACGAAAATTTTGTTTTGGTCGTGGATGAACATTCTGCCCGCAAGGAGCTATTAGAGTGCGCTGCCAAAACGATGTTTGGCAATCAGCCGGCAAGACGGTTAGTAAGCCCTCCATTCCAAGTAGAGAGCTATCTCAACCAAAACATACAGGCGGCTGACTGGATCGCATCCATAGTGGGAAAACTGTGGGCGCATGAAATATTGCCAGATCAATACGAAGATCATGTGCAATTCAGACAATATTATTGGGATAGATTGCATAAGATAGCGACTTATAGTACTGTAATAAAAAGAAAACAAAACAACAAACAGCTAGAATTGCCGCACAAACAACCGCGGGTGGAAAAATAACTATCCGTTAGACTCTCTCATCCACTTACGTCTCGGTTGCGCGCTCTACTTCCGCAATGCGTGAGGAGCGGCCCATCCTTGTGCTCATGGGAATGTCGGCAGTCGGGAATCGGTGCTGGCCCCCGGGAACGCCCATAGTGGGCGCCAAGCGGTCAACGGACTCCGCCGCGATACGGGGATATTGGCAACGGACCGCAGAAAGAAAGGGAGCCGATTGCGGCCTCGCCGGTTGCCGGCCGATCGGGCGCGATTCGATTTGCGGCTTTTCTCAGCCGAGCTGGACGCGCGCGCGATCTGGTCGCAGCATCAATGGGGCCACCGGGATAACCCCGGCCCGGAGAAGGGCCAGGATTGCCAGGGCCTTGGGTTTTCTCTTGATCATTCCGTCATGGAACCGGTCATCTGATCGGCCTTATGATCGCTCATCTCTCCCGCCTATATATTGTAATATAAACATTTTAAGATCAGTATCGACCGGCTGAAGAACCGGTCATAAAAGCGGTCATGGAACCTCATGCCCCCATCTGAACTGTCTGCATCCCTGACGCTGATGCCCCCTGTGGAGCGGCTGGATCGTGACGCATCCTCCAGGCTGCTGGTCGAAGCCGGGTGGCTTTCCGGGATGCTGGTGCCGCCGGTCCGGGCGGCTGTCGGCGACATGGTGCGCTCCATGAATTGCTATTACAGCAATCTGATCGAGGGGCATGACACCCTGCCGCGCGATATCGAGCGCGCCATGAAAAACGATTATTCCGCCGACCCGGGGAAAAGGGATCTGCAGCTTGAGGCGCGGGCCCATATCGAGGTCCAGACCATGATCGACCATGGTGCGATGGATCATCTGGGGCTGGGCGAGGATTTGGTGCGGGGGATTCACCGGGAGTTCTGTGTCCGTCTGCCGGAAGAACTGCTTTTCGTCGAACACCCCGCGACGAAGGAAAAGCTGAAAGTCATTCCTGGCGAATACCGGGAGCATGACGTGGTGGTCGGCCGTCATGAGCCGGTCTCACCGGCGGCGGTGCCAGGATTCATGGCACATTTCTCCCAGGGCTATGCCCAAGGCAGGATCCGGTTCGAGAACGCTGTCTTCGCGGCCGCTGCGGCGCATCACCGGCTTGTCTGGATCCATCCGTTCCTGGATGGCAATGGCCGGGTGGCGCGGCTCTATTCGCACGCCTACCTGAGGCGCGCGCGGGTCGGCTGCGATATCTGGGCCGTCGCCCGCGGTCTGGCGCGCACCGTCACCCGGTATCGGGACGCCCTTGCGCGCGCTGACTGGTCCCCGCGGGGCATATCCGATGGACGGGGAACGCTTTCGGACTCCGGCCTCATTCAATTCTGCGACTACTTCGTGGCAACCTGTCTGGATCAGGTTCGCTTCATGTCGTCGCTGTTGGAACCTGCCGGCCTCATGGCCAGGATGCGGACTTTCGTGACGGTCGAGGCTGAGCGGGGAAGGTTTGATGCCCGCGTGCTTCCAGTGCTGACCCACGCCCTGACGACCGGCGACGTTCCCAAAGCCGCCGCGAGTGCGATGATGGGGGTGCAGGAGCGTCAGGCCCGCCGGCTGCTGGACCCGCTGATCGATCGCGGCTTCCTGTCGGATGGAGGGCGTAAATTCGATCCCTGGCGGCTGGCCTTCCCGATCAGCGAAAGCGAAATCCTGTTCCCCCGCCTCTTTGCCCCGGTCGGCGTGCCGGATCCGACGCCGTCGGCGCCTCCCGACGACGAATGGGGGCGCGAGGTCGAGACGCCGGGCGATGACGACCCGCGATGACGGAAACCGGACGACCGGTCGCGGTCGCTATCAGGATGGCGCCCCGGTCTCGCGGAGGACGATCATGGACGCCACTCGATCGAAATCACGATGCGTGTCGTATTTTCTGAAATAAAAAATGAGATATGATTGGTTTTGTTAAAAGTAAGCCCGATTCAATTATTTAAATAACTAGAATAATTGCCGCGCCTCTGTGCAATCCCAAAACGTCGATATAGTTTTTTATTCTCTGGATGGTGTGGTCGAGCAGCGGCGTGGCTTTGGTCCGCGTTTGCGGTGAGGCCGAGAGGCCTGCCGACAGACTTGGCTCGCTTCAAGATTTGAGAAAAGTAAACTGTCACCGGAATTTTGAAACTGGATTGCGGTGACAGTGTCTTTTTCTCAAATTCCGGCAGGCGGCTGAGATGCGTCTTCGCCGCCACGCGCAGGCAAGAACTGAGAATGACTTTGGCATCTTCCTTAAGACTGTCGCCGTAATACCTCCCCGTCTTTTTGTCTTCACCCCGGGAAGCAGCGGCCGAATTCCTTGAGTCTGGCGGGCGAGCCTCGCAGGCGGATACGGCCCCGCAGCAGTTCCCAGGGCAATTTGCGCTCATGCCGCAGAAAGCCCAGCCAGGCCTCGCTGTCGGCACGAACCACCAGATCGGCCTTCCCCTCCAGGCCGGGAGATACGGAAATCCGCTGATCGCGGATGTCCACCGTGGCCTCCATGGTTTCCTTGCCGTGGAAGCGGAAATGATACCGGGCGGCAATGCCCTGCGACCGTCCGCGCTGGAACACCAGCGGCAGCATGGCCATCAGATTGGCGATCGAGGCCGGGCTGCGGCCGCTGCCGATGTGCCGGATCTTCTTATGCGGATAGGTCGCTGCGACATGGGCCTCGGCATCCGAGCCGGGAACCACGAACACCGTTTCGGCGCGTTCGCGCAATGGCCCGACCACGTCGCGGAAATGCGGCTTGCGGTCGGCCAGGAAGCTGACCGCCTCGTCTCCCGCCGGGCAGACCGCAACGCAGTAATCGCAATGGGTGTTGGCCTCGTATCCCAGGCTCTGCCACCAGGATAGCGTTTCGGTGTCGCTGACCCGCCGGCGATAATCGTGACGGTTCTTCGAATCCGCCAGGGTATGCACCCATTCGACGAAGCCGCCCACCTTTTCCCGATAGTTGTGAGTCATGCAGCTTCCGAAGTCGAAATGCCCGTCCTTCGCGATGGCGCCGGTGGGGCAGGCCACCGCGCACATATTGCAGTCGATGCAGGGCGACTCGGACAATGGACGTCCGGCTTCCTCGTCCTGCGGGGAAACATCCAGGGCGATGGCGCCAAGATAGAGGTCCGCGCCGAACCGGGGGTGCAGCACCATGCGGTTCTTGCCCATCCGGCCCAATCCGGCCTCCTCGGCCAGAATCTTCAAGGGCACCACGAAGGGCGGGCCGTCGCTGCGGCTGAATTCGAAGGGGAAAAGACCCGAGATGCCCAGCGAGCGAACGCCGGCATCTTCCAGATCCCGTACTGTTTTATGAATGATCTCTTTGACATCGTGGCCGCCCGACGTGAACTCGGCCGATGAGATGCTGCGCATGGGCGAACGAAGGGCATGGCGGTTGAGCCGTCGGGCGAAGACCATGAAGCCTTTCGCCCAGGGAATGGCTCGCAGGATACCGTCCCGCTGCGCCGCCAGTCGCGGACGGTTCAATTCGACGAAGGCGACATCGTCGGCCCCGGCGGCGCGGCAAATAGCCATAATGTCCGGCAGCCGGGGAGCAGGCGGCGTGGCGGTGACGGGCAGATCATGGGGCATGTTGCTCACTCCTTGAGGCTTGGCTATTTCAGTGCGCATCCGCCGACGGCTGGGCCGGAGCCCCGGCCTTGCGCAGAAGCGGCACCAGGAACGTCACGGCGGCGAAGCAGACCATCACCACCAGAAAGGCGTCGGCATAGGTTTGCGTCTGCGCTTCGCGCAGGGTCAGGGACCACAGCGCTTTCAAGGCCGCGGCATGTCCACGGACGGCATCGCCGTTCAGCGCCAGGGTTTCGCCAGCCGACATTCGCTGCATCCATCCGGTCATGGCGGCGTTGCCGGCATTCAGATGTTCGGCCAGACGCAGGAAATGCAGGTTGGTACGGTCGTTCAGGATGGTGCCGCAGGCGGCGATGCCGATGGCGCCACCCAGATTACGCATCAGATTGAACAGGCCGGATGCCAGCCGGAGCCGTTCGGGCGCCAGCCCGCCCAGGGTCAGGGTGACGGTGGGGGCCACCATGAATTGCTGGGAAAAGCCGCGCAAAGCCTGAGGCAGCAGCAGTTCGCGCCAGCCCCAGTCATGAGTGATCGGCAGGAACAGCAGCATGCTGAGGGTGAAGATGACGAACCCCAGCATCAGCAGCCAGCGCAGGTCGATCCGGCGTGCCAGGACGGTGTAGAGGGGAATGGCGCCGACCTGGAAAATGCCGGTCGAGAACACCGCCAGACCGATATCCAGGGCGCTGAAGCCCCGCACCCGGCCCAGGAACAGCGGCGTCAGATAGATCACCGAGAAGATGCCCAGCCCGGTGACAAAGGAAAACAGGCAGCCCAGCGAGAAATTGAGGCTCTTCAATGCCCGCAGGTCGACGATCGGATGGGCGAAGCTCAGGCTGCGCCAGACGAAGGCGACGCCCGACGAGGCGGAGATCCAGGCGGTGGTGCGGATCGTCTCGTCCGACATCCAGTTCCAGCGCGGCCCCTCCTCCAGCGTATATTCCAAGGTGCCCAGAAACAGCGCCATCAGGATCATGCCGGGATAGTCGGCTCCCTTCAGCAGTTCGGGATTGGGACGGTCGACATGCACCATCAGCGGCACCACCACCGTGACGAACAGTCCCGGCAGCAGATTGATGAAGAACAGCCAGTGCCATGAATAATGGTCGGTGATCCAGCCGCCGATCGTCGGCCCCAAGGTCGGCGCCAGCGACGCCAATGCGCCGATCACGGCTGCCGAGATGACGCGCTGATGCCCCTGAAAGAAGGCGAAGGAGGTGGTGAACACCGTCGGGATCATCGATCCGCCGAGGAAGCCCTGCAAGGCGCGGAAGAGGATCATCGACTGGATGTCCCAGGCCCATCCGCACATCAGACTGGCGATGGTGAAACCGGCGGCCGAGACGGAAAACAGCCAGCGGGTGGACATCACCCGGGACAGCCAGCCAGACAGCGGAATGACGATGATCTCGGCGATCAGATAGCTGGTCTGCACCCAGGCCAACTCGTCGGTGCCTGCCGACAGCCCGCCGCCGATGTCGCGCAGTGAAGCCGAGACGATCTGGATATCCAGCAGCGCAATGAAGAATCCTACGGCCATGGTGCCGAAGGCGATGATCCTGGCGCCGGTGCTCATCTCGTGGGGGGCGATGGTCATGATCCGCCTCTCCCGCGCTGGTCGACCGAAACGGTCACCGAAAGTCCGGGACGCAGCAGGCCCAGATCGCCGGCGGCGCCATCCAGCCGCACGCGGACCGGAACGCGCTGCACGATCTTGGTGAAGTTGCCGGTGGCGTTTTCGGCGGGCAGCAGACTGAACTGCGCCCCGGTGGCCGGAGCCAGGCTGGCGACATGACCGTGGAAGACCTGACCGGGCAGCGCGTCGGCCTCGACGGTGACCGGCTCGCCGGGGCGCATATGGGCCAACTGGCTTTCCTTGAAATTGGCCTCGACCCACAAGCCCTTGGCCGGCACGACCGAGACCAGGGCGGCACCAATGGGGGCATAGGAGCCTTGGCGGGCGCTGCGGTTTCCGATCACGCCGTCGAACGGAGCCCGCAATTCGGTGTAGCCAAGATTGAGGCGGGCGGTTTCCCGATCGGCCAGGGCGGCAGTCAGGGCGGCTTCGGCCTGCCGCTTTTGGGTGTCGATCACCTGCAGTTGGCGCTCCGCCGCTTCCAACCCCGCCTGTGCCCGCTGCTGGCCGGCCAAGGCCTGTTTATAGTCGGCGTCGGCCTTCTGAAAGGCCTGCAGCGATACCGCCGAAACGGAGGACAGAGCGCGGTAGCGGATCTGATCGTCATGGGCGCGAATGGACTCGGCGGCGGTGGAGACGATACCGGCCCGTGCCTCGGCGATCCTGGCCTGCTGCAAATGACGCGATGCCTCCAGATTGGCCTGGGTGGCGCGTTCCCCATCGACCTCAGCCTCGGCCTTGGCCAGGGCAGCGCGATAGTCGCGGTCGTCCAGCCTGACCAGGAGGTCGCCGGCATGGACCTCCTGATTATCCTCGACCGCCACCTGGGCGATGATGCCGGCGACCTTGGGGGCCATGGCCGTCACATCGCCGCCGACATAGGCGTCGTCGGTGCTTTCGATGAAGCGGCCTTCGGTCCACCAGCCATAACCGTACCAGGCGGCGACGAGCACGATCAGCGTTCCCGGACCGGATATCATTCGCTTCGAAACGCCCATGGTCGCTTCCGTCAGGTCTGAGACAGGCCGACCCGGCCGGTATGACGCCGACGGGTCCGGTCGTCAGCGGCGGGACCGGGAGCCGAGCGGAACACCGGATCGGACAGCGGACGACCGCTGACGCCGTCCACCATCACCGGCTCGGCGACCTGGCCGGTCTCCTGGTTGACGATCAGCACGCTGGCACCTTCGGGGGCGAAATGTTTGTTGCCCCAGGTCAGTAAGGCCAGCAGTACCGGACTGAAATCGCGCCCCCGTTCGGTCAGGACATATTCGAAACGGGGCGGCCGGTCATTGTATTGATGCCGTTCCAGCAGTCCGGCCTCGACCAGACCATTCAGACGCCTGGTCAGCATGTTGGGGGCGATCCCCAGGCTTTTCTCGAATTCGTCGAAGCGCCTCAGCCCGTGAAAGCAATCCCTTAAGATCAGGATGCTCCACCATTCGCCGACGCGTTCCAGACTGCGGGCAATGGGGCATTGCATAGTGCCGAAGCTCTTGCGGTGCACGGCGGCATATCCTTAGTGGCTTTTATCATGAAAGCCATTAGGTGCCTGTCACTATCGTAATGCAAGTCAATTATCGGCCGGTCCGGGAATGTGACCAGGACATGGGGCGAAAACCGTTGTGGCGGCAGCCATCCGGTTACCGCCCACAAGAGTCATCGCAAGAGATGTGGATTTCCTCTGCTGTCAAGAACCGGCAAATCGCTCATGAACGACCATCATGGCCGCCGGGCGGACAAAACACGTTGTCGCGGTAGGGGGGATATCCGGCTGGACGCGTGAGTCCCGCCGTGTCGGGCCGGCTGGACCAATGGCCGGCGCGGCTGGCCGGTCGTCCGCGCGACATCCGGGAGGGATGGCGGGACTGACGCGCCCGGCCCGGGGGCCGGGCGTCGCGATCAGGGCTGAAGCGGAATCAGTCTCAGGCTTTTGCCGCTTTCGGCAAGGGCGAGGCCGATGCGGCCGTGCTTCAGGGCCAGGGCATCCTCGCCGAAAAGGGTCCGGCGCCAGCCTTTGAGAGCCATGACATCGGCCTGATCGTCGGCGGCGATCGCCTCGAGGTCGGAACTGGAGGCGACCAGCTTCTGGGCGACGTCATGCTGATCGCACTTCAATTTCAGAAGCACCTTCAGCAGGTCCACCACCGGCCCCAGGCCGCGCGGCAGGTCGACCCGTTCCAGCGGCCGGGGCCAGTCCTGTTCCGGGACCGCCAGGGCGCGGGCGACGGCCTCCAGGATGGCGGTACCGATGCGGCCCTCGGCCAGTCCCTTCGACAGTCCCCGGGTGCGGGCCAGATCCTCCGGCCGGGACGGGGCATGGGCGGCGATTTCCAGCAGGGCCTCGTCGCGGATGACGCGCTGGCGGGGAAGGTCGCGTTCCTGCGCCTCGCGCTCGCGCCAGGCGGCCAGTTCCCGCAGGACGACCAGGAATTTGGGACTGGAGGAGCGGGGCTTCAGCCTGAGCCAGGCCTCCTCCGGTTCCGTCCGGTAGGTCCTGGGGTCGGTGAGGATGGCCATTTCCTCGACCAGCCAGTCCGACCGGCCGTCGCGGTCCAGGCGCTTTTGCAGCTTTTCATAGGCCGGCCGCAGATGGGTCACGTCCGACAGCGCGTAATGGAGCTGTTTTTCCGTCAGCGGCCGCTGCGCCCAGTCGGTGAAGCGCAGGGATTTGTCGATACGGGCGCGCGCCAACTGGGTCGCCAGCGTCTCATAGGACACCGCATCGCCGAAACCGCAGACCATCGCCGCCACCTGGGTATCGAACAGGGGCGCCGGGATCGCGCCGGACAGATGGTGGAAAATCTCCACGTCCTGCCGGGCGGCGTGGAAGACCTTGAGGACGGCGGGATCGGCCATCAGCGCGAACAGGGGCGACAGATCCATTCCCGGGGCCAGGGGGTCGACCGCATGGGCTTCGTCGGGGCCGGCGAGCTGGACCAGGCAAAGCTGGGGCCAGTAGGTCTTCTCCCGCACGAACTCGGTATCGACGGTGATATAGGGCGCGCTTTTCAGGCGCTCGCAAAAGGCGGCCAGCGCCGCCGTATCGGCAATGAGAGTCATGGAAACCTGCTATACACGCTTCCGGAACCCTGGTGCAAGCCCGGGGAGGTTGAGCGGGATTTGAGTTCATTGCGCGGCGATCGATCCGCTTCCGCACGTTACTGATGAAATCAATAAAAACGTGAAAATCTCATGGTCTATTACTAAAGAAATAGCGACTGCCCTTAATTAAAAAACGGTTAATCTGTCAGATCTCACGACCTATATATGCTTTCACGAAAATGGACCGGCATCCTGAAGTGAAGCCGGATTCATGACTGTGGAATATGGGAGAGAGGTCATGACAACAAAGGATGTGGTCGTCCTGGGGGCGGTGCGCTCCGCCATCGGCAGCTTTGGCGGCGGCCTTGCGGAGTTCGAGCCCCACGAGCTGGCCGGGCTGGTGATGAAGGATGCGATCCGGCGGGCGGGGGTGGATCCGCAACAGATCACCCATGTGACGGTCGGCAACTGTCTGCCGACCGACGCCCGTTTCGCCTATGTGGCGCGCGTGGCCGCGGTTGAGGCGGGGCTGCCCATGTCCTCGGTGGCGCAGACCGTGAACCGCCTCTGCTCCTCGGGGTTGCAGGGCGTTCTGACCACGGCCCAGAACATCATGCTGGGCGACTGCGCGTTCGGGATCGGCGGCGGCGTCGAGGTGATGTCGCGCGCCGGCTATATGTCGACCGCCCTGCGGCACGGCGCCCGCATGGGCGACGCCACGCTGATCGACATGATGGTTTCCACCCTGACGGACCCCTTCGGCGCCGGGCATATGGGAATCACGGCGGAAAATGTGGCGGCCAAATGGGGCATCACGCGGGAGGCGCAGGACATCTTCGCCGTGGAGTCCCAGCGGCGCGCCGGCGCCGCGATCGCCGAGGGGCGCTTCCGCTCCCAGATCATGCCGATCATCCGTCAGACCCGGAAGGGCGAGATCGTCTTCGATACCGATGAGCACTGTCGTCCGGGAACCACCCTCGACACCCTTGCCAAGATGCGTCCGGCCTTCAAGCCCGATGGAACAGTGACGGCGGGCAATGCCTCCGGCATCAACGACGGTGCCGCCTTCCTGGTGCTGGCTGACCGGGCGGCGGCAGAGGCGGGCGGCTACAAGCCGATGGCGCGTCTGGTGTCCTACGCCGTTTGCGGCGTGCCCAACGATCTGATGGGCGAAGGTCCGATTCCCGCCACCAGGCTCGCCCTGAAGCGGGCCGGTCTGACCATCGACCAGATGGACGTCATCGAATCCAACGAGGCATTCGCGGCCCAGGCCCTGGCGGTGGCGAAAGCGCTGGAATTCGACATGGCGCGCGTCAATCCCAACGGCGGCGCCATCGCGCTGGGCCATCCCATCGGGGCGTCGGGCGCCGCGATCGCCACCAAGGCTCTGTTCGAACTGGGGCGCATCAATGGCACCTACGCCCTGGCGACCATGTGTATCGGTGGAGGCCAGGGGATCGCGGTGATCTTCGAACGCCTTTAAGGGACGTCCGGCGCGAACCGGGAGCGGGGCGGGCGTCCGGAGCGTGAGAAAAACCGGTGGCGCCGGCCTCCGTTCCGGTGTTGAGGTGACGCCGGCGTCCAGCGATTGCGCCGCTTTCGCGGCCGGCTCCGGCGGGGACGCCGGAGCCCCCGGGGGATTTGCTCACACGCCTTCCGCCCCATTCGCGGGGGCGCGAAAGGGGCCGGTCAACCACCGGGATCCCGACCGCGTGACCGGCGGTGTCGCGGCCGCCTTGACAAACCCTGACCGGCGTGGCCCTTTTTCCGCTTTCCGACGGGTTTCCGCACAACACGCTTTTTGGGACGACGCACATGCATTGCTATCGAACGCACAATTGCGGCCAGCTTCGCATCCAGGACGCCGGCGCCGCCGCCCGGCTCTCCGGCTGGGTGCACCGGAAGCGAGATCATGGCAATCTGCTGTTCGTCGACCTGCGCGACCATTACGGTCTGACCCAGTGCGTGATCGACGTGTCGAGCCCGATCTTCAAGATCCTGGAGACCGCGCGCCCCGAAAGCGTGATCACGGTGACCGGCAAGGTCGTCGCGCGAAGTGCCGACACCGTCAACCCGAAGCTGCCGACCGGTGAGATCGAGCTTCAGGTGGCCGAGGCCGAGATCCAGTCGATGGCCGACGTCCTGCCGATCCAGGTGGCCGGCGAGCAGGACTTCCCCGAGGAGATGCGGCTGCGCTACCGCTATCTCGACCTGCGCCGCGAAAAGCTGCATGCCAATATGCTGTTGCGCAGCCAGGTGATCACCTATCTGCGCCAGAAGATGATTTCCCAGGGATTCGTCGAATATCAGACGCCGATCCTGACCGCGTCGAGCCCCGAGGGGGCGCGCGACTATCTGGTGCCGAGCCGCGTGCATCCCGGAAAATTCTATGCCCTGCCGCAGGCGCCGCAGCAGTTCAAGCAGTTGCTGATGGTCGCCGGCTTCGCCCGCTATTTCCAGATCGCGCCCTGTTTCCGCGACGAGGACGGCCGCGCCGCCCGGTCGCCGGGTGAGTTCTATCAGCTTGACCTGGAGATGAGCTTCGTCACCCAGGAGGACGTGTTCGCCGCGGTCGAACCGGTGATGCAGGGCGTGTTCGAGACCTTCGGCAACGGCCGCGCGGTCACGTCCGCGCCCTTCCCGCGCATCACCTATGACGACGCCATGCTGAAATACGGCTCGGATAAGCCGGACCTGCGCAATCCGCTGCTGGTGTCGGACGTCCCCGAGGCTTTCCGCGGGTCGCACTTCGGCATCTTCGCCAAGGCGATCGACGGCAAGGGAGCCGTGGTGCGCGCCCTCCCGGCGCCGGGTGCCGGCGACCGTCCGCGCAGTTTCTTCGACAAGCTGAACGACTGGGCGCGCGAGCAGGGCGCCGGCGGCCTCGGCTATATCGTTTTCGCCGCGGAAGGGGCCAAAGGACCGATCGCCAAGAATCTGGAGCCGGCCCGGATCCAGGCGATCCGCGAGGCGACCGGCGCGAAGGACGGCGACGCCGTGTTCTTCTGCTGCGACAAGAAGGGCGTGGCGGAGAAGTTCGCCGGCGCGGTCCGGACCCGTCTTTGCAACGAACTCGACCTGCTTGAGAAGGATGTCTTCAAGTTCTGCTGGATCGTCGATTTCCCGATGTATGAGCTGGACGAGGAAACGGGCAAGATCATCTTCTCGCACAACCCCTTCTCCATGCCCCAGGGCGGAATGGACGCCCTGCTCAACCGGGATCCGCTGACCCTCAAGGCCTTCCAGTACGACATCGTGTGCAATGGCGTCGAACTGTCCTCGGGCGCCATCCGCAACCATCGCCCCGACATCATGCTGAAGGCCTTCGAGATCGCCGGCTATCCGGCCGAGGAGGTTGAACGCCGGTTTGGCGGCATGCTGCGCGCTTTCCGCTTCGGCGCCCCGCCGCATGGCGGCTCCGCCCCGGGCGGCGACCGGATCGTCATGCTGCTGGCCGACGAGCCCAACATCCGGGAGGTCATCCTGTTCCCGTTGAACCAGCAGGCCCAGGATCTGCTGATGCAGGCGCCCGCCGATATCACGCCCGACCGCCTGAAGGAACTGCATCTGAAGCTTGATCTGCCGAAGCCGAAAAAGCCGGCGGGCGAGGTCAAGGCGGATGGCGCCAGGGATGGGGATGCGGCCCAGGCTTAAGCGTCCGGCCTGACAGATCCCCTTTCACCGGGCGGGAGGTGCGATGCGCAAGATCGATCTGGGGCAGGCCTTGTCCGAGGCGTTCGCCGCGCTTGACGCCGGCCGGCCCGAAGAGGCGCGGCGTCTGGCCCGGACCGTGGAGCGTCTGAGGCCCGACATCCCCGGATTGGCCTATCTCTACGGCCTTGTCTTTCTGGCCGAAGGGCAGGGCCGCAAGGCGGCGCAACAGTTCCAGAAGGCCCTGGCCCCGTCGCCCGGGGCCGTGCCGCCCCTGCTGGGGCTGGCCCGCGCCCAGGTCCTTCAGGGCCGCGAGCCGGTGGCGGCCGGTCTCTACCGCCGCCTGATCCGTCTGGCCCCGGATCTCGCGGAGGCCTATGCCGAACTGGCGGAGCTGGCCATCCGCCGCCAGGATCACCGGGACGCCGCGGTCCTGCTGCACCGGGCCGTCACCCTGCGTCCGGCGCATCCGGTCTGGCTCAACAATCTTGGGGCCGCCCGCAAGGCGCTGGGACAGTGGAACGAGGCCGCTTTGGCCTTCGCCGCCGCGATCGACGCGGATCCCGTCCATGTGCGCGCCCATCTCAATCTGTCGTCCATCCTGCGCCGGCTGAAGCGGGCCGGGGAGGCCGCGGATCTGGTTCGCGCGGCCTCCCTGATGGCTCCCGGCGATCCGGCCGTGTGGCTTGAACTCAGCCTCGCGGAGAAGGACGCGGGACGTCTGCCGGAGGCCCTGTCCGCGGTGGAGGAGGCCCTGTCCCGCGGGCAGCCCCTGGCGGAGGCGCTGTGGCAGCGCGCCGAATGCCTGCGCGCGTTGAACCGGACCGGAGAAGCGGCGGCCGCCTACCGCCGGCTGCTCGGCCACGATCCCGAGGATCGCTTCGGCGCCTCCCTCGTCCTGGCGGGGCTCGACGGGGAAGAGGCTCCGGCCGCGGCCCCGGCGGCGTTCGTGCGTACCCTGTTCGACGAATATGCCGACCGGTTCGACCAGCATCTGATCGAACGCCTGTCCTATCGGGCGCCCGCGGTCGTGGCGGAGGCCGTGTTCCGCCTGTTGGGAGCGGGGCCGTTCGACTGTTGCGACGCCGGCTGCGGAACGGGGCTCGCCGGGCTTGCGTTGCAGGCGGTGGTGGCGCGGCTGGATGGCATCGACATCAGCCCGCGCATGATCGAAAAAGCGCGGGAGCGCAATATCTACGACCGGCTCGACACCGGCGATATCGCGCCGCTGCTGGCCGCCCGGCCCGCGGCCTATGATCTGGTGGTTGCGGCCGACGTGCTGATTTATCTCGGTGACCTGGAGCCCCTGTTCCAGGCCGTCGCGACCTGCCTGCGGCCCGGGGGCGGTTTTGTCTTCACGGTCGAAGCGGCGGAGGGCGCCGCGGACGGGGAGGGGGCAAGGCTGCTCGAATCGCGGCGGTTCGCCCATGGCGACGGCTATCTCCGCCGTCTCGCCGGACAATCCGGATATGACATTCTGGCGCTGGAACGCGTGTCTGTCCGGTCCGACCGGAGCGCCCCGGTGCCGGGCCGCCTCGTCGTTCTCCGCCGCCCGTCCTGAGGAAGGTCGTTCTGTTTCCTGGCGCCCTGATTCCTTGATGCACCGAATCCTTGGTGCCATGGCCTCCGGTCGTGCCTCCCATCCCGCGTTCGGGGTCTTGAGAAAAAGTGGCAGCGGCCTCTGCGCCGATGTTCCGGCGAGGCCGACGTTCAGAAATTCCGCCGCTTTCGCGGCGGATTCCGGTAGGGACGCCGGAGCCACTTGGGGGATTTCTTTCACGCGCCCGCGAACGGGGATTACTTCGTTTCCGGCTCGATGACCACGCAGTTGGTCCGTCCCTGAAGAGCGCAGTTCTGCAGGCGCGTCATTTCGTCCAGCCTGCGGACCAGCAGCCAGCCGGCGGCGACCAGCAGACCGGCAATCAGCAGCATCACGAGGAACGGCGGCGGCTCGCCGGTTCGCCTCGGTGGTTGCGCGGGCACCTTTCCGGGGCCTTCGTCGCGGTTCCACCGCCAATCGGATCCATCCATGGGCGGACCTCCCGCTGATGACTATACTCCGGGCCATCCCCGCCGTGCAGGCCGGGGACGGCATAGGACCGGCTGGACCAAAGGCTTTCCATCGAAACATCCCCCGTCCGCCGATCCTTGGATTGACCTCCTCGCCCTCTTGTCGTATGAGAAAAAAATAATTTGCCCTACCGAAGGGCACCGAAGGGGGACGGAAATGGGGGGATATCTCCGCGCCGGGCGGTTCCGGACGGAAGGGGCGGTCTTTGTCCTGTCGATGGCCCTGTGTTTGCCGACGCAGGCAATCGCCGGCGGGGTGCAGACACTGGAAACCGTGGAAATCGTCGATTCGAAGGACAGCCTGGTCGGGGCGGCCGATACCGCGACGGAAGGAACGGTCCTGAAGGAGCAGCTTGAGTCCCGCCCCATCTACCGGGTCGGGGAACTGCTGGAAAACATGCCGGGCCTGATCGTGACCCAGCACAGCGGCGAGGGAAAGGCCAACCAGTATTATCTGCGGGGCTTCAATCTCGATCATGGCACCGATATCGCGATCACGGTCGACGACATGCCGGTCAACATGCGCACGCACGGCCACGGACAGGGATATTCGGACCTGAACTTCCTGATCCCCGAACTGTTGGGGGGCATGCAATACCGCAAGGGGACCTACTACGCGGAAGAGGGGGACTTCGCGACCGCGGGCGCCGTTCACATGTCCTATGTCGACCGCCTGGACAAGGATCTGATGGAAGTGGGCGGCGGCAGTTTCGGCTATGGCCGGGGATTTGCGGCCCAATCCCTGCCTCTGGGACGGGGAACCCTGCTGACGGCGGCGGAGATCTATCATCTGGATGGTCCCTGGACGCACCCGGACGACTACCGCAAGGTCAATGGAGTGGTCCGCTACAGCGAGGGAACGGACGCCAATGGCTGGTCCGCCACCGCCATGGCCTATGCCGGCCGCTGGAATGCCTCCAATCAGGCACCGGAGCGGGCGATCGCCGACGGGCAGTTGTCCTATTGGGGGACGGAGGATCCCAGCGACGGTGGTTTCACGGAGCGCTACAGCCTGTCCGGCAAATTTGGCCGCACCGATGGCAACAGCCGCCTCAAGGTCAGCGCCTATCTGATCGCCAGCCGTCTTGAGCTCTACAACAACTTCACCTTTTTCCTCTACGATCCCGTCCACGGCGACCAGTTTCACCAGCATGACGGACGCCTGATTGCCGGCGGCAAGGCGAGTTACAGCCTCGCGGGCCGGATCGCCGGGCGCGACACCGAAACGACCGTCGGCACCGATCTGCGCAACGACGATATTCATCTCGGCCTGTACCAGACCTGGAACCGCCAATATCTCAGCACCGATCGCGCGGACGATGTGACGGAACGCAGCATCGGCCTTTACGTGGAAAACCGCACACAATGGTTCGACAAGCTGCGAACCGTCGCCGGGCTGCGCGAGGACATGATCTGGGGCGCCGACCATGCCGACAATTTCCGTAACGGCGGCACCAGCGCGGGTTACAAACTCAGTCCCAAGGGCAGTCTGGTCCTGGGGCCCTGGGCGGCGACCGAGCTTTATCTCAGCGCCGGCATGGGCATCCACAGCAATGACGTGCGGGCCACGACGACGACGGTGGAGCCGACCACCACCGCCAGTCTCGTCCAGGGACCCGCCGGACAGCCGCTGAACCGCTTCCCGCTGCTCGAACGGGCGAGCGGCGAGGAGGTCGGCATCCGGACCGCCCCGCTGCCCCATCTGCAGACGTCCCTGGCGCTGTTCCGCCTGATGATCGCGTCCGAACAGGTTTTCGCGGGCGATGCCGGGGATACCGAGCCCTCAGCCAAAAGCGTGCGGCAGGGCGTCGAATTTTCAAATTTCTACACACCTTTCCCGGGCGTGATCATCGATGCCGACGCGGCCGTCACCCAGGCCCGGTTCCATGGCTCCGACGATGGCAAATACATCGCCGGGTCCCCCCGTCTGGTGTTGGGGGCGGGGCTGGCGCTCAACGATCTCGGCGACTGGTCGGCGGGCATTCAATACCGCATGTTCGGTCCCCGGCCGCTGACCGACGACAACAGCATCCGATCGCCGGCCACCAGCATCGTCAATGTGCGGGTGGGCTATAAGCTGTCCGGGCAACTGGCGCTCCGGCTCGATATCGACAATCTGCTGGACGCCAAGGCGCAGGACATTTCCTATGCCTATGCCTCGCGCCTGAAGACGGAGCCGTTGTCGCTGGTCGGCACGGGGGTGGAGGACGTCCATGTCCATCCCGCCGAGCCGCTGGGGTTCCGCCTGTCGCTGATCGGGCGGTTCTGATCCCGACCGGCGGGGAGGAGATCCCTCTTCCCGCCGGTCGGCGGGATCGCCGGATTTCCCGGAGCTGGGCGGCCATCTTGTCCGCCTGTCGGCGGAGGCGGGCGAGGACGCTTGGCCCCACTCCCGGTTTTATTTTGCGCACCAGATTTTCGCCGGCATCAGCGGGGCTTCGACGGGAGGATCACCGGATTTCCCGGAGTGGGGCGGGCATCCTGCCCGCCGTCCGGCGGAGCCGGACTTTTGACCGCCGTGCCGCCTCCCGGTCTTGGCGCCGTTCGCCAGATTTTCCCCCGGTATAAGGCAGCCCTCCCGCACATTTACCGTTAAGGACCGGCGGCGCATAGTAGGGCGCATGAGCGAACCGCCGCCCCGCCGCCAATCCGGATCCTATCACCGTCAGCTCGACCTGGTGGCCGAGATGAGCATCGCGTTTGCGAGTTCGCATGACCTGCGGGAGACCCTGCAGCGCGGGTTGGCCAAGGTGGCCGCCTTTATTGAGGCGGAGGCGGCCAGTTTCTTTCTCGTCGACGAGGACACGGGCGATCTGGTTTGCGAAGCCTGCGTCGGACCGGTCGACATCACGGGGGTCCGCCTGCCCCCCGGCGAAGGAATCGTCGGGCGCGTGGTCGGGCAGAATGTGGCCACCATCGTCAAGGACGCCCGGTCGGATCCGCATTTCGGCGCCCTGATGGACGGACGGACGGGGTTCACCACCCGCACCATTCTGTGCGCCCCTTTGTCGGTGCAGGGACGGTGTCTGGGCGCGATCGAGCTGATCAACGGCGTGTTCCGGTCCGGCGACCGCCAGTTGCTCCGCGCCCTGGGCGCCTCGGTGGCGCTCGGCGTCATCAATGCCCGGCTGGCCCGCGCCATGGTGGAGCGCGAGCGTGTCGCCCGCGAGCTCGAACTGGCCGCGGAGATCCAGCGGGCGATGCTGCCGGCGGCGCTGCCGGAGGATTTTCCCGTCCGTGGCGTCAATCACCCCGCCCGTCAGGTGTCGGGCGATTTCTTCGACATCCTGCGGCGGTCCGACGGACGGATCGCCTTCGCCATCGGCGATGTGTCCGGCAAGGGGATCAATGCCTCGCTGCTGATGACCAAGACCTGCAGCCTGTTCCGCTGCCTCGCCAAGACCGTCGAATGCCCCGGGCGCCTGCTGTCCGCGATCAATGCGGAATTGTGCGAGACGGCCGGCGGCGGCGGCATGTTCGTGACCATGGTGGCCGGACTGTTCGATCCGGATAGCGGATCGGCCCTGATCGCCAATGCCGGCCATGAGCCGCCGCTGCTCTATCGCGACGGCGCCTTTACGGATTATCCGGCCGCGGTGCCGCCGCTTGGGATCGAGCCCGGGCTGGTTCCCGCCGACATGCCGGAAACCTGGATCGCCCTTGGCGGCGGATGCCTTTATCTGTTCACCGACGGTCTGACGGAAACCCGTCGCAACGGCCGCATGCTGGGGGAGGAGGGGGTGCGCCGGCTTCTGGCCGAGGCGTCCGACCTGCCGGCGGGCGATCGTCCGGCCTTCGTCCTGGGCCGGCTTCTGCCGCGCAACCGCGCTCCCCGCGACGACCTGACGCTGCTGCTGGTGGAGGACCGGCGCGGCCGGCCGCTGCTCGCCAAACGGTTCACGGCGACGCCGGCCTGCCTTTCGGAAATCAGGCGGCTGGTCGCGACCGCCGTGCTGTCCGGCGGTTGCCCGCCCGCAGTGGCGGCCGATGTCGTGCTGGCCGTTGATGAGGCCTGTCAGAACATCATTCGCCACGGCTATCATGGTCCGGGCGAGGTGGCGCTTGAGATTCACCGGGCGGAGGACGGGCCGCTCGATGTTCAATTGATCGATTTCGCGCAGACGGTGGATGTGGCCAGGATCGCGACCCGGTGCCTGGAGGAGGTGCGGCCCGGCGGGCTCGGTCTCCATTTCATGCGGTCCGTGATGGACGAGGTCAGCTTTCTGCCCTCGCCCGCCGGGTCCGGCAATCTTCTCAAGATGACCAAGGCGGTTCCATGAGCGGGCGTATCACCAGCCGGAAACTCGATGGCGGCGCCGTTGTCCGGCTCTCGGGCGAGATCGATTTGCAAAACAGTCCGGATCTCCGGCGCGAGCTGCTGGACCGGGTCGCCGACGGCGATCCGGTCGTGGTCGACCTCGCGCAGGTGTCCTACATCGACAGTTCGGGTATCGCCTGTCTGGTCGAGGCCTATCAGATGGCGCGCCGCCATGGCCTGCGGTTCGCGCTGGCGGCCGTCAGCCCCGCCGCCCTGCGCGTTCTGCGGCTGGCCCGGCTGGACGAGGTTTTCATCATCCGCGATCAGGTCGCGGATGCGCTGAAGGGGGAATGACGCCCATGCCGGGACCCCTGACCCGCCTTGCCGACCGGGTGGGCCGGAAGGCGGTCAGCGCCCTCGACGAAATGGGATTCGCCGCCCATCTTCTGGGGCGCAGCCTCTACTGGCTGGCTGTCGGCCACCAGCGCCGACAGCCGGTGCGGATGAGCAGCATCGTCGCCCAGGCCATGGATATCGGGATCGGCGCCCTTCCCATCCTGTCCGTGCTGGCCTTCACCATCGGCGTCATGCTGGCGGTGCAGGGGATCTACACCTTGCGCATGTTCGGGGCCGAATCCCGGGTGACCACCGGAATCGCCCTCTCGCTTGTCCGCGAATTCTCGGCCCTGATCACCGGCATCCTGGTGGCCGGCCGGTCGGGCTCCGCCCTGGCCGCCCGCGTCGGCACCATGAAGATCAACCAGGAGATCGACGCGCTGACCGTGATGGGGATCGATCCCATCCGCTATCTGGTGGCGCCGCCATTGGTCGCCATGCTGGTGATGGTGCCGGCGCTGACCCTGTGGTCGCATCTGGTGTCGCTGGCCGGCGCCGGGCTCTATGTTTCCGCCGCGCTCGATATCAGTTTCGGCGCTTATGTGGGGCAGGTGATCGACGCGCTCCGCCTCTCGGATCTCGCCCATGGATTGTCGAAAAGCGCGATCTTTTCGGTGCTGATCACGCTGGTCGGCGTGGTCAACGGCGCGCTGGTCGAAGGGGGGGCCGAGGGCGTGGGGCGGATGACGACCCGGTCGGTGGTCCATGCCCTGTCGGCCATTCTCGTCACCGACATGATCTTCGCCTATGCGGTGACCCGATGACCGGGGAGGCGATCTCCATCGAGGTCCGGGGGCTCGACGCCTACTGGGGGGATCGCAAGGTGCTGGCGGGCATCGACCTTGCCGTTCGCCAGGGCGAGATCATGGTGATCATGGGGGGGTCCGGATCGGGCAAAAGCACCCTGCTCAATCATCTGCTGGGACTTCTTCATCCGGCGGCCGGATCCGTCCGGCTTCTGGGGCGCGATCTTTCGGCGCTGTCGTCGCAGGAGATCCTGGATCTGCGCCGCCATATGGGGGTCGCCTTCCAGGGCGGGGCCCTGTTCAGTTCGCTGACGGTGGCGGAAAACATCATGCTGCCGCTTGAGGAACATACCCGCCTCGACCGCAAGACCATGGAAATCATCGTCCGGTTGAAGCTGGAGGTCGTCAATCTGGCGGGATTCGGACATCTGATGCCGTCCGAGCTGTCCGGCGGGATGACCAAGCGGGCGGCTCTGGCCCGGGCCATCGTGCTGGATCCCCGGCTGCTGTTCTGCGATGAGCCGTCGGCCGGGCTGGATCCGGTGGTGTCGTCGGCGATCGATGACCTGATCCTCAGGCTCAGGGACGCCATGGGCATGACCATCGTGGTCGTGACCCACGATCTCGACAGCGCCTTCAAGATCGCGGACCGGATCTGCGTACTGGACGAGGGAACGATCGTCGCGCTTGGCACGCGCGCGGAAATCCGGGCAAGCCCCGTCGCCCGGGTGCAAAACCTGCTGAACCGCCGGACCGAGGAGGCTACATTGGACACCGACGCTTATCTCCGCCGGCTGCTCGGTGAAAGTTAGGAACCATGCGGGACAGTCGGATCAATTACGTCCTTGTGGGGACATTCGTCCTGGCGATGCTGGTCGCCCTGGTGGTCGCGGTCGCCGCGATTTCGGGGCGCACGGGCGCCACCGATGCCTATTCGGCCGTCTATGACAATGTCGGCGGCGTCAAATATGGCACGCGCGTCCTTTATGAGGGCTTCGCCATCGGTCAGGTTGACGGGATCGAGCCCGTCCGCGACGGCGGCAAGGTTCGCTTCCGCCTCAATCTGGGGATCACGCGCGGCTGGCAGATCCCCGAGGACAGCGTGGCGCGGATTGCCGCCTCCGGCCTGCTGGCGGCGGTGGCCGTCGACATCCGGGGCGGATCGAGCGGGCGCCTGCTGACGCCGGGGCAGGAAATCCGCGCCCAGTCGGGTGGCAATCTGTTCACCGCGATGTCGGACATCGCCTCCGAGGTGACGGCGCTCAGCCAGACGGGTCTGCGGCCCCTGCTGGACACCCTGAACCGCACGGTGGGCGTGTTCGGCCCGGTGCTGGAGCAGCGGGCGCCCCAGCTTCTCGACAATCTGGTGTCCCTGTCGGCCGATCTGGCGGCCAAGACCCCGGGTATTTCCACCAATGTCGCGCAGATGACCCAGGGCATGAACCGCCTGTTCAGCCCCGACAACACGCGCCGGATGGAGGATGTGATCGCCAATGCCGAGCGCACTTCGGCCAATCTGGCGGAACTGACCGGTTCGCTGCACTCCAGCAAGGCCAAGGTCGACAGCCTGCTGGCCACTCTGGACCGGATGGCAGCCGACAACGGCGATACCGTGGGGCAGAGCCTCAAGGATCTGCGTTACGCCCTGTCCGCGGTGGCCCGCAATATCGATTCGGTGACCTACAATCTGGAGGGAACGGCGCGCAACATGAATGAGTTCAGCCGTGAAATCCGCCGGGATCCGGGATTGCTGCTGGGCGGCGGCCGCGCCCGCGGCGACGAGGGGCCGCCATGACCGGCGCCGCCCCGTCCGGTCCCTCATCCGTCTTTCCGTTCCGCGGCCCCTTGCGCGCCCTGTCGCTGCTGGTCGCGGCGGGGGTCGCGCTCGCGCTTGGCGCCTGTGGCGGCGGCGCACCGGAGGACAGCTTCCATCGTCTGGTGCTGGCCGCCCCGGCACCGCTGGACCGTCCGGTGCTGCCGGGAACCGTCGATGTCGGGCGTCCGGCAGCCGATGGCTTGACGGCCGACCGCGCCCTGCTGTACAGCGACCGCGACCAGCCGGACCGGATCCGTCGTTATGGTTATCATCTGTGGACCGACGCTCCGCCGGTGCTGATCCAGCAACAGCTCGTGCGTTTCCTGCGGGCGGCGCGGGCGGCGCCCGCGGTGGTGACGGCGGATCTGCGGGTCCTGCCGGATTATCGCATCGACGGACGGCTGCACCGGTTCGAACAGATCGTCGGACCGCCCGGAACGGTCCTGGTGGAGGTCGAACTGGGCGCGGTTCGGATGTCGGATGGAAAGATGGTGCATTTGGCCGATTATCAGGCGGAGAAAACCGTGACGACGAACGATCCGGACGAGGCTGTCCGGGCTTATCAGCAGGCGCTGGCGGACATTTTCAACCGGTTTCTGGGCGATCTCGCCCGGGCGGGAGAGGGCCGGTGAGCCGTTCTCCCCGCTCCGGCCACTCCCGTTCCGGTCACCGCCGGCCTGCCGCCGGCCGGCCGGCGCCGTCGCGGACGCTGGAGATCATGATTTCCTCCATCGGCGGCCGGGGCGACGGCGTCGGAACCGCGGACGGGCAGACGGTCTATGTGCCGGGCACGGTCCCCGGCGACCGCGCGCTGATCCGGATCGAGGGACGCCGTGCCGACGGCCTCGTCGGATCCGTCATCGAACTGTCGGACCCCGGTCCGGCGCGGTGCCCCCCCGCCTGTCCCCATTTCGGCGTCTGCGGCGGCTGTTCGCTTCAGCATCTGGAGGACGGCGCCTACGCGGACTGGAAGAGCGGGCAGTTGGTCACGGCGTTTCGGCGGGCGGGATTCGCCCCCGATCTGGTGGCGCCCATGGTGCGGGTTGCGCCCGGCAGCCGCCGGCGGGCCTCCTTCGCTTTCCTGCGCCGCAGGAACGGCGTCCTGTTCGGGTTCAATGCGCGGGCCAGCCATCATCTGGTGGACATCGACGTCTGTCCTCTGCTGGCGCCCCCGCTGCTGACGCTGGCGGCTCCGATCCGGGAGCTTCTGGCGGCGACGGTGGAGGAGGGAATAGCGGGCGACGTCCTGGTGACGCTGACCGACAACGGCCTCGATATTCTGGTGGAGGCCGAGGCGCGGCTCGACCTGTTCGACCGCGAGAGGCTGGCGGCCTTTGCCGGGGTCCACGATCTGGCACGCCTGTCCTGGCGTCGCCCGGGTGGAAGGATGTCGGGTGGAGGGATGTCGGGCGGAGGGTCGTCGGGGGGCGCGATGATCGAGCCGCTGGCGCATCGCCGTCCGGCGGTCGTCCGCTTCGCCGACATTCCCGTCGAACCTCCTCCGGGAGCGTTCCTGCAACCCAGCCCGGAGGGGGAACAGGCGCTGGTGTCCCTGGTGACCGGCGCGGTCGGCGCGGGAGACGGCCTGGTCGCCGATCTGTTCGCGGGGTGCGGCAGCTTCTCCTTCCCGCTGGCCCGGCTTTCGGCGGTGCATGCGGTCGAGGGAGATGCCGCGGCGCTGGCGGCACTGAAGGCGGCGTCCGACCGGGCGGGAGCGCGCGTCAGCGCCGAATGCCGGGATCTCGGGCACAGGCCCCTGTTGGGACCTGAGCTGAAGAAATACCGCGCGGTGGTCTTCGATCCTCCCCGCGCAGGTGCCGCGCCACAGGCGGAGCAGTTGGCGGGCGCCGGGCCGCAGCGGGTGGTGGCCGTTTCCTGCAATCCGGCGACATTGGCGCGCGACGCGCGGATCCTGGCCGGCGGCGGTTACCGCCTGTTGCGGGCGACCCCGGTTGACCAGTTCCCCTGGTCGGCCCATCTGGAGGCTGTCGCGGTCTTCGAACGTTAGAAGGGACGGGTTGATGCGGGGGCAGTGTTTGTGTGGCGCGGTGACGTTCGAGCTGTCCGGCCCGGTGCCGGGATTCTACCAGTGCCATTGCTCGCTCTGCCGCCGGCAGTCGGGCGCCGCCTCGAACGCGGCAACCCTGGTCCCGCCGGACCGCTTCCGCTGGCTGACCGGCGCGGACCGGATTGGTGCTTATGTGCGGTCCAGCGGATATCGGGTGCATTTCTGCAAGGACTGCGCAAGTCCGGTTCCCAATCCGACAAGGGGCGGATCCCTGATGTGGATTCCCGCCGGTCTGCTGGAGGATGATCCGGCCATCCGGGTGGTCGCGCATCTTCATGTCGCCTCCCGGGCGTCCTGGGACCGGATCCCCGACGATGTCGCCGCTTTCGACACCATGCCGGACATTGCGGCGCTGATCGCCCTGCTGGACCCGGGGGCCGTTTCCGGCCACCGGTAGGGTTGGACGGGGATTCAGGGTCAGAACGGTTCGGGCCGCGGAGTCCTGTCGGTCGAGGGCGGCAGCACGGGCAGGACGACCTTGGGCTGATCGCCGGTCAGCGTCTTGAGGAAGGAGACGATCTTGCCGGTCTCCTCAGACGTGAAATCGCGACCAAGCTGAACCTTTCCCATGGTGGTCACGGCCTCGGTCAGTGTCGCGGCCTCGCCATCGTGGAAATAGGGATAGGTCAGTTCGATGTTGCGCAGGCTCGGGACCTTGAACATCATCCGGTCGTCCTCGTTCCTGGTCACGTCAAACCGACCCTGGGCCGGGTTTGTGGTCTTGTAAGGCTCCACGGCCCCCATCTTCTGGAACGAGCTGCCGCCGACATTGGGGCCGTTGTGGCAACTCACGCAGCCGGCATCCTTGAACAGGGCATAGCCGGCGAGTTCCGTCTGCGTCAGGGCCTTTTTGTCGCCCTTCAGCCATTTGTCGAACCGGGAGTTGGGCGTCGCCAAGGTCTCCTCATAGGCGGCAATCGCGCGGGTCACGGCGTCGATCGTGATCTTTTCGGACCCGAAGACCTCCTTGAAGGACCGGACATAGGCGGGAATGGTCTGAAGCACTTCGACCGCGAGTTCGGCAGAGGATCCCATTTCGCCCGGGTTGGCGATCGGCCCGCCGGCCTGTTCCTTGAGATCGGCGGCGCGGCCGTCCCAGAACTGGGCGACGTTGAGGCCCGCATTCAGGACCGTCGGCGCGTTGATCGGTCCTTTGGTCCAGCGATGCCCGACCGAGGTCTTGATGTTGTCGGTGCCGCCCATGGCCAGATTGTGGCAACTGTTGCAGGAGATCACCCCCGATTTGGACAGACGGGGGTCGAAAAACAGCTCCTTGCCGAGGTCGACCATCCTGGCGTTGGTGATCTTGGCCGGTTCGACCGGCTGGATCGGTTCGTCGGCCGCCGGAGCCGCCGCCAATGTCAGGCCGGGAACCGCCGCCAGGGCGGCCGACACGATCAGAATGTCGCGCAATGCCATCGATACCTCCCTTGCCTCCGGGCCGCCGGTTTCGGGCGCTTCCATGACATCCCGCGCCCGTCCCGCCGGCGCGCGGGGCGACTTTGTTTATCACTGAATCCGAGAAATGCACGCAATAGTTGTATTTCTCGTCAAGACGCCGGCGGCGATGGGTGTCCGCCGCCCGGCGTTATCGGGGATGTAGAATTAGTCTAATCGTAAAAACGCATATCCTGCATTGACCTGACGCAATCCCTATAAATGTTCCAGAATGGGCCGGCGCGGATCGGCAAAGGAGGGCGCCCCCGGCAAGGGTGCGGACGCGCCTTTCCCAGGCAGCGGATGCGCCTTTCCCATCGTCATGGTCAGCAGAGTTCGAGGATGGCGCGGATCAGGGCGTCGGCGTCGTCGGCAATCTGGCCGATGGAGGCGTTCAGCATGTAGCAGGGGGCCGTCACCACCTTGCTGGCGCGATCCACGACGACCGCACCATGGCCGCACTCCTCGTGCCTCCCGCCCAGCCGGGTGATATCGGCCGCCGTGCCCGGATCATTTCCGATGGTCACGGTGATGGCGCCGAGGACGCGGGTCAGCAGCACCGGGGAAATGCAGAGCGCGCCGATCGGCTTGCCGGCGGCCTTCATGCCGTTGATGGCGGCCGCCACCACCGGGAGAACCGTGCAATCGATACCGTCGACCGCATAGCTGCACAGGTTTTTGGCGGCGCCGAAGCCGCCGGGAAAGACCAGCGCGTCGAAATCGGAGGCGTCGAATGCGGCCAGATCGCGGATCTGGCCCCGCGCGATCCGGGCCGATTCGATCAGGACATTGCGGTTTTCCGCCTGGGGGCGGCCATGGGCATGGTCGATCACGTCGCGCTGCGCGATGTCGGGGGCGAAACATTGACAGACCGCCCCCCGGCGATCGATCGCCAGCAGGGTCATGACCGCCTCATGGATTTCGGATCCGTCGTTGACGCCACATCCGGAAAGAACGACGGCGATTTTTTTCTGTCTGCTCATGATGCTCCTTTCCTGGAAAGCCGGACCTCATCATAACCGGAAACGGCCCGGTGCGCGGCGTGAACATTGGAGGCATCCCTCCCTGTCTCCTGTTATGGTGCCTCCTGGACTGTTGTTTTGCCCCCTCCCATCGCCGATAAAACGGCTGCCTGCTCCCCGCACAAGAGGATGACGATGACCTGCCGCCCCGCCTATGACCGACTGGAAAAGATCTTCGACCGGCTGGGCCGGATCGATCAGGCCCTTGAGGTCCTGCAATGGGACGCGGAAACGCTGATGCCGCCGGGCGGCGCTTCCGCGCGGGCGGGGCAGATCGCCGCGTTGAAAGGTCTTTCGCACGAGCTTCTGACGGCGCCCGATGTCAGGCCGCTGCTGGACGACGCCATGGGCGAGGATCTCGATCCATGGCAGCGCGCCAATCTCGACGGGATGCGTCGCGACTGGCTGCATGCGGCGGCTGTGCCGTCGCAACTGGTCGAGGAACTGTCGCTGGCCTCGTCGCACGCGGAAACCATGTGGCGCGGCGCCCGTGCCGCCGCCGATTTCGCGCCCGTGACGGGACCGCTGGGGGAGGTGGTCCGGCTGACCCGGGAACTGGCGGCGATCAAGAGCCAGGCGCTGGGGCTTTCCCCCTATGACGCGTTGCTCGATCGATATGAACCGGGCGGCTCGTCTGCCGCCATCGATGGTCTGTTCGACGATATCGGAGCCTTCCTGCCGGGGTTTCTGGCCCGCGTGCTCGACCGCCAGCCGCCGGCACCGGTGCCGCCGGCCGGGGCGGTCCCCGCCGGACGGGCTCGGCGGCGGGGTGGGCGGGGGGGGGGGG
>WASQ01000138.1:0-3941 GCA_009712185.1 Telmatospirillum sp. | reverse complement strand
CCCCGCCGCCCCCCCCCCCCCCCGCCCCCGGCGCGGCCGGCCGGCCCTTTCCCGGCCGGACGGCAACGGCGGCTCTGTGAGCGGGTTGCCGAGGTTCTGGGGTTCGATTTCACCCATGGCCGGCTGGACGTCAGTCTGCATCCGTTCTGTAGCGGCAATCCGGACGATATCCGGATCACGACGCGGTATGACGAGGCCGATTATCTATCCTCGATGATGTCGGTGATTCATGAAACCGGCCATGCGCTGTATACGCGAGGACTTCCGGAATGCTGGACGACACAGCCTGTCGGACGGCCACGGGGCACCGGCATCGATGAAAGCCAGAGCCTGCTGATGGAGGTGCAGGCCTGCCGGACACCGGAATTCCTGTCCTTCGCCGCTCCTCTGATCGCCGGGATTCTGGCGGAGGAGGGGGCGCCGGGATGGGATGCCGACACGCTGCGGGGGCAGATGCTCCGCGTGAAGCCCGATTTCATCCGGGTCGATGCCGACGAGGTGACCTATCCCGCGCATGTCATTTTGCGTTATCGCCTGGAAAAGGCGCTGGTCGCGGGCGATCTCGACGTCGCCGGTCTGCCGTCGGCCTGGAACGAGGGGATGGAGGATCTGCTGGGCATCCGGCCGCCCGACGATCGTCTGGGATGTCTTCAGGACATTCACTGGTATTGCGGCCTGATCGGCTATTTCCCCACCTACACGCTGGGGGCGATGACGGCCGCGCAATTGTTCGACGCGGCGAAACGGTCGGTCCCGGGCTTGCTGGAGGCGATCGGGCGGGGCGATTTCCGGCCGTTGCTGGGATGGCTGCGGACCCATGTCCATAGCCGGGGATCGCTGATCGGGACCGACGAGCTTCTGACGGCGGCAACCGGCCGGCCTCTCGACAGCGCGGTGTTCAAGTCCCATCTGACCAACAGATATCTGAGTTAGGGGGCGGCACGTCCCCGTCCATGCCTTTCTCCACATCCCCGTCGCCCGGCCGCGGGCAGCGGGGGAATGCGACGGATGCCGCGACGGCGCTTGTTCCGCCCCCTGGCCCCCGTTAATGTGTCCCCTTTACGATCATGCAGGTTGTGGTCTGGCAATGAGTTATCACAGTACCCGGGGGCAGGCGCCGACCCTCGCTTTCGACGACGTCCTTCTGGCCGGTCTGGCGCGTGACGGCGGTCTCTACCTTCCGGAGCAGTGGCCCCATTTCTCCCGCGAGGATCTGGCCTCGTTCGCCGGCCTGTCCTATGCCGAACTGGCGGTGCGGGTGATGATGCCCTTCCTCGACGGCACCATTGCCGAGGAGGACTTCGCGGCCCTGGTCAGGGACGCCTATCGCGGATTCGGTCACGAGTCGGTGGCGCCGCTGAAGCAACTGGGGCGGAATGACTGGTTGCTGGAACTGTTCCACGGCCCGACGCTGGCGTTCAAGGATTATGCCCTGCAATTGCTGGGGCGCCTGTTCGACCATGTGCTGTCGCGCAAAGGGCGCCGCGTGACCATCGTGGGTGCCACCTCGGGCGATACCGGGTCGGCCGCCATCGAGGCCTGCCGCGACCGCAAGGCGGTGGACATCGTGATCCTGCATCCCAAGGGACGGACCTCCGAGGTTCAGCGGCGCCAGATGACGACCGTGACCTCCGCCAATGTCCGCAACATCGCCGTCGAAGGCACGTTCGACGATTGCCAGGATCTGGTGAAGGCGATGTTCAACGATCAGGTTTTCCGCGACCGGGTCGGCCTGTCGGCGGTCAACTCCATCAACTGGGCCCGCATCATGGCCCAGATCGTCTATTATTTTGCCGCCGCCACGGCGCTCGGCGCGCCGCACCGGCCCTTGGCCTTCGCGGTTCCGACCGGCAATTTCGGCAATGTCTACGCCGCTTTCGCCGCCCGGCGGATGGGCCTTCCGATCTCGCAACTGGTGGTCGGCTCGAACAGCAACGACATTCTGACCCGGTTTTTCGACAGCGGTCGCATGAGCATCGGAACGGTGGTGCCGACGCTCAGTCCCAGCATGGATATCCAGGTATCGAGCAATTTCGAGCGGTATCTGTTCGATCTGTTCGGCGAGGATGGCGCCCGTGTGCGCGACTTCATGGCAACGTTCCGCCGCGACGGCGTCTTCGAAATCGGAGAGACCATGCTGGCCGGCGTCTCAAGCCTGTTCCAGGGATACCGCCTGGACGACGAGGGGACGCGGGCGGTGATCCGCCGTCTTTACGAGGAAACCGGCGAATTGATCGATCCCCATTCCGCCATCGGTGTCGCCGCCGGGCGCGCCCGGCGCCGCGGCCCCCGCCCGCCGAAGGGGGCGAGGGCGCCCGCCCATGCGGCGAAATTTCCCGACGCGGTCGAGGCGGCAACCGGCGTTCGCCCGGCTTTGCCCGACCGGCTGTCGGACCTGTTCCAGCGCCCTGAGCGCTATGACGTGCTGCCCAATGACCTGGAGGCGGTGAAGGATTATGTGCGCCAGGTCGCGGGAGTGAACGCATGAGCAGCCTCGACAGCATCCGTTTGACGACACTCGACAATGGCCTGACGGTGGTGACGGACCGCATGCCCACGGTGGAAACCGCGTCGCTCGGCGTCTGGGTCGATGCCGGCACCCGTCATGAGACGGCGGATATCAACGGGATTTCGCATCTTCTCGAACATATGGCCTTCAAGGGAACCGAACGTCGTTCGGCCCAGCGCATTGCCGAGGAGATCGAGGCGGTCGGCGGACATCTCAATGCCTATACCTCGCGGGAGCATACGGCCTATTACGCCAAGATCCTGAAGGAGGATGTCGGGCTGGCCGTCGATATCATCGCCGACATTCTTCAGCATTCCTCCCTCGACGCCGAGGAACTGGCGCGCGAGCAGGCGGTGGTGGTGCAGGAAATCTCGCAGTCCATCGACACGCCCGACGACATCATTTTCGATCATTTCCAGTCCACCGCCTATCCCGGGCAGGCGGTCGGCCGTCCGGTGCTGGGAACCGCGGAGCTGGTGCGTTCGATGTCGCGCCAGACCCTGTCCGGCTATATGCGGGAGAATTACGGCGCCGCCCGGATGATCCTGGCGGCCGCGGGCAATCTGGAGCATGACGCGGTCGTCGATCTGGCCACCCGGCATTTCAACGCCCTGCCCCCCGACCGGTCGGTCACGCCCGACGCGGCGCGTTATGTGGGGGGCGACTACCGCGAGGCCCGGGATCTCGAGCAGGTCCATCTGGTCCTGGGCTTCGACGGCGTCGCCTATGACGATCGGGATTTCTACTCCGCATCCGTGCTCTCGACCCTGCTGGGGGGCGGCATGTCCTCGCGCCTGTTCCAGGAGGTGCGGGAAAAGCGCGGGCTGGTCTATTCCATCTATTCCTTCACCGCCTCCTACACCGATGGCGGCCTGTTCGCGGTCTATGCCGGTACCGGTGAGGAGGAGGCAGCGGAAGTCATTCCCGTGGTCTGCGACGAGATCATGAAGGTCACGCGCGCCATCGGCGCCGATGAGGTGCAGCGGGCCCGTGCCCAGTTGAAATCGTCGCTGTTGATGGCGATGGAAAGCACCAGCGCCCGTTGCGAGCAGCTTGCCCGCCAGCTTCAGGCCTACGGCCGGCTGATCCCGGTCGAGGAAATGGTGGCCGAGGTCGAGGCCGTCGATGTCGACCGGGTCGTCGCGGCGGCGAAGCGGATCCTGGCCGGAACCCCCACCTTCGCCGCCATCGGCCGCATCGACAAGGTGGAGGACTTCGAGTCCGTCAAGCGCCGGCTGGTCTGATCACCCGCTGGCCGGTTCCGATCCCGCTGACCGGAACCGGCCAGCGGGCCGCCGGGCCGCGGATGTCCGTCCACCGGATCTCGCCGCAGGCGCGGCGGCCTGATTCTCGCCGCAGGCGCGGCGCCGGCGTCATCCCGCCGGACCGCATCGCGGCCCGCCCCGGCGCGGCCGGGCGGGGTGGGGCGGGG
>WASQ01000128.1:19012-41261 GCA_009712185.1 Telmatospirillum sp. | reverse complement strand
GAGCGGCCGGTCGATGCCATAAGCGTCCCGGATGTCCGCGATCTGTCGGGCGTCGAGCCCCAGATCCGCATTCTGGAACTTGATCTGGATGGCATCGGCCGGCAGAACCCGGAGCAGCAGAAAGGTGACGGTGAAGGCGGCCCACAACACCATCAGGGCGTGGGCGAGCCGCCGGACGGGCAGGCGGAACCGCCGCCACGGGGCATCCGGACCAATCACGCCGGGCATGGCCGTCACCGCTTGTCGAGGCTGACGTCGTAGAAGCTGGGCCGTCCCACCGCCTCGAACGCCAGTCCCTTGACGTAGGGCGCCGCGGCAAAAGCCTGCGGCTCCTCGAAAACCGGAATCGCATAGGCCTGGTCCAGGATGTAGGCCTGCGCCTCGCCGGTCAGGGCCAGGCGCTTTTTCTCGTCGGTTTCGGCGGCGATCGCCTCCAGGAGGCCATTCAGCCGGTCGTCGACAAAGGACTGGATACGGGGGCTCTGTCCGCCTTTCTGGCGCAGGACGTCGCGGTTGGCGGGGTGGTACTCGCTTTTAAGGACATCCGGATCGGCACGGCCGACCATGGCGGGCGAAACCGGCGTCCGCCTGGGATCCAGGTCATCGGCGGTGCGGCTGCCGGCATCGCCGGCCAGTACGGTCAGTTTGACTCCGACCCGGGCCCATTGCTGGGCCACCAGTTCCAGCATCGCCTCGTTCTGCGGCTGCGGCGGCGATTCATAAGCCGCGAGAGCCAGAGTCTGACCGTCCTTGTGGCGCAAACCGTCCGGTCCTATCCGCCAGCCGGCATCATCGAGCAGGGCGCGGGCCCGGTCCGGATCGAACGCCAGCTTTGCCGACAGATCGACATAGCCCGCCGCTGACCGCGCGAGAACCGAGGTGGCCTGCGGATAGTTGCGCGAATAGAGCGTGTCGATGATGCCCCGGCTGTCGGTGGCGTGCAGCAGAGCCTGACGGACCCGCACATCGGCGACCAGCGGGCTGTCCGGACGGAAGACGATGCTGTTGTTCACCCCCCGCGTCGACGGTGCGGCAATGCGGTAATGGCGGTCTTCGACCTGCTTCTCGTCATAGGCCTGGACCTGCCGGATCACGTCCGCCTGACCAGCCAGCAGCGAACCGATGCGCACGCCGTCCTCCGGCGTGACGATCAGGCGGACCGCGTCCAGATGGGGCGCGCCCTGATGCGCCCGCGATGCCGGCGCCCAGGCATAGTCCTTGCGGGCGGTCAGGAGGATTTCCTTTCCCAGGGTCTCCCGGGCGACCACGAAGGGGCCCGATCCGATGATGGCGGTGGCGTCTCCCAATTCGTCGAACCGGCGCACCAGTGTCGCGGGCGATACCAGGCCGGACCCGATTGCGGACGTCCCCTGAAGGAAACCGGGCGAGGGCTTGCGGAAATAGAACCGGACAGTGTGCTCGTCGATCACTTCGCTGTGGTCGTAGTTGTTGATGACCTCCGAGACCGGGAGATGCCGGTCTTTGTTGCCCAGACCGAAGACATCGAAGTTCAGGGCGACCGCGCGGGCATCGAGCGGCGTGCCGTCGGAAAAGGTCACGCCCTTGCGGATCTTGAAGGTGTATTGCGTCCTCTCCGGATTGACGGTCCAGGACTCGGCGATCCAGGGTTCGATTTTGAGGGTGTCGGGATTCTGATAGGTCAGCTTGTCGGTGATCTGGTTGAGGATGCCGCCGTTGGGATAGAAGCCGCCTGCCGGCGGGTAGAGATTTGTGTGGGCCTGCTGTTCCAGATAGATCAGCGTGCCTCCCGTCGTCTTGCCGTCGGCAGCCGGTTCCGCAAGCACCGCGGCCGGGCCGGTGGCGGCGGCCAGAAACAGGGCTCCCCCCAGGATCGGAGCGGCAAGGGACCTTGTGGACGGGCGGAGACGGTGGTGTCGCAAAGACATCGGGTGCGGATCCTTTTCGGAAACAATAAATTCCAAGAGTTCAATGTATATACATTGATTTAATAGATTGAATAGAATTTATAGAATTCAAGGGAGGGAATGGAAATTCCCTTCAAGGGGGCGGCGTCCGGGATCCGGGAATGATGCAAGGCTGTCCCAGGCGGGGCGGTGAAAGCAAAGCCCGGCTTGATCCCGGCCTGCGCCGACCGTAACCGATCGGCGCAGGCCTGATTCGTCTCAGAGGCAGGGACGTGAGAAAACTGCGGTTTTGCCCGCTATCCGATCGGGGGGCGGGACTGTGCTGGCCGTCAACTCGTCGTGCTGACGGTCCAGGCCGCGTTGATCACCTCGGGGCGATGTTCCAGGGCGGCGACCACGACGTCCAGTTCTCCGGGTTCCGCAGTGGTGGGGACCAGCACGGCGGCCAGTTCCACTTCGTCCTCGCCCTCGGCCAGAACCTCGATCTCGCGGATCGGATAGTGGGCGGCCTCCAGCTCATCGAACAGCAATTCGCGGACATCGGCGACGCGGGACGGATCGCAGACCACATGGACGCGGTAGCTGGCCTCCGTCACCCGTTCGTCCATGGGCTTGCGGTTGATATGATTGACCAGGGGGCGCAGCAGCGTGTTGCCGGCGAGGACGAAGACGGTCAGCAACACGGCCTCGACCGGAAAACCGGCGCCGGAGCAGGCCCCGACCGCCGCCGAGCACCAGAGCGTCGCGGCGGTATTCAGGCCCCGGACATGGGCGCCCTCCTTCATGATGGCGCCGGCGCCCAGGAAGCCTATTCCGGACACGATATAGGACACGATCCGGACGGCGCCCTCGCCCCCCTGGAGATGCAGGCCGATATCGGCGAAGGCCGCCGCTCCGACCGCCACCAGGACATTGGTCCGAAGCCCGGCGGTCCGCTGCCGGTACTGGCGTTCCAGCCCGATCAGGGTGCCCAGCACGAAGGCGACCGTCAGCGCGATCACGGTGGCCAGAAGCTGTTCGGGATCGCTGAGATGCAACATGGTCAAGGACGCCGCTCCTGCCCGGTGCCGGATGGTGCCGCAGAGCTATCGCGCCGGCATGGGGCGGGGTCAAGTCTCATTCCCATGACAGTTGTGCCGCGGCTCATCACAGGTCTTCTCCCGTCAGTGCCAGAGTGACGATCCGGGCCAGGATCAGTCCGGCGGCCAGGAACAGATAGGCGCGCAGGACGATCAGCCACGTGCGGTTGATCAGGGTGAGGCGGGGCGGAGGCAGGCTGGACAAGGCGGGCATCGCCCATCCGGCGCGCAGGGTCCGGTCGACCTCCTCGCCCCGGCGGGTGCGACGGCAACCCCGGTCCAGACGGCCCAGCCCCAGGAACAGCAGCAGGGCGGCGATGCCGCCGCCGGCCAGCCCGGCGATGATCGTCCGGTCTCCCAGGCCGGGCCAGAGCGCCGACGCGGTCATCAGGACCGACAGCATCACCAGGGCCGTCACGACCGCGCCGGTGAACAGATTGAGGCGGCGGGTGTTCACCCAGGGCCCCAGGAGCGCGCGGTCGTTGCAGAGCAGCAGCAGGAACACGGTGGCGCCGGGCAGCAAAACGCCCGCCAGGGTCTGAACCGCGTCGGTCAGCAGTCCGAGCGGCATCTCCGGCGCCATGACCAGCAGGGCGGCAAAGGCCACCAGTCCGGCATGGATCCCATGGAACGCCCTGGCCTCGGAGGGTTTCCGGTGAAGGCTGTGACGAAAGGACAGGACGTCGCCCAGCGCATAGGCGGTCGACAGCGATACGGCGGCCGCGCCGATCATGCAGGCGTCGATCAGGGCCAGCGCGAACAGCACGCCGGCGGTCCGCCCGGCCAGTGCCTCGATCCCCCGGGCAATCCCGGCGGCATCGGTGACGGCGCCGCCGTCGCTCATGACGGCGGCCGAGACCGCCATGATCGCCACCGCGCCCAATGTCACCAGGATGATCCCGGCCATCAGATCGATCCGCGCATAGCCGAGGACGCGCGTGGTGATGCGCTTGTCGACGACGTAGCTCTGCTGGAAGAAAAGCTGCCAGGGGGCGACTGTCGTGCCCACGATGCCGATGATCAGCGGCAGAAAATCCGGCAGACGGTCTCCGGCAGGCAGATGCGGCACCGCCAAACCCTGCAGCAGGCGATCGATCGGAGGATGCAGCATCAGGCAGACCGGAAGCAGCAGCAGGCTGCCTCCCACCAAAGTCAGGGCGAATCGCTCGAACCGGCGGAAATCGCCGGTACCGGCCGCTGTCATCACCAGAACCGCCGCCGCAGCGATCCCCAATTCCCGCGAAAGCCCAAGATAATCGAGGGCAAGGCTGATCCCGATGAAGTCCGTCACGATCGTGAGGGCGTTCAGCAGCACCAGGTCGATGACGGAGAAGGCGCCCCAGAAGCGGCCGAACCGCTCCAGGATCAGGCGGGCATGGCCGACGCGCGTCACCGCCCCCAGACGCAGCGCCATCTCCTGGTTCACGTAAAGCACAGGCGCCAGCAGCAGCAATGTCCACAGGAGGGTGGTGCCGAAGCTCTGTCCCGCCTCCGTATAGATGCCGAACGCGCCGGCGTCGTTATCGCCGACCATGACGATCAGGCCCGGTCCCATGACAGCAAGCAGAGCCTTCAAGCGGCCGGACGCCCCACGTCCCGGCGTGGCGTCATTGTCACGAAGGGTGCCGAGCGCGCCCAGGATGGGTGGCGCGATGGTCCGGAGGCGGCGAACGGGCCGCGCCGCGTTCGGCAGCGGACCGGAGGGGGCCGTTGCCGCGGGAGAAACCGGTCCGGCATCCGGCCGGGGGGTGATGGCAAAGACGGCAGTCATGCGCGCCTCCTCGAACGATGGGGTGACAATCGTCTCCCCGGGAGGCGGAGGGGGCTGCCGGCCCCCGCGTTATCGACGGGCGGAGGTCGCCGGTGCAGTCCCCCGGCCATCCCGGGCGGTTTTATCCGGGGCGTTTCCTGTCGCAAGACGACTGGAAGGCTCCGCGGACGCGGGTCCTGGTCGCGGGGTCATGGAATTGTCTCTGATTGGTTTGTCGGAGCGGCGCGCTGCGGCCATGCCGCCAGTGTCGCACGGCCCAAATAGGCCGCCCGTGACGCGCCGTCAAGCGCAAAATGCCGAGGAGCGGGGCAACCGCGGGCATCGGATTGCATTGCACGAGGGATGCGCGCCGATCGGGGATCGGATACTGTCCGGGGCAATCGAGGCCGGCCGGACGAGGGTCCCTCCCGGCGGAAAAACAAGGACACGGACATCATGACCGATATAGCGGAGGAACGGCGGCGCCTGCGGGACGCGGCGACGGTCGTCCTGCCGGGGTTTCGCACTCTGTCTCCCGCGGAGGAATTCCGCCAGATTGCCGACTGGTGCGACGCCAATCACGTCGCGCGGGATTTCTATGGGGAAGGAGAGTTGATCGCCGGGTTGGAACGCAAGGTGGCCGGCCTCCTCGGAAAACAGGCAGCCGTCTTCATGCCCACGGGCAAGATGGCGCAGGCCGTCGCGCTGCGCATCTGGACGGAGCGGGCCGGGGTCGACCGGGTCGGCCTGCATCCGACCGCCCATCCCGTGATCCATGAGGCGGAGTCTTATCAGGCCCTGTTCAACATCCATGGCGTGATCGTCGGACATCGATTGCGTCCCCTGACGGCGGCCGATCTCGATGCCCAGGCACAGCCGATGGCCTGCCTGATGGTGGAATTGCCCCTGCGCGAGGCCGGAGGGCTGTTGCCCGCGTGGGAGGATCTGGTGGCTTTGCGCGACCACGCGGCCGCCCGGGCGTTGCCGTTGCATATGGATGGCGCCCGTTTGTGGGAAAGCCTGCCGTTCTATGAGCGCGATGCGGCCACGGTCGCCGGTTTGTTCCAGTCGGTCTATGTCTCCCTTTACAAGGGAATCGGCGGAATCGCCGGGGCGATTCTGGCGGGCGACGCCGATTTCGTCGCCGAGGCCCGGCTTTGGCAGAAGCGGTTGGGCGGTGTTGTCGTGCAACTCAGTCCCATGATCGCCTCCATCGCCCTCCGGTTCGACCACCGTCTGGCGATGATGGACGCCTTGCATCGGCGCGCCGTCGATCTGGCCCGGTCGTTGTCCCGGGTTCCGGGGATCCGGATCGCGCCGGAGGTGCCGGCCACCAACATGATGCATGTCTATCTGGACGCCCCGCCGGAGCGCCTTCAGTCCGCCCGTGATGCCATCGCGCGGGCCCACGGGGTTTGGGTGGTCCCGGATGCCCGTCCCGCCGAGGTGCCGGGGTGGAGTCTGGTCGAGCTGACGGTCGGCGACACGATTCTGGAGTTGCCGGATGCCGACGTCGTTGTCTGGTGGCGCCGCCTGCTTGAGGAGGCGCGATCCTGACCGCGCCCTCATCGCCGGTTGGTCATGGGGCTTGATCGGAGAGCGGGACGGCCTCAATATGTACATGGAATGGACATGTCCATGGAGTGTACGGTGATGGCCGCAACCGCGCGATTGGTTGTGCAGATGACCCCCGAGGAAAAACGGGCGCTCGACAGCCGGGCGAAGAGGGCCGGTGTTCCCACTGCCGAATTCGTCCGGCGCCGACTGTCGGCGAGCGACGATATCGGCGAGAACAGGGAGGAAATCGAGGCCCTTCTGGCGGCTCTGGAAGCGACGGCTCCGGCCGTGCTCAAATCGGTGGACGACGCCATGGCATCGATCTCGGCGATCTCGGCGACACTCGATACCATGAAGGTGCCGTCGTGAGCCTGGGCGACCGCATCTTATCCGGCCTGAAAACCATCGTGTTGATCGAGGAGCGGACAAAGGCTCTCGACGAGGCTCTCAAGGGGGTGCGGGCGAAGATCGAAAGCAGTGTCGCCGATCATGAAAAGCGGCTGACCCGCCTCGAAACCATTGTGGAGATCACCCGGCCGGACGGCGGCGTTCTCCGTATCACTCCCCCGCAGGAGCGATAGGTAAAGCGGGCCGCCGGGATCTGTCCGAAGACACGGGGGGGCCACCTCACTTCCCACGGCATCGGCATCCCTCCCCCCGAGAGAGCCGATCCTGTGACCTGTCACGCATGTCTCCGGTCTATTCTGTTACCCATCTTACCTGTCTGCACCAGATGGACTCCTCGCCCGCTTGCGGGAGAGGTTAGGGTGAGGGCGGCCGCGCGTCTGCGCGGCAGATGACCAGCCTGGTCAGGAGCAGATGCAAGAGCAGATGCGCTTTTGACTTCTGCATGTTTCCGTTATGTTCCTTCCCATGTCAGGTGTTTTTGTCCGTGACCTGCGCTCCAACATGGCCGATGCCGGAAAGCGTCTTTGGTATTTGCTGCGTAATCGGCAATTGGAAGGCCACAAATTCAGTCGCCAGGATCCGATCGTCTGATCTTGAATCCCGATTTTTTTTGCCAGCGGAATGCTGGTGCGCGCGGACGATCGTGGCGTCGATACTGACCATCCCAAGTCTGGATCATCAGAAAGGGCAGACAGGAGCCGATGCCAGACCCCACCCTTCGTCCAACGTGAAAATCGCTGAAAAATACTGTTCCAGTTTCCGTATTCACTCGGAAAATCAAGTCACGGTGGTCCAATTTTTTTCAGCCACAGGACAGATTTGACAAATAAATTGTTGTTTATTTCTTCCAATAATTGGATTGCTATATTTTTTATGGAATCAATAGATCAATAATTTATATTATTTTAGACGATGTCTCTGCATTCAAGGCTCCATACAAGTTGAATACTTGAAGCAAAGAGGCGACTTCGTATCAACCGTTCGTCTTAGTCATATGCCGCGCAGACGCGCGGCCACCCTCACCCGACCTCTCCCGCCAGGGGCGGGAGAGGAGAAAATTAATATCCACGGGCCAGAGTAAAATTTTAAAAATAAAATTTTGACAAAATTTATCTCTTTTTTTATAAAACCATGAGTTTATTATTTGATAATAATATTGATATTTATAGTATTTTCATATATTCATAAAATTTTAAGCATTTTTTATAAAAATTCAGGCCGGGTTTTGGATTTTATTTCTTGCATGATTGAGGGTGTGATGATTGCTGGAAGAATGAGGGTGGCGCTTTTATCGGCTCTTGCGGTCATTTCGACGGCAGCCTCACCAAGTGCGCATGCATCAACTTTGTATTATAATAATTTTAACTCCGGAAAGGCGGATGGCTTTTCATACTCTTCGATAACAACATCCCCATCAGGAGAAAAATTTTTTGGTCCTCTTTACAATGGTCGCTCGACGACACTTACTCTTTCTGGACTTGAGAAAAATTCCCAAATATATTTAACGTTCGATATTTATGCTTTAATGTCTGTTGATGGAAATGGCCCCGCTGGATATAATTCTCCGAGTAATCCAGATTCATTCACAGTGAGTTCTGGTTCGTCGATTTTGTGGAGGCATGCACTGGCGAATAAGGGGTGGCCGGATACTCAGGATTATCCTGTTCCCGGAAGTCCGCCAGAAAGCGGGGCCGTCGCGTCTAATACCCTTGGCTATTATGCAGACTCTATTTATAACGTTTCTGTATCTGCGATGACAAATTCCCAAGGATCTGTCAGTTTTACTTTTACCGGGCAGACGAATCAGGCTTTGACCGATGAATTTTTCGGTTTCGATAACGTCACGGTGACGAATACCCGTCCTGTGCCGGAGCCCATCGCTTTGGGAACGGTTGGCGCTGGATTTTTGGGGATGGGCATTGTGTGCCGCCGCAAAAAACAACGGTCTCGCTGAGTCTTATGGGTGGTCCGGTTGCTCTTTCTGGACCGGAAATGATCCTCGCCGGTTCGGGGGGCGACATGATATGTCGTCCACCCGTTGGCGGAATGCGTCCGGACCGCCTGCGCCCCCCGCTCCGTCATGGGTCACAGGGCTGCGGCCTCCGGGCGGTGTTGGGGGAAATATCCTTCGGTATGGACCAGTCCGTCCCGGCCGCCCAGGCGGCGCACCACGGCGAGACAGTCGTCGACGAAGGCCGGGCTTCCGGCGATGAACACGCTGTGATCTGAAAGGTCGGGGAACAGTCCGGGAAGGATGTCCGGGATCCTGCCCGTCAGGCCGTCGTGCGTTTGCCGTGTCAGCGTGGCGCGGAAACGGAAGTTGCGGTGGCTGGCCTCCCAGAACGCCATGGTGCCCTGGTCATAGATGTCCTCCGCCGTCCTGGCGGAGAACAGCAGCGTGACGGGTTTCCCATAGTCCCGTCGCAGAGCGGCGTCGGCCAGGGCGCGGATCGGGGCGAGACCGGACCCGGCCGCCAGACACAGGACCGGGGTGTCGACCGACGGATCGCCGATGAAGGTGCCATAGGGACCGGACAGCAGAACCTGGTCGCCGGCCTTGACCCGGTCATGCAGCCAGCGGCTGGTGGCACCGTCCTCCACCCGGGTCACATGCAGAGTGATCACCCCGTCGGATCTTGGCGCATTGGCGATGGAATAGCTGCGGGCGGGCGTTCGGCCGTCTCCCAGCATCACATATTGCCCCGGCCAGTAGCGCATCGGCGTGCCCAGAGGGCGCAGGACGAATTCGGCGATCCGGGGCGTGCGGGCGATCCGGTCGATCACCATGAAGGGCATGGTGTCGCGCGGCGGAAACAGCTTTGGACGGGCATCGGCGGTGCCCCATTCGATTTCCAGCACATCGGAAATCGGTTTGGCCATGCACATCAATCCCAGCCCTTCGCGCCGCTCTGTCTGCGACAGGGCCATGTCCAGGACCATTCCCTGGTCGAACTGGCCGTTGCGGACCTTGACCTTGCATTCGCCGCAGGCGCCGGCGCGGCAGTTGTTGGGCAGGGCGTAACCCGCCTTTTCCAGCGCTGTCAGGACGGTATCGCCCTCGGCGCAATCGACCTCTCGCCCGGAGGGACAAAGACGGATACGGCTCATGGGTTCTCCTGGGGATCTCCTGGGGGGCGGGCGTCTCTATGCCCCGGACGCCGTCCTCCGCGCATCGGGTCCACCGGACGATCCGATGCGGCGGAGAGGGGCTTCTCCGGGCGTTTCCGGATCAGAACACGGGGATGATGTCTTCCATGTCGATATCGCGGATCTCCTGGCCGGTGATTCCGACTTCGGGGATCGCCGGAAAGGGAATGCCATACCGGTCGAGGACGCCCTTCAGGTTCAGCATGGCATTGCGCCAGTTTTCCAGCTTGGCCTCGTAGGCGGGGATGTGGAACCCGGCCTTGCGCGCCACCGCCTCGCTCTCACGCTGAACCGCGATGAAGTCCTCCGGCAGGTCCCAGAATTCCACCGGCGGCTCGAACAGAACGGCGGACAGGAACAGATAGCCGGCGCGGACCTGCTTGGTGATCACGGCCTGATCGGCGGGAGGCAGCGTCGGATAGTCGCGTTCCATCAGGGCCATGCAGATCGCCATGTGACGGCCCTCGTCCCGGCCGATATTGCGGAAGGCCTCGCGGAACACCGGTTCCGTACAGCCGGCCGCCATCTGGTGGAAAATCGTCGCCGCGGCGATCTCGCCCATCAGGAATGAGGAAAACAGAACCGCCAGGGAATATTTCGGAACCGCCTTCTTGTAGCCGGTCCAATAGCGGCCGCCATTGTAATAGAGCCAGGCCGCGTTCCGCTTCAGCTTGCGCCCCAGCCCGGTCTTGGGCTCGTAGGTCAGCGGATCGGGGTGCTCCAGCAGGCGGGTGATGGCAAGGCCGCACATCTGCTCGTGATTCTGTTCGTCCCGCGTCACCGAGAAGAAGCAGCGGCGGACCGGATCCTCCTCATGCACCTCATAGGTCTTGATCAGCGCCTCGGCGAACACGGGAGGGGCGGAGGCATCGAACACCGACAGAAGCGTCCACCAGTAGGCGATGGATTCCCGTTCCTCCCAACTGTAGCGCGACGGATCGAAGCTGTCCCAGGGCAGCTTCTTGGGATCCCAGTAGTCGCGCTGGGAGGCGTCCCAGATCTCTTCCATCTTCGCGGTCCGGGCGTTCCAGCTCAGAGGATAGACGTTGGGCTGTTCGGTCGCCGGCGGATAGTCCATCCGGTGGGCGATCCTGTCGGGTGTGTGGCTCATTCTCCGTTCCCTCGCTTGTGTGGCGGTCAATCCCTCGGGTGGGCGCCATGGTGGCGGTCACATGGAAAATGTGATACAAAATTTATGATGAATCAATATTTTTTGCGTTATAAAAATTTGAAAGAAACCCCAAAAACCATGGGAAATATGAGAAATTTGGCGGTATCGCTTGTGGTAATGTGATTTCAAAATCAAATTTTATAGAAAAAATAAGAAGCATGAAAAGAGGGACTGGAACGCGGCCGCGCCGCGCCGGGGCTTTTCCTGGTTGCGCTCACCGGCATGCGGGTTAGGATGGGCTCCGTTTCCGATCATTCCGAAGTCAGCCCCCGATGACATCCAGCCGCCGTGTCGACGATCTGATCGCCAGCATCCTGGAACGGTTGCGGCCGAAAGCGAAATCGCTGATCGTCACGGTTTATGGCGACGCCATCCTGCCTCACGGCGGCAGCGCCTGGCTCGGCAGTCTGATCCGCATCATGGCCGCGATGGGGATGAACGAGCGGATCGTCCGCACGTCCGTCTTCCGTCTGGCGAAGGAGGACTGGCTGTCCGCCACCCAGATCGGGCGTCGCAGCTATTACAGCCTGACCGATACCGGCCGGCGGCGGTTCCAGGTCGCGCAGGAAAGGATCTATGCGGGTTCCGGACGGACTTGGGACCGTCAATGGACCCTGGTGCTGACCGGTGCGGCGGGAGGCGGCGCGGACCGGCGTGAGCAACTGGACCGCGATCTCGGCTGGCAGGGGTTCGGACGCCTTTCTCCCGGCGTGATGGTTCACCCTGACCCCGATCCGGTGGCCGTCCGGCAAAGCCTTCAGGACGCCGGCTCCTTCGCGGTGGCCATGCGCGCCTCCGCCGAAAGCTGGGTGGATCCCGGTGCCTTGCGCACCCTGATCCGGGGATGCTGGGATCTGGACAGGCTGGCGGCCGATTACAACGCCTTTCTCGACATTTTCCGGCCGGCCTGGCGTGCCCTCGACGGCGCGGCGTCGATCACGCCGGAGCAGGCCTGTGTCATCCGCGTGTTGCTGATCCACGGATACCGGCGCGCGCTGCTGCGCGATCCGATGCTTCCCGACGAACTGCTGGCCGCCGACTGGCCCGGCGCGGCCGCCCGGCTGTTGTGCCGCAATCTCTACCGGCTGCTGGGGGCGGCCGCAGAACGTTATCTGATGGAGACCTTTGAAACCGCCGATGGTCCGTTGCCGGAGGCCACTCCCGCCTTCCTCGCCCGTTTCGGCGGGCTCTGAGGGGGGCGCCGGGCTTTCCCTCCCTCCGGCGCCGGTTTCTGGTCTTTCGTGCGCCCCCAGTCCTTCGGATGTCTGCGGTCCTTCGGATGCCTTCAGTCCTTCGGTCGGTTATCGATCACCCGCTTCGCCTTGCCCAGCGAACGGGGAAGGCTGTTCGGCTCCAGCACCCGGACCGTGGTCGAAATGCCGACATTGCCTTTGATGTGATGGCGCACGGTGGCGGCCACCGCCTTCATTGCCAAGGCGTCCAGGAAGACGTCCGGTCGCATCTCCACATTGACGGTCATTTCGTCCAGCGGACCGACCCGGTTGATTTCAAGCTGATAATGCGCCGACAACGCGTCGTCCTTCAGAAGCTGCGCCTCGATCTGACTGGGGAAGACATTGACGCCGCGGATGATCAGCATGTCGTCGGATCGTCCGGTGATCCGGCCGAGGCGGCGGAAACTGCGCGCCGTCGGCGGCAGCAGCCGGGTCAGATCGCGGGTGCGGTAACGGATGACCGGCAGGGCTTCCTTGGAAAGCGTGGTGATGACCAGTTCGCCTTCCTCCCCGTCGGGGACCGCCGCGCCGGTGGCGGGATCGATGATCTCCACCAGGAAATGGTCCTCCCACAGGGTCGGGCCATCCTTGGTTTCGATGCATTCGCTGGCGACGCCCGGTCCCATCACCTCCGACAGGCCATAGATGTCGAGGGCGTCGAAATCGAGACGCCGTTCGATCTCGCCGCGCATGGAGGTGGTCCAGGGTTCCGCCCCGAAAATGCCGGCCTTCAGTGAACATCGGGCCGGATCGATGCCCTGGGCCCGCATCTCGTCCAGGATCACCAGCATGTAGCTGGGCGTGACCATGATCAGGTCGGGTTGCAGGTCGGCGATCAGCTGGACCTGCTTTTCGGTCTGGCCGCCGGAGATCGGAATCACGGCGCAGCCCAGGCGTTCCGCGCCGTAATGGGCGCCAAGGCCGCCGGTGAACAGGCCATAGCCGTAAGCCACCTGGATCTTGTGGCCGGGGCCGCCGCCGGCCGCCCGGATGGAGCGCGCCACCAGTCCGGCCCAGGCATCGATATCGGCCCGGGTATAGCCGACCACGGTGGACCGGCCGGTGGTGCCGGAGCTGGCATGGATGCGCACGATGCTTTCCATCGGCGTGGCGAACATGCCGAAGGGATAGGTCAGCCGCAGATCCTCCTTGGTGGTGAAGGGAAAGCGGCGGAGATCGTCCAGCGTCCGGATCTGGTCGGGGTGGGCGTCGGCTGCGACACATTTCTCGCGGTAATGGGCGACATTGTCATAGGCATGGCGGACCGACCGGCGCAGGCGGCGCAGTTGCAGATCCCCGATTTCGTCGCGGCTCGCGATCTCTATCGGGTCCAGGGACTGTCGGGACGGCGGGGATAAACGGGTCTTCATGGACATGGTGCTCCCTGACTGACGGGGCCTCTTGCCGGGCCCCTGTTCTGTTGCGTTCAAAGCGGGCGGCCTTGACCGGACCGGTCAGGCGCGCCCGATCACGGCTGCGATTCCCTGCCCGACGCCGATGCACATCGTACACAGGGCGAGGCGCCCTTGCGTCAGCCGAAGCTGATGGGCCGCGGTGGTCACGAGCCGTGCCCCGCTCATGCCGAGCGGATGGCCAAGGGCGATGGCGCCGCCGTTGGGATTGACCTGCGGGGCATCGTCGGGAAGCCCCCACTGGCGGAGAACCGCCAGGGCCTGCGCGGCGAAAGCCTCGTTCAGCTCGATCACGTCCATCCGGTCGATGGACAGTCCCAGCCGATCGAGCAGTTTCCGGCTGGCCGGCGCCGGTCCCATCCCCATCAGCCGGGGGGGCACGCCCGCGACGGCGCCGCCCAGGATCCTGGCGATCGGCTCCAGCCCCTGCCGGCGCGCGTCCTCCGCCGAGGCAATGATCAGCGCGCAGGCCCCGTCATTGACGCCGGACGCATTGCCGGCGGTCACGGTGCCCCCCTCCCGGAACGGCGTGGGCAGCCGGGCGAGCTGGTCCTCCGTGGTATCGGGACGGGGATGTTCGTCTTTATCGACCATGGTCGTCTGTCCCTTGCGGCCGGGGACCGCGACCGCCACGATCTCGCGCATGAAGCGACCCGACCGCAGCGCCGCCGCGGCCCGGGTCTGGCTGCGAAGGGCGAAGGCATCCTGGTGCTGACGGCCGATTCCGAACTCTGCGGCGACATTTTCCGCGGTCTCAGGCATCGAATCGGTGCCGAAGCGGCAATGGAAATCGGGATTGACGAAGCGCCAGCCGATGGTCGTGTCATAAACCGCCGTCTCGCGGGAAAAGGCCGTCCCGGCCTTCGGCATCACGAAGGGCGCCCGGCTCATGCTTTCGACGCCGCCCGCGATCATCAGCCCCGCCTCGCCGGAGGCGATCGCGCGATAGGCCGCGAGGATGGCGTCCATGCCCGACCCGCACAGGCGGTTGATCGTGGTGCCGCCCACCTCCTGGGGCAATCCGGCCAGCAGGGACGCCATGCGGGCGACGTTGCGGTTGTCCTCGCCCGCCTGATTGGCGCATCCCATCACCACATCATCGACGGACTGCCAGTCGACGCGGGGATTGCGGTCCATCAGCGCCCTGATCGGCGTCGCGGCCAGGGTGTCTGCCCGCACCCCGGAGAGCGTGCCGCCATACCGGCCGATCGGCGTGCGGATGGCGTCGCAGATAAAGACGTCAGTCATCGGAAGCGGTCTCCTCATGGGGAATAATGATGCCTTTGATCTGACGGGACCGGCCTCGGAACAGGGCGAGGACGGTCCCGTCCTGGTTGGTGATGGTGACGTCGTAGACCCCGCTGCGGCCGGCCAGATGGCGCTCCACCGCCTCGGCGATAAGGGTGTCGCCCAGCCGTCCTGCCGCCGGGAAAACGATGTCGCAACCGGCGGCGACCGTGGTTCGGTTGCGCGCGTTGCAGGCACAGGCGAAGGCGGTGTCGGCCAGGGCGAAACTCATGCCGCCATGCAGGGTGCGATGACCGTTCAGCATGTCGGCGCGGACCGTCATGACGCAGCGGGCGTACCCCGGCCGGATCTCGGCCAGGGTGATGCCCAGCGACCGGGCCGCCAGATCGCGGGCCATCAGGTGATCTCCGACGCTTCGGGCCAGCGCCTGCTCCCCCGGCTCTCGCCCCTCACGGATCGGTTCGGCTTGCCCGTCAGTCATGGAGCCGTCCTCCCGCCGCGCCGCGGCGGCGCAGCAGGGCCGCGGGCCGGTGGCGGGCCGCGGGGGAGGGGCGGGGCGGGGGGGGGGGGACCCCCAGAATCAGGGGAAGGCCTATCCGGTCGGCCCAGGCCAGCGGGCCGTCCGGGTAGGCGACTCCCAGGGTCATGGCGAGGTCGATGTCCCCGGCCGAGGCGACGCGATGGGAAAGCGTCTCCGCCGCCTCGTTCGCCAGCATCGCGACCGTGCGCATCACGGCCAGACCGGGAATGTCGTCAAGAACCGTGACCGTCATGCCAAGCGCCTGGAACAGGCCGGCGGCGGCGGCGAGGGCGGACGTCCCGGCCTGGTCGGCTCCGGTGATGGCGACGCGCCCGGCACCGGCCCAGTCGCGTACCAGATCGAACAGCACCAGATCGCCGACGCGGTCATCGGCGGCGCGGCAGGTGGCGCTGCGGCCGTCGGTCAGGGCCAGCGTGGCTCCCGGCAGGCGGATGACACCCGGGGAGGTGTCGCGGATGACCGCCAATCCGCGGCGTTCCGCCCGTTCCAGCAACCCCAGGGCCGGAGCGGGCAGGGGCCCGGCGATCATGGACGCCGGAGCGGGGGCGGGTGGCGCCGCCATCGCCACCGGACGGGGCGCTTGTGGCGAATAATCGTAGAAGCCCCGACCGCTCTTGCGACCCAGCCATCCGGCCTCCACCAGTTCCTGTTGCAGGAGGGAGGGTTGAAAACGGGGATCGAAGAAGGAGGCGGCATGCACCGAGCGGGTCACGGCGAAATTGACGTCGTGGCCGATCATGTCCGCCAGTTCCAGCGGTCCCATCCGGAAGCCGCCGCAATCCCGGTAGACCGCGTCGAGGGTGGCGGGATCGCCGGCACCCTCCAGCAGCAGGCGCATGGCCTCGGCATAAAAGGGGCGTGCCACCCGGTTGACGATGAAACCCGGGGTCGAGCGGCAGGAGACCGGCGTCTTTCCCCAGGCGCGCGCCGTGTCGGCGAGGGTTCGGGCGACCTCCGGCAAGGTCGCCGGCCCACAGACCACCTCGACCAGCGGCATCGCCGGCGCCGGATTGAAAAAATGCATGCCGGCCATCCGTCCGGGATGACGGAGGGTCCGGGCCAGTCCGGTGACGGACAGCGACGATGTATTGGTGGCGAGAATCGCCTCCGGCGACACCAACTCCTCGATGGCGCGGAGCAGATCCCGCTTGGCGGCAAGATCCTCGACCACCGCCTCAAGGACGAGAGCGGCGCCGGAGACCGCGGAAAGCCCGTCCGCGACCCGGAGCCGATCCAGGACCTCCTGGCGCTGACCCGCGGTCATGCGGCCTTTGCCGACCCGGTCGTTGAGAGCCGAGGCGATCCCCGCGATAGCGGCGACCGCCCGTCCGGGGACGCTGTCGAACAGCAGCACGGGATGCCCGGCAGCGGCGGCCACCTGGGCGATACCGGCGCCCATGGCCCCGGCCCCGACGACGCCGACCGGATGCCGGGCGGGATCGAGCGCGGTCATCTCAGCGTCCCTGAAAAACGGGAGGGCGCCGGTCCAGAAAGGCCGCGACGCCTTCGCGATAGTCGGCGGTCCGTCCGGCCTCGCGCTGGAGATCGCGTTCCAGATCGAGCTGGCTGTCCAGGCTGTTGCCGGCTGAGGCGGCGAGCGCCCGTTTGATCAGGGCCAATCCCCGCGTCGGCTGGGTGGCGAGATGGCGGGCGAGCGCGGCCGCCTCCTCGGCAAGGCGGTCGTCCTCGACCATCTTCCAGATCAGTCCCAGGGTCTCGGCACGTTCGGCGGTGACGGCATCGCCCAGCATGGCGAGGCCGGTGGCGCGTGCCAGACCGGTCAGACGCGGCAAAAACCACGTCCCGCCGGAGTCCGGAACCAGTCCGATGCGGCAAAAGGACTGGATGAAGCTGGCGCTGCGGGCGGCCAGCACGATGTCGCAGGCAAACGCCAGATTGGCCCCGGCCCCGGCCGCGACCCCGTTGACGGCGCAGACCACCGGCAGATCGAGGCCGCGCAGCATCCGGACCAGCGGATTGTACCGGTCTTCGAGCGATTGCCCGAGATCGGGCGGCGTCTCGCCGGGCTGGACCGCGCGATCGCCGAGATCCTGGCCGGCGCAAAATCCCCGGCCGGCGCCCGTGATCAGAAGACAGCGCGCGCCCCCGGCGGGCGACGCCACCCGCTCCAACGCCTCTCTCACTTCGGTGTGCATGACGGCGTTGAAGCTGTTGAGCCGGTCCGGACGGTTGAGTGTCAGGGTCGCGACGCCATCGGCGACGCCGAACCGGATGGTGGTGAAGTCACTCATCATCGTCATTCCCTTTCCGTTCATTATGACTTATTGGCTGTGTCATTTTTTCATCGGACGATCACATGAGAAAAATCGAGCAAAAAAGCCATTTTTCCTATAAAAATGGTAGTTTTTGTAGGGCTTTGTAGCGCTCTTTCGATATTGAATAGATACAAAATTAGATTAGATTTTTAAAAATTGGTATCAAAAAAGCGATCCATTTTTCCGCCGCTCCCGGTGGCGGCCCGACAGCAATGAGAACGGAGGCGACAAAGATGACGGAGGACTTGTTCGGGAGACATGAGGCGACGCTGACGGCGGCGCTGGATGCGATCGGCGGACGTGGTTACTGGAGCCCCTATCCCGAGGCACCAAGTGGCAGGCTGTATGGCGAGACCGCCCCGGCGGAGGGCGAGGCGGCCTTCAAAGTCCGCCTGAATCGGCCCTTTCCGTTGGAACAGTCGGGGGTCGATGGTTGGATCGGCGCCGAGATCTCCCCCTATGGCGATCCTTTGGGCGTCACCTACCCGTTGTCCGGGGTCGACGATCTGATCGGGACCGCCCGTCAGGCACTGCCCGCCTGGAGGGACGCGGGACCCAGGACGCGCACCGGGGTGTGTCTTGAGATCCTGAGCCGCCTCAATCAGCGGTCCTTCGAGATCGCGCATGCGGTGATGCATACCACCGGTCAGGCATTCGCCATGGCCTTCCAGGCCGGGGGACCGCACGCGCAGGACCGGGGTCTGGAAGCCGTCGCCACCGCATGGCGCGCCATGTCGCGCGTTCCCTCCGGCAGTCTTTGGGAAAAGCCGCAGGGGCGTGGCGAGCCTTTGCGGCTTTCCAAACAGTTCAGGATCGCGCCGCGCGGGGTGGCGCTGGTGGTCGGGTGCGCCACCTTCCCGACCTGGAACGGCTATCCCGGCCTGTTCGCCAGCCTCGTGACGGGAAATCCGGTGATTGTGAAGCCGCATCCGGCGGCGGTGCTGCCGCTTGCCATCACGGTGTCGGTCTGCCGGGATGTCCTGGCCAGTGCGGGGTTTTCCCCGGATCTCGTGACCCTGCTGGTGGACAGGGCGGAGGCGCCCGTCACCCGCGAGATCGCCTTGCGTCCGGAAATCCGGTTGATCGACTTCACCGGATCCACCGGGTTTGGAGACTGGCTGGAACAGAACGCCCGTCAGGCCCGTGTTTTCACCGAGAAAGCCGGTGTCAATGTGGCGGTTGTCGCGGGAACCGCCGATTTCGCGGGCATGGCGCGCAATATCGCCTTCTCTCTCAGCCTCTATTCCGGACAGATGTGTACGACCACCCAGACCATCTACGTTCCCCGCGACGGCATCGAAACCGACCAGGGGCACAAATCGTTCGAGGAGGTGGCCGCCGCCATCGCCGGGGCGGTGGAGACGCTGCTCGCGGATCCCGCGCGCGCCGTCGAAATCACCGGGGCCATTCAGTCCGGCGCGACGCTTGCGCGCATTGCCGGCGCGCGTGCCCTGGGACGGGTTCTGCTCGACTCACGCGATCTCGTCCATCCCCGCTATCCCAAAGCGCGGGTCGTCACGCCGCTTCTCCTGACGTCGGACGAAGCCGGGGCGCCCGAGGGCGAACTGTTCGGCCCGATCACCTTCCTGGTCGCCACCGAAGGCGTCGGGGCGGCGATTGAGGCCGCCGCCTCGACCGTCCGGACCCGGGGCGCCCTGACCGCCGCCATCCACGCGACCGATAGGGCGGTGCTGGCGCGTATGGAGGAGGCCTGCCTGGAGGCGGGAGTCGCGCTTTCCGAAAATCTGACCGGGGGCGTGTTCATCAATCAGTCGGCGGCATTCAGCGACTATCATGGGACCGGCGCCAATCCGGCGGCCAATGCGGCCCTGTGCGACGACGCCTTTGTCGCCGACCGGTTCCACGTTCTACAGGTCCGCCGTCCGGCATCGTAAGGCCCCTCGTCGCCGGCCGGTGGACGCGGCCGAACCGGCGGGTCCCGTCAGGGTCCCGCCGGGATCAGGAGGGCGGGAACCGGCGTTTTCGGCGGCTGGCCGGAAAAGTGGAGGCTGAGGTTTTCGACCACCAACTGCGTGATTGCGGCAATCGCCTCGGGAGAGCGTCCGGCGATGTGGGGCGTCAGGATGAGAGTGTCGAGATCGCTTATCCCGGGCGGAATCTCCGGCTCCCCGTCCAGGACGTCCAGTGCCGCGCCCCCCAGTCTCCGCGTTCGCAGGGCGTCGATCAGTGCCTCCGTGTCGACAACGCTGCCGCGGGCGATATTGATCAGAAAGCCCCGGGGGCCCAGCGCGTTCAATATGGCGTCGTCGACCAGATGCCGGGTTTCCGGCCCGCCGGGAGTGGCGACGACCAGGAAATCGGCCCAGTCGGCCAGATCTCTTACGGTGTTCAGAAACAGATAGGGGGCTCCCTCGCGCGGATGCCGGTTGTGGTAGGCCACCGGCATGTCGAAACCCTGCGATCCCCGTCTTGCGATCAGCGATCCGATCCGTCCCAATCCCAGAATTCCCAGTCTCTTTCCGGTGACGCCCGGACGGGGGTGGCGCGCGCGGCGCCAGCCGCCGGCCCGCACGGTCCGGTCGGCGCCGGGGATATCCCGCGCGATGGACAGCATCAGGGCGAGGGCGTGGTCGGCCACGGAAATGTCGTTGGTGCCGGGGCCGTGCGTCACCACCAGTCCCCGGCGCTTTGCGGCCTCGAGATCGATGCGCTCATAGCCGGCGCCCTGGGCGCAGACGATCTCCAGATCCGGCAAACTGTCCATTTCCTCCGCTGTCAGGCCGGTCGATCCGTTGGTCAGGACGGCGCGGAACGGCAGGGTGGAGGTCTGGAACAGCCGGGACCGATCCTCGGTTGTCGGAGCCTGATGAGGATCGAAGCCGGCGGCGGTCAGCGACGCGATGGCGTCGGGTGCCGTCTCAATCAGAACAAGCAGCGGTATCGCCATCGACGGACCTCCGGGGGCGGGGGGACAGGGCGGTCAAGGTCCGGGGCTTCGCGCTTTGGGCCGTTGCCTGGCTGTCTTGGAATGAACGCTGTTCACAGAGGGTGTGAATGATCTTCATTTGACAAAAATGGATGTGTAATTTTATCTCGATAGTTGAATTTTGCACCATGTTTCGGGGTGCTTGCCGTTTTTGGGATGACGCCGGACAAAACCGGGAACAAGCCACATATGGGTTCGAAGACGTCTCTGGACGACCGCCACCGGTCCGGCCTGCCGCCGTTGCCGGCGCTGCTGATGGCGTGCCTGTCGCTCGCCGCCTGCAATCACGTTCCATCGCAAAATCTGCTGGGGTCCTTTTTTCCGTCCTGGATGCTGTGCGTCCTGATCGGGATCCCCACAGCCCTGCTCGTCCGCCTCGTTCTGGTCAAGGCCGGCGTCGATGACGCCGTTCCCGCGAAGCTGCCGGTCTATTCGGCCCTGGCCATCGCGGTGACCTTCGGACTGTGGCTTGTACTGTTCGGGAACTGACGCGGCCTCATTTTCGCGGGATATCGCTGATGAAGACTTTGTTCGGCCGCCTGTTCGCGGTTGTGGCGCTGGCGTCGCTGGTGGTGACGGGCGTGCTGGTGCTGATGCGTCTGGATGCCAGACCCCGGACCGATGACGCCTTCCTTGACGCCGACATCGTCCATTTCGCCCCCGAGGTCTCGGGGCGCATCGTCACGCTCAATGTCCGTACCAACCAGTCGGTCAAGGCCGGCGACATTCTGTTCGTGATCGACCCGGAGCCCTACCAGTTGAAACTGGACAGCGCGCGGGCGCAGACCCGGTCGCTGGAGGCGAAAGTCGATGACACCCTGAATGAGGTCGCGTCCCAGGTGTCGCGGGCCGATGCCGCCCGGACCGGGATCGACAATGCCCGTGCCCAGCTCGCCCTGGCGACCAGCACGCTGGCCCGGCTCGAACCTTTGCTGGGCAAGGGATTCGTCACCGCGCAGCAGGTCGATCAGGCCCGCACCGCGCGCGACAGCGCCCGGATCACGCTGGATCAGACCATCATTCAGGCGGAGGCCGCGCGCCAGGGCGTCAGCAGCGTCCGACCGCTTTCGGCGCAGCTTGAGGCCAGCCGCGCCAGCGAGGCGCTGGCCCTGCGCGATCTTGGGAAAACCGTCGTGCGGGCCCCATTCGACGCCAAGGTCATCGGCCTTGAGGTCGCGGCGGGAGAGTATGCGACCGCCGGCCATCCCCTGTTCACGCTGATCGACACCTCACGATGGTACGCGGTCGCTAATTTCCGCGAGACCGAGCTTGACCGCATGCCGCCCGGAACCCCCGCCACGGTCTATGTGATGTCCGACCCCAAACGGGCGATCGCGGGTCATGTCGACAGCATCGGCTGGGGCGTCGTGCCGGACGGCGCCTCTCTCGTCAACGGGGTACCCAGGGTGGTGAAGACCCTCGACTGGGTCCATCTGGCGCAGCGTTTCCCGGTCCGCATCCGCCTCGACCACCCGGAAGAGGCCTTCATGCGTATCGGCGCGACCGCCGTGGCGGTGATCCACCATGACGAACAGCCCTGACGGCCCGCCGCCGGCGGCGGGGGGGGGGGGGGGGAGGGGGGAGGGGGGGGG
>WASQ01000128.1:0-19002 GCA_009712185.1 Telmatospirillum sp. | reverse complement strand
CCGCCCCCCCCGCCCGCCCCCCCGCCGGCGGCGGGTGGACTGGCCTTCCTGCGTCAGGAGCTGGCCCCCTTTCGCGGGCGTTTCGCCAACGCCGCTCGGATTGCGGTCCTGGCCGTCCTGGTCGTGGTCATTTCCGAGACCTTCCGGATCCCTTTGCCAGCCTACTCGGCCTACATCGTGTTTTTCGCGTCGAAGGAGGAGACCGTCTCGACGGCTCTGACCGGGGTCATTCTGACCTTCGCCGCGACCGCCGCCATCCTGGCGACCCTGGCGGCCTATATGATCTCAGCCGGCGAACCGGGACTGAGACTGCCGCTGATCGCCCTTGTCACCTTTTCCGGGTTGTATCTGTCGCGCGTGTCCCGCCTTGGGCCGGCGTCCTTCGCCGCCGGCTTCGTCGCCACCATCGCGCTGACCCTGATCGACGTGATCCCGGATGCCGGCGACCTGACGGAGATGGTGCTATGGCTGTGGGTGGTGGCGATGCTGCCCATCGGTCTGGTGGTGATTGCCAATCTGCTGACCGGCGCCGATCCCCGGGACCTGTTCACGGCCATCCTCGAAACCAGGCTCCGTCTCGCCAGCGAAGCCCTGAAAGGTGATGCCGCCGCGCTGCATCGTCTTGCCAGAACGCAACGGTCCGGTCTTGGCGGTCTGCTCCGGACCCTGACCCTGTCCGGGATGGCGCACCGGCACACGGGAGAACAAAGCGCGGGAAGCGAGGCGCTGGTCGCGCGTGTCCACGAGATCACCGTTCTGGTGGTGGAGTGGGGGGCTCTGGCCCGCCGGGGAAACGCCCTCAAAACCTCGGCCGCCCTCAGTGGCGAGGCCTTGGCGACCGTCGCTCTTTCGGTCGCCGACCGGCGGGACCGCTTCCTGGCGGCGCCGTCGGTCGAGCCGGATGCCTGGGACGAGGATCCGGTCGCCGCGCTGTTGCTGACCCGGCTTGCCGGTATTGTCGCGCAGCTTCCCGGCCTGCTGGCCGACCGGCGCCATGCCGACCGCAGGCCGGGGACGGAAGGCGGGATCGGGCAAAAGCCGGCGGCGCGTCACTTTCTGGCCCCGGATGCCCTCACGGATCCGCGTCACTGGCGCTTCGCGCTCAAGGTCACTCTCTGCGTGATCCTTGCCTATGTCGCCTACAATCTGATGGCCTGGCCCGGCATCCGAACCGCCATGATCACCTGCTTTTTCGTGACGGTCGGCAATCTCGGCGAGACCACGCACAAGATGGCGCTGCGCCTGACGGGCGCGGTGATCGGGGGCTGCCTGGGACTGGCGACCATCATTTTTCTGATGCCCCTCATGGATGGGATTGGCGATCTGGCCCTGGTGATCGGTATCGTCTCGTTCCTGGCCGCCTGGATTTCGGTGGGAGGCGAGAAGCTGTCCTATGCGGGAATGCAGATCGCCATGGCTTTCTTCTTCTGTGTTCTGGTCGGATATGGTCCGACCGTCGACCTGACCGAGGCGCGGGACCGCGTCATCGGCGTTCTTCTTGGAAATCTGATCGTGTGGGTGGTGTTTTCCGGCATCTGGCCGGTCAGCGCGCTGACCGACGCGCGCCGGGCTTTGGCGCGCGCGGTCGGCCGGATGCAGGACGTGCTCTCCATCGGGGATACAGCCGCCGGCCGTCGTCCCGGGCTCGCGGACAAGGCTGTTTTCGCCTTCGATGCGGCACTTGCCGAGGCTTGGCGTCTGTTGTCCTATGATCTGCTGGAACCGAAAACCCTCCGCAACCGGGTGAACAGCCCCCTGGGACCAGCCGACGCCGACCGTGTGCAGTCTCTTCTGGCACCGGTGCTGATCGTCGCCGGCGAGGTTCGGGGCGCGGCGCAGGCCGAGTTCCACAAGGCCCTCGCGCAATGGCTCGGCAGTCTGACCGGCTGGCTGGGGACCGGGGGGGGTGGTCGCGAAGGTCTGGCGCCGCCCCCGGATGGCCGGACTCTCGTCACCGCTCTCGAACGCCGCGCCGAAGATGGCTCCCTGCCCGAGGACAGGCGCCGACGTTGTCTGGCGGAGGCCGAATGGTACCGCGAACTGGTGGCGCGCGTGGCCGTTCTGGACGGGGCCGCGCGGGTCTCGGCGGGAGCGGCGTCATGAGGCGCGCCCCGCACCGGAAGACGTGGCGGGCCCCGTTGCTGGCTGTTGCCCTGGCTTTTTCCGCGTCCGCCTGTCATTCCCCCTATCGCGACCCGCCGCTGACCGATCCCGACCGCAGCGGGGAGGCGACGCCGGCGGAGATCCTGGCGGCCCCGGCCGAAATTCCCGCCTCCCTCCGGCGTGCCGGACCCGAAGGGGCGGCCCGGCGTGCCGGCGATGTTCCGCTGGCGCTTCCCGATCCGTCGCATTCCTGCACGCTGGCGGAATTGATCGATATCGCCCTTCGGAACAATCCCGACACCCGGATCGCCTGGGAACAGGCGCGACAGGCGGCCCTCGCGGCGGGGATTGTCGACTCCTCCTATCTGCCGCAGGTCAGCGCCGCTCTTCTGGGCGGGGTCGAACGGGTCCCGACGCCGGTGCCGAAGTTGCTCGATCCGAAAGGAAATATCCGGGCCGACGTGGATGAAATCACCCCGTCGCTGGTGGTCGAATGGCTGTTGTTCGATTTCGGCCGTCGCGACGCCCTCTCCCAGTCCGCCCGCAATACGGCGGCGGCCGCCCGGATCGGCTTTACTGGTGCCCATCAAAAGTTGATTTTTGACGTCAGCAAGGCCTACTACGCCCTTGACGCGGAACGGGCCCAGCTTGAGGTTGCCCAGAGCGCTCTGGACAGCGCCAAAATCCTGCAAGAGGCGGCGGAGGCCCGCTATGCCCGGGGGCTGGCGACCATCACCGAGGTCGAAACCAGCCGGCGGGGAACGGCCAAGGCCCGGTTCGAGATCGAGCAGGCGAGGACCGTCGACAACGACGCCTATCACGCTCTGCTGGAAGCGATGGGGCTGACTCCGACATTGCCGATCACAGCGGCCTCCAGTGCCGGCCGTCCCCTGCCGCGGCGTCTGGCGGAGGATGCCGACACTCTGATCCGCCGGGCGCTGGCCAGCCGTCCCGACATTCTGGCCGCATTACAGACGGTCCGGGCGCGTGAGGCCGATGTGGCTGCGGCCCGGGCGTCGAATTATCCGACCGTCGCCCTGGTCGGACAGGCGGCGCAGAACAGGGCCGGCCTCAATTTCAACGGGCAGTCCTATACCCGTGTCGACGAGCCGGGATTTGGCGTCATGCTGCAGATGAAAATGCCTCTGTTCGACGGTGGTCTGCGCGACCGCCTGTCCGGAGTCGCCCGGTCGCGCCGGGCCGCCGCGGAAGAGGAGTTGTCACGCACCGAGGATGCGGCGATCCGACAGGTCGCCCGCGCCCATGACACCCTGAACAGCGCCCTGGCCCGCCATGACGCCGCCCTGGCCTATGAGAGGGCGGCCGACCGGGAATGGCAATCGGCGCTGGACTCCTACCGGAACGGGGTCGGGACGCTGACCGTCGCGGCGACCGCCGAGACCGAGCGGACCTCCGCCCGGTCGGCCAGGGCGCGCGCCTATGCCGACGTGCTGACGGCCGCGGCCTCCCTGGCATTTGCGACCGGCGGCCTGACCTCGGTGGAGAGCCTGGACACCGCAGAACGGTTCAATTGAGGTGAACCGCGCAGTAGTCGGTCAGGAAATCGACGATGGCGCGGATCTTGGCCGACAGATGGGGGCCCGGAAGATAAAGAACCCGCACCGGGACGGAGGGCGTCTGGTAATCGGCGAGGATCCGGACCAGCCGTCCCGCCGCCAGATCCTCCTCAGCCAGATAACGGGGATGGACGATGACTCCCATGCCATGAACGGCGCCTTCGCGTTGCGCCTGAAGGCTGTTGGTGCGCAAGCGGCCGGCCAGCGGGACGGTCTGTGATTTTCCATCCGGTCCGGTAAAGGTCATCTGCCGCCCGAACTCGAAGTTGTCGAGCGGCAGGCAGTCGTGCCTCGCGAGGTCCTCGGGAGAGGCCGGGGTCCCATGGGCGGCGAGGTAGGCCGGAGAGGCACAGACAACCGTGTCGAAGCTTGCAAGCTGGCGGGTACGGTAGCTCGAATCCGGTAATCCGCCCGTGTGAATGGCGACGTCGAAGCCTTCCTCGATCAGGTTGACGGTGCGGTCCGTCAGGATCAGGTCGACCTTCAGTTCCGGATACAGGCGCAGGAAGTCCGCCATGGCGGGAGCGATCTGCGCGGCGCCGTAGGCCAAGGGCGCGGCCAGCCGGATGGTGCCCCGCGGGGTCGCGTGGAGGCAGCTTGCCATGGATTCGAGATCGCCCAGTTCAGCGAGCAGGGGGGCGCAGCGCTCATAGAACAGGCCGCCGACCTCGGTGACATTAACGCTGCGGGTCGTCCGGTTCAGCAGCTTGACCCCCAACTGGTCCTCCAGCTCGCGGACATGCTTGCTGATCATGGTGGGGGACAGTCGCAGGATTTGTGCCGCCGCGGTGAAGCTGCCGGTTTCCACGACTTTGGTGAAAGCGGACATTTTTGCCAAACGGTCCATGGCGATCTCATTGTGAACTTAAGGTCATTAATTTGATGATTATATCGACGATTATCAATTCAATATTGATGAGTTAGCGTGCCTTTCGAACGATCGTCCCGACCTCAGACGGGCGGTCGATCCCTTGTCCTCCAGGTCCGGTCAGGTCCGGCGTGCCCGGGCCGGGAGGGCGGGGGAAAAGGTCCGGCGCATGTCGGCAACCGGTCTTTGCTGGTCCCCTGGTAACCGGCCCGCCGTCCCGTCGTCCCGTCGTCCCCTGCCCCCACAGGGACGAGCCCCCTGGGACGACATCCGCGCCGGACCTGAGGGGGCGCGGCGATCCTTCGCGGCCTGTATCCTTCGGCTCCACCGTCGGTGTGCGGGGTGTCCCGATCGCCCGGCGCCAGCCGGCATTCGCATCATCGATAATGAACATTTAGTTCATAATGTTGTTCATGGTCGCATGATTATCAATGAACGGCGGCACTCTATATTCATACCAAGGAGTTCACCCCCCCTTGATCAAAAAGGCCGCCTGCAATGATCCGTTTCCGGCGTTCCGCCGTTCTTTCACTGGCTTTCGGTGTCCTCGTCTCGGGCGCGACCGCCGTTTCGGCGGAGGATCTGGTCCGCCGGACCCCGGTGGTCCATCTTGCCCAGCAGGGCGCCGTCACCCAGGCCCAGATCGCCCGGCGTCTTGTGGCAGAGGGCTATAGCGGCGTTCTGATGTCGGAGGTTCCGGCGACGCCCTCCAATCCCCATCCGGAAACCAATCCGACCTTGACCGCCCATCCCGAAACCCAGCCGGTGCGTCACGGCTGGAACGGGGTGGCGGAAAAGGACGGGCAGACCGTTCAGGTGTATGTCGACGACTGAGAGTCTCCCCCCCAACCCCTCTCTCAGTCACCGTCGCACATGATGACGGGGCCGGGACCGTTCCCGGCCCCGCGTCATCGTCCGTTAAATCCGGTCCAGGCCGGCTCCTGCCACCGTCATTTCCCCGATCAGCCAGCGGACACCCGGATCCCGGACGCCGCGCTGGTGTGAGACCAGTTCCAGCGTGACTTCCAGGGGGGCGTAAGGCAGCGGCAGGATCGCCAACGGCACCAGAGGCGTGAGCTTTTCCGCCAGCCGCCGCGGTAATGTCGCAACCATATCGGTCGCGAGCAGAAGGCTCGGGACCGCTCCGAAATGGGGGACGGAAACCGCCGCCCGTCCCAGGGTTTCCTCCCCGTTCTCCGTGGTCTCCAGGAGCAGCCGTTCGAGCCAGATCCGTCGCGCCGCGCCGCGTTCATCGAAAAAGCCGTCCTCCGCCTGCCCCTCGCTTCCCGTCAATTCGACGACGACATGGGGATAGGCCAGAAGTGCCTCCCGGGTGGGGATGCCAACCGTCGTCAGCGGATGGCCGGACCGGACGACGATGGCTTCCCGGTCGGTCAGGATCGGAACCCGTTCGAGGCGATCCGGCAAGTCGTCGAACCAGCCGATCACCATGTCGACCCGTCCCTCGTCGAGATGGCGGATGACGTCGGTCCGATTGACGGGAAAGACCCGAAGATCGACCTGCGGGGCCGTCGTCATCAGCCGCGCCACCAGCGGCGCCAGCAGGACAGAGCAGGCATAGTCCGATGCCGCCAGACGGAACGTCCGGATCGCCGTGGCCGGATCGAATCCGACGGCGCCGACGGCGGCCTCGATGCTTCCGAGCCCGTTGCGGATGCCGGGCGCCAGTTCCAGCGCACGCGCCGTTGGCGTCATGCCGCCGGCCCCGGCGATGAACAACTCGTCGTCCAATGCCAGGCGAAGCCGGGCCAGGGCGTGGCTGACGGCCGAGGGGGTGATGCGGAGATCGGCAGCCGCGCGGCTGATGGTGCGGTATTGCATGACCGCTTCGAAAACACGGAACAAATTGAGGTCGATCCGGCGAAGCAGCGGCCTCAGGCTGTCTGCCGCAGATGTCGTATCCGGCAAGGGGGATCTCCTGGCTGTCGGGAATATGAACTTTAGCGGCAATCGACGGCGGGTTCCAACCGGTTGCATACCGGCATCAGCCCAATCGGGCATGGTCCGGGCCGATTGACGCCAGAGGCGTTTCTTCCGGCCGGTCCTCATTTGGGGATATCGCAACGGACGGATCCGGTTGACTGTCGATGGGACGTCATCGCCGGCTTCCCCCTCTGCGTCGGAAAAGTGACAGCGCCATCGAAGGACGTGGCCGGCGTCTGACGCAAGGGCACGGAATGGGAGCGCATTCCGTTCTCATTTCGCGGCCTTGCCTATCCCTCAGGTTGATCTATCGTGGAAAACAGGGGCGGCCTTTCCGTCCATCCGTCGGGAACTTTCGGTAAACCATGACTACCGCTGCCAAATCCTGCCCTCCGAAACCGTCGTCCGATCGCGTTGCGTCCCCGTCGGCCTGGCGACTGGCCGATTTTGCACCGTTCGCTCTGGCGGCGCTGATCACGGCCGCCGCGCTTGCCGTGCTGGTCAGGATCGACGGCCTGGAACAGAGCCATTGGCGGGATGTGGAGCGGGGCGAGGTGGTTCGCGACCTTGATACGGTCCGGTCGCGCCTGGAATTGTCCCTGACGGCGCCGCTTTTGCGAACTCTCGGGGTCGCCGCCTATATCTCGGCGCGGGGCGACATCTCGAAATCGGAGTTTGCCGCGGTCGCCCGCGTCGTCCTGGAAGGCAATCGCAACATCAGGGACATGGTCGTCAGCCGGGGAACCGTCATCGCCATGGTCTACCCCGAGCCGGGGAATGAGGCGGCGATCGGCATCGATTTTCGCAATCTGCCCCTGCAATGGCCGTCCGTCGCGCGGTCGATCAGCAGCCGCCAGCCGGGGATGAACGGTCCCGTGAAGCTGGTTCAGGGGGGGACTGCATTGATCGTCCGTCACCCGATTTACCTTCCCGACCAGGCCGGTCCCGACCGATTTTTCGGCATTGTCGGCATCGCTCTCGATATTCCGGGAATTTTCAGCGAGGCGGGCCTGACACGGTCGGACCGCACTCTCGACATTGCCATCCGGGGAAGCGACGGTCTGGGAAGCGGCGGCGATGTCATTTTCGGCGACCCCCATCTGTTCGCTACCGACGCCGTTCAGATGGATGTGCTGTTGCCCAACGGAACGTTACGTCTGGCCGGCCGGCCGAAGGAGGGATGGACGCGCAACGGAAGCTTCCGGATGGTCGGGGCGGTCCTGCTGCTGTTCGTTGCCGGTGTGTCCTTCGGGACGGCGATCCATATCACCATGCGCGAACGGGCCCGCCGGACCCTGATCGAGAGCGAGGAAAGGTTCCGCGCCACCTTCGAGCAGGTTGCGGTGGGCGTCATCCACACGGCGTTCGACGGTTCCCTGATCCGGTGCAACAGGCGCTTCGCGGATATGGTGGGCTACAGCCCCGAGGAACTGTCCCGGATGCATTACGAGGATGTGACTCATCCCGAGGATTCGTCCTCCGCCCGGGACATCCACCGTCGTCTGGTGGAGGGCGGGCTCGACAATGTGATCTGCGAGAAGCGCTATCAGCGACGCAATGGCAGCTTCGTCTGGGCCAGGGCGCGCACCTCGGTCCTGCGCGATGCCACGGGCGCTCCGTTGCATGTGGTGACGGTGGCCGAGGACATCACCGAACGCAAGGCGCAGGAGGCGGAGATCCGCCATCTCGCCTTCTTCGACATTCTGACGGGATTGCCGAACCGGCGGCTGTTCCTGGACCGCCTGACGGAGACCCGCTCGTCTGATAGCGATGGCGGGACCTTCGGCGCGTTGATTTTCGTCGATCTCGACAATTTCAAGACGCTGAACGATACCCAGGGACACCGCATCGGCGATATGCTGCTGACCGAGGTCGGGGAAAGGCTGCGCCGGTCGGTCCGGGCCGGCGACACGGTCGCCCGCCTGGGGGGCGATGAGTTCGTGGTGATGCTGGACACGCTGGGGCCCGACCGCGCCGTCGCCACCGGTCATGCGAGGGATGTCGCGGACGACATTCTGGCGCGTCTGGCGGAACCTTACCGGCTGGAAGGGCACGTCCATTACAGTTCCGCCAGCATTGGAATCGCCCTTTTCCAGGGCGCGGAGTCCTCGAACGACGATCTTCTGAAGCAGGCCGATGTCGCGATGTATCACGCCAAATCGGCGGGGCGGAACACGTTGCGGTTTTTCGACCCGGCCATGCAGGACGCCCTGTCCGCCAGGGCCGAACTGGAGGCCGATCTGCGCCGTGCGGTGGAGCAGCGCGAGTTCTGCCTTTACTACCAGCCCCAGGTCGACGCCGCCGGCCGCGTGATCGGCGCCGAGGGGCTCATTCGCTGGCAGCATCCCCGCCGGGGACTGGTCCCCCCGGGAGAGTTCATCCCGGTCGCCGAACTGTCGGACCTCATTCTTCCGATCGGCCGGCAGGTCGTCGATATGGCCTGCGCCGAGCTTGCCGCCTGGCAGAAAAGACCGGAGACACGGAACCTGGTGCTGTCGATCAATGTCAGTGCCCGCCAGCTTCGCCAGAACGACTTTGTCGGTGAAATCAGAGACGTCCTCGCCCGCTCCGGGATCGACCCGGCGGGTCTCAAGATGGAGCTGACGGAAAGCGTGCTGTTGCAGGATCTCGACGATTGCGCCGACAAAATGGCTCTTTTGCGGGGGATCGGAATGACCTTGTCGCTCGACGACTTCGGAACCGGCTATTCCTCTCTCGCCTATCTGAAACGTTTGCCGTTAAGTCAGATCAAGATCGACCGGTCCTTCGTAAACGACGTTCTCGTCGACCCCAATGACGCGACCATCGCACGCGCCATCATCGCCCTTGGCAAATCCCTGGGGCTGTCGGTGATCGCCGAGGGCGTGGAGCAGCGCGAGCAATGGCGCTTTCTGCAGGCGGAAGGATGCGATCAGGCGCAGGGCTATCTTTTCGGGCGTCCGATGCCGGCCCGGGACTTCCTCGCCCTTGCCACAACCGGAACGGGCGTCCTCGCGGCGGACTGAAAGGCGATCACTGTCGCGCCCGCCCCTCAGGCCGCCGGGTCCCGGGGCGCGACGGCGTTCAATACCATCCGTGTGTAGAGAGCCACGACCTCGTCGGCGCCAAGCCGCCCCCGGGGGCGGAACCAGTTGCAGACGCCCGTCAGCATGGCGAGGATCCCGTAGGCCGCCACCGCCGCGTCGCCGCCGGCGAACCGGCCCTCCGCCGCGCCCTGCTCCAGAATGGCGATCAGCCGGCGTTCATAGTCGCGCCGGAGTCCGACGATCACTTCGTAATGATCGGGATCGAGGCTGCGCAGCTCTGAATAGCAAATGAACACCTCGCGTTTGCGCGCGATGTGGTAGTGGACATGGAACCCGACAAAGGCCCTCAGCCGGTCCTCGACGCCGCCGGCGTCCGCCAGGGCGCGGTCGAGGTCTCCCAGCAGGTCCTCCATATGTGTTCGTAACAGGCCGAACAGGAGATCCTGCTTGGTGCTGATGTGGTTGTAGAGCGATCCCACCTGGATCCCGACTTCGGCGGCGAGATGCCGCAGACTCATCGCCTCATAACCATGCTCGTAGATCAGTCTGAGGCCTGCCTTGGCGATGGCCTCCATGGTCTTGGGGCCGTGCGACCCCGTCGTGCGCGACATGCCTGTTCCTTTCGTCCGATCCGACCGGACAGATCCCGGAGTGTCGGGAAGGGTAATGACCGCCGGGACGCCTGTCACCCCCGCTGTCCTCTCCATCCACGGCAATCGGGTGAACCCGCCTGCCGTATCATCCATCTGTCGTCCTCAATCGCCGGCAGCCGCGTCCGCGGCTTTGGCTGGCGCGCGAACGGTCGCGCGGGCGCTCATCACGCCAATGCGGATGAAATCTGCCCTGTATTCAGCGACCTGGGCGGGTTCGATCAATTGCCCTGCCTCTCCCTCCCTCCTTCCCGGTGCACCCATTGCCAGCTTTGCAAATGCCGGTTGCGCCGGCAATAAAAAAACGTATGATCGTTTCTTAATGGGGCGGTGTTCGGAATGTTCGTCCTGGCCGCCACAATGTCACCACCCGGGAGGAGAGGATGGCGTCGAACCGTTTTGCCGATTTCGATTTCGGCCTTGGCGAGGACATCGACATGTTGCGCGACAGCGTTCGGGGATTCTCCGTCCGGCGCATCGCGCCCGAGGCCGACGCCATTGACCGTGACGACCGTTTTCCCGCTGAACTGTGGCCGGAGATGGGGTCGCTTGGCCTGCATGGAATCACCGTGCCCGAGGAGTATGGCGGGACGGACATGGGATATCTGGCCCATTGCGTCGCCATGGAAGAGGTCAGCCGCGCGTCGGGTTCGGTCGGGCTGTCCTATGGCGCTCATTCCAATCTTTGCATCAATCAGATCCGCCGCTGGGGAACGGAGGAGCAGAAGCGCCGCTATCTGCCGGGTCTGGTGTCGGGGCGCGATGTCGGATCGCTGGCGATGAGCGAGCCGGAGGCCGGATCGGATGTCGTGTCGATGCGCCTTAAGGCCGAACGCAAGGGCGACCGCTATGTGCTGAACGGCACCAAGCTGTGGATCACCAACGGCCATTACGCCAATACGCTGGTGGTTTACGCCAAGACCGATCCCGCTGCCGGGGCGAAGGGCATTACCGCCTTCCTGATCGAGAAGGGGTTCAAAGGATTCCGTCCCGGCCGCAAGCTCGACAAGCTCGGCATGCGCGGGTCGCCGACCTCGGAGCTTTGTTTCGAGGACTGCGAGGTTCCGGCCGAAAATGTGCTGGGGCCGGTGAATGGCGGCGTCAAGGTGTTGATGAGCGGTCTCGACTACGAACGCGTGGTGCTGGCGGCCGGGCCGGTCGGCATCATGCAGGCGGCCATGGACATCGTGCTGCCCTATGTCCATGACCGGCGGCAGTTCGGCCGTGCGATCGGCGAGTTTCAGCTTGTCCAGGCCAAGATCGCCGACATGTACACCGAGATGAACGCCTCGCGCGCCTATGTCTATGCCGTCGCGGCGGCCTGCGACCGGGGACGCACCACCCGGCAGGACGCGGCCGGCGCCATTCTTTACGCGGCGGAGCGGGCGACGAAGGTGGCACTGGATGCCATCCAGCTTCTGGGCGGCAACGGATACACCAGCGACTTTGCCACCGGACGGCTGCTGCGCGACGCCAAGCTCTATGAGATCGGCGCCGGGACCAGTGAGATCCGCCGCATGCTGATCGGCCGGGAACTGTTCGGGGAGACGGCCTGAGCCGGGGTGATCCGCCATGATCCTTCAGTCGTCCTTAACCCCCCATGATCCGTCCTTCGAGGCCAGCGCGGCGGCCATGCGCGCCCTGGTCGAGGACTTGCGCGCCAAGGTCGCCGACGTGAAAAAGGGCGGGGGCGCCCATGCCTCGGAACGCCATCTGTCGCGTGGCAAGCTGCTGCCGCGCGACCGCGTCCGCCATCTCCTCGATCCCGGAACGCCTTATCTGGAATTGTCGCAACTCGCCGCCCATGGCGTTTACGAGGAGCCGATTCCGGCCGCCGGTCTGCTGACCGGGATCGGCCGGGTTGCCGGACGCGAATGCGTGATCATCGCCAATGACGCGACGGTCAAGGGCGGCACCTATTATCCGCTGACCGTGAAGAAACATCTGCGTGCCCAGGAGATCGCGCGCGAGAACAATCTGCCCTGCCTTTATCTTGTCGATTCGGGCGGCGCCAATCTGCCGAACCAGGACGAGGTCTTTCCCGACCGCGAGCATTTCGGTCGCATCTTCTACAACCAGGCCACCATGTCGGCGGCCGGCATCCCGCAAATCGCCGTGGTGATGGGAAGCTGTACCGCCGGTGGCGCCTATGTTCCGGCGATGAGCGACGAATCGGTCATCGTGCGCAACCAGGGCACGATCTTTCTGGCCGGACCACCTTTGGTGAAGGCCGCCACCGGCGAGGTGGTGTCGGCGGAGGATCTGGGTGGCGCCGATGTGCATTCGCGCATTTCGGGCGTGACCGACCACACCGCCAATGACGATGCTCATGCCTTGGCCATCGCGCGGCGCATCGTCGGTCATCTGAACCGTCCCAAGGCGCCCGGGGTCGAGATCCGCCGTCCGGTGGAGCCCCTTTATCCGTCCTCCGATCTGCATGGAATCATTCCGACCGATCCGCGCAAGCCCTTCGACGTGCGCGAGGTCATCGCGCGCCTGGTGGATGGAAGCGAGTTCGACGAGTTCAAGAAGCTGTACGGGACGACGCTGGTCTGCGGCTTCGCCCACATCTTCGGCTATCCGGTCGGGATCGTCGCCAACAACGGCATTCTGTTTTCGGAATCAGCCCTGAAAGGCGCCCATTTCGTCGAGCTGTGCGCCCAGCGTGGCATTCCGCTGGTGTTCCTGCAAAACATCACCGGCTTCATGGTGGGGCGGAAATATGAAGCGGGCGGTATCGCCAAGGATGGCGCCAAAATGGTCACGGCCGTCGCCTGCGCCCGGGTTCCCAAGCTGACCGTGGTGATCGGCGGCAGTTTCGGCGCCGGCAATTACGGCATGTGCGGGCGGGCCTATTCGCCCCGGTTCCTCTTCATGTGGCCGAATGCCCGCATTTCGGTGATGGGCGGGGAACAGGCCGCGGCGGTCCTGGCGCAGGTGCGCCGCGACAATCTGGAGGCCCGGGGAAAGAGCTGGAGCGCGGAGGAGGAGGACGCGTTCAAGGAGCCGATCCGTGCCCAGTACGAAACACAGGGGCATCCCTACTATGCCACGGCGCGGCTGTGGGACGACGGCATCATCGATCCCGCCGACACCCGCATGGTTCTGGGGCTGGGGCTGTCGGCGGCCCTGAACGCGCCCATCGAAAAAACCCCCTTTGGCATTTTCCGGATGTGAGGAAGCCATGAGCGAGACCCGTTTCGAGACCATTCGCGTCGCCCGGAGCAGCGACCGGGTGGCGACCCTCACGCTGGCCCGTCCCGAGGTTCATAACGCCTTCAACGAGGTGATGATCGCCGAGATGACGGCGGCGCTGACCGCGCTCGACGGCGATTCCTCCGTGCGCGTGGTGATCCTGGACGCCCTGGGGAAAAGCTTTTCGGCCGGCGCCGATCTCGACTGGATGCGGCGGATGGCGGCCTATGGGCCGGCGGAAAATCTGGCCGACGCCGAAGGTCTGGCCGAAATGCTGCGGGTGCTGAACGGCCTGTCGAAACCGACCATCGCCCGTGTCCATGGCGCGGCCTTCGGCGGAGGCGTCGGGCTGCTCGCCTGCTGCGATATCGCCGTCGCGGTGGACAGTGCCGTCTTCAGTCTTTCGGAGGTCCGTCTGGGGCTGATCCCTGCGGTGATCTCTCCCTATGTCATCGGTGCCATCGGCGCCCGGCAGGCGCGGCGCTATTTCCTGACCGCGGAACGGATGACCGCCGCCCGCGCGCTGGAGATTGGTCTGGTGCATCATCTGGTTCCCGCCGATGGTCTGGACGCGGCCGTTCACGGTATCGTGACGGCGTTGATGGACGGGGCGCCGACCGCGCTGGCCGCCGCCAAGGAGCTGATCTTCGCGGTGGCGGACCGTCCCGCCGGTGCCGACGTGATCGCCGACACCGCGCGGCGGATCGCGGCCCAGCGGAGCAGCGCCGAAGGGCGCGAGGGTGTTGCCGCCTTCCTTGAAAAGCGTCCCGCCTCCTGGCTGGAGGTCCGGTGATGTTCTCCCGCATCCTGATCGCCAACCGGGGCGAGATCGCCTGCCGCGTGATCCGGACGGCCCGGCGGATGGGCGTCGGGACCGTCGCTGTCTATTCCGACGCCGACGCCGACGCCCTGCATGTCGCCCAGGCCGACGAGGCCCGGGCCATCGGCCCGGCGCCCGCCCGGCAGTCCTATCTTTCGGCCGGGGCATTGATCGCCGCCGCCCGCGACAGCGGTGCCGAGGCCATTCATCCGGGCTACGGCTTTCTGTCCGAGAATGCCGATTTCGCCGAGGCCTGTGCCGCCGCCGGACTGGTGTTCATCGGTCCTCCGGCCGCCGCCATCCGCGCGATGGGCGGAAAAAGCGAGGCCAAGGCGCTGATGGCGCAGGCCGGCGTTCCGCTGGTTCCGGGCTATCACGGGGACCGCCAGGACGTCGATATCCTGGCCGCCGAGGCGGACCGGATCGGCTATCCGGTGCTGATCAAGGCCTCTGCCGGCGGTGGCGGCAAGGGCATGCGCGTGGTCGCGGATCCGGCCCGGTTCGCCGGCGATCTTGCCGCCACCCGGCGCGAGGCCCGGGCGTCCTTCGGCAGCGACCGCGTTCTGATCGAGAAATACCTCGACCGTCCCCGCCATGTGGAAGTCCAGGTTTTCGCCGATGGTCATGGCCGCTGCCTGTCGCTGTTCGAACGCGACTGTTCAATCCAGCGGCGCCATCAGAAGGTGATCGAGGAGGCGCCGGCCCCCGGCATGGATCCCGCCCTGCGGCGGCGCATGGGGCAGGCCGCCGTGGCGGCGGCCCGGGCGATCGGCTATCAGGGCGCCGGCACCGTCGAGTTCCTGCTGGACCGGGACGGGCGCTTCTATTTCATGGAAATGAACACCCGCCTTCAGGTGGAGCACCCGGTCACGGAGTTCATAACGGGGCTCGACCTTGTCGAATGGCAGTTGCGGGTGGCGGCCGGTGAACCTTTGCCGTCCGGTCTTGAGGACGCCGTGCCCCGTGGCCACGCGATCGAGGCCAGACTTTATGCCGAGGACCCGGATCGGGACTTCCTGCCGGCCGTCGGGCCGCTCGATCACCTCCGCTTCCCCGAGACCGGACCGTTTGTCCGTATCGACAGCGGTGTGCGGCCGGGCGACCGCATCGGGGTCCACTATGATCCGATGATCGCCAAGCTGATCGTGTGGGGCGAGGACAGGCCGGCCGCGATCCGCCGCCTGCGTGCGGCGCTGGCGGCGACCGAGGTGGCCGGCATTGCCACCAACATCGGATTTCTGTCGGCCATCGCCGGCCATCCGGCCTTCGCCGCCGCCGAACTTGACACCGGATTCATCGCGCGCCACCGGGACACCCTGACGGAGACCGCGGGCCAATTGTCGGAGCCTGTCCTCGGCATGGCCTGTCTCGGCGTACTGCTGGGGCGCCGCGCCGCGGCGGCGGAAGCGGCGGCCGGGGCGGCCGATCCTTACAGCCCCTGGGCCATTCCGGATGGCGGGCGGCTCAATGACGACGCCCATGACGCCCTGCTGTTGAGCCTGAATGGTGACCGGTTGACCGTTCCGCTGATCTATCGCCGGGACGGGTATGAACTGGGACTGCCGGGTGGCTGGGTGTCCGCCACCGGCAGTCTGTCCGCCGACGGGCGTCTGGCGGCGACGATCGGCGGCGTCCGGCGATCGGCCGGCTTCGTTCATCGCAACGGGCAGATTTCCCTGTTCGTCGGCGGCATCCGTCATTCCCTGACCCTGGTCGACCCCCTGCCGCCCGATGGCCGGGATGCGGTGGAGGGCGGGGTCCAGGCGATGATGCATGGCACCATCGTCGCCCATCTGGTGGAAGCGGGGGCGCCGGTCTGCGCCGGTCAGCCGCTGGTCGTGATGGAGGCCATGAAAATGGAGCACACCTTGCGCGCCCCGGCGGATGGGCGGGTGGCCCGGATCAACTATCCGGTCGGCGCCCTGGTGGAAGAGGGGGCGGTGCTGGTCGATTTCGAGACGGCGGAGGCCGCGCCATGAGCGGCGCGCCGGGACGTCCCTCCCGCGTGACGGTGGTCGAGGTCGGTCCCCGGGATGGATTGCAAAACGAAAAGAGCATCGTCGGCGCCGCCGTCAAGGCTGACCTGATCCGGCGGCGGGCCGGCGCCGGCCTGCCGGTGGTGGAGGCGGGAGCCTTCGTCTCGCCCGCGCGGGTTCCTCAGATGGCCGACACGGCGGAGGTCCTGGCCTTGCTGGAACCCCGGCCGGCGGTTTCCCTTCCGGTTCTTGTTCCCAACCGCAGGGGACTGGAAGCGGCCCTGGAGGCCGGAGCGCGGGAGATTGCGCTGTTCGTTTCGGCGTCCGAGGGGTTCAGCCAGCGCAATATCGCCTGTTCGCGGGCCGAGAGCCTGGCCCGGCTTTCCGACGTGGCGGCGCTGGCGCGGTCGTCACGCGTCGCCATGCGCGGCTATGTGTCCTGCGTGATCGCCTGTCCCTATGACGGTCCGCAGGATCCGGCGGCGACGGTGGAGATGGTCAAGGGACTGGTCGATCTGGGATGTGGCGAGATCTCGCTTGGCGACACCATCGGGGTGGGAACCGCCGACAGCGTGCGCCGCGTGATCGACCGCGTGGCCCGGCATCTGCCGCGCGACCGGATCGCCATGCATTTTCATGACACCTACGGTCAGGCGGTGGCGAATGTGCTCGCCAGCCTGGAGGAGGGGATTGCGGTCTTCGACAGCTCCGTCGCGGGACTGGGCGGTTGTCCGTTCGCCGTCGGGGCGACGGGCAATCTGGCGACCGAGGATCTGCTTTTCCTGCTGGATGGCCTGGGGATTGAGACCGGCGTGGATCTGGCGGAGGTCGTGCGCATCGGGACCTGGATCAGCGGGCAGTTGGGACGGGCCAACGCGTCCAGGGCCGGCCGGGCGCTGGCCGCGGCCGCCGGAGGTCAAACGGGATCCGGTCCTATGGCGAAGGGATGACGCCATCCCCGGGGCCCGGGGGCTCCGGGAGAACGGGCGGTTTCTGTCGACGCGGGTGACAACAACGGCCCCGGTCTGAAGGGGTGTCCATCGGGCGGTCGCTGACGGGCCGGCGGACGGTCTTTCCGGGATGGGGCGAAACGGGGAGAGACGGACATGGACAGTTGGGAGATGAGCTACACCAATGGCGTCACCGGCACGCCGCTGCTTTCCGATACGATCGGCGCCCATCTTGACCGGACGGCGGCGCGGTTTCCCGACAGCGAGGCCCTGGTGGTCATTCATCAGGGAATTCGCTGGACTTATGAGCAGTTGCGCCGGGAGACCGACGCGGTGGCCGCCGGTTTTCTGGCGCTGGGTCTCGAACCCGGCGACCGTATCGGCATCTGGTCGCCCAATCGCATGGAATGGCTGGTGACGCAGTTCGCATCGGCCAAGGCCGGACTGATTCTGGTCACGATCAACCCGGCCTATCGTCTGCACGAGCTGGAATATGCCCTGAACAAGGTCGATTGCCGGGCATTGATCCTGGCCTCGTCCTTCAAATCCAGCGATTACATCGGGATGATCCGGTCCCTGGCCCCCGAGCTGGACCGGTGCGCCCCGGGCGCCCTGTCCTCCGCGCGCCTGCCGGGACTGCGGACCGTCGTCCGGATGGGGGAGGAAAAGACCGCCGGCATGTATAACTTCTCCGACATCGCCGGGCTTGCCACCGATGCCCACCGGCGGCGCCTTCTCGACATCGCCCCGACCCTGCAATTCGACGATCCGATCAATATCCAGTTCACCAGCGGGACGACCGGTCTGCCGAAAGGGGCGACGCTCACCCATCACAACATCCTGAACAATGGCTTCTTCGTGGGGGAGGCGATCTCGCTCAGTGAGCGGGACCGCATGTGCATCCCGGTTCCCTTCTACCATTGCTTCGGCATGGTGATGGGCAATCTGGCGGCCATCACGCACGGCGCCTGCATGGTGATCCCGAGCGAGGGGTTCGATCCCGAGCCGGTTCTCGCGGCCGTGGAGGCGGAACGCTGCACCTCGCTTTACGGCGTTCCCACCATGTTCATCGCGCTTCTCAATCATCCCGGGTTCGAACGGTTCGATCTCGGCACGCTGAGGACCGGCATCATGGCGGGCTCTCCCTGCCCGATCGAGGTGATGCGCCAGGTGATCGACCGGCTGCATATGTCCGAGATCACCATCGCCTATGGCATGACGGAGACCAGCCCGGTCAGCTTCCAGAGCGCGCGGGACGATTCCACGGAACGGCGGGTTTCCACCGTGGGGCGGGTGCATCCGCATCTGGAGGTCAAGATCGTGGATGCCGCCGGCCGCGTGGTCCCGCGCGGGACGCCGGGAGAACTGCTGACCCGGGGTTATTCCGTGATGCGGGGCTATTGGGATGACGAGGCTCAGACGCGGGAGGCGATCGATGCCGCGCGCTGGATGCACACGGGCGATCTGGCGGTGCTGGATGCTGAGGGCTATTGCAATATCGTCGGGCGGATCAAGGACATGGTGATCCGGGGCGGCGAGAACATTTATCCGCGCGAGATCGAGGAATTCCTGCATCACCACCCGAAGATCCGGGACGTCCAGGTGTTCGGTTTTCCCGACAAACGCTATGGCGAGCAGCTTTGCGCCTGGGTCATTCTGAAGGACGGGGAACGGATGACGGAGGAGGAGGTGGTGGCATTCTGTACCGACCAGATCGCGCATTACAAAATTCCGCGCGTGATCCGCTTCGTCGATGCCTTTCCGATGACCGTCACCGGCAAGATCCAGAAATTCCTCATGCGCCAGACGATGATGGCCGAGCTGAATGTCGGGGAAGAAAAGACCGCCTGATCCCTGGGGACAACGGCGGGGGACAACGGCCGGGGGCGGGCG
>WASQ01000026.1 GCA_009712185.1 Telmatospirillum sp. | reverse complement strand
CGACGCCCGACAGATCGCGGACATCCGGGACGCTTATGGCATCGACCGGCCGCTCTGGTGGCAGTATGGCCGCGCCTTGTGGGACCTCCTGCGGGGGGATTTCGGCCTCTCCATCGGATCGGGCGTTCCCGTTTCCGACCGTCTCGCCGCCAGCCTGCCTTCGACGCTGTGGCTGGCGGGTCTGGGCTCCGTCCTGGCCGCGATCCTGGCCGCGATCATCGCCTATGGCGCCACCCTGGCGCCGCCCGCCCGTCTCCGGTCCCTGTTCCGGGCCATCCCGGCTCTCTTCGTGTCTCTGCCGACCTTCTGGCTGGGCATCGCCCTGATCGAGATCCTGTCCTTCCGTCTCGGACTGCTTCCGGTGGTCGGCGTCGAGGGATGGCGGGCGTTGATACTGCCCGTCGTCACGCTGGCCGTTCCGGTTTCCGCCCCCCTGACCCAGGTCCTGCTGCGCAGCATCGACGAGGTGATGTCCAGGCCTTTCATCCAGGTGGCCCGTGCCAAGGGGGCCGGCCGCAACCGCGTCTTCTGGCTGCATGTCCTGCGAAACGCGCTGCCGTCGGCGATGACCATGGCCGGCCTGATGTTCGGTGAATTGCTGGGCGGCGCTATTGTCACTGAGACCGTGTTCGGACTGAACGGGATCGGCCGCCTGACGGAGGAGGCGGTCAACAGTCAGGACACCCAGCTTCTGCTGGCGGTCACGATGCTGTCCGCCACCGGCTTCGTCCTGGTCAATCTGCTGGTCGATCTTCTCTTTCCCCTGCTCGATCCGCGGCTTTCCGGCAAGTCTCCCGCCGCCAGAGGAGGCGTCGCATGGCGGTCATGACCGTTCCCCTGCCCCGGGTTCCCCCGGCCGGCCTGATCCTGGCGGTTCTGATCCTGGCACTGGCGGCGGCCTGGACGGTGGCGCCCGGACTGTTCACCGCCTATAGCGGCACCGACGGCATTCCCGGACAGCACCGGCTCGCACCGGGCGCCGTCCATTGGCTTGGCACCGACGCGCTGGGCCGCGACATCCTGGCCCGCATCATCTTCGGTGCGCGCCAGACCTTGTCCGGCGCGGTATCTGCGGTCGCTCTCGGGCTGGTGGCGGGCACGGCCCTCGGTCTGGCCGCCGCATCGGGGGGACGCGCTCTCGACGACGCCATCGCGCGGCTGATCGATGTGCTGCTGGCGGTGCCGCCGCTTCTCCTGTCGCTCACCATCATCATTCTGCTGGGATCCGGCACCATCAACGCCGCCATTGCCGTGGGCGTGACGTCCGTCGCCGCCTTCGCCCGGCTGGCCCGCGCGGAAGTGATCCGCGTCCGTCAGGCCGATTTCGTCGAGGCCGCCATTGTCGCCGGCGCCCGGCGGCCTGCGGTCATGCTGCGCCACATCCTGCCCAACGCCCTGCCCCCCGTGCTGGCGTTGGCCGCCGTCCAGTTCGGCAGCGCCATCCTGGCGATTTCCACCCTCGGCTTCCTGGGCTTCGGCGCACAGCCCCCGACACCGGAATGGGGGCTGATGATCGCCGAGGGGCGGCGCTATCTGGCCACCGCCTGGTGGATCAGCATTTTCCCGGGGATCGCCGTCGTTCTGATCGTCGGGGCCGCCAACAGGATCAGCCTGTCGCTCAAGGGAGAACCACGATGACCGGGCGGCACCCCACGGTTTTTTCCTTGGCGCATCCCGCGACCGATGTCCTGGGGCATCTTTTCCCCGTCGCCCCCCTCACCCCCGTTACGGCCGTCACTCCCGTTACGACCGGCCTGCTGGAGATCGAGGGACTTCGCGTCTCCTACCGGCTGGCGGGGAAGCGGAGGACCGTGGTCGAGGACATCGGCCTCACCGTCGCGCCCGGCGAGGTGGTCGCCCTGGTGGGCTCATCCGGGTCGGGGAAAAGCACCATCGCCCAGGCGATTCTGGGACTGCTGCCGGGCACCGGCCGGATCGAGAGCGGCGCCATCCGCTTCGAGGGCGAGGACATCCTTGGCTGGCCGGACAGGCGCCTGTCCGCGCTGCGGGGAGCCCGCATCAGCCTTGTTCCCCAGGATCCGGCCGTCTCGCTCAACCCTGTGTGGACCATCGGCGCCCAGTTGGCGGAGATGTTCCGGATCCATGGACAAAGCGGCAGGATCGCCGACGGGGTTCCGGACCTCCTGGCGCGCGTCGGGCTGCCCGATCCCCGCGATCTGGCGAAGCGTTATCCGCATGAACTGTCGGGCGGCATGCGCCAGCGGGTGCTGATCGCCATTGCCATCGCCCTCCATCCCCGTCTGATTGTCGCCGACGAGCCCACCAGCGCCCTGGATGTCACCCACCAGCGGCGGATCCTGGACCTGATCGACGATCTGCGGGCCGCCGACCGGACGGCCATGCTGCTGGTGACGCACGATCTTGGCGTTGCCCGCGACCGGGCCGACCGCGTGGTCATTCTGAAGGACGGCAGGATCGTCGAGCAGGGACCGGCGGCCGAGGTGCTGACCCGCCCGCGAAGCCCGGTGGCACGGCGACTGCTGGCCGACCGGGCTTGTCTCGCCCTGCCTCAGGCGCGCGCCCCCCGCGACGCCACCGCCACGCCCCCCGGGGGCGAACCGGATGACGCGCCGGATGACGCTATTGTCGTCGACCGCCTGGTCCACCGGTTCGCCGGCGCGCCGGGAGCCCCCGCCCTCGACGGCCTCTCCTTCCGCGTCCGCCGGGGCACCACCCACGCCCTGGTGGGCGAATCGGGATCCGGCAAGACCACGACGGTCCGCGCGGTCATGGGGCTTCTGCGTCCCGACGGAGGCCGGGTCCTGATCAACGGGCGCGACCTGTCCGCCCTGAAAGGCCGGGACCTGCGACTGGCCCGGCGGGACATCCAACTGGTCTATCAGAATCCCTACAGTTCCCTCGACCCCCGCCAGACGATCGGAGAGATCATCGGCGAACCACTGCGCAATTTCGGCCTGTGGCCGCAGCAACGGCAAAAAATCGCCGAAATGACCGACCGCGTCCGCCTCCCGCGGGATGTCCTGCCCCGCCGGCCGGCGGATCTGTCGGGCGGCCAGCGCCAGAGGGTGGCCATCGCCCGCGCCCTGATCCTGTCACCCGGCATCCTGGTCCTGGATGAGGCCGTTTCGGCCCAGGATGTCAGCGTCCAGGCGGAGATCCTGACTCTGCTGGAGGAGCTGCAACGCGATCTGGGGCTGACCTACCTCTTCGTTTCCCACGATCTCGCCGTGGTCCGGCGGATTTCCGACAGCGTGTCGGTGCTGCACCGGGGCGTGCCGGTCGAGGCCGGCCCGACGGCACTGGTCTTCGACCATCCCGTCAGCCCCTTCACACGGGAGCTGATCGACGCCATTCCCGGCCGCCGGCCGCCATTACGGCCAGGACCGGTGCCGGCCGCCCCCATCCCGCAAGAGGACTCCGTTTCATGACAGCTAAACGTCTCGGCTTTTTCACCCGTCTTCTCGACGCCCAGCCGGCGGCGGAGCGTTACCGGCTCGCCACCCTTCAGATCCAGGCCGCCGAGACCGCCGGTTTCGACAGCGCCTGGATCGCCCAGCACCATTTTCACGAAGCGGAGGGCGGCCTGCCCTCACCATTCGTGTTCCTGGCCCAGGTCGCGGCCCGCACCCGGCGGATCAGGCTGGGCACCGGCGTCATCACGCTGCCGATGGAGAACGCGGTCCGGGTGGCGGAAGATGCCGCCGTCCTCGACCTGCTGAGCGGAGGGCGTCTTGAGATCGGACTTGGCACCGGCGCAACTCCGGCCTCCTTCCAGGCCTTCGGCTTCGCCGCCACCGACCGCTACGCGGTTTTTCAGCGCCATTACCGCACACTTCAGGACGCCTGGCGCGGAGAACCGCTGGGACATGACGAAAACCGTCTTTATCCGGCGGCACCGCATCTCGCCGACCGGGTCTGGCAGGCGACGTTTTCCGCCGAAGGGGGCCGGCGCGCCGGGCAGGCGGGTGACGGCCTGATGCTGTCCAGGACCCAGCCGCGGCCGGCCGACCGGCCGAAGGCCGGCCTGCCCGACCTGCAACATCCGATCATCGACGCCTATCTTGACGCCCTGCCCGCCGGGCGCGAACCGCGCATCCTGGGATCGCGGACCCTGTTCGTCGCCGACGACCGGGCGGAAGCCCGCCGTCTCGCGGAGGCGGGCCTTCGCGCCGCGCTGGACCGCTTTCTCGCCAGCGGCCACAGCGTTCCCGGCCGCAGCCTCGACGATCTGATCACCGCGTTCGACGTTCATGTCGGAACGCCCGACGAGGTGATCGAAAGTCTGGCCGCCGACAGCGCGCTGGCCCGCGCCACCGATCTCGTGTTTCAGGTGCATTCCATCGATCCGCCGCATCCGCTGATTCTGCGATCGATCGCGTTGACAGCGGAAAAAGTGGCTCCCGCCCTGGGATGGCAGCCACGGGTGACGCGGGAGGAACCGCCGGACCGGGTGGAGGCGCCCCCCTCCACCTCCGCCGCCACCGCCGGCCACCGTGCCGTCGCGGTCGCGCACTGATCTGCGATTGGAGACATCGACCATGCCCCTCCCCCCCGACGTCATCGGCCTGCTGGCGGGCCTCCGGCAAGGGTCCGCCGTCGACGAGATCCGCGCTGCGCGCCCGGTGGCCAGAACCGAGGCCCAACGCAGTTTTCAGGCGCTGTTCGAGCCGGCGGACCCGGCTGGCGTCAGCCTTGTCGAACGGCTCGCCGTGGCCACCTTCGTCGCCGGTCTGCACGCGGATCCGGCATCGACCCTGTTCTATGGCGCGCGCCTTGCCGCCCTGGCCGAGGGATTGAGCGACCTCATCGCCGTGCAGATCGGCCGCGGCCAGACCCAGGGGCCCTACGGCGGCTATCCCGATGGCCCCCTGGCCGCGGAACGGCAGGACGGCCCCCGTTTCCGGATCGGGGAACCGGACGCGGCCGGGCTCGGCCCGCGGCTCGCCGCCGCCCTGGCGCATGCCCATCTGCTGGTCTTTCACCCGCGCGACGCCGGCCCGGAGGACCTGCGAAAACTGACCGACGCCGGCTTCGATGCCAACGCTATCGTGACGCTGTCGCAACTGGTGGCGTTCCTGTCCTTTCAGGTTCGGACCATCCAGGGGTTCCGCGTTCTGGCGGCCTGAGGCCCACTGTTTCAAAGAGGTTCCGCATGACCAGTTCCCTTTTACCCGACGGGGGCGGCCAGTCCCCGGTCCGCTTCACGCGGGACGATCTGCCCTGGCTGCCCTGGCTCGAGCCGGTGGCCGAGGCTGATCTGACCGACGTTCAGAAGACCGCCCTGGTGGACAAGGCGCGCGTCAGGTCCGACTATTTCCGCCTGCTGGCCCGCGCCCCCGCCATCCTGGAGGCGCGCACGAAGACCGCCCGGGATATTTTTCACAACGATGCCGGCGGCCTGCCCCGGGCGGAACGCGAACTGGCGGCCACCGCAACATCCCGGGTCAACGGCTGCATCTACTGCGCCTCCGTGCATGCGCGCTTTGCCGCCCATTACTCGCGCCGGCCCGGGGATATCGACCGTCTCCTCGCCCAGGGGCCGGACGCCGACCTGGGAGAACGGTGGAATGCGCTGGTGGCCGCGGCGAAGGCCATCACCGCCACCCCCAGCCGGTTCGGCGCGGCCGAGGTGACGCGCCTCCGCAAAGCCGGTCTTGACGAGGGCGCCATCGCCGACCTGATCCAGAGCGCCGCATTCTTCAATTGGGCCAACCGCCTGATGCTGTCGCTGGGGGGCCCGGTGACATCCCATCCCGCGCCCGTGTCGATTCCCTCCGACGCCCCTGCCATCGCGTCCGGCCGTCCGTTATAAATCGCGGGCCGGAATGGCCTCTTCAGCCTCCGGCTCGCCACAACAGCGGCCGGAGGACGGAGAATGACAATGACCCCGGATCGGACCGTCGCGGCGCCGCAAAACAGGGCCTGGGCGGTGTCCGTCCTGATGTCCAACAGTTGGTTCCGCGATCTTCCGGACGATCTGGTGGCGGCACTGATGACCGCGGCGACGATCGCGGCCGTTCCGGCCGAAACGGTGATCCATTACGAGGGACAGCCCTCCACCGGGCTTTACGCCGTCCTGTCGGGCTCTGTCAAAATGCGGTCGCTTTCCGCCGACGGACTGGAATGCGTGTTCCGTTACATGTCGCCCGGAAGCTGGTTCGGCGAGATCGGGATGCTGGACGGTTCGGCGCGCACCCATGACGCGGTCGCCGTCGACGACACCCTGCTGTTGACGCTGGCGCCCCGCGATCTGGCGGATATCCTGGAACGGCACCCGCTGTTCTACAAATTCCTGGCACTGTTGCTGTGCCGTGTCATACGCACCGCCTTCACCATGCTGAATGACGGCAGTCTGCTGTCGGTGTCCGCAAGACTTGCCAAACGGCTGGTCAGTTTTGCCGAGGCCTCCGGCGCCACCGGGGATCGGGGAGCCGGTATCGATCTGCATCTGACCCAGGACGATCTGGCCTCGGTGATCGGAACCAGCCGGCAGACCATCAACAAGCGTCTGGTCGACTGGCAGCGCCTGGGATGGATCGAAACCGGCTATGGCCGCATTCTGGTCCGCGACATCGGCGCGCTGCGCCGTCTCGCCCGGGATGGGACCTGAACGGCCGATTGCCAGATGCCCGATTGTCAAAAAATTGACAGTCTTGCCCCCTGACGGTCGACTACTGTCTGGCCGATAAACACAGACAGGCTTCGGCAAGGAAGGCGCATCATGAAGATCCAGGCCCTGAAAACCTTCATTCTCCACGTCCCGGTCAGCAAGAGCGTCATCGGCGACTCGACCCACTCCATCACCCATTGGGGCATGCCCGGCGTGATGATCGAGACCGACAACGGTCTCGTCGGCTATGGCTACAGCGGCACCCACGCCGATATCGTCACCGACAGGATGATCACGACCCTGATTGCCGACGTGTTCGGCCCCATGCTGATCGGTCAGGATCCAACCGCCGTCCGCCATCTGCATCATCTGATGTCGAAAAGCTCGACCAACATCTGGATCGGACGGGGCGGTTTGCCGCAGATGGCGCTCTCGGCCATCGACATCGCGTTGTGGGACCTGAAGGCCAAGGCCGCCGGCCAGCCGCTTTGGCAACTGATGGGGGGATCCGCCGGCGCCCGGGTCGACGCCTACAACACCGATTGCGGCTGGCTGGTGCGTCCCGAGGACGAACTGGTCGACGACTGCCGCAAAATGATCTTCGAGGAAGGGTTCAACGCCATCAAGATGAAGATCGGCAAACCCGACCCCAAGGAGGATTTCCGCCGGATCGAGGCCGTGCGCAAGGCCATCGGCCCCGAACCCCGCCTGATGGTCGATGCCAACGGAAAATGGACGATCAATATCGCGCGCCAATATGGTCCCCGGCTGGCCGACTATGACGTCACCTGGTTCGAGGAACCGCTGTGGCACGAGGACGTGGCCGGGCACCGCCAGCTTGCCGGCATGATGAACACGCCGATCGCGCTGGGCGAACTGCTTTACAACCTCGACAGTTTCAAGGAATTTGTTCTGGCCGGGGCGGTCGACTATCTGCAACCCGACGCAACGCGCTGCGGCGGCCTGACGGCGGTCTGGGAAATCGCCGACCTGGGACATGCCTTCCATCTGCCCGTCACCCCGCATCATGGCGACATGATGCAGGCCCAATTGCATCTTGTGATGGCGCACCCGGCCTGTTCCCTGTTGGAATATATTCCCTGGACCCTTGGCTGCTTCGCAGAACCGGTGGCCGGCGTCGACGGGGGCTATCGCATCCCGGAGGCGCCCGGCGCCGGGACCACGCTCACCGCCGAAGCCCTGGACCGTTTCGCGGTCCGGTAACCGGCACCACGACACCGGAGGACCATGACCGACCGTTCCATCCCCGGCGCAGACGGCGCCCGGCCCGCCGCCCGCCCCCCGTTCCGGATCATGGCGCTGTGCTGCCTGATCGTGTTCATGGCGCAGATGGCGACCACCGTGTATCTGCCATCGCTGCCCACGGTCATGGCAGAGCTTGGCATGACACAGGGGATGGTGGAGCTGTCGATCTCCGCCTTCGTGGTCGGCGCCGCGTTGCCGGTGCTGTTCTGGGGCTGGGCGGCTGACCGCTGGGGACGGCGCGGCCCTCTTCTGGGCGCCCTGTCGCTGTTCGCGGCGACCAGCCTGTTGCTGGCCGCCGCGGCGGGCGCCACGGAACTGCTGGTCCTGAGGACCCTCCAGGGGGTCGCGGCCGGAGGAGCGGCGATCATCGCGCGCATCATCGTGCGCGACAACTGGCAGGGAGACGAACTGGCCCGGCGGCTTTCGGTCCTGTCCATCGCCTTTATCACGGCGCTGGGTGGCGGCCAGTTCGCAGGCGGCCTGATCGCCCGCTACAGCCATTGGCAAAGCGGGTTCCTGCTGATGGCGGCCACATCGGCGGCCGCCATCGCCCTGTCTTTCTCCCTGCCCATGGACGGGGGACGACGGGCGGCGGGCGGCGGCACGGACGCGCAGCCGAAGGGAACGCCGAAGGGAACGCCAACCGGAACGATCCGGAGCGGGGGATTGGGCATCTATCTATCGATTCTCGTGCGTCCCGGCTTTTTCTGGCCGGCCTGCGCCGGAGGCCTGGGGTTTGCCACCACGGTCACCTTACAGGAGGTCAGCCCTTTCCTGTTCGAGGAGAAGTTTCATCTTCCCCCGACCGGATTCGGCACGATCGGACTGCTGATCGGTCTCGCCTATTTCTCGGGCGCCCTGCTGGTCAACCGCAAGGTCGCCCATGTCGGCGGACGACGCCTGATGCAGACCGGCGCCCGCCTGATCGGCGCCGCCACGGGCGCCATGCTGCTGCTGCGATTGTTGGGATTTCTTGAGGGAACATCGGGCCTCGTGGTCTTCACCGGTCTCTACTGCCTGACGACATTCGGGCAAGCCGTCCTGTTTCCCAACAGCATGGCAACGGCCGTCAGCGACTGTCGCAGCCACGGGGCCCATGCCATGGCCCTGGCCGGCTTTCTTCAGCAGACACTGGCCGGCGTCGCGGCCACCGCCTCCGTCCTGTTCCATAGCGACAGCCGCTGGGCCCCGGCCGTGTTCGTCCTGGGCGGGTTGACCCTGTTGCAGGTCAGCCTGACCTTGCGCCGGTCTTAAGGCTCGTTGACCGGTTCCGATCGACGAGGTCTGGAATGAGCGGGACATGCAAGACGGCCTGCGACGGCACACCACGCGACGGCCGGCCACGCGACGGCAGGCCCCGGCGCTCCGGCAACGATCGCGGTTGAGCATCAGCATTCCGATCGGTAATCTCACCAAACTATTTCAATTTGAAATGGCGGACCATGACGGCTCTCGACATCCAGGCGGTCCAGGCCTTTCTTCTTGTGGCGGAGTTGAAAAGCTTCACCCGCGCGGCGGAGGCGCTGGAAACCACCCAGTCGGCCATCAGCCTTCGGATCAGACGGCTGGAGACCAGCCTGGGGCGGCGTCTTCTGGAGCGGACGCCCCGGCAGGTCCGGCTTTCGGCCGAGGGATCGCGGTTTCTGGAACCGGCGCGGGAGTTGATGGCGGCCCACCGGTCTGCCATCGATTCCTTCGGTGGTGGCCGCCGCCGGCTGGTGGTGGGGCTCAGCCACCATGTCATCGGCAGGGACCTGCCGGTCTTGCTGAAGCGCCTCGGCGACGCAGAGCCCGCGCTGACGCTTGAGATGCATGTCGGCAGCTCGCGCGAGGTGCTGGACGATTATGACGCCGGGACCTATGACGCGGCCATTGTGCTCAACCATGACCGGCATCGTCACGACGGCGAGGTCCTTGGAACGGAAGCCTTCGGATGGATGGCCGCCCCGGATTTCCACCCCCTGCGGGACAGGCCGTTGCCGCTGGCGGCCCAGGCGAAGCCCTGTATGGTCCGTACCATGGCGACCTCCGCCCTCGATGCCGCCGGCCTCCCCTGGGAGGAGGTCTTCGTGGGCGGCGGCGTTGGCACCGTCGGCGCCGCGGTCTCGGCCGGTCTCGCGGTCGCGGCGCTGGGACGGCGATTTGCTCCGCCGGGTACGGCCGATGCGGGACCTCGCCTCGGACTGCCCCCCTTGCCCGATCGCGACATCGTTTTTTTTGCAAAGGCCGGCGACCGCCAGACCCGTGCCGATCTGGCCCGCCTGAAAGCGGCGCTGCGAGGCCGCGGCATATGAGCGGCTTACGGGAAACAGACAGTCCACTCCAACCAGAGGAATGTCGGCATGACTGGAACCGGAGACAAAGCCGCCCTCTCCCTGCCGGCGGTGGTGGCGGCATTGGAACGCGAGGGGCTGCGCCTGTGCGGCGGTTTCACGCCTGATGACGCCGATGACGTCCCCATTGTCGCCCGGGGTCGGCGGGCACGCAGCCTGCTGCTGGTCGGCAATGCCGGTCCGGCGATGTGGCGTCGTTTTCAGGCCGCGATGCCGGCCGGGCCCGATCCGCTGGACCACTGGACAAGGGCCGTTGTGACAGAGATCGCCCGCCGGTATGACGCCACCCCGGTCTTCGTGTTCGACACACCACCCCGGCCGTTCCAGCGCTGGGCCGTCAAAGCCGGGGGATGCCATTTCTCGCCCTTGGGCCTCCTCATCCACCCCCGGTTCGGATTGTGGCATGCGCTTCGGGCGGCGCTTCTGTTCGACCGCGACCTGGGGGTGCGCCCTTCCCCGACGTCTCCGTCGCCCTGCGAGGACTGCCGGGACAAGCCCTGCCTCGCCACCTGTCCCGCCCATGCCTTCCGGGTCGGCGGCTATGACGTGCCAGCCTGTGTCCGGCATCTGGAGACGACCGGAGGAGAAGACTGCATGAGCGGGGGCTGCCGGGCCCGGCGGGCCTGCCCGGTCGGCGCGGAACATCTCTACGGCCCCGCCCAGGCGGCATTCCATATGCAGGCCTTTCGAACCGCCATAAGTGCGTTCTCGCGCACGCCGGCACAGACGACGCGAAATGTCTTTCCCGACAACGATTCCTGAGAAAGGATGAACCGGTAAATAGAAAGAGGTTGTGCAAGAACGAGATCTTTATCGCGAACCGCACGCCTATAGCGTTACTGACCGTTTTCAGTTAGCGTGCCTTTACCTGCGCGGGATACTCTGGATGGGACTGTGCCCCCGTCCGGCTGAACCGGGGGCGCCCCCCTGGCTCGCGCGGTAAACGGACCTTTCGGCGACTCCGCCGGCAAGGGATCTTTTCGGGATCACCCGGCCCCAGATATCTGGCGGCGCGAATGGGAACAATGGCGGAATGAAGAAAAGTCTGATTGCGACCTTCGGTGGAATTGGCGTCTGTGCCGTAGCCTGGATTGGCGCAAGCCAGTACTCCGCGGGACGGACCTCGGCCGACATGAAGGCCTTCGCTGACACGCCGGCGGAGAAAAGTGGATTCCGGATCACTAAACTGGAACAAAAGACCGGCTTCCTGTCGTCATCGGGATCGTTCGAGATCGAGATCCTTGGGCGCGGGCTGACCGACAACGCCCGGTTTTCGGCGAATTATCAGGCGTCGCATCTGCTGTTGCCGACGTCGCTGGCCCGCGTCCACTGGAAGACGAAGCCCGAAGGCAAAATGCAGGAGCTGTTGAAGCCTCTGTTTGGCGACACGCTGGCATTGGAGGGCGACGGCACGGTCGGCTATGACGACAGCCTGTCCACCTCGGTGACCATGCCGGCATTGAGCGGCACGAGCGAAGGAACGACGCTGGCCGTCTCGCCTCTTTCCGGCCGGCTGCGGATCAAGGGCGACAGCGTGGCCTTCCAGGGAGCCATCGACACGCTGTCGGTGAAGGGAGACAGGGCTTCCCTGGACGTCGCACATCTGTCCATGGACTCCGACATCGAGGACCGGAGAACCGGTATCGGCCGCTCCAGTCTGACGATCGGCCATGTCGCCGTGGGCGAGGACGTCGCCGACGGCCTGAAATTCGAAAGCCAGGTCACCCGCAAGACCGACAAGCTGCACGTCACCATGGTCTACACGGTCGGCAGCGCAAAGGTATCCGGCACGGCGGCAAAGGATCTGGCCCTTGAAATCACCGCCGATGGCATGGACGCCGAGGCGTCCGCCACGATGGGCGACATCGTCCGCGCCTCCGACGGCCTCAGGACTCTGACCGCGGAAGACGAGACCCGGCTGCGTCCCGCCGTGCGAGCCCTGCTGACCAAAGGCCTGTCGCTGGGGATCACCCGGATGGGCGGGACCATCGGGACCGGAACCCTGGACGCCAAGCTGCTGTTCGAACTGCGTCCGGCCGACGCCACGGCGGCCGGCGCCCCCCTGCCGATCGCCCGCCAGTTCCGCGCGTCGGGGCAGGCCAAGCTGACCGGGCCGGTTCTGAGCGACCAGCAAAAAGCCATCGCCATGGCGACCGGCACTGTTGAAGAGGTGCCGGGCGGCGGATTGCAGGCGGCGTTCGATTTCGCCGACAATGCGCTGAAGCTGAACGGACGCCAGAGCGATGCCCGTGGGATCGTCTCGATCCTCGCCATGACGGAACAGCGGATCAACGCCTTCCTTGACGGTTCGCTGTCCCTGGTCGGCGTGATGGATCCCGGACCGGCAATGGAGACCGGCACCCCCGGCAGCGACGAGGACACCGCCGACGACGGTCCGGACGACGGAGAAGACAAGACGGGCGACGCCCACAAGTGACCGACCGGGACGGGAGGGGGTGCGCCGCGTCTCCCGTCCCACAATTTCCCCGGGGAGCCAATCCGGCGGGGCATGCGCCGGGACCATTGCTGGCATGCGGCTCCGCTGCAATGCGCAATCCTGCGATTGACAGTTTCCGGCATCCTCTCCTACTGAAGTCCCGTGGGCCTCCGACGTCTTAAAAATCGTGGCACTCCGGACTTGCCGCGGAAAGGAGAATGCCTGTTGGATCAGGAAAACGACCAACCGGTCGCGCTCGAGCCGGTCGCGATGTCCGCCCTCAGCGTCGCGCGCCGCCTGATGGAATGCGGGGCCCGCGCGGACATCGTGCATCAGGGAAGCAGCCTTGTCGCAAAGGGGCTGGGCGCCCGGCACGTCGATATCCGCTCGGGCTACGCGTCGCTTTGCATCACCGTCGCCTCGGGCGGCGAAACCGTGACCCGCATGTGCGAAGTCGGCAGGATCGGCGTCAACCACCGGATGGATCATGCCGTGCGGTCGCTGGCCCGGCGCGTGGGGAAGGACCTCCTGACCCCCGACGCGATCGAACGGGAATTGGCAGGGCTCGACCGGTCCGTCCCGTCCCATCCCCTGTGGCTCTGTGCGCTGGCCGCGGGAATCGCCTGCGCCTCGTTCGGCCGGTTGTTCGGTATCGACTGGGTCTCCTTCCTGCCGGTCGCCGCCGCCGGCGCCCTCGGGCAGACCACTCGCCATGTCCTGGCCGCCCGGGGAACGAACCCCTTCGTCGCCGCCGCGATCGTCGCGGCTCTGGCGTCCGGGCTTTGCGGGATCGCATCGCGCCATCTGGGCAGCGCCACGGTCAATGCGGCGATGATCGCCGCAGTCCTGTTCCTGGTCCCGGGCGTCCCAGCCCTGAACGCGCAATCCGATATCATGGAGGGGCATCCGACGTTGGGAAGCGCGCGGACCGTGTCGGTCATCATGATGCTGATGTTCATTGCCACCGGGGTCCTGGTCGCCCGGACGGTGCTCGGGGTTCCCGCGTGATGATGCACGACATCCTGCCCACTCTGCTGCATCAGACCCTGTTCGGCGGCGTCGCCGCCGCCGGATTTGGCATTCTGTTCAATTTCGGCTGGCGCGATCTCGTCTGGTGCGCCCTGTGCGGCGCTTTGGCCCTGGCTGTCCGGACCCTTGGCACGGAGGCGGGCTGGCCGCTGGAGGCCGCGTCTTTCGTGGCGGCTGCGTCCGTTGGTGGAGCGGGACGACTTCTGCGCGCCGGCCTGGGCGTTGCCGGCAATGCACTCGCGGTGGCCGGGTGCATTCCCATGATCCCCGGCAGTTTCGCCACCCAGGCCATCTTCGGCCTGTTCACCCTGTCATTGCAACCGGCGCCAGGCAACACTCAGGTGGTGACAACATCCGTCGAATTCATGGTCAGGGTCGCCTTCACCATCGCCGCGATCGGTGCCGGACTGTTGATGACCACCCATCTGCTGCGGCGGCGGGACTTCTGACGCCGGGCACATGGCGGCAGTCGCGGCGCGACCCGCCACGCCTTCCCGTCAAAAAAGGAACCCGGCGGGCCCCGTCCCCAGGATACTCCGGCCCTCTCCGGGGAGGGGATGGGGCACTGCCCCCGGCGCACCGGGATTCTCAGGTCCCGACATCGTTGGAATCAGACCACCCCGGGGAACGGTCACCAGAGGACGCATGCGGTGTCGGGCCCCGGGGCATGGCGGCGTTCGAGTTCCGCTGCCCCCGCCCTCTTTTCTCACCGGGACGGCGGGGCATCGGGGCGGGCCGCGATCTCGGGCCCGTACCGGCGCATCCAATCGGCCAGGGACTCGAGCGTCGGCCTCAGGGTCCGGCCGAGATCGGTGATCTGGTAGTCCACCCGTGGCGGCATTTCGGGATAAGCCGTGCGGGACACCAGCCCTTGCGCCTCGAACAGGCGGAGATGCCGCGTCAGCTCCTTTTGCGTGATCGGCGTGGCGGCGCGTTGCAGGACGCCGAACCGGACCGGACCGTCCTCGACGATCAGGCGATAGAGAATGGGGATCGCCCATTTGCCGGCGATCAGGTTGACAAACGCCACCATGGGGCAGTTGCCGGCCCCGGAAGTGGAGGACAGATCAGGATGTGCACCCATCGGACGTTTCCCTTGCCCGGGCCCTGGCGGCGATTGCCGCGTCCGCCCCCTTTAGTATCAAAAAGGTGCCTACTATACAAAAGATACTAATGTTGGAACACTGCCTTCGGATCCCATCGCGGGATTCACCGCACGGAGGCATGAGATGGAACGGCTGCAGGGAAAAACAGCAGTGATCACCGGTGGGACCAGCGGCATCGGTTTGGAGACGGCCCGACGGTTCCTGGCAGAAGGGGCCAGAGTGGCGGTCACCGGACGGTCTCCCGCCGGACTGGAGGCCGCGCACCGCGATCTCGGGGAACGGGTCGCGGTCATTCGCAGCGATGCCGGCTCTCTGGCGGATCAGGAAGCCCTGGCCGCGACCCTGCGATCGATGTGGGACCGGCTCGACATCCTGTTCGTCAATGCGGGTGACGTCACCCACCGCCCGCTGGAGACATGGGACGAGGCGTCCTTTGACACCCTTATGGCGACCAACCTGAAAGGGCCCTTCTTTCTGATCCGCGCCTTGCTTCCCCTGTTCGCCGATCCGGCATCGATCATCCTGTGCGGTTCGGTCTCCGCGCGCATCGGCTTTCCCCAGTCGAGCGTCTATGCCGCCAGCAAGGCCGGCCTTTTGTCCCTGGCGCGCACGCTTTCCGCCGAACTGAAAGACCGGAATATCAGGGTCAATGGACTGAGCCCGGGGCCGACCGAAACGCCGGCCGTCGACCGTCTGGGTCTGTCACAGGAACAGGCGGAGGCCCTTCGCGAAGAAATCCGGAGGCTGGTTCCGATCGGCCGTCTGGGGTTGCCGTCGGATCTTGCACAGGCGGCGGTGTTTCTGGCGTCGGACGAAAGCCGCTTCATCGTCGGAACCGATCTTCTGGTCGATGGCGGCGTCGCCAATCTGTGCCGCCACGCGCCTCTGTCGCACCGGAAACCCGCTCTCTCGGGCCGGGTCCGGCTGTCCCGGTCCGACAGGCTCAGACGGGTCGGCCCTTTGTCATCCGCCGGATCAGAATGGCGGCGGCCAGAACGGCGGCAAGATTGAAAAGCATGGCGCCGCCGAAGGCCCCCGCATAACCGGCGGCCGCGGGGCCGTTGCCGGGGCTGGCAAGGACATGCGCGAAAAACAGACTGGTGACGCAAATGCCGAGCGCGCCTCCCAGTTGCTGTGCGGTCGACACGATCCCGGCCACCATCCCTGCCCGGCGGCAATCGACACTTCCGATGACAAGATTCAGCAGTGGTGTCATCGACAACCCCTGTCCGAACCCGAACAGGATCAGCGGTGGCAGGAACATCGCGCAACCACCGGAATCCCCGGTCCCCGCCCCCGTCACCGATCCGTGCGACAGCCGGAAGGCCGTCACGATCAGGCCCGCAATCCCGGCCGCGTACAACAACGGACCGGCGACAAGGGCGGCGGAACCGAAACGGACCCGCAGACCGGGGGCGGCCGCCGATGCGATGACGAAACCGACGCTTGCCGGCGCAAACAGCAGACCCGCTGCAAAAGGCGCCAGCCCGAACCCGTTCTGGATCATCAGGGCAAATCCCAGAAACAGCGAGGACGCGGCGGAATAGACGAGAAGGACAACAGCGATCCCGGCGGAGAACGCGGCGCCATGGAACAATCCGGGATCGATGGCGGGATCCCCGCCGCGACGGACTATGCGATGTTCCCAGCCGACAAAAGCGCACAGCAGCAGACCCGCCGCCGGAAAGCAGATCAGCGACCACAGCGGCCAGTGATGGGCGGGCCCTTCCAGAAGCGCTGCCATCAGAAGAAACAGCCCCAGCGCCGCCAGTGCGACCCCCGTCCAGTCGATCGGCCGCGTTGTCCGGGACCGCTGGTTCGGGATCGGGCGCGCCAGAACCATCACCATCAGTCCCAGCGGCGGGTTGATCAGGAAGGCGGAGCGCCAGCCAAGGCCGAAGAGATCGGCGCCGACCAGCAGTCCGCCCAGCACCTGCCCGGCGATGGCCGCCAGCCCCAGCGTCATTCCGAGGAGGCCGAAGGCGCGTCGCCGGCCGGTCTCGTCGGGCAGCGCGCGCAGCAGCGCGTAAATCTGCGGAAACAGGATGGCTGCGGCGCCCCCTTGCAGCACACGGGCGGCAATGAGGAAGGGGGCGTCGGGCGCCACGCCGCACAGCAACGATGTGGCCGAGAACGCCAGAACCCCAAAGGAGTAGACCCGCCTCCAGCCGTGACGATCGCCCAGACGGGCGCCCGCGATCAACAGGACGCCAAACCCCAGTTCGTAACCGGCGATGACAAATCCCGCCTCTCCGATCGTCGCGCCGAGACCGGCTTTAAGCGAGGGAATGGCGACATTGACCACGAACAGATCGAAAACGGTGAGAAAGCCCCCCATCAGCAGGACGGCCAATGTCCGGCGGGAACGGGCCTCCCCCCCGGAAGGCCGGGCTGCGACGGGCGGTTCGCGGCGGAGACCGGCGGGGTACCGGGCGGAATCGTGGGACATGGTGGCATCTCCTTCTTGAGAAGGGATGTCACGTCGCTTATTCTGTTACCAGATGACAAATTATCCTATTGCCACGACCAACAGCCGACAACAGCGCCTGGATCGTACACGACAGGAACTGGCGGACTTCCTGCGCCGGCGCAGGGAGAGCCTGTCGCCTCAGGATGCCGGCCTTCCCGCCGGACGGCGCCGCCGGACCCGGGGCTTGCGACGCGAGGAGGTGGCCGCCCTGGCGGGGGTCGGCCTGACCTGGTACACATGGCTGGAACAGGGGCGCGACATCACGGTCTCCCCCGCCGTCCTCGATGCCGTATCCCGCGTCCTGAGACTGGACGAAACCGAGCGCCGGCATCTGTTCCTGCTGGCGCAGGGACGTCCGCCGGCCACCCCGGGAACGCCCTGGTGCCAGATGCCTCCCCTCATCCGGCGCCTGCTGGATGATCTGACCCTGCGCCCTGCCTATGTCCTCAATCTGCGCTGGGACGTGATCGGCTGGAACGCGGCCGCGGCCAGCCTGTTCGCCTTTCCCGGGCAGCCGGAGGGGGAACGCAACATGCTGTGGATGCTGTTCGCCGACGACCGCCTGTCCGGCCGCATCGACGACTGGCGGGGACAGGCGCCGGGGATCGTCGCCAGTTTCCGCCGAGACTTTGCCCAGGCGCCCGGAAACGAGGACATGGAGGCACTGGTGGCGGCGCTGGAACGGCGTTCTCCCCTGTTTCGCGACCTTTGGAACCGTCACGACGTCCAGGGTCGCTGCGAGGGACGCCGGACCATCCGGGTCGAGGGCATCGGGCCGGTGGGGTTCGATCATTCGACCTTGCCGGTCGATCCCGAACGCCATTTGCGACTTGTGTTCTACGCCGCTGTCGCCGGTCGTCCGGAAAGCGATGCCTTTGAGCTGGGTCTCCGGAATGCCGGCGTCCCGCCGGAAGGGATGTCTCAGCGTCCTTGAAACCGCAGATGGATCAACGGATAGGGGCGCCCCTGGCTGTCACGCTCGGAGCGTCCTGTCCGGACGAAGCCCAGATGTTGATAAAACTCCATTGCCCGGGTGTTTTGCTCATTCACATCCGTCGTCATCCGAGGGTGGAGCGACAACCCGTGGGTCACGAGCGCGCGACCGATGCCACGGCCATGGCTGCGGGGATCGATGAACAGCGCCTCCATATGACTGTCATTCAGCAGCATGAACCCTGAGGGCCGGTCGGCGTCGTCGACGGCCAGCCACAGGGGCGCGGCCGGCAGGAAGGCCGCCACCTCCGCCGCGATGGCCTCCCGGTCGGCGGACGACAGAAATTCATGGGTGGCATCGACCGCGCGCCGCCAGATATCCACCACCGAAGCCCCGTCATCGGGACGTGAGGGCCTGATCGTTACCGCCAAAGCCAATCTCTCCATGGTTTTCGAAACCAGTCAGCCGGCCCGGGCCGGGGACAGACGTTGTGACAATTCGTCGATATCGCGGACAAACCAGACATCGCGGCCCCGGTTGGCCTCGGTCACGAAATCCCGAAGCGCGCCACTGTCCCGCGTTCTGGCGGAAATGTCGCCGACGACGGCCAGACGCAGATGGTAGGTCACGAATTTCTGAACCACCGCGCCCGCGAGACGGGTTCCAAGGCTGAGAAAGCCGGGCGCCAGCCGGGCCACGGGTATCGCCACCATGGCAACGTCCTGAGCCCAGGCCTCGCACAGGATGTCGTCGGCATCGCCTTCCGCGGCGAGAGCCGGACCGTCCGCGGACAGGACCAGGCCGGACATCCCGCCGATATCGTGCCGGCCGGGCGGCCCCGCGTCCGATCCGCTCCCGGTTATGGATCCGGTCATGGATGGGCCTCCAGAAAGGCGGCCAGCGCCTGAAGCAGAGACGCCGCATCGGCCGGTGCCGCGATCACGACGATTTTCAGGGTTCGCCGGGCCGGGTCATAGGCGGTATCCAGATGAACCGGGTCCGGCCGGGCTGTGGCCGTCGCCAGGGATGCCTGTAACAGACTGGAAAGGCCCGCAGCGTTCTCCGGCGTCACCTGGGCCAGCTCGACAATGCTGGTCGCGCGCGCCTCCACCGCGGCCCCCGCCTCCTCGATCCCGACCAGTCCCGCGAGGTGGCTTTCCTGAATCCGATAAGACCGTCCGATTCGCGAAGCCGACAACCGCCCGTCATGAATGAAGCGCAGGACGGTTTTGGGATGAAGGCTAAGCCGTCGGGCCGCCTGATCGACTGTTAAAAGATCGGTGGACACCGGTTCCTCCGCAACAGATGAAATACCGCAAAATTCCTTAATGCGCCTTCATTATAGATCTTTAGGGAATATTTGGTAATAAATTCGATCAGCGCGACGGTCCGGTCCTGTGATAGCGCGCCATGTCGCCGGCGACAGACCATCGCCTGATAACCCTGTTGGAGGAATTGACAATCCGTCGTTGCATGCTGTAATAAAAAAGCAATTCATTATCATTATCATAAAAATCCAGCGTCATGCCCCATCCCTCCCCCGCGACGACAGGCCTTCCGGACGGCAAGGAGAAACCAAGCCGGATCCCGCCACATCCCATCCCGTCCTCGCGCGTCCCGCATTGTGAACAATCGCTTGTCGTAAAATCGTAATCATTCTAGGGTCATTTGCGGCAAGGCGCTGTTTTCCGCCGCGATCCGTTGACAACATCGACATCGCCTACAGGAGAGGCCGGATTTGCCTCAGATAAAGACACCCCCCGCCATTGCCTCCCGTCTGCCCGGCCGGATCAGGATCCGGCATCGCGATCTGCGCGTGCCGAAGCGGTTGCGGGATCTGGCGTCATCCCTGGCATCCCTGCCGGGCGTGACGGCCGTCCGGGAGGCCCCCGATGCGGGAAGCATCCTGGTTCATTATGACGCCCGGTCGGAATCGGCCGCCGGGACCGAAGACATGATTATCACCCTGGCCGGAGCCCTGGATCCCGCCGCTCCTGCCACGCCCCCTCCGCCGGATCCGGGGACCGGCACGGGTACGGGTAAGGGGCGACGGTCATGGCGCCTTGGCGACATGAACCGGCCGGTCAAGATCGGAATGATGACCGGCCTCGCCCTGTCTCTCGCGGGGTTGGCCGGATCGAAGCGTTTGCATGCCCTGGCCGGAGGATCCTTTGTTGTTCTGGCGTTGTGTCACATGGCGACCTATCGCCGGACGCTGTTTCGGTAGGGGATGAAGCGACCCATGAACGACGCCATGATCGAACTGCGGGACGCTGTGGCGCAGCTTTCGGAGTCGATTGCCATCGCGCACCATATTCCGGGCCGCATCCGGTTCAGGATCGGGATGTCCGGAACCCGCCAGATTCGGAACCTTGCCGATACGGCCCGGCATTTTGTGAGGATTCTGGAGAAAAACGGCGGATCGGCGATCCGGTCCGTGACGCTCAATCCGCTCGCCCTGTCCTGCGTCATTGAATACGACGCCGGGGTTATTCCGCCGTCGGCCTGGCAGGATCTTCTCTGCGGAACCGGAGGGGAGGCCGCCGACCGGCTTTTGCGCAGTCTCGAGGACGCATTCCGGGGGGCCCGCCCCCTGGCGACGGACTGAGCCACAGGACAGATGCGGTCATCAATTGGATAGGAAGGGGAAAAGACATGCATCCTCTCTTGATTTTCGCCGGGGGGCTGTTTGCCGGAATTGCCGGCGTCCGGACGATAAAAAACGCCAAACTCCCTGAAACCGCACGACGGGGCCTGGAAACGGCCGAGGGCGGCTTACGCCGCGCCACCGTGTCGGGGCTGGAGACATTGGAACGGTCATCTGCCGCGTTGCGCGGCCGGCTTTCCCCTGACGCCCGCACCGCCGGCCCCGGGGAATCGGACGCGACGGCCGCGGATCCCACTAGACTGGATCCGGCCTCCGCGCATGAGGATCCGGCCCCCCCGCGCCGCCGGGCTGCGCCCCCGCCGGATGCCCCGCGGACGACAGCCGAAAAGCCCCGCAAACGGCGCCGGGCGGCTCCCGCCGCCGGTTCGGTTCCGCACGACGGGGAACCGTCATGAAGAAACGCAAAACACGGATCGATGACGAAAACAGCGCCGCCAGCGCCTTTCTGCGCGGTTTTCTCGCCACCGGGCTGCTGTGCGCCTTCGCCGGGCCGGACAGGGCGACGGCACGGTCCGTCTTGCGTCAGGCAGTGACCGGCGGAGCGGCGCTTTCCGTCGCGACGGTGGCGGCGAGAGCCATCCGCCACCGCGACTATGGCGCCGCTCTTGTCGGAGTGGCGGCCGGAGCGGCCGGCATCCGGATGGCGGAACGGCTGCTGGCCGACCCGCCGGCGGAAAGGACGTGACAACAGGTTCCCGGGACGACCGGACAGGTTCAGGCCACACCATCGGCACCGGACATCAGGAGAGATCAGATGGCAAAGAAGAAGCATAAGAAAAACAGACGGAAAGCGAATGAGGCGGCCCTGACGGCGGCGCCTGCGCAGAACGGCGGATTGCTGGGCGGCCTCACCCGCCTTCTGCCGGCGCGCGGAACCGCCCAGTTCCTGCTGGGCGCGGCGATCGGGGCGGTCGCCGCCTATGTGCTGGCCGATGAAAACATCCGTGGCAGGCTTCTGCGGTCCGGTATGTCGCTCTATGCCGAGCTGGCGGGCGGACTGGCCGAGTTCCGGGAGCAGGTGGCCGATATCAAGGCCGAAATGGACGCGGGCCAAAGCGGCGTGGCATGACCGGAACGCCCTGGCTTGCCGACGTCCGGATCGTTCACCAATGCCCGGGGCGGGTGCGATTGCGCTATCGGCCGCCCCGGGCCGCCACGTTCGATCCCCGGGCCCTCGAACAACGCAGCGCCCTTCTTGGCGGTGTTGCCGGTGCCCGCGTCAATGGGACCGCGCGGTCCCTGGTTTTGCAATTCGATGCCGCGATCACGGACGCCGCCGGACTGTGCCGGCAGATCGCGGACCTCGGGGCGCCGGATCGTGGGGCGTCGGATCGTGGGGCGCCCGGCCGCCCGGTCCATCCCTCCGGTATCCGGACGGTCGGCATCCCCCTGGCGTCCTTAGCGGCCAACAGCCTCCTGCCGCCGGCCACGCGATTCCCGCTGACCGCGGCGACCGCCATCCCGTTGTTCCGCCAAGCCATCCGGGATTACCGGACGGACGGAATTAATTCCCACGTCCTGGAGGCATTGGCGGTCGCCATCTCGCTGGGCCGGGGCGATCATCTCACCGCCAACACCACCACCCTGATGCTGGCGCTGGGAGAGTATCTCGAGGACTCGATCGCCAGGCGGTCGGACGATCTGCTGAAAACGCTGTTACGCCCCACCAGCGACGATGTCTGGGTCTTGCGCGACGGGCAGGAAATCCTCTGTCCGGCCGCCTCGGTGGCGACCGGCGACATGGTGGTGGTCGGGGCCGGCGCCGTCATTCCCGTCGATGGCACGGTTCTCGACGGCGAGGCCACGGTCAACGAGGCCACCATGACCGGGGAAAGCGTTTCCGTCGCCAAAAGCCGGGGCGCCGCGGTCCTGTCCGGCACGACGGTGGAGGACGGGCGACTGGTTCTCTATGCCGAGCACGTCGGTAATCAGACGGCCGCCGCCCGTATCGCCGATTATGTCGAACAGGCCTTGCAGAGCAAAAGCGACACCCAGCTTGAAGCCACGCGTCTCGCCGACCGTCTGGTCCCGACGGTGCTGACGCTGGCCGGCCTGACATGGCTGCTGTCCGGTCAGTGGGGGCGTGCCGCCTCGGTCCTGCAAGGCGATTACTCCTGCGCCCTGAAACTGGCCACCCCGGTGACGTTCAAGTCCGCGATGTTTGGCGCGGCTCATTCCGGCCTTCTGGTCAAAAGCGCCAATGCGCTGGAACGGCTGGCGGAAGCCGATACCTTTGTTTTCGATAAGACGGGAACTCTGACCACCGGATGTCTCGACGTCACCGACGTGTTTGTCTTCGATTCCGCCTTCTCACGCGATGACCTGATCTGCCTCGCCGCGTCGATCGAGGAACATTATTTTCATCCGATCGCCCAGGCAGTGGTCAGCGCGGCCAAGAACACCGGAAGCCGTCATTTCGAACATCAGGAAGTGGAGTTCATCGTCGCTCATGGCGTGGCGAGTGTGGTGGACGGAAAGCGCATCGTTGTCGGGTCCCGCCACTTTGTCGAAGAGGACGAAGGCATCGCCGTTTCCGGCCGCCGCAGGATCGTGGACCGGCTTTACCGCGAGGGCAAGACCTTGCTCTATATCGGTTTCGACGGCCGATTGCTGGGAATCCTGGGTCTGAAGGATGGCCTGCGCGACAACAGCGCGCGCACGGTCCGGCGCCTCCGGGACCTTGGCGCCAAACGGATCCTGATGCTGACCGGCGATCACCGCGAGCGGGCGGAGGAGTTGTCGGAACGCCTGGGACTGGACGCCTGTCACGCGGAATTGCTGCCGGAGGACAAGGCCCGGATCATCGCCGGCCTCAATGCCGAAGGGGCCCGCATCGCCTATATCGGCGACGGGATCAATGACGCGCCGGCCCTGGCCGGCGCCCATGTCGGCATCGCCATGCAAAAAGGCGCCGATATCGCCCGGCTGACCGCCGATATCGCCCTTCTGGAGGATGATGTGGCCCGGGTGGCTGACGCCAAGGCGATCGCCAACGAAACCACCGCCAGAATCCGCTCGAACTACCGCCTCACCGTCGGCCTCAACAGCGGAATCCTTCTGGGAGCTGCCTTCGGGCTGCTGTCGCCGATCGCAACCGCCATCCTTCACAACGGCAGCACCATCGGCATCCTTCTGAACGCGATCCGCCCCCTGTCCGGGACGGAACGCGGCGCAAGCGTTCGCGCCACATGACAGGAAGGCGTCCTTGTCTCACGACCGTCCGGAGCAACGACCGTCACATCTGACGCGCGTTGCTCCGGCGGCCAGGGCTCCGGCGGCCCGGGGTTCCGGGCCCGTCAATATCCGACGGTAAAACGGCGGCGGATATGGGCCGGCTTCTCGATTTCGTCGACAAGAGCGACGGCATAGTCCTCGAAGGAAATGCTGGAACCGGCCGGGGAGGACAGAAGCTGGTCTCCGCCCAGGCGGAAACGACCCGTCCGTTCCCCTGGAACGAACATGGCCGAAGGGGACAGGAAGGTCCAGTCCAGGTCGTCGACTGTCTTGAGACGGTCCAGGAAGGCGGCGCCTTTCGACGCCTCGGCCTTATAAGCCTCGGGGAAGTCGGGCTGATCGATCAGTCGTTGTCCCGGCGCGACCTCCAGACTGCCCGCCCCGCCAACGACCAGATAGCGGCCAACCCCGGCCGTCCGGACCGCCGCGATCAGCACGTCCGGATCGCTGGCGGTAAAGTGAATGGAACTGATGACGGCATCATGTCCCGTCAGCAGCGCCGCGAGCCCGTTCCGGTCGCTGGCATCGCCCCTGACGGCGACGACCCGGGGCAGCGCCGCAATCTTTTCGGGATTGCGAGCGATCGCCGTGACCTGATGTCCGCGATCAGACAATTCCTTCAGAATGCGGGAACCGGCATTGCCGGATGCGCCGATAAGAGCGATTTTTGCCACTGCGATCTCCATGGTGCGGATATATGACATGGTCTAAATTGGAGACCGATATTAAAGGCCGGTTCTCCGGCTTCGCAAGACGTCACCGTTTGGTGACCTGGTCAGCGAAACGTGACCATAAATGCCGGATCCGGACGACGATCTCCGACAACAAAATGGACAGCGGAACGCAATCATGCCCCCCGACAAACGGATAGTTTTCGAACAGCCCTGCCCGATCAGGGATGTGCTTGACCGGATCGGCGATCAGTGGAGTCTGCTTGTTCTGGAAACGTTACGCGGCGGGACCAAGAGGTTCAACGTCCTGCTCCGCGAGATCGGCGACATTTCGAAACAGATGCTGGCCCGGACCTTGCGCCGCCTGGAACAGGACGGGTTCGTCGCCCGCACCGTGTTCCCGGAGGTCCCGCCAAGGGTCGAGTACACCCTGACAGACCTCGGACGCTCTTTCCTGGAGCCGATGCAGGCCCTCGTTTTCTGGGCGGACATCCACCACCAGGCGATCGTCGCGGCACGACAGCGCTACGATCAGGTGATCGCGCCCGGCGGACATTGACCGGACGCCGGGGCGGAGCGATGTCCCCGCCCCGCTCCCACCCCTTTCATTGAGTCCCCCACCGGCATCCGTTGGGATCAGAGATCCTCTGGCATCAAGGCCTCGAGATCGGCGATCAGCCCGGGGCCCGTCGGAGTCCAGCCCAACGTCGCGCGCGTCCACGCGCCCGAGGCCGGCAGATCATGTCCGGCGAACATCGCCAGCCAGCCGAAAAAGGCCTGAGCCTCCTCCTCGCCGATGGAAACCACCGGTAAATCGAGTCGCTGGCCGACGGTCTCCACGATGTCGCGGAAAATCACCCCCTCCTCCGCGACCGCGTGGTAGGTGGCGCCCGGTTGAGCCCGTTCGAGCGCCAGTCTGTAAAGCCGGGCCACATCGCTGACATGGGCGGCGGGCCACCGGTTCAGCCCGTCGCCGACATAGGCGCACCGCCCCTGTTCGCGAAAGATCGCGATCGCGTAGCTGACCAGTCCCTGCCGGACCGGGTCATGCACCTGTGGTAGACGAACCACCGAGACAACGCCGCCATCCGCGGCGACGGCGGCGGCGGCCTCTTCCGCTGCGGCCCGGGGAATGGCCCCGCCTTCCGGGACGGTGTCCGTCTCGGTCGCCGCCCGCCCGGGCTCTGCGCCGACGACCCCCGTTCCCGAGGTGACGATCAGGGGATGTCCGGTCCCGGCAAGCGCGGCCCCCAGCGTCAGGATCACCCGCCGGTCCTCCTCGCAATTTTCGCGGAACTTTGTGAAGTCGTGATTGAACGCGAGATGGATGACGCCGTCGGAAACCGACGCGCCCTCCCTGAGGCAGACCGGATCTCCGGTCGACCCGCGCAGGACGTCGGCCCCCGCGGCCGCCAGAGCCGCGGCCTTGGCGTCCGAACGGCACAGGCCAAGGACGCGATGTCCGCCATCGATCAGGTCCCTGACGACGGCCGAACCAATGAATCCGGTGGCGCCGGTGACGAAAACACGCATGAACGCAATCTCCTCAAGAGGTGTCCCCGCCACTGTCACCAGCCCCTGGATCCCGGTAAAGACGAGACATTATCATGGTATAAATCTTAACCGGATATTCCCGGCGTCGACCGGCAGGACCGGAAAATCCCGGGGAGCCGGATGGCCCCCGTCCGGTGATTGCGCGGCCGACCGGTTCCGGTCAGCGCGGGTCCCAGGTGAGAAAGATCGGGAAAACCGTCAGTGGCTTGAGGAAGGTATGGATTCGGCTGGCGACCACGTCCATCTACAGGTCTCGGATCTGCATCGGGGGAGAAGGCTCAGACCGTGTGGCGGTTATCCCGATATGCGCTGACCGGAGAGGACCGGTGCACGCCCCAAGCACCGGACGGCAGGACGGCAGCCGGCGCCGTGTCCCCGGGCCGGGGCGGCGGCCGTCCGCCCGGACACTCCCGCGATTGACCGACGGCATCGACAGCTATGATGTGGCGGTCGTCGGCTCCGGCATCGGGGGACTGGCGGCCGCGGCACTGCTGGCGCGTTTTGGCGGGCGGCGCGTCTGCCTTGTGGAGCAGCACAGCACGGTCGGCGGCCTGACCCAGACATTCCGCCGGCCCGGCGGATGGGAATGGGACGCGGGTGTCCACTATGTCGGCGAAATGGCCGAGGGCCGGTGGCCCCGCCGCCTGATGGATGCCATCACGGGCCATTCGGTCGACTGGCTGCGCCTGCCGGAACCGGCGGACCTGTTTCTTTATCCGGATCTGGAGTTCGCCTCAGGCGGTGGGGAAACCGGATTGACGACACGGCTGAAGGCGCTGTTTCCGGAAGACGTAGCCGCAATCGACGCCTATTTCTCGGACGTCCGGACGGTCGCCCGCAGCGTCGGCTCGGCGCTCCTGGAACCGCGCCTGCCGCCCCCGGTACGCGGGCTTCTGCGCGGACTGGGCGTCCTGCCCGACTGGACCCGGACAGAAAGCACGGGAGACTATCTGGCGCGACGATTCTGCAATCCGCGGTTACGGGGGCTCCTGGCCTCGATCTGGGGAGACTATGGCGTCCCCCCCTCCCGAAGCGCCTTTCCATTGCATGCGGCGGTCGTCGCCCACTATCTGGATGGAGCCTGGTACCCGCGCGGCGGGGGATCGGCTCTCGCGAAGGGGGCCCTGACCGTGATCGGCAACGCCGGCGGCCGGATCCTGCGCCGTCACCGGGTGACACAGATCCGTCTGGAGAAAGGCCGGGTCGCCGGCATCGATGCCGTCACCCGCATCGCGGGACAGGATCGGCGGGTCGCCATCCCGGCTCCGTTGGTGATCTCCGACGCGGGCGCGGAGAACACCTACCGCCACCTGCTGGCGCCGGAGGCGGGGGCGCGGATGGCGGACCGGCTGGCTCCGTTCATCGAACCGTGCAGCGGCCTGTCGGTCTATCTCGGCCTCAACGGGTCTCCGCGCGACCTTGGCTTCACCGGAGGCAATGTGTGGCTCTTCGACAGCTTCGATCACGATGCGATCCTGCGACAGCCCGACCGGACCTGTCCGTCGGCGCCGACAGTGGTGTTCCTGTCCTTTCCCACCCTCCGGTCCGGCGAAAGGAAACGGCACACCGCCGAAATCGTCTCCTTTTTGTCCGCCGACGTCTTTGCCCCCTGGCATGACCGGCCCTGGCGGCGGCGAGGGCGCGATTATGAGGCGCTCAAGGACCGTCTGGCCGATGCGCTGATTGCCAGAATCGAGGCCCGGTATCCAGGGTTTGCCGGGATGATCTCCTATCGGGAAGTCTCGACGCCGCTCAGCGTCGGGCATTTCATCGCCAGTCCGCGTGGGGCCATCTATGGCCTCACCGGAACCGTGGAGCGTTACAGGGCGCTTGGCCTGCTGGGTGTGAGAACAGCCATTCCCGGCCTGCTGTTGACCGGCGCGGACGCCTTCGTTCCAGGGGTCGCGGGAGCGGCTTTTGCCGGGGCCGCCGCCGCCGGGGCCGCGATGGGGCCCTTCGGCTTCGTCCGGTTGATGGGCAGAATCGCACGGGAGACCGACTGTCCGTTGTAATACCAACCGGCGATGAGGCTGACTCATCGCCGGTTGGCTGGCTCACCCCGGGCCCGCGAGTGGATAGCGAGTGATGGCCCAAGGGTTTCGGAGAAAGCCGCTTGGGCCGCCTGAGGGCTGTGCTGATCGGAACTGATCAGCACAGGCTGGTATCAGATCTGACGCTCGGTATTCCGGGCGAAACCGGCTGACAATCCGTCAAAAGCCCCAGGAACCCGCGGGGACGGTATCGGTTCCCCGCATCATATGCAGGACGGCATGCCTTGCGAAGGTGATCGTTTTGCCGGAGGCTACTCCAACAATCAGTTCCGGATAATAGTTCGTTCCGAAGAACCCGCCCGCCACGTCACCGGTCGCGTAAAGTCCTCCGATCACCCCCCCTTCCTTATCCAGGACCTGCATATCCTCATTTATGCGCAAGCCATCTGTCGTGTGCATCATCCAACCCGCATTGGTGACACCATAGAACGGTGGATTATCCAAGGCGATGAGGTCCTTGGCCGGCTTGCCGAAATCCTCGTCCACACCGGCTTTCGCCATTTTATTGTATCGATCGACGGTGGCCTTGAATTGAGCGACGGGCAGCCTGAGCTTCCTGGCCAACCCCTCAATCGTATCCGCTTTCTGGATGTATCCGGTCATCGCCCCCCTCGCGAGGAGCACACGATTGATCGTCTTTCCGATACCCTCATAGGTCCGGGGTTTGGTCGGACTGGGAATCTGCCGGCAGCATCCGACGAGGCGGAAGCTTTCAATATTTTTCCAATATTTTGAATCCCAGATGACGTTACAGACATGGTTCTTTTCGTACTGTAACGGGTAAATGATGACGTCATAGGGAACCGCTTCGTTCAAGAAGCGCTTTCCATCCATATTGACCTTCAAGAAAGGCTGGCTTCCCATGTGAAAGGCGTCGAGCGGCCCCAAGGTCGGACCAAGACGCCGGAACGGCGGACCGGCCTTCCCGCCCGGCTTCACCATACCGCGATCGAAAAGACCGGCGGTTCCATAACGGGCCTTCTCGCCCCCCGCCCAAATGGCAGCCTTGAGGCCATCCCCCGTATTCCCTTTTTGCCCGTAATATAAACTGGTCACCGCGGCGGCTTGTGGATTAAGTTTTGCGAACAATTCATGGTCATCTGAATAACCACCGGTGCAAAGAAGAACACCACGGCTCGCCTCGATCCGAATATAATCTCCATTCTTTTTTCTGGCGATCGCTCCGATGACTTTGTTGTTTCGCTTAACAAATTTCACAAGCGGCGTGTTGAATCGGAATTCGACTCCGAAGCTTTTGGCCTTTTTCACCAGCCAGGGCTCGATGACCCCGACCCCGCCGTGGACATGCCCCTTCGGCCCCCCCTTGAGAAGCGGTACGATGAATTTGGTATGAGTTGGAAAGATCTTGAATTTGCCGTGATGGCCGTCGCCGACGTCGGTTTCCGCCACATGCCGGATACCATACTCAGACAGTTCGTCAGCGAGGATGTCGATAGCCACGCCACTCTCTTCCACCCACAAACGGATCAGCTTCTCGTCGACGGGATTGGCGTTCTCGATCAGCCTCCTGTCGACATCATCGTATTGGGCCGGATAATGCAACAGTTCCTGAACAAGGTCTTCCTTGTCGATCTTTCCTTTGACCCCGGCCTCTCGCTGAGCCCGGGAGTCGATGACGCCGTTATATGTCTTGTAGTAACCGACGGTCGCGTTCTTTTCGATAACAAGCGTTTTCGCCCCCATCCTTCCCGCGAAGATCGCGGCCGTCATGCCTCCCGTTCCCCCTCCGATGATGAGTATTTCAGTGTTGACGGTCTCCATGGGAGCCGATTCCGGAATCTCCGGCTCCGCGCCATACCAAGGGCCGCTGGAGCCTTCAATCGACTTCTGTTTATTTTCCACCGCAGTATCCTATTCAATCCCGGGTTTCCCGTGGAAAAATCAGACGACAGAGTCCCCCAATCCTTGAATGGGGTGGGCCTTGAATGGGGCGGGCGCGCCTTCTGTCTTCCGGCAAAGCCGGAAAGCAGGCTTTACCACCGCCTCCGGCGGTGGAGGCGGGCAAGATGCCCGTCCCACTCGTCAGGAAACCCAGCGTCGGATTCCATCCACCAGGATCGTTTAACCGCATCATTACTTGGAAAATCATCGAACACTCAGTGGCGGAGCGCCTATACGGAGCATGACCTCTGCATGAAATCTTCCAAGAATTAACAAATAGCGTCGAGAGAAATCACATGTCTCGACGATACTGTCATGAAAATGGTGACGATATTTATTCTATATTTCTTCCCGTCGTTCCATGACGAATTCGGCAGCCCGGCAACCAGAATTCAGAGCACTTTCAACCGAACCGGTATACAGATATTCACCGGCAAGATATAATCCCTTCACATCCTGATAGTGTTGTTCCCGGAGCTTCCGCATAGCGGTAGCCGAACCAGCCTCCATCGTATAAATGGCATCCTCGATCTTTTCCGTATGGGCAAACAGGAAATCTTTTGGCAGGGATGGGAAGAACTTCCGGAACTCGGTAGCGGATACCTGCGCGATTTCTTCCTGGCTTGAATTCCAATATTTGTCCCGCCCGGAACCATAGTAGAACAGGGAGACACATTCTTTCCCCGGAGGCAGCGCGGCGCTTCCAAATCGGGAATTAAACAACAGGCCACAGAACGGCGCGCCGGTCCTGCCCGGGATCATGCCTCCCATCATTTCATCGGACAGGACCTTGTCGTAAAACAGCATCGAGTGCATGCAGCCACAGTAAGTGACTTTCGAGATTGCCTGTTTCTGCGCGTCACTGAGCCCCGGAATCAGACCGAGAACCTTGTTGCCCTGGGTGGCACAAATCACGGCATCCGCTTCATAAAGCACACCGTTCACCACGACGCCGGTGGCGCGGCCGTTGACAACCTTGATCTCCGTCACCGGGGAGTTCGCCACGATCGAATCCCCCAGATATTTGATCATCTGAGTGGCCAGATCGCCGACACCGTACTTCAAAACTTCGCAGGTGCCCCCCATCACCGATTTCAGGAGCATCACGCCATAAGCAACGCCGAACTTGCCGGGGTCGTCCTGTGCAAGCGTGGCGACGATCGGCTGAACGAAACATTCGAGAACCTCTTCTCCGAAATGAGTTCGGACGTAGTCCCCGAAGTTGCCGCTGTCATCGCCATCCAGATCCGCCAGCCAGTCGGAACTTCCTTCGTACATATTCTGCGATACGCTGGAAACCCACTCGAATAATTTGGGCAAATTCGGCCCCATATTTTGAGCATAGGCACCGGCTTTTGCCAATTCGGCGGGATCATTTGGATTGGGCTTGGAGTTAACCCATCCATTTTCGTAATAGACCCTCATCAGGCTCATATCAACGGTCATGAACTGGTCAGATATACCAAGATCACCGGCAAGTTTGTGCGCCATCGCATACGACGGAACGAACAGTTGTGTGGCGATATTGATCGAAAATCCGTCCTTCTGATACATCTTAAGCCGTCCGCCAGGTTTCTTATCCCGGTCGAACAACGTCACGTCATAGCCATTCTTTTTCAACGTATAGGCGGCCGACAATCCTGAAGAACCACCTCCGACAACTATGACCTTCTTCATGCTGTTCGCCTCCCTTTCTTAAAAATTACGAGCATGTCGCATCGTCAAGGGGACACGAAGCCCACCCGGCACCCACAGTCCGGCATTGCGGGCAGCTCCCCTCAATTCACAAGAATCACGGTAGTCGGAGCGACGGGTAAAAGAGAAATATTGATTATTTTAATGATTTATTGATTTTATTTATTAATGCGAATACTCACATATGACGCCCCTCCCCTCCGGACAAAAGGGAAACGGATTGGCATCCGGCGTCCATGACAAAGAGCGGCGATCATGCGCCTGTATCAGCGGTTCAGGCGGCTGGAGGCCTGATACCGACCGGTGGTGATGACATGAACATGAGAGAATTCGCCCCGCCGGTCAGGGAACGCCCGGCCGATGGGGGGCCGCCTATTTTCACCACAGGCGCGATCAGGGGTCAGCCTCATACCAACCGGCGCTGAGGATTGCTCATCGCCGGTTGGCCGGCCCACCCCGGGCCCGCGAGTGGATAGCGAGCAATGGCCCAAGGGTTTCGGAGAAAACCGCTTGGGCCGCCTGAGGGCTGTGCTGATCGGAACCGATCAGCACAGGCTGGTATCAATCGCCGCCTGTCCTCATGATGGGGGAACGTCGTTAACGACGATGGTATGGAAGCCCTTTCCGCCGGAAAGGCACGGCCGTTGCTGACGAACGACTGGGGAAATGGATTCAATTCATGATCAACCGGCGATGAGGATTATTCATCGCCGGTTGACTGGCCCGATGAGGGCCCGCGCCATCGTTGGCGCGAAGCCAAGGGTTTCGGAGAAACTTGGCTCAGGGCCGATTGAGGGCTGCGCTGATCGGTTTCAATCAGCACAGACTGGTATCAGACATTAAATGGACGCAAGACTGCGTCCATTTAATGTCATCGCGCTCTAGAAAAACTTCAAGCCGTAGCTGAGAACAAACTCTTGACCGTTGAAATGATTACGTTCATATACCCCGGTTTGATATTTCAATTTTATGGAACCATAATTATTTGGAAGGTTGATATTCATGACCGGCCCAAGAAGAACCTGACCGAATCTGTTCCCCGCCGGCAAATCCTCCGGATACCGCACCCCATTTGGCGCCATGATAGATTCATGACTGTCACTCGTGGTTTGCTTCTCCCACGATCCGGCAATGGCAAGCTCAAGCAATGGAGTGATATATTGACCAACGGCGAAATCAATATCCAGGACCTGCCCACTCTGCCACTGAGTTTCACTGTTCTTTAAAGGAAAACTATAATACGCCCGGGCGCTCACCTCAAAAGGACCACCAAGAGGATCGGGAGGAGACAGATACGTCATACCAATATTTGGCGAAAATACCCATATATTGCTGCCGTTATTATAATATTTTGCGGAATTATAATGACCAGTTGGCGCTTTTAAAGCAAGACCAGTAGCAATATTGAATCCAAGAGGAAACATAGGCCAAGGAGTAAGAGCTATATTCTCATCTGTCATCCGATATCCCGGAGCTCCGAGATTTTTCGACCAGTAAAATGCATCCATATATATGTCACCGATCGAATCATCATGCTGGTCGTAACCCGCGCCACCGGATTGCTGAACATGGATTCTTCCGTGTTCCACAGGCACCTGCAGCAGTGACGCGACCTGACCTCCAAAAATTTGGAATGGATAAGAATATTCGATGGCCCCAAAAGGTATCGCCGAATTTAATGATATATGAGTATTTGTCGCCTTGCCCCACGTATCAGGTAGATAGCTTCGCCCGGTAAAGTAAAGAAAGCCGGTCGCCGCATATAACCCCGGAGGGGGCACTAGGCCCGCCCCCACGTCGTTGCCCCCGTAAGGAGTCGCCTCAACCGTTGCTTCCGCTGCATAGGATGAGCCGGACGAAACCACGCCCATCACCAGACCGATGACCACGGCCCCCTTAATGCCGTGGCACGCACGTTCGATACAATTTGAATATTTCTTCAATTGGAGTCCCCCTCTTTGTTCGGCCAATATGATAAAAATTTTTATGGCCGTAAAATTCATCCCGTAATACAGGAGTTAACTGCGGAATTCTTCCTGACAACATTAACCACCAGCCTGTGCTGATCGGAACCATCAGCACAGCCCTCAGGCTGCCTAAGCGGGTTTCGCCGAAACCCTTGGCTTCGCGCCAACGATGGCGCGGGCCCGAAGCGGGCCAGCCAACCGCCAACGGCACCAGACCGGCGGTCTTCAGAATTGCCCCCCGCCCGCGACCGGCCGCCCATTTTGCCGATGTCGAGACATTTCCTCGCCGACAGAGCTGCCGCCGGGCGACCGCCGCAGCCTCGCGACCAAGCCCAAACCGCCAAGGCGTGTTGCGGCTCGACCATTTTCAAACACCCGCCCCCTTGAATGGTGAATTTCGATCCGATCGTAAGAGGCATCCGGGTATGAAGAGAAATATCGTTTTTTTTAACGATTTATCGATATGATTTATCAATGCCACGGAGGCATTAGATGATTGAACTGCGGCATCTGAGATATTTTGTGGTTCTTGCCCGCGAGTTACATTTCGGACGCGCGGCGACCGCCTTGCATATTGAGCAACCCGCCCTCAGCCATAACCTTCGGCAACTGGAAGAGGAGCTGGGGGTTCGGCTGCTTGTCCGCAATACGCGCAATGTTGAACTTTCCGAGGCCGGCCGCACTTATTTGCATGAAGCCCTCCAGCTTATAAAACAAATGGATGATGCGGCGTACGCCGCACAACGAGCGGAAAAAGGGGAAACAGGACAACTAAATTTCGGCTACGACAACAGCTTTGTTCTAAGCCGCATGCCGCGAACCATTAAACAATATCAAGTGCAATCACCAGAAATAAAGATAATTCCACATGAATACTTTCCAGATCAATTGCTGGAGCAGACGCTTGATGGAAAACTCGATATTATTTACACATGTGGGGGGCGACGACATCCTCAACTTGATTATGTAACGCTTGAGCGCCCACGATGGCTCTGCGCCATTCATAAAGATCACCCGCTGGCAGCGGAGAAGGTTATCCATTGGCAGGACCTCAAGGACGAACAAATTGCGTTGCCGCCTTATTCAAATATGTGGGGGCTTCATGAGTCGCTGCTTGATTTATGTCGTGAAGCCGGCTTTCTGCCCCGTTCCCCATTTTTTGCTTATGGAATACTAGCGGTATTTGGTCTCGTCAGTGCGAATCTTTGCGCAAGCTTTATTTTTGATACTGGTGGCATGATCAAAATCCCCGAGATCGTCTTTCGCCCCCTGCTGCCGATCCGGCGTTTGCAATTACAAATGTGTTGGCGCAAGGGATCGCTCGGTCTCGCGGCGACGAATTTCGTGGAATATTGCACTCGAAATATCCGCGCAAAATCCTGATACCAACCGGCACTGAGGATTGCTCATCGCCGGTTGGCCGGCCCGATGAGGGTCCGCGAGTGGATAGCGAGCGGGGGTCCTGCGTGACTGTGATGGGAGGCGCGTAAAAACCGGCCCGTTGCAGGGAGCCGGACCTGCCCACCCCGCCCAGGCTCAATAAAAGAGCCTGGGTGTGGCGGGGTGCAGATCGTGCGTCGCCCTCAGATCCTCCAGCCATTGTCCGGCCACGCCGGCGAGCCAGGCATAGGCCGGGCTGACCCCGTTGTCCCGGAGACGCTCCAGATACCGGCCGCTCCAGGGCATCAGATGCTGTTCCAGCAGGTCCCGGGCGGCCTGCGGCCGGCCGGCCTCCAGCAGCCAGGCGAATGCCAACAGCATCAGTCCGAACTGGTCCTCCGGCTCCCGGTTCCGCGCGGCGAAAGAGAGGCCGTTGCGGCTCAGGAAGTCCCGATAGCGGGCGGTGGACGGCCCCATCAGAAGATTGTCCCGGTCCAGATAGACACTCCCCCAGGGCGGGGCGATCCGATTGCCCTGGGCCTCGAACAGCGTCTCGAACTCCAGTTGCACGGCTTGCGCCGCCCAGTCGGGCATCCTGAGACACTCCAGGCGCACCGCCTCGACATTTCTCCAGGGAAACAGGTCGGGCAGATGCGGCAACTGGTCAAGCAGCGGCCTCATCTCAAGGACGGCGGGAGGACGGTAGAACAGCGCTCCCAGCAGTCGCGGCAGCAGGGCCACCTCCGCGTCCGGCGCCACGGCCGGAGATGGAGGCCGGGCCAGGGCGCCCGGGGTCACAGGGGCTTCCGTCATGCCATCGGCAAGGTCCAGAGGTTATAGAAAGCAATCCTTCCCACCAGTTCCGCGACAAGGACCAGGAGCAGGGTGAGCGCCACCATCGAGGTGCGCCGATCGCGCCACAGCGTCCAGAGTCCGCCGCAGACCGCGGCGGCCAGGAGGATCATCTGCGCGCTGAACCAGGAGGTCTGCTGCGACGCGAGCCCGGCGTCGGCGTGCATCAGCCAGACCAGATAGGCCGGACGGATGCAGAAACTCGCGATGATGCCGGCCAGCGATACCGCCGCCCCCAGGTGCCGGGCTCCCAGCAGCGCGGCCAGGGCGCCGCCGGCCACCAGCGACGTGAGCCCCATGATCGCCGGGGTCCAGTCGCTCTCCCAGGTGACAACCGTGGAAATCCGATAGACCCTGGGGATCGCCATCAGGAACAGGATGCCGATCGCGACCGCCAGCCACGCCAGCATCCGTCCGGTCCACCGCGGGCCGGCCTGAAACAGCATCATCACGGCGGAGATCCCGGCCAGCGGAGCGAACAAACCCGCCAGGGCGATTTCGGCGCTCATCGGCGACACCCCGACCTGAAAAAGCGTATTCGCCGCACGCAGCGGCTGCCCGAGATGCAGGGTGCTGATCAGAATCGCCAGGACGAAGACGCTCGCAGTCCCCAGAAGGGCCAGCGGCCAGCGTGGCCACAACCGCCCGAGAAGGGTTGCCGGCGCCGCCCATCCCTTCGGCCGGATCGTTCCGGACACCATCAGGATAATCCAGGCGCCGACGGCCGTCTGTGTCAGCACGGTAAAGAAGACGAGTGGCAATTCACGCATGGCGGATCTCCCCCCAATTCTGCACATGACCGTCAGGATCCCCGGTGGGACGCGCTGTCGGATGCGGCCTGACGACCAGATTAGGACGGGTCAGATCGTGGGAGGGCAAGGGCGCGATCTCGTTTTCCATCCCATGACGGGCACGCAGATCCTCGATCGGGCCGAAATCGAGCGCCCGCTGCGGACAGGACTCCACACAGATCGGCCTCAGGCCGCGGTCAAGCCGGTCGAGACAGCCGTCGCATTTCTGCATGACCTTCGTCCTGGCGTTGAACTGCGGCGCCCCGTAAGGACAGCGCATCTCGCAATAGCGACAGCCGACGCAGACTTTGTCGTCGATGACCACCAGACCATCCTCGGCCCGTTTGTGCATGGCCCCTGTCGGGCAGCCGGACACGCAGACCGCGTCATCACAATGGTTGCAGGCGATCGACAGATAATAGGTGAACGTCTCCTGATGCCAGGCGCCGCCGTCATTGTGCCAGGATCCGCCGCCAAATTCATAAACGCGCCGAAAGCGCTGGCCGAGGTCCAGATCCTTATTGTCCTTGCAGGCCACCTGGCAGGTCTTGCAGCCGGAACATCTCGACGAGTCGACGAAGAAACCAAGCTGTTTCATGGCATCACCCCATCCACACGCGTCACCTCGACCATGTTGGTGTGTTGCGGATTGCCCTTGGCCAGCGGTGTCGGGATATGGCTGGTCAGCGTATTGACGCAGCCGCCGACATCGACGCCCCGGTCATCGGGACGCGCCCAGCATCCCTGCGGGATCCCCGCGACCCCGGGAAGAATTCGGTTCGTCACTTTGCAGGAAATCTCCAGGACGCCACGGTCATTGAACACCCGCACGCGGTCACCGGTGGACAGATTTCGCGGCTTTGCATCAATCGGGTTGATCCAGAGCTGATCGGGCGCCGCCTCGTGCAACTGGGCCAGGTTGGCGTAGGTGGAATGCGCATGTCCCTTGGTATGAAAGCCGCACAATTGCAGCGGGTATTTGGCCGCGAGACCGGTGTTGAGATGGGACTCGACGGCCGGAACGAACGCCGGAATCGGCGCGATCACCTGTCCGGGCAGCAGCTCCCACTCCGTCGCCAGCCTGGCTAAAGCCGCGGAGTAGAGTTCCACCTTGCCGGAGGCTGTTTTCAAGGGGGCGGCGGCCGGATCGCGACGGAAATCGGCGAACGCGATATCAGTGCCGTCCGGCGATGCCTGCTGATCGACCACCCCCATGGTCCGGGCCACGGACCAATCCGGCAGATAAGGACGTTTTTTCCGCACTTGCTGATACTGATACTCGACCCACTGGGCCTGGGTCCTCCCTTCGGTGAATTTGTCACGGATCCCCAGGATGTCGGCGATGTCGGCGCAGACATCATAGGTGCTCCGCACCTCCCACATCGGCTCCACGGTCTTTTCCATCGCGATCATGAAGTTGTACGTTCCTGACGCGTAGGAATTGTCCACCAGATCCTCCGCCTCCAGATAGCTGGTTTCCGGCAGCAGGATGTCGGCGAAGAGGGCGCTCGGCGTCATATGGTTGTCGATGACGACGATGGTCTCGCAGAGCGACGTATCCTCCAGGATTTTGCGCGTGCGGTTGATCTCGCCATGCTGATTGATCAGCGTGTTGCTCGCCTGGTTGATGATGAGCTTGATGCCCACATCGAGCTTGTCGCCGCCTTTGATATAGGCCGTCCTGGCGGTCATGTCCTGCGGGCGCGCCACGGCATCGGTCCACAGGTAGCAGGGAATGGACAATGTGACCGGATTGGGGCCGTCCGGCAGGGTGGGAACGCCATAGGGCGTCGTGTAAGGCCAGTTGCCGTTGTTCGTGCCCGGTCGGCCGAACTGCCCCGTCAACATCGGCAGAGCCTGAATGGCCCATGCCGACTGCTCGCCGACGGCGTGCCGCTGCGGTCCCCAGCCCTGCGCGATATAGCAGGTCCGCGCCGAGGCGATTTCGCGCGCGAGCTGGCGGATGCGAATCGCGGGGATCCCGGTGATCGGGGCGGCCCATTCCGCCGTCTTCTCGATATGGTCGTCTCCCCGCCCGAGGACGTAATCCTTGTAGCTGGCATTGGCCGGCGCTCCCGCCGGCAGGGTGCTCGCGTCATAACCCACGCAATAGCGGTTGACCATCGCTTCGTCGATCAGCCCTTCCGTGACGAGGGTGTGGGCCAATGCCGCCACCAGCGCCGCGTCGGTGGTGGGATGGATGGGGATCCACTCGGCATGCTCGGCAACGACGGAATCCGTGTGCCTGGGATCGATGATGATCACACGGGGATTGGACTGCTCCAGCGCCCGGCGCATCTCTTCAACCTGTCCGCCGCCGGACATCCGGGTTTCGGAGAGGTTCAGACCGAACAGGACGACCAGATCCGAATGCCGGACCTCCTGGAACGGAGACGCGACATAGGTCCCTTGTGAATAGGGCGTGATCGTGGCGATCTCGGCGGTGGAATAGGTGTTGTGATATCGCAGATACCCGCCGGCCAGTCCCAGAAGCCGCTTCCAGGCGTGCGATCCCTGATTGGAATAATAAGCGCCGGATCCGTAATTGTAATAGATCGCCGCATTTCCGTAGGTTTCACGCACACGCTTTATTTCCGAAGCGACCAGCGTGACGGCCTCGTCCCAGGTGATCCGCTTGAACTTTCCCTCGCCGCGCTTGCCAACCCGCTTCATCGGGTATTTCAGACGGTCGGGGCTGTAGACGCGCCAGCGGCTGGAACGTCCCCGCAGACAGGGGCGGATCTGATGCCGGCCGAACACGGCCTCGTCGACGGCCGGTTCGGGTTCGATACGGACGATCCCGCCGTCCTTGACCACGACCTTCAACGCGCACCGGCTTCCGCAATTCACCAGACAGGCGCTGTGGCGGATGCTTTCGCCCGGCGCGGCCATACCGGGAGAGACCGGGTCGGCTCCCCCTTCGCCCCTCGCGCCGGCGACGAACGGCAGCGTCAGTCCGCCGCACACGGATGCCGCGATGCCGGTCCGTGCCACGCCCCCCATGACGGTACGACGGCTCACTCGCGCCGAAAGCAGTTCATCGAAATTTTCAGGCATTCCATTCCCTCGCATTCCTGCTCCGTTCCCGGGAGGTCCGATCACGGAGAGGCGTCCCGCCGTACGAGGACACCTGCACGACATTAGTCATATGACCATTCGACATGCCTTCGATAAGATGCCGTTCTATGTCGATGAACCGCCATTTTGAACCGAAGGTACAGCCAGATGAACAAATACATCGGAAAGATGCCGGCTTTTGACGGGAAGGCGGCCATTCGATAAAATGCCATTTTATATCGACCAGACGTCGCAATCCGGAGGCAGCCATGCATGACCCGATGGAAGGCTGGATCCGGGTCGATCTCCCCCGGATCGATCAACTGAACGGCAAACTGGTCCTCAGATTCCAGCATCTGCCGCGCCGGCACGGCTTCCCTGTTCATCAGCATCGGTGGAATCAAATCGTCTATGCGTCGTCCGGCACCTTGCTGGTGACCGTGGGGAACAACTGGTATGTCATCTCGCCCGATCAGGCGATGTGGGTGCCGACCGGCGTTCCACATACCACCGGCGCCCTGCAGGATGCCGAGCTCCGCAATCTTTATGTTGCCGACAGCCTCGATGTCGGGATGCCGCCACGAAGCCTGATGTTGTCGGTGACGCCATTGTTGCGGGCCTTGATCATGGAATTGGCCGATGTTCATCAACGACCGGAGGACGCGGACTATGTCGGCCGCCTTGAGACCCTGACCCTCGACCAGCTTCCCCGCCAGCCGGAGCTCGATTTTCACCTGCCATGGCCGAAAAGCCCGATGCTGCAAAGCATGTGTCAGGCGCTTTATTCCAATCCGGCCGACAGGCGGGACCTGGAGGCATGGAGCCGGCAACTGGGCACATCGCCCCGGACCCTGACGCGGCATTTCGAGAGAGAATTGGGGATCAGCCTGCGCGAATGGCGCCTCCGGCTCCGTTTGTTCAAGGCGATCGATCTGCTGGAAACCGAAGACAACATCACCGCGATCGCGCTCGACCTGGGCTACAACACGCCCTCGGCCTTCACGCACATGTTTCATCAAAGAACGGGCTGCACGCCCTCCGACTGGCGCCGCCGATAGAACCGCGCCGCGCTGATGGGAACCGCTCGGCCCGGTGCGGTCCTATCGGCCGGGCAGGCGTTTGACACTCCCTCTTATTCGAACGACCGCGCCCGTCCTTGTGCTGACGATTGTATCCGCGCCCCCGTATGGTAGAAGGGCTCCAAGGAAGCCTCCACGCGGCCCAGAGCCCTTGCGGGGCGCGACAGCGGGATGCAGATGATTGACCGGTGGGGAATGGGCTGTGGCTGGCGCCTCATAAAATGGAACACTACAGGTAACATCGCGATCTGAATGGCGTCATTGAGAACACAGAATAAAATGAAAAATAAAACTATATTTACCACCATGGTGGCTGCAATATTTTTATTCCCAGCCGCATCATTTGCCGACATCAAAAATGGAGAGAGGATTTTTTTGAAGAGATGTGCCATGTGCCACGGAACGGATATCAGGGGCACAGGACCATTAGCCACCAAAAGCGTCCCTCCGACGCCTGATCTGACAACACCGGCGTTCAAGAAGCGTCTGCAGGATTATCCGGGCGTCATTGTCTCATCCGTCATACTTCGTCCGAACGGAGATTTGATCCCGAAAACGCTGCGCGAAAACGGCGTCACACTTCCCGCATTCACATGGACAGTTAAGGATTTTCGCGATCTCAATGAATATATGACAGGAATAATTTTGAAAGCCAGATAATCGCATCGGTTCCATTCGGGGATTCTTGAGAAATCGTCGCCGCAATGTTCATGATATGTTCTTTTATTTTTGCAACGAAAAAGCGCCGCGGGCTTTTGGGGCCGGGCGGCGCTTTTTGTGGGATCTGGTTGCGGGGGCAGGATTTGAACCTGCGGCCTT
>WASQ01000096.1:17827-42807 GCA_009712185.1 Telmatospirillum sp. | reverse complement strand
GACGCTCTCGATATCCTGGAGGGGCTGGACAGTGTCGGCGTCGTCCGCTTCACCGACCGCGACGTCGTGCGTCATGGGCTGGTGTCCCGGATCGTCCGGGCGTATGACGCCCATGACCGGCGGAACAGCAAGGCCGCGGCGGACGCCGCTCAGCAGGGAAAAAGCGCATGACCACCGCCGATATCGCCGTCACCGTGACCGCGGACGCCTGGACCCGGGCCTGCGCGGACGCCGAGGAGGTGTGCCGCCGCGCCGCGCTGGCGGCCCTGGCCGGCGCCGGTCCCGACGCCCTGCCACCGCAGGACCAGCTTGAGATCAGCGTGGTGCTGGCCGACGACGCCCTGGTTCACGATTTGAACCTTCGTTATCGCGGCATCGACAAGCCGACCAATGTGTTGTCCTTCGCGACCCTGGACGACGAGGACGACACCCAGCCCGAGGACGGACCGCTGTTGCTGGGAGACGTCATCCTGGCCTTCGGGATCACCGAGGCGGAAGCCGGCGCCGAAGGCAAGACGATCGCCGATCATATGACCCATCTCGTCGTCCATGGCGTCCTGCATCTCCTGGGATTCGATCATATCGAGGAGGACGAGGCCCTGGAGATGGAGACCGCCGAGCGGACCATCCTGGCCGGCCTTGGCATTGCCGATCCCTATGCCGACTCTCCCGCGGCATAACGGACATCAGGAGGAGGAGCAGGGAAGGGTGATGAACGATCCCTCTGGCAGTAGAACGCCCCGTGAAAGCGGGGCCAGCGAAGAATCGCCAGTCCGCGCGCTTCGGGCGTGGCTGAAGGGCTTGCGTCGCGGCAAGCTGGGCGAGTCCGTCCGCGAAACCCTCGAGGAGTTGATCGAGGAACGCGACGACGCCGAAATCCCCATCGATGAACATGAGCGGCGGTTGCTGGGAAACATCCTGCAACTGCGCGACGTGACCGCCGACGATGTCATGGTGCCGCGCGCCGATATCGTCGCGGTGCCGACCCGGATCACCCTCGAGGAACTGGGAGAGGTGATCAGCGCCAAGGGACATTCGCGCTATCCGGTGTTTCGCGGGACGCTGGACGATACCATCGGGATGGTCCACATCAAGGATGTCCTGATGCTGGTCGCGTCCGGCAAACCCTTCAACTTGCAAAGAATTGTCCGGAAGGTCCTGTTCGTTTCGCCGTCGATACGTCTTCTCGATCTGTTGCTGGAAATGCGTCTCAAACGGACGCATATGGCTCTGGTCGTGGACGAGTACGGCGGCATCGACGGCCTGCTGACCATCGAGGACGTGGTCGAGCAGATCGTGGGCGAAATCGAGGACGAGCACGACCACGAGGTCGAACCCGACTATGTCGAACGGCCCGACGGCGTCATCGAAGCCGACGGCCGCCTGCCGCTGGAGGAGTTCGAGGCGCGTGTGGGCCCGCTGCTCGACGAGGAGGACCGCGAGGATATCGACACCCTGGGCGGGCTGGTCTTCTTCCTGGCCGGACGCGTGCCGTCGCGCGGCGAGCTGATCAACCATCCCTCCGGCCTCGAATTCGAAGTGGTCGATGCCGATCCACGCCGTATCAAGCGTCTTCGTATCCGTAACGTTCCCAGTCCGGAGGATCTCCCCGCGTGACCCAAGGCATGTCAGGACCGGGGGGCGGCGCCCTGGCGGCGGAGATTGAGGCCGGCGCCGCCAGCCCGGCTTTGCCGCGCGCCACCATCGCCGGCGAAACGTCGGGGCTTGGCCGTCTGTCCGCGCGTCTGTCGGGCGCGATCGGCTGGCGTCGCCGCGGCTGGGCCTTCCTGCTGGGGGTGATCGCCGTCCTGGCGCTGCCTCCTCTCGGCGTCCTCCCGGTGCTCCTGCTGTCCTTTCCGGGCCTGGTCTGGCTGATCGACGGTGCCGGCCGGCCGCGCCGCGCGGCCGCCGACGGCTGGTGGTTCGGCTTCGGCTATTTTTCCGCCGGTCTCTACTGGATCGCCTATGCCCTGCTGGTGGATCCGCTGCGCCATGGCTGGCTGATCCCCTTCGCGGTGTTCGGCCTCGGCGGCCTGCTGGCGGTGTTCATTGCCGCCGCCACCTGGGCGGCGGCCCGCTTTGCCCGGCCTGGTCTCGCCCGCGTCGCGCTTCTGGCGTCGGCCTGGATGGTGATGGAATGGGTGCGAAGCTGGATCCTGACCGGCTTTCCCTGGAACCTCATCGGATCCGTGTGGCTTCCGGTGCTGCCGGTGGCCCAGTTCGCCTCGGTCGCCGGAACCTACGGCCTGTCCTTGCTGACGGTCCTGGTGGCGGCGATGCCGGCGTTGCTGCGCCGGCCCGGCGTACGGGGCTGGGCGGCGGTCGGGGGCGCCTTCGCGCTGCTGGCGGGGGTGGCCGTCTGGGGCGGGATCCGTCTCGGCCAGGACACCGTGGCGCCGGTGTCCGGCGTCCGCCTGCGGCTGGTCCAGGCCAACATCGAACAGACCCTGAAATGGAACCCGGAGATGCGGGCGGAGCATTTCCGCCGGCATATGGAGCTGTCTCTGTCGCCCGGCTGGACGATGGCGACCCATGTGATCTGGCCGGAAACCGCGGCTCCGTCCTTCCTGGAACGGGATCCGCTGGCGCTCAGGCTGATGGCTCAGGCGGTGCCGCCGCACGGCCTCCTGATGACCGGCGGGGTGCGTGGAACGCCTCCCGGCGTGGATCCGTTCCAGGCCTGGAACAGTCTGGTTGCCGTCAACGGGCGGGGAGAGATTGTCGCCACCTATGACAAGTCGCATCTGGTGCCGTTCGGCGAATATATGCCGCTCCACTCGCTGCTGCCTCTGGGCAAGATCACCAACGGGGCCGTCGATTTTTCCTCCGGCCCCGGTCCCGTCAGCCTTGACCTGCCCGGACTGCCGACGGTGGGGCCGCAGATCTGCTACGAGGTGATCTTTCCCGCCGAGGTGGTCGACGAAAAACACCGTCCGGCCTGGATGCTGAATGTGACGAACGACGGATGGTACGGGGTCAGCGCGGGGCCCTATCAGCATCTGGCCGCCGCCCGTCTTCGCGCCATCGAGGAGGGGCTGCCGCTTGCGCGCGCGGCCAACACCGGCATTTCGGCGATGATCGACGCCTATGGCCGGGTGACCGGCGAACTCGCCCTGGGGACTGCCGGCGTTCTGGATGCGGACCTGCCGGCCGCGATTCCGGAGGCGCCGACTTATGCCCGTTTTGGTAATTCCGTGCCTCTGATTTTGGCGTCTATAATCGCAATTTTTTCAGTGTTTTTGCCGCTTTCGGCCAGGGAGGGTTGAATAGATAGAACGGCGCAGCGACTTTCGGTAAACAATGTATGTTGACGGATATAAGGCGATATGCCTAAAGTGATAACAACCGGCGGCTGATGCCCCCTGTGCGACATCCAGCCGGCCAAATTCCTTTGTCAACATACTCCCTGTGGATCATCCGATGGCTCGTGCCGCTCATAACACCAAACCGCTGAAATCCGAGTTTCCCGTCCGTCGTTCCGGCCGAGGCCGCACGGCGTCCGGCAAACCCAACCCGATCGACGTCCATGTCGGCGCCCGTGTCCGCCTCCGGCGGACCCTTCTCGGCATGAGTCAGGAAAAGCTGGGCGAGGCCATCGGCCTGACCTTCCAGCAGGTGCAGAAGTACGAACGCGGCGCCAATCGTATCGGCGCGTCCAGGCTTTACGACCTGTCGCGGGTCCTCGACGTCCCCGTGTCCTTCTTCTTCGACGACATGTCGGAAGACACGTCGCAGCAGAGCCCCCGCATGATCGTGGGCGGCCTTGTCGACGAGATTCCGATCGTCATGGAAGCCGATCCGATGACCAAGCGCGAGACGCTGGAACTGGTCCGGGCCTACTACCGGATTACCGACCCGCAGGTCCGCAAGCGCGTGTTCGAGCTTGCGAAGGCCCTGGCGAACGCCACCGAAGCCGCGTGATGCGACTGCGCGCTGATCGTCCGTGATCAGCGCAGCCCTCCTCTGTCGGGCGGGTTGGATCCCGGGCCATCCGGGGCCGAACCCGCCCGGTTCGCAACCAGTCTTCCGTTCCGGGTGGGACAGGCGAGGGATGAGAGGGTGTGCCCGGTCTGCGGCAAGGGCGGTTTTCTCCGGTTCTTGCTCCGGTGGTGATGCCCGTGGACACCACGACCTCCAATAGGCGATAGGCCGTCCGTCCAGCGGCGGAAATCCGTCTAGTCCGCCTTTCCTCCTTGAATTGGCCGCGGAGAATCTGTAACACACGAAGCCTCGGCTCCCCGCCGGGATGTGGAGATTTGACCGCTTGCCGCCACGTTAAATCCAAGGCTAAGTGGGTGCACCGATGGCCCTCCTTCGATGCCCCAGGTCGCGTCGCAACCGGATTTCGGAGGATCGACCGTGTCGAAGTCCAATTATCTTTTTACCAGCGAATCTGTTTCCGAGGGGCATCCCGATAAGGTCTGCGACCGTATTTCGGATGCCATCGTCGACACCTTTCTGAAGGCGGATCCCACGGCGCGCGTCGCCGTCGAGACGCTTTGCACCACCAACCAGATCGTTCTGGCCGGTGAAGTCCGCGGGCCGGACAGCATCACCAACGAGGTCCTCGAGGCGGCGGCGCGCGATGCCGTGCGCGCCATCGGGTACGAGCAGGACGGTTTCCACTGGAAAGACGCCAAGGTCGACGTCTACATCCACAAGCAGTCGGCCGACATCGCCATGGGCGTCGACGCCGCCGGCAACAAGGATGAGGGTGCGGGCGACCAGGGCATCATGTTCGGCTATGCCTGTGACGAGACCCCGGTCCTGATGCCGGCGCCGATCTTTTATGCCCACGGCATTCTGAAGGCCCTGGCGGATGCCCGCCATTCAGGCGCCGAGCCCCTGCTGGGTCCCGACGCGAAAAGCCAGGTGACCCTGCATTATGTGGACGGCAAGCCGGTTCGCGCCGCCTCGGTGGTGGTGTCGACCCAGCATGGCGAGAGCGTGGACCAGGACGCGGTACGCGAAATCGTCCGCCCCTATGTCCTGAAGGTTCTGCCCGACGGCTGGATGTGCCCGGAGGATCACTTCTACGTCAATCCGACCGGCCGCTTCGTCATCGGCGGACCGGACGGAGACGCGGGCCTGACCGGTCGCAAGATCATCGTCGACACTTACGGCGGCGCCGCTCCGCATGGCGGCGGGGCCTTTTCGGGCAAGGATCCGACCAAGGTGGACCGTTCAGCGGCCTATGCCGCCCGCTATCTGGCCAAGAACGTCGTGGCCGCCGGACTGGCGAACCGTTGCGTGATCCAGTTGTCCTATGCCATCGGCATCTCAAAGCCGCTGTCGGTCTATGTCGATACTTTCGGGACCGCCCGCGTCGACGAGGATAAGCTGTCCGACCTGCTGCAACAGCTTGTCGACCTCAGCCCCCGGGGCATCCGCACTCATCTCGGTCTGAACCGGCCGATCTACGCCCGCACGGCGGCTTACGGCCATTTCGGCCGCGAGGCCGAGGCGGACGGCGGGTTCTCGTGGGAACGCCTCGACCTGGTCGAGCAGCTCAAGAGCGCCTTTGCCTGAGGATGGCGCGATGATTCCCGAGGGTCCCCGTTTTTTCGGCCGGCGCCGCGGCAAAGCGCTGCGTGTCACCGGCAGGACCCTCGTGGAGACCCTTCTTCCCCGGCTCGCCATCGATGAGCCGGGACCCGGGACGGTCCTCGACCCCGCCAGCCTGTTTTCCACGCCGCCCGCCGAGGTCTGGTTGGAGGTCGGGTTCGGCGGTGGCGAGCATCTGGCCTGGCAGGCATTGCACAATCCCGAGGTCGGTCTGATCGGCGGCGAGGTCTTCCTGAATGGCATCGCATCGCTGCTCGGCCATGTCGACCGTGACGGGATCGGCAATATCCGGGTTTTCCCCGAGGATGTCCGCCGGTTGTTCCCGGCGTTGCCCGACGCCAGTCTGGCCCGCGTGTTCGTCCTTTTTCCCGATCCCTGGCCGAAGAAGCGCCATGCCGAACGCCGCTTCATCGGCGGCGGGAATCTCGACCAGTTGTCCCGGCTGATGCGCGACGGCGGCGAACTGCGGATCGCCACCGACGACGAAACCTACAAGCAATGGGCCGTCGATCGGATGGCCGAACGGCCCGATTTCGAAAACATCACCGCCGATCCCGCCCGCAAGGTGGAGGACTGGCCCGCCACGCGCTATGAAACCAAGGCCCGCGAGCAGGGGCGGTCCCCGGTGTTTCTGCGATACCGCCGTCGGCCGCGCGCCTGGCAGTGAAAATAGTCGGTGGTCCCCCCTAACGCTTGGGTGCCAAGCGTTAGGGGGGGGGCCACTAGCCCGGGGCGGGGGCCTGCCGGTCCTTTGGTCGATCGGGCCTCCGGGGTCGGATAACCCCGCTTGTGCCGGCTGGGGGCGTGGTGGCCGGTGCCGGTTCCCAAGATTTGATATAAGATCGCTCCGCACCATCCAGGCAAGGGGCGTCGGGGCGATGATCACGCTGTTCACCTTCGGTCCGGCATTCGGATTGCCGGACGCCAGTCCTTTCGTCACCAAGGCGGACCTTCTGCTCAGGATGTCGGGGTTGCCCTTCGTCCGTCGGCGGGGAAATCTGCGCAGGGCGCCGAAGGGAAAACTGCCCTACATCGAGGATGACGGCCGCATCGTCGCCGATTCCAGCTTTATCCGCTTCCATCTGGAGGATCGTCACGGCATCGATTTCGACGCCGGCCTGTCGCCGGCGGAACGGGGAGTTGCCTGGTCGGTGGAGAAGATGTGCGAGGACCATCTTTACTGGTTGATGGTCATGGACCGGTGGGGGGACGACGGAAATTTCCGGCGCGGACCCGCCCGGTTCTTCCAGTTCCTGCCGCTGCCGGTGCGCCCGCTTGTCGAATGGGCAATCCGGCGGTCGCTCCGCCGGACCCTGAAGGGGCAGGGTACGGCCCGCCATCCGGCTCCGGACCGCGGCCGTCTGGCGCTCAGGGATTTCGAGGCGATCCGCGACGTCATCGGCGACCGGTGCTTTCTGATGGGCGATCAGCCCTGCGGCGCGGATGCCACCGTGCAGGCCTTCCTGACGGGGGCGATGTGCGGTCTGTTCGAGGGGCCGGTGCGGGATGCGGCCGCGGCGGTTCCGCAACTCTCGGAGTACTGCGGGCGGATGACCGCCCGGTTCTACCCCGGAGATGAGTCCCCGCCGCCGGTGCCGGCCGCCGCCGGCGTCCGTCCGGGGGCCGGGGACTGACCCGGGGGGCTCTCTCCCGCCAACCGGGGGGGACCGGTCCCGACCGGCCCGGGATCGCATCCGTGCCGCTTTGTCGCGCGGGGGGAGGGGCCGGCGGGGAAGCACAACCGGCAAGATGGGCGTGATTGCCCTGTCCTTGCGGGACAAAACGCTTGCAGGCGGGGCCGCGATGACTATAGTGGCTCCCGACACATTCTTGTAGTCCCGCCCAGGAGGCGGGGTTGTAAGGGTGGGCCGTAGGCCCACTTTTTTGTTTTTTAGGGCCCGGTCATCGTCATTACGCTTGCCGGAGCCGATTTCTGGTTGAATAAGGACGCCGCTCTGAGGTGGCGTTCGTTGTCGTCGGAAGGCCGCCGGATTTGGACCTTGAGGATCGCATTTCGGCTATGGTCGCGCCGTCGCTGGAGGCCATGGGTTACGAACTGGTTCGCGTCCTGATGCAGGGACGTCAGAACCTGACCTTGCAGATCATGGCCGAGCGTCGCGACCGTCAGCCGATGACCGTGGATGACTGCGCCGATATCAGCCGATCGATTTCGGCGCTTCTGGACGTGGAAGATCCGATCGCCGGAGCTTACACCCTTGAGGTGAGTTCGCCCGGCATCGACCGGCCGCTGACCCGTCCGCAGGATTTCGAGCGTTTCGCAGGCTTCGAGGCCAAGGTCGAAACCAAGGAGCCGGTGGAAGGGCGCAAGCGCTTCCGCGGCCGGATGATGGGGCTCGACGAGCAAAGCCAGGTGCGCCTGGTCGTGGAGACCCAGGAAATCGTCGTCGCTTTGACGAACATCAAATCCGCCAAGCTGGTCTTGACGGACGAGTTGATCGCCTGGGCGACGCAGGAACAAGAACATTAGGCCCGAGAACGGACCCATGGAACGAACAGCAGCACTGCCACGCCCCGAACTTCTTCAGGTTGCCGACGCCGTCGCCCGCGATAAAGGGATCGATCGGGACGAGGTCCTGGAGGCTATGGAACAGGCCATCCAAAAGGCGGGCCGGTCCAAATACGGTCACGAACACGATATTCGCGCCCATATCGATCGCAAAAACGGCGAGATTCAGCTGTCGCGATTTATGGAAGTCGTCGAGACGGTCGAGAACGAGGCCACCCAGCTCACCGTCGCGCAGGCCCGGCGCCGCAAGCCCGATGCCGCTATCGGCGAATTCATCGTCGATTCCCTGCCGCCGATCGATTTCGGCCGCATCGCCGCGCAGACGGCCAAGCAGGTGATCGTCCAGAAGGTCCGCGACGCCGAGCGCCAGCGCCAGTTCAACGAGTTCAAGGACCGGGTCGGCGAGATCGTCAATGGTCTGGTCAAGCGCGTCGAGTTCGGCAATGTCGTCGTCGATCTCGGCCGCGCCGAGGCGCTTCTGCGCCGCGACGAACTGATCCCCAGGGAGACCTTCCGGACCGGGGATCGCGTCCGCGCCTATATTTACGATGTGCGTCAGGAGCCCCGCGGTCCCCAGATTTTCCTGTCGCGGACCCATCCGCAGTTCATGGCGAAGCTGTTCGCCCAGGAAGTCCCGGAGATCTACGACGGCATCATCGAGATCAAGTCGGTCGCCCGCGACCCCGGATCGCGCGCCAAGATCGCCGTGATCAGCCGCGATTCGAGCATTGACCCCGTGGGCGCCTGCGTCGGCATGCGCGGGTCGCGCGTGCAGGCTGTGGTCGCCGAGCTGCAGGGCGAGAAGATCGACATTATCCAGTGGTCCGCCGATCCGGCGACCTTCATCGTCAACGGTCTGGCCCCGGCCGAGGTTGCCAAGGTCGTCCTCGACGAGGAGGCCAACCGGATCGAGGTGGTGGTTCCCGACGACCAGCTCAGTCTCGCGATCGGCCGGCGCGGACAGAATGTCCGGCTGGCGTCGCAACTGACCGGCTGGGACATCGACATCCTGACGGAAGCCGAGGAATCGGAGCGCCGGACAGAGGAATTCAAGTCGCGGTCGCGGATGTTCATCGAGGCACTGGATGTCGACGACGTCATTGCCCATCTGTTGGTGACCGAAGGCTTCTCCTCCGTCGAGGAGGTGGCGTTCGTTCCGGTCGAGGACCTGACCGACATCGAGGGCTTTGACGAGGCCATCGCCTCGGAATTGCAGCAGCGCGCCCGGACCTTCCTTGAGGAGCAGGACGCCCGCAATGACGAGCGCCGCAAGGAACTGGGCGTGGCCGACGATCTGGCCGCGATCGAGGGACTGGCCTCCGGCATGCTGGTGACGCTGGGCGAGAAGGGGATCAAGACCCTGGACGATCTGGCGGATCTGGCCGGCGACGAGCTGATCGACATGTTGGGAAAGGACTCCCTGACCCCGGACCAGGCGAATACGGTGATCATGGCCGCGCGCGCCCATTGGTTCGATGGCGAGGACGGGCAGGCCTGATCCGGTCTGCCCCGGGAACTGTTCCATGGCCGATGAAGATGTGCCCGCCGGCGTTGCCTGGGGCCCAAACCTGGGTCATGATGACGCCGATGGGGAAAAAGGCGCGTTGGAGGAGGAAAAGGGACCTAACCGGCGGTGCATCGCCTCCGGCCAGGTTCTCCCGGTCGAACGCCTGATCCGTTTTGTCGTCGGACCCGACGGCAATGTCGTCCCGGATATTGAAGCTGTGCTGCCGGGTCGGGGATTATGGTTGAGCGCCAGCCGGGATATGGTAAATACGGCGGCGACGAAAAACCTTTTCGCCAAGGCCTTCCGCCGGAAGGTGGGCGTCCCCCCGGATCTCAGCGAAAGGATTGAAGCCCTTTTGCTGAGACGCTGTATCGACAGGATCGGTCTGGCCCGGCGGGCCGGCCAGGCGATCTGCGGGTTCGAAAAGGTCCGTGGCGAGTTGAAGGCCGGCCATGGCGCGTTGCTGCTGGCCGCCGCCGATGGCGCCGCCGACGGGCGTGACAAGATCCGGGCATTGGCCCCGGACCTGCCGCTCGTCGCGGTGTTCCGTGGCGAAGAATTGGGTGCGGCCTTCGGCCGCGATCGGGCTGTCCATGCCCTGCTGACCGTGGGGCGCCTGGCCGACGGGCTGAAAGTGGATGCCGCGCGGCTGGCGGGATTCCGGCCGGAGTGAGCCCTTCTGTCAAGGGCGGTGTGTGTGGGATGCGGGAGGCATGAACCTTCCGCTGAAGCGAGAGTAAGTCGAACCGATGACCGAGTCCAATGACCCCGACCGGAAAGCGCCGTTGAAGCTGTCACCGGGCAAGCTTGAATTGAAGAAGACCGTGGAGACGGGGCAGGTACGCCAGAGCTTCTCGCACGGCCGTTCCAAGGTGGTCACCGTCGAGGTCCGCAAGAAGCGGACATTCACGCCGGGGGCCGGCGGCCTGTTGCAGGAAGTCAAGGACGGTCCGCGCCCGCCCGAGTTCGAGGTCGCTCCGCCGCCCGTGGTCGTCGAGCCGCCGCCGCCGGCGCACGCCCCCCATCCCCCCCACGATCTGACGTCGGGGGAGAAGGCGACCCGCGCCCGCGTGTTGCAGGATGCGCTCCGGGCCGAGGAGGAGTCGCGTCGTCGCGCCGCCGAGGAGGAGTTGCGTCGCAAGCTGGAAGAGGAGGCCCGTCGCCAGGCCGAGGAGGAGGCCGCGCGGAACGCTCCCCCCGTGGTCGAGCCGGAGCCCGAACCCGAGCCCCAGCCCGAGGTGGTCGCGCAGCCCGAGGCCGCCGCCAAGACGGACGCGAAGCCCGAGGTCAGTGCGCCCGCGCCGGCTCCGAAGGCGGACGGCAAGCCGGAGCAGAAGGCCGATGTCAAGGCGCCGCCCAAGGCGGATGCCCAGAAGGGTGAGGCGCAGAAGCCCGCCGCCGCTGCCGCGGCCGGCAAGGATGCGCCGGCCGCCGGTGCGCGTCCGGCCATTCCGCCGCTGATGAAGGCGCCGACCGAGGAGGAGGAGGAGGAGGAGCGCGGCAAGCGCGGTCCCGGCCGTCCGACCCCGCATAAGCCGGCTCCGGTCGCCAAGCGCGGCGAGCCGCGCCGGCGCGAGGGCAAACTTACCATCACCGCGGCGCTCGACGACGACGATCGCGGGCAGCGCGGCCGCTCGCTGGCCGCCGTCAAACGGGCGCGCGAGCGTGAGCGTCTGAAACAGTTGCAGAAGGCAACGGAGAAAGTCATTCGCGACGTGATCATTCCAGAAACAATTTCCGTGCAGGAACTGGCCAACCGTATGGCCGAACGTGGCGCCGACGTGATCAAATGCCTGATGCGCAACGGCATCATGGCGACGATCAATCAGGTGATCGATGCCGATACCGCCGAACTGGTGGTGACCGAATTCGGTCATGTCGTGAAGCGCGTCGCCGACTCCGATGTCGAGATCGGCTTGTCGGGCGAGGCGGATGTCGTCGACAGTCTGTTGTCCCGGGCTCCGGTCGTCACCGTCATGGGGCACGTCGACCATGGCAAGACCTCGCTGTTGGACTCGTTGCGCTCGACGGACGTGGTGTCGGGCGAGGCCGGCGGGATCACCCAGCATATCGGCGCCTATCAGGTCGCGCTGCATACCGGTGAGCGAATCACCTTCATCGATACGCCCGGCCACGAGGCCTTCACCGCGATGCGGGCGCGCGGCGCCAACATGACCGATATCGTCGTTCTGGTGGTCGCGGCCGATGACGGCATCATGCCTCAGACGATCGAGGCGATCCGGCACGCCAAGGCCGCCAGGGTGCCGATCATTGTTGCGATCAACAAGATCGACAAGCCCGAGGCCAATGTGCAGCGGGTCCGCCAGGAGCTGTTGCAGCATGAACTGGTGACCGAGGATCTGGGCGGTGACGTCCTGGCCGTCGAGGTGTCGGCCAAGAAGCGCATCAATCTCGACAAGCTGGAGGAGGCCATTCTTCTCCAGGCCGAGATGCTGGATCTGAAGGCGAACCCGAACAGGGCCGCCCAGGGTGTCGTGGTCGAGGCCAAGATCGAACGCGGTCGCGGGTCGGTGGCGACGGTCCTGGTCCAGAACGGCACGCTCAGGGTTGGCGACGTCTTCGTCGCCGGTGCCGAGTGGGGCCGGGTGCGCGCGCTGGTCGATGACCGCGGCAACAAGGTCGAGGAGGCCGGTCCCTCCTGCCCGGTCGAGGTCCTGGGTCTGGCGGGAACGCCGGCCGCCGGTGACGACTTCGTCACCGTCGAGACCGAGGTCCGCGCCCGTGAAGTTGCCAGTTACCGCCAGCGCAAGGAACGCGACGCCAAGGCGGCGGCCGGGGCGCGCGGCACGCTTGAGGAGATGTTCTCGAAGATTGCCGCGGGTGAGGCCAAGGAGCTTCCGGTCGTCATCAAGGGCGACGTCCAGGGCTCCGTCGAGGCGATCGTCGCCACGCTGGAGAAGATGGGCACCGACGAGGTCAAGGTGCGGGTTCTGCATTCCGCGGTCGGCGGCATCAACGAGTCCGACGTGACCCTCGCCAAGGCGTCCAACGCCCTGGTGATCGGGTTCAACGTGCGTGCCAATCCGCAGGCCCGGGACATGGCCCGGCGCGAAACCGTGGATATCCGGTATTACTCGATCATCTACGATGTCGCCGACGATCTTCGTCAGGCCCTGACCGGCATGCTGGCGCCGACCCTGAAGGAGCGGTTCCTGGGCAATGCCGAGATCCGCGAGGTCTTCTCGATCAGCAAGGTCGGCAAGGTCGCCGGCTGCCTGATCACCGAAGGCATGGTCAAGCGGGGCGCCAAAGTCCGTCTGTTGCGCGACAACGTTGTCATCCACGAAGGGGCCCTGGGTCAGCTCAAGCGCTTCAAGGACGATGTCCGCGAAGTGCGCGAGGGCTACGAATGCGGCATGTCGTTCGAGAACTACAATGACATTCAGGTCGGTGACGTGATCGAATGTTATGAGGTCGAAGAGGTCGCCGGCACCCTCTGAAAAGGGGGCCGGTACTCTTTCCCGTTCGACGGAGGACAGCCATGAGTCGTGGGCAACGGGCACCCAGCCAGCGTCAATTGCGCGTGGGCGAGGAACTGCGTCACGCCATCGCCAGCATCCTGGAAAGGGGCGATATCCACGACCCTGAGGTGGCCGGAAAGCCGGTCACCGTCACAGAGGTCTCGGTCAGCCCGGATCTCCGCAATGCCACGGTGTTCGTGGTTCCGCTGGGAGGCGGGGATCCCCAGCCCGTGCTGGCCGGATTGAAGCGGGCCCGGTCCTATCTGCGTCACGAGGTGGCCAGGATGGTGCAACTCCGCGTTGCGCCCGATCTGTCCTTCGTCGCCGATGGAACTTTCGACAATGCGAGCCGCATCGAGGCGCTTCTGTCGAGCCCCGAGGTCCGCCGCGATCTCCGGCAGGAGGGCGGGCACGATCTCGGAGCCGGAGACATCGACTCCGACATCCGGACCGCCGACGACCACGAGGGCCAGGACGATGGGGCGTGACCGCCGCCGCCGGACGATGACGTCCGACGGGTGGGTCCGGTCGCCGATGCCGTCGCCGGATCCCGGAAGGCGGGCGATCCATGGGGCGTAAAAGGCGGGGTCTGCCGATCAACGGCTGGATCGCCATCGACAAGCCGCTGGGTCTGACATCGACCGACGTGGTGACACGGGTGCGCCGGATGACCGGAGCCGCCAAGGTCGGTCATGGCGGCACGCTGGACCCGTTGGCGTCGGGCGTGTTGCCGATCGCCCTGGGGGAGGCGACCAAGACTGTCGCCTATGTGATGGACGGCGCCAAAACCTATCGCTGGCAGGTGACCTGGGGCGAGGCCCGCAGCACCGACGACCGCGAGGGCGTGGTGACGGAGACCAGTCCGGTCCGCCCGGCGATTGCCGACATCGAAGCCGTGATTCCCCGCTTCCTGGGAGAGATCGAGCAGGTGCCGCCCGCCTATTCGGCGGTCAAGATCGGCGGCCGGCGCGCCTATGACCTGGCCCGCTCCGACGAGCCCGTCGAACTGAAATCCCGCATCGTCCGTATCGACCGCTTCACCCTGATCGACGCGACGGAGGACACCGCAACCTTCGAGGTCGGCTGCGGCAAAGGCGCCTATATCCGCTCGCTCGCCCGCGATATCGCCCTTGCCCTGGGGACCGTCGGACATGTCTCGCTGTTGCGCCGGACAAGTTGTGGACCTTTCCACGAAATGAACGCGATTTCCCTGGATATGCTCGAAGACTTTGGGCATAGTGCCGCGTCTGCAAAATTAGTGCTTCCCGTTGAGACCGCGCTGGACGACATCCCGGCTCTGGCCCTGACGGAAGATGAGGCCCGTCGCCTGCAGAACGGACAGGCCCTGCCGGTTGACCGGCTGGCTGTCCCGAATCCTCACCCGTCCATATCCGCCGGGGCAACCGTGCGAGCCATGGTCGAAGAGCGATTGGTGGCGTTGGCCCGTATCGACGGCGTCGAAGTACGGCCGATACGTGTGTTGAACCTTTGAACGACGGAGAAACCGATGTCGATCAGCGCAGCGCGCAAGCAGGAACTTATCAAGGAATACGCCACCTCCCCGAACGATACCGGTTCGCCGGAGGTTCAGGTTGCCATTCTGTCCGAGCGCATCCGTAATCTGACGGAGCATTTCAAGGACCATAAGAAGGACTTCCACTCCCGTCGCGGCCTCCTCATTCTGGTCGGTCAGCGTCGGCGCCTGCTTGACTATGTGAAGGCCAACAGCCAGTCCCGCTACGAGCAGCTTATCGCCCGTCTCGGCCTGCGTAAGTAAGGCTGTCGCTGTGCCGCCGCAGCCTTCCGCTCCGGCGGAAGCTGTCAGGTTGAAGTTTGCGGACCCGCGCGGGGACTATCCCCACGCGGGTAACGCCATGTCGGCAAAGGTTCAATCCGCCCTGTCCCCGGCCGTCCCGATGGCGGCTGGCCGGATGGCGGGAACGATGGCGAAGGGCCGCAACCGCGACGCCCGGGACGTAGCAATCCGGCTACGCCCCTTGGGATAAGGAAAATAATCGTATGTCCATGTTCAAAACCTTCCGTAAAGAGCTGACCTGGGGTGGCCGCACGCTGGTCCTCGAGACCGGCAAGATCGCCCGGCAGGCCGACGGCGCCGTCCTGGCCACCTATGGTGAGACCAAAGTGCTCTGCACGGTGGTCGCCGCGAAATCGATCAAGCCCGGCGTCGACTTCTTTCCGCTGACGGTCAATTACCAGGAAAAGGCGTTTGCCGCCGGCAAGATTCCGGGCGGCTTCTTCAAGCGCGAGGGCCGTCCGAGCGAGCGCGAAACCCTGGTGTCGCGCCTGATCGACCGTCCGATCCGCCCGCTGTTCGCCGACGGTTTCCGCAACGAGACCCAGGTGATCTGCACCGTTCTGGCGCATGATCTGGAAAATGATCCGGATATCGTGTCGATGGTCGGCAGCTCGGCCGCGCTCACCATTTCGGGTGTTCCCTTCATGGGCCCCGTGGCCGCCGCCCGCGTCGGTTATATCGACGGTCAGTATGTCCTGAACCCGACCATTGCCCAGATCGAGCAGTCGGCCCTGGAGCTGGTTGTCGCCGGCACCGGCGAAGGCGTTCTGATGGTCGAGTCCGAGGCCAAGGAGCTCACCGAAGAGGTGATGCTGGGCGCCGTGACCTTCGGTCATGAAGGCTTTCAGCCGGTCATCAAGGCGATCATCGAACTGGCCGAGCAGTGTGCCAAGGAGCCGTGGGACCTGCCGCCCACGCCCGCCGAGGTCGAGGTCGTCCGCAAGAAGTTCGTTGACGGCGGGATCACCGCCCAGTTGGCCGACGCCTATAAGATCGTCGTCAAGCAGGACCGCTATGCCAAGGTGGGCGAGGTCAAGGACGCCGCCCTGGCGATCCTGGGCGACAACGCCGCCGAGCTGGCCGTTGCTCCGGACGTGTTCAAGAGCCTCGAATCCGAGGTGGTGCGCGGCAACATCCTGAAGACCGGCATCCGTATCGATGGCCGCGACACCAAGACGGTGCGCCCCATCGACGTCCAGGTCGGCATTCTGCCCAGGGCCCATGGGTCGGCCCTGTTCACCCGTGGCGAGACCCAGGCTCTGGTGGTGACCACGCTGGGCACCGGACAGGATGAGCAGGTCGTGGACGCGCTGGGCGGCGAATACCGCGAGCGTTTCATGCTGCATTACAACTTCCCGCCCTATTCCGTGGGCGAGGCGGGCCGCATGGGATCGCCCGGCCGTCGTGAGATCGGCCATGGCAAGCTGGCCTGGCGGGCCATCCATCCGACCCTGCCGGCGAAGGAGGCCTTCCCCTACACGCTTCGCGTGGTCTCCGAGATCACGGAATCCAATGGATCCTCCTCGATGGCGACCGTTTGCGGCTCGTCGCTGGCCCTGATGGACGCGGGCGTTCCGCTGCCGCGTCCGGTGGCCGGCATCGCCATGGGCCTGATCAAGGAACAGGACGGGTTCGCCGTTCTGACCGATATCCTGGGTGACGAGGATCATCTGGGCGACATGGACTTCAAGGTGGCCGGCACCGACGTGGGTGTCACCGCCCTTCAGATGGACATCAAGATCACCTCGATCACCAAGGAGATCATGAAGATCGCCCTGGGTCAGGCCAAGGAAGGCCGGATGCACATCCTGGGCGAGATGGCGAAGGCCATCGACCATGCGCGCGAGGCCGTGTCCGGCAATGCGCCCCGGATCATCACCTTCTCCATTCCGAAGGACAAGATCCGCGAAGTCATCGGGACCGGCGGAAAGGTCATCCGCGAGATCTGCGAGCAGACCGGCGCCAAGATCGACATCGAGGACGACGGTACCATCAAGGTGGCGTCTGTCGATGGCGAGGCCGGTCAGCGGGCGATCGACTGGATCAAGGGGATCGTGGCGGAACCGGAAATGGGCGTCGTCTACACCGGCAAGGTGGTGAAGACCGTCGACTTCGGTGCGTTCGTGAACTTCCTCGGGTCGCGCGACGGCCTTGTCCATGTCTCCGAACTGGCGCCCCGGCGCGTCGAGAAGGTCACGGACGTGGTCAAGATGGGCGATGTCGTCAAGGTCAAGGTCATCGGTTTCGACGATCGCGGCAAGGTCAAGCTGTCGATGAAGCAGGTCGACCAGGCCACCGGCGAGGACCTGACCAAGAAGGACAAGGAAGAGAAGTCCGAAGCGTGACCGATCTTTGCCTGCCAGGAGTGATCGGCCATCGCGGGATTGCCCGCGATGCGCCGGAGAACACCCTGGCGGGATTTTCCCTGGCGGCTGCGAAAGGGGTTGACTGGATCGAACTCGATGTCCAGTTGACCTCGGACGGGGTGCCGGTAGTTTTCCACGACGACCGGCTGGAACGGACGAGCAATGGCAGGGGGCGTCTCACCGAGACACCCTTTGCCGATCTTCTCCGTCTGGACGCCGGGCGGTGGTTTTCCGATCGTTTTGCCGGAGAGCGGATCCCGGAATTCGGGGATGTGCTGGACCGGCTGGTCGGCCTGGGTCTCGGGCTCTGTCTCGAGATCAAGGCCGATGAGGAGCGGGGCGCGGCGACGGCGTCGGCGGCATTGGACCTTCTGGTCCGGCGCTGGCCGGCCGGGGGCCGGGTTCCGTTGCTGTCGAGTTTCGCCCAGAGCGCGCTGGCCGTCATGGCCGGGCGGGCTCCGGACTGGCCACGGGGGTTGCTGGTTCCGGATCTTTCTGGCGAGTGGAGGGGGGATGTCCGCCGGCTTGGATGCCGGAGCCTGCATGTCGATCATCGCGCACTCGATGAGCGGCAGGTGGCTGCGGTCAAGGCGGAGGGACTGGCTTTGCTGGCGTATACGGTCAATGACCGGTCGCGGGCGGAGCAATTGTGGGGGTGGGGCGTGGACGCGCTGTTCAGCGATTGTCCGGATGCGCTTTTGGAGCGGCCGGACCGTTGATCAGGATGGCGGACCCGGGCCGCGGTCCCTATCTGAAGATATAGCGGCGCCTTCCCAAAAACCGAAGGCCGCGGTACAGTCGCGGGCCGATCACAGGCGGACCGCATGTGGAGTGGACGTTGACGTGAAAGCCTTGAAATCCTTGGTTGTTTCCGGCCGCGAAGTGTTGCCCCTGGTGGAGGGCGGCAAGGGTATCGCGGTGTCAAACGGTGAGAGCTCGGGCGCCTGGGCCGCGGCGGGAGCGGTGGGCACCTTCTCCGGCGTCAACGCCGACTTCTATGATGAGAAGGGGACGCTGATTCCGCTGGTGTACCACGGCAAGACCCGCCGTGAACGGCATGGGGAGCTGATCGCCTACGCGATCCGGGGCGGCAGCGCCCAGGCGCGCATCGCCCACGACCTGTCGGCGGGACAGGGCCGTGTGCATATGAATGTGCTGTGGGAGATGGGCGGATCCGAGGAAATCCTTCACGGCGTTCTCGAAGGCGCCAAGGGGTTGGTCCACGGAGTCACCTGTGGCGCCGGGATGCCTTACCGGGTGGCGGAAATCGCCGCCGGTTACGGTGTCTTCTACTATCCCATCGTGTCCTCGGCGCGCGCCTTCACCGCCTTGTGGAAGCGCGCCCACCACAAATTCCCGCAGTGGCTGGGCGGCGTGGTCTATGAGGATCCGTGGCTGGCCGGTGGCCATAACGGCCTGTCCAATTCCGAAAATCCGACGGAGCCGCAGGCGCCGCTGCCACGCGTCACCGCTCTCAGAACCGCGATGCGGCAAGCCGGGGTCCCCGAGGTTCCCGTCATCATTGCCGGTGGCGTCTGGTGCCTGCGCGAGTGGGAGGAGTTCCTCGACAATCCCGATATCGGTCCTGTCGCGTTCCAGTTTGGAACGCGACCGTTGTTGACACGGGAAAGTCCGATTTCCGAAGGATGGAAACAGCGATTGCGGACCCTTAAGGCCGGCGACGTGCTGCTGCACCGGTTCAGCCCGACCGGTTTCTATTCGTCGGCAGTCAAGAACCGCTTCATCGCCGAACTGTGCGAGCGGCTCGATCATCAGATTCCCTTCACCGCCGAGCCGGTCGGTGAACACACCGCGGAGATGGAGATCGGGCTTCGGGGCCGCAAGGTTTTCGTCACTCCGGCCGACAAGGTGAAGGCGGAGACATGGATCGCCGCGGGCTTCAGCGAACCGCTTCGGACCCCGGATTCGACCCTGATTTTCGTTGCGCCCGACCGGGCGGAGGCGATCCGTCGCGATCAGGTGGAGTGCATGGGCTGCCTATCGGCCTGCAACTTCTCCAACTGGTCCCAGGGCGAGGCCGGCACCACCGGCAAGAAGGCCGACCCGCGCAGTTTCTGTATCCAGAAGACCCTCCAGAACATTGCCCACGACGGCGACGTCGAGACGGAGCTGATGTTCGCCGGTCATATCGCCCATCGTTTCGCCACCGACCCGTTTTATCGCGACGGATTCGTGCCGACGGTCCGTCAGTTGATCGACCGGCTGATGACCGGCGATTGACGGACGTTCGGTCGGATCCAAGGGGTGCCGCAGGGGTTTCTGCGGGAGAAAGGGGTTTAAGGGCTCAACTATAGCGATTCCAATTGGTATCGCATCCTATTAAAGAGTATAAATATTCGGGTTATTCCGTGCGGGGAGACGTCGCCATGAACGCCAACTGCCAGCGTCCTTTCAGCCATGCCCTGGACCGGCTTCGTGCCGCAGGCTTGCGTCCGACGCGTCAGCGTTTGGCTTTGGCCAAATTGTTGTTCGACGGCTGTGATCGCCATATCTCAGCCGAGCAGCTGCATGGGGAGGCGGTTGCACACAACATCCGGGTTTCGCTGGCGACGGTCTACAACACGCTGCACCAGTTCACCGGCGCGGGAATGTTGCGTGAGATCGTCGTCGACGCGGGCCGATCCTATTTCGACACCAATACCTCGGACCACCATCATTTCTTCTACGAGCAGTCCGGCCGTCTTGAGGATATCCCCGGCCATATGGTGGCGGTGTCCAAGGTCCCGGAAGCACCCGAGGGGCTGTCCATCCGGCGTGTCGACGTGATCGTCCGCGTGGCGGGCTGAGACCGTCCGCCGGGCGGACCCGCCCGGCGATGCCGATTTGGAAACGGGGGAACGTTTGTCCGTCCGCCGTCTGAAGACCGTTCTGACACCGCCCCTGCTGCTGGTCGCGGCGATCGCGGTGCTGTTCGAGGAAGTGCTGTGGGGGCTGGTGGCGGATCTCGCCTCAGCCCGCGGGCGCTGGCCTCCTGTCGCCCGGGGCGAGGCGGCGATCGGGCGCCTGCCCCCCGCTGTCGCCATGCTGCTGTTCCTGGTCCCCTGGGCGGTGATCCTGCCGGTCAAGCTGGCGGCCCTGTGGCTGGTGGCGACAGGCCATCCCCTGACCGGAGCTCTGCTGTTCGCCGCCGGGGAATTGTTCGGCGTCGGATTTCTTGCGCGCATTTACCGGCTGTGCCGCCCGGCGCTGGCGACGCTTCGCTGGTTTGTCCGGGTTGAAGGGTGGGCGCTGGCGGCCAGCCGCTGGGCCCATGGCCGGCTGGCCCGGATCCGCCGATGGCGATTGCTGCGCCGGCGCGTTCATCGGGGCGTCCAGGCCCTGCGCCGGGTGATCCGGGGCGAATCGAGGGGATGGCTGCTGGAACGGTTGCGCGCCGCCCGCCGTCTGGTTCGGACGCAGGTTCAGCGCTGACATCGGTGGCCCTGGCCCGGGGGTCCGGCTCTCCCTGCCGCGTCGTCATATGCCATCGTGGCGATCTGTGGTGTCACCGGGGGCGGGGCAACCGGGTCTCACTGGGAATGTCCCCTCGGGACGAGGGCTCGCCCTTTTTCATCTGCATCCGCAGATCGTGATAAAGCCGATAAAATCCTAATTATCTCAAGGCCCTGCGGGAAAGAGCCGGACGACCGGTCGCTTCCAGGGGTTAAATCCGGCGCCGCAACCGCGTTTGCGGTTGTTTGAAAACTGCGTTCGCAGGCGAATCAACGCCTTCTTCAGCCTTTTCATTGCGTTAGCGTTCCGGGATCGGTTTTTCGTCCCATGCGTTCAGGACCATCCTCACTTTTCCCCCATCCGGCGAAGACGTCCGGCTCCAGACCCGTCGGTCAATGCGCGGCCCCGGGCCCCGCGGCAACGCCGCCCCGCATCACATAGACCAGTGGGATCACCGTCACGAAAATCAGGCCCAGCAGAAAGAAAACGTCCAGGAAGGCCAGCATTTGCGCCTGTCTCGCCACCATCTGGTAAAGCTCCGCCAGGGCGCGGCTTCCCGCCTCCAGCGGGCCTCCCCCCGCCCCCAGAAGTCCGCGGCTCAACCCGTCCAGAACGGCGGGATAAGCCGGATCATAAGGGGTGGCATGGCCCGCGAGGATGGTCTGATGGGCCTGCCCGAAACGGGTGGCCCAGGTGGAGACCGCGGAGATCCCGAAGCTGCCGCCCAGATTGCGGGCCACATTGATCAGCGCCGCCGCCTCGCTGGTGTGGGCGGTCGAGACGAAACGGTAGGCCGCGGTGTTGATCGGGATGAACAGCAGGGCCAGCCCCAGGGACTGGTAAATGCGTGCGAAAGCCAGGGTGGCGTAGTCTGTATCGAGATCGATTCTGCTCAGGCGGATCAACGAAAGCGCGGTAATCAGCAGGCCGGTGGCGATCAGATGCCGGCTGTCGACCAGGGACACCAGCCGGCCGACGATCGGCATCACCAGCATGATGGTCAGCCCGCCGGGCGTGATCAGCAGTCCGGCGGTGGTCGCGGTGTAGCCGAACAGGCGCTGGACCATTTCGGGCAGCAGGACGGTGCTGCCCAGCAGGATGAAGCCCAGCAGGAACATCAGAAGATTGGCGATGCCGAAATTCCGTTCGAACAGCAGCCGGATCTCGACGATCGGGTGTTCCTCCCCCAGTTCCCAGATGACGAAGGAGATCAGCGCGATCAGCGACGCCACCGAGAGCGCGCAGATAAAGGGAGAGGCGAACCAGTTGTCCTCCTCCCCTTTGTCGAGAACGACCTGAAGACATCCCAGACCGATGGCCAGCAAAACAAAGCCCACATAGTCGATGGTGAATCCGGCCTTAGCTTTCCGTGCCAGCCGCGCCTCTGTATAGGCCGGAGGGTCCTCGACGAAGGCGACCACCAGGATGGTCAGAATGGCCCCGACCGGGACATTCAGCAGAAACACCCATCGCCAGCTCACCTCATCGGTGATCCATCCGCCCAGGGTCGGCCCGATGGCGGGGGCGAAGACCACGGACATGCCATAAAGCGCGAAGGCCATGCCCCGCTGATGCGGAGGAAAACTGTCCGCCAGGATCGCCTGGGCGCCCGGTTGCAGTCCGCCCCCGGTCAGACCTTGAATGGCCCGGAACAGGATCAGAAGCCCCAGAGAGGGGGCCAGTCCGCAGGCCAGCGACGAGATCGAGAATCCGATGATGCACCAGACGAAAAAACGGGCGCGCCCCATCATCGAGGACATCCAGCCTGACACCGGCAGGATGATGGCGTTGGTGACGAGATAGGACGTCAGAACCCAGGTCGATTCGTCCTGACCCGCCGACAGATCGCCTGCGATATGCTGTAGCGAGACATTGGCGATGGAAATGTCGAGCACCTCCATGAATGCCGCCAGGGCCACCAGCGGAGCGAGAAGCCAGGGATTGATCCGGGGTTTGCCTCCGGCGGGTGGAACGGCGGCCGTCACGGCCGGCCCTCCGTCGTCAGGGTGGCGGCGCGGTTCCTTTCCTCGGCGCCGGGGGAGGGCTCCACCCCGACATCGACGGTCGGAACGACCGACATGCCGGCCGACAGGCGCCTCAGGAACGGATCGGACGGGTCGTCGAACACGATTTTGACGGGAACGCGCTGCACAACCTTGACGAAGTTTCCGGTGGCGTTTTCCGGCGGCAGCAACGAAAAGCGTGCGCCGGACCCGGGCTGAATGCTCTGGACCCGTCCGGTCAGGGGATGGTCCGGGAACGCATCGATGTGCAGCCGCGCCGGCTGGCCGGGCCGCATCCGGGTCAGTTGCGTCTCCTTGAAATTGGCGACGACCCAGGGCGGATCCAGAACCAGATTTCCCAGAATCTGGTTGCGTTGCACCACATCCCCGGGGTTGACCGCGCGGCGTCCGATCCGCCCCGCCGCCGGCGCCGTCAGATGGGCGTAGGCCAGGTTGTTGTCCGCGGACCGCAAGGCGGCGTCGGCTTGTGCCCGCTGGGCACGGGCGTTGGTCAGGGCCGCCTCCTTCACCGCCAGCCGTTGCGGCGCGGCCAGGGCGTCGCGCAGTCTGGCCTCGGCCTGGGCCAGTGCCGCCTGCTGGGCGTTGACGGCAGTCCGGGCGGCACGCGCCCGGCTGCCTGTCGCGCGCGCATCGGCGACCGCCTGTTCCAGCCGTTGACGCGATGCGTCGGACCGGGCCGCCAGATCCCGATAACGCACGACATCGGCCTCGGCCCGGACCGAGTCGGCCTCCGCCGCATCGGCCTCATGACGGCTTTGTTCCACAGCCTGCCGGGCTTGCTCCACCGCCTGCCTGGCCTGATCGACGGCGGCGCCGGTCGTCGATCTGGTGAGATCCAGATCCGCCTGGGCCGACTGCTCGGCGGCGCGTGCCACCTCAAGGCCGGCCCGGGCGGATGCCTGCGCCACGTCCAGATCACGCGTGTCGATGTCGATTAGGGCCTGGCCGGCCTCGACCCGCTGGTTCTCCCCGACATGGACGGATGCCACCAGTCCCCCCACCTGTGGGGCGATTTGGACCACATAGGCCTCGATGAACGCGTCGTCGGTCGACTGGTCGTTGCGGGTGATGAACCAGCCGATCGCCGCGCCGGCCCCGATCACTCCCAGGGCGACCCCGAAGATGCGGAATCGTTTCCTGCGTGTGGCGCGTCGACGATCCTCCTCCTGGGGAGCCCCGGCTCCTCCGGTTCCGTTCGCCATGTCGCTCTCGCTCCCCTGTTTCATCCCGGGCAGGCGGGAACGCCATCCGCTCTGTTGGTGCCGTCCGGCGGATCGCTGGCCCGAATGCCAACCATAAGTGATCTTATCCTAACTAAAACGCGCGCGCACCGGGTGGAAAAGCGCAGGGCGGGATCATCGGGTGGCGCACCTGCCCCGGTGGCCCCGAGACCGCGATATTCCGAGGGCCGCCAAAAACCATGGGGCCTGAATGGGAATTCAATCTGGTCCGGATGTTGCAGGACTCACGACGGATCGGTGACGTGCCCGGCGATTTTTGCCGGGGGCCCAATCAAGGTGGAACAACCATGGCAATCAGCGGACTAGCAGGCAATTTGGCCCAATATCTGATGGGATTCGGGTCTGGAGGCACAGGGCAGACCGGAACGGCCCGCGATACGGGCAGCGCCGGATCGGGCGCGAAGGCCGGCAAAAATGTCCAGACTCAGCTGACGACCCTGTTGAAGCAGGCACAATTGGTCCAGACCCAGGCCGATGCCGCCATCCAGTCGGGGCACCGGGAGAGGGTCCAGGACATGGCGTCGCAACTGTCGTCTCTGGTCGGGCGGGTCGACACCCAGGTTGGCGCCATGACCTCGCCCGGTGTGGATAGTTCCACAGCGAAACAATCCAAGGCCGTCCTGACCTCGATTCTCAACACGGTGAATTCCACCGCGAAAGAGCTGTCGATGCTGGTTCCCCGCAATGGATCGACCGCTGCGACGGCCACCAGCACGACCATCAGCGACATCGCCGGCAAGACCGCATCGCTTGCCAAGCAGGTGGGGGTCACGCTGCAAAGCACGTCGGTCTCGACGATCGCAAGCGGAATTTCCTCGCGCCGGCCGAATCTGGTGGATCTTCTGGTGTAAGGGCCTGTCGCGACATCGTCGCTCCAGGCCTCTCGTTTTCCTGTGGCGCTTCCGCTCCGCGGACGCGATGCTCAAACGCCGCAAGGGGCTTTGAGGGCCTGTCGCGACATCGTCGCTCCAGGCCTCTCGTTTTCCTGTGGCGCTTCCG
>WASQ01000096.1:4751-17817 GCA_009712185.1 Telmatospirillum sp. | reverse complement strand
AGGGCCTGTCGCGACATCGTCGCTCCAGGCCTCTCGTTTTCCTGTGGCGCTTCCGCTCCGCGGACGCGATGCTCAAACGCCGCAAGGGGCTTTGAGGGCCTGTTGCATCACTGATGGATCAACAGGCCGGAGACTGGAGGCCCTGAGATTGACCGGCGCGGGTCTCAGACGTCCAGATTGGCGACCTTGAGAGCGTTGGTCTGGATGAAGTCGTAGCGGGGCTTCACCACATCGCCCATCAGGGTCGTGAACACCTCCTCGGAATCCTCCACATGGCTCACCTTGACCTGCAACAGGGCGCGGGCATTGGGGTCCAGGGTGGTTTCCCAGAGCTGCTCCGGGTTCATCTCGCCCAGGCCTTTGTAGCGCTGGATGGCGATGCCTTTGCGGCCGGCGTCGAGGATCGTGTCAAGCAGCGAGACGGGACCGGTGACGCGCGTGGTGCGCTCGCGGATGACCAGTTCGCTGTGATGCTGGTAGATCTCCTTGAGACGCGCCGCCAGTTCATCCAGCTTCCGGGCCTCCGGGCTCTTGATCACTGCTGCGTCGATGTGATGCGTCTCGGTGACGCCGCGCAGGGTGCGGGTGAAGATCAGTCCTTCGCCCTCGGCCGCCGTTCCTTCCCAGCACTGCTCCAGCGCCGTCTCCAGCGAATTGAGGCGGGTGGCGATCGTTGCCGCCGCCGCCGTCGCGCGTTCCATGTCCGTCAGCATCGCGGATTTCAGGGCCCCCTCGATGGCGACCTGCTCCAGGATGCGCAGGGGAACCCGCCGCGACAGATGGACCAGCCAGGTCTTGATGGATCGCGCGTGATCGGCCAATGCCCGGAGATCGGCGCCGGCGATCTGCACGCGGGGGGCGGCGCCGTCGGCCGCTCCCAGACGCAGCACGGCGTCCGTGATACCGCCGTCGATCAGATAGTTCTCAAGGGCCCGGTCGTCCTTCAGATAGACCTCGGAATTGCCGCGCTTGGCGCGATAGAGAGGCGGTTGGGCGATGTAGAGGTAGCCGTTGTCGATCAGGGGACGCATCTGGCGGTAGAAGAACGTCAGAAGCAGGGTCCGGATATGGCTGCCGTCGACATCGGCGTCGGTCATGATGATGATTTTGTGGTACCGCGTCTTGCCGACGTCGAAGTCCTCCAGCCCGATACCGGTGCCGAGCGCCGCGATCAGCGTGCCGATCTCTGCCGAGGACAGCATCTTGTCGAAGCGGGCGCGCTCGACGTTCAGGATCTTGCCGCGCAGCGGAAGGATCGCCTGGAAGGCGCGGTTGCGGCCCTGTTTGGCCGATCCGCCGGCCGAATCGCCCTCGACGATGAACAGTTCCGACGCGGCGGGGTCGCGCTCCTGACAATCGGCGAGCTTGCCGGGCAGGGTGGCGATATCAAGCGCGCCCTTGCGCCGGGTCAGCTCGCGCGCCTTGCGCGCGGCCTCGCGGGCGGCGGCGGCCTCGACGACCTTGGCGACGATCTTGCGGGCTTCGGCCGGATGCTCCTCCAGCCACTGAGCCAGCTTCTCGGCGACGATGCTCTCGACCACCGGACGGACTTCCGACGACACCAGCTTGTCTTTGGTCTGCGATGAGAATTTGGGATCGGGAACCTTGACCGACAGGACACAGGTCAGGCCCTCGCGCATGTCGTCGCCCGACAGCGCCACCTTTTCCTTACGGGCGATACCGGAATCGTTGGCGTAGTTGTTGAGGGTCCTGGTCAGCGCCGCGCGGAAACCGGCGAGATGGGTGCCGCCGTCGCGCTGGGGGATGTTGTTGGTGAAGCAGAGGCAGTTCTCATGGTAGGAGTCGGTCCATTCCAGGGCCGCTTCGACCGTCATGCCGTCGCGCTCGCCCGCCATGGTGATCGGCGGTGTGTGCAACGGCTGCTTCATCTTGTCGAGGTAATGCACGAAGGCCTCGATGCCGCCCTCGTAATGCAGGTCGACACGCTGCTCCTCGTTGTGACGCCGGTCGATCAGCCGCAGGAAGACCCCGGAATTGAGGAAGGCCAGTTCGCGCAGGCGGTGTTCCAGCGTGGGAAAGCTGAATTCCGTCATCGAGAAGGTTTCGGTGGACGGAAGGAATGTCACCTCGGTTCCGGTCAGCAGTCCCCGCTCGGTCATCGGCGCCTCGCCGACGACGGCCAGCGGCGTCACGGCTTCGCCGTGGCTGAAGCTCATCGCATGTTCCTTGCCGTCCCGCCAGATCCTGAGATCCAGTCGTTCCGACAACGCATTGACCACGCTGACGCCCACCCCATGGAGGCCGCCCGAGACCTTGTAGGAGTTCTGGTCGAATTTTCCGCCGGCGTGGAGCTGGGTCATGATGACCTCGGCGGCGGAAACGCCCTCCTCCTTGTGGATATCGGTCGGAATACCACGTCCGTTGTCGCGCACCGTCACCGACCCATCGTCGTTGATGATGACCTCGATGCGGTCGCAATGGCCGGCCAGCGCCTCGTCGATGGCGTTGTCCACGACCTCGTAGACCATGTGATGCAGCCCCGAACCGTCGTCGGTATCGCCGATGTACATTCCAGGACGCTTGCGCACCGCCTCCAGGCCGCGCAGGACCTTGATGGAGTCCGCATCATAGACGTCGTCGGTGGAAGCGGGCATATCAACAGGACTCGTGGTCATCGACACATGTTCCTCATCAGACTGAACTCTGTCCTTCGGCGGCCGGCAGACCGGCCGTCGAAGGACGTCGGAGCGTCGGACCGGATCCCTGACCCGGGGGCCGGCGCTTCCATTACGCGGACGTCACACGGCCGTCGTGGACGTCAAAAAACTGGCCCCGCTCGCCCAACTCGGCGAAAGACGACCGGTCGGTACCGGTCAGCCAGCTCTGCGCCCCAAGGACGCATAACTCATCGAACAGGGCCGCTCGGCGCGTCTGGTCGAGGTGGGCTGTGACCTCGTCCAGCAGCAGCAGCGGCGGCCCCATCGGGTGGGAGGTCTGCAATCGCGCCTGTCCCAGGACAATCGCGATCAGAACCGCCTTCTGTTCGCCGGTGGAACACTGTTCCGCCGGAAGATCCCGGCCGCGGTGGCGGACCTGAAGGTCACTCCGATGCGGGCCGACCGTGGAGGTGCCGCTCTCCTGATCCCGGCGCCGTGCGGCGGCGAGGGCGCGGCGGAAGTCCTCCTCGGCCTCGTCCGGCGACATCCGGCCAAGGTTCTCCTCGACCGTACCGCTCACGGAAAGACCGGCTGCCGGAAACGGCCCCAGCCCGCGCGCGCAGGCATCGTTCAGCAGGTCCACCGTCTGGCGCCGCGCCAGGGCCATCCGGGCGCCGTCACGGGCCATCCGTTCCTCCAGCAACGTAAGCCACGCCGGGTCATACCGGCCCTCGCGCAGAAGCCGCGCCCGTTCCCGCAGGCCGCGGTCATAGGCACCGGCCCGGGCCGCATGCTCCGGGTCCCGCGACAGAACCAGACGATCCAGGAACCGCCTCCGGCCGCCGGCGCCCTCGGTAAACAGCCGGTCCATCGCCGGGGTCAGCCAGAGGGCGCTCACCACCTCGGACAGTGCTGCCTGGGACCGGGCCGGCTGCCCGTCGATCCGCACCAGCCGGCGTTCGGAACCGGGCTCGCGGCCGGTGCCGATATCCACCAGTCCGGGGGAGCCGCTGTCCCTGTCCGCCGTCCCCGGCGGGCGTTCCATCCGGGCCGCGACCGCCCAGGGGGCGCCTTCGCCCGCCTCCGTCCGCGCCACCTCGGCGATCCGGGCCCGCCTCAGTCCCCGGCCCGGCACCAGAAAGGACAGCGCCTCCAGGACGTTCGTCTTGCCCGCGCCGTTGGCTCCGGTCAACACCACCGGGCGGCGGTCGGCCTCCAGGCGAAGAAAAGAATAGCAGCGGAAATCGCTCAAGGTCAGGCGAACGACCGCCAGGCCCGCCGGTTCTGCTGTTGGGTTCACAGTTCCTCTTCGGTCACACCCGCATCGGCATCAGAACATAGACGGCACTGGAATCGGTAACCTCACGGACCACCGTCGGGCTGGCGGCATCGGCCATCGCGAAACGCGCGGCATCGCCCTCGATCTGAGCCAGGATGTCGAGCAGATAGCGCGAGTTGAAACCGATTTCCATCGGGCCGGCCTCATAGGCGGCCTCCAGTTCCTCGATGGCGCTGCCGTTTTCGGGGCTGGACGCGGACAGGGTCAGGCCGCCCTTGTCGACCGAAAGCTTGATGGCGCGCGACTTCTCGGTGGAAATGGCGGACACGCGGTCGACCGCCTGGGCGAAACTCTTGCAGTCGACCTCCAGCACTTTGTCGTTGTCCGCCGGGATTACCCGCTCATAGTCGGGGAAGGTCCCGTCGATCAGCTTCGAGGTCATGGTCGCGTCATCGAAGGCGAAACGGATCTTGGTTTCGGACAGCGAGACGGTCACGTCGACCGAGGTTTCGTCGAGGAGCTTGCGCAACTCCGCCACCGTCTTGCGCGGAACGATCACGCCGGGCATGCCGGGCGCGCCCTCGGGCAGGGGAACCTCGACCCGCGCCAGCCGGTGGCCGTCGGTCGCCACGGCGCGCAGAACCTGCGTTCCGCCATTGCTGGCGGCGTGCAGATAGATGCCGTTCAGGTAATAGCGCGTTTCCTCGCTCGAAATCGCGAAGCGGGTCCGGTCGATCAGACCTTTGAGATCGTCGGCGCCCAGCACGAAACTGTGGGGCAGGTCGCCGCCCGACATCACCGGGTAATCCTCGACCGGAAGCGAGGCCAGGGTGAAGCGCGACCGTCCGGACCGCAGAATGAGCTGGCTGTCGTCGCCGCTCTGTTCCAGTTCGACCTGGGACCCGTCCGGCAGCTTGCGGACGATTTCGTAAAGCGTGTGGGCCGGGGCCGTCGTCGTCCCGGGGCGCACCACGTCGGCGGGAATGGTCTCCAGAATGTCGAGATCCATGTCCGTGGCGTTCAGGCTGACCGACCCGCTGCGGCCTTCGATCTTGACGTTCGAAAGGATCGGAATGGTATTCCGCCGTTCGACGACACTCTGCACATGATTGAGGGATTTCAAAAGGGCGGCGCGTTCAATGGTCAGTTTCATGGCGTTCCGTTGCTCAATCTGCGGCCAGTCCGCGAGTCCCATAAGGCGCGTCGCCGCACCCCCTTGTCCACAAGGGGCGACAGTATAGCACAAGCCTTTGGTACCAGAAGCGTTTTCGCCCCGCCTGAGAAACCGGCCCCTGTTTGATGACAGAGGGGCCGGCAGGCAAGGGAATTTAGACCCAGGGTAGAATTTTATTTGAAAAAATCACCCAAGAGGTAGCTGGTTTCAGCTTTCCAGCATGCGGCGCAGAAGCTCGATATCCTCCGCGAAGGTCGAATCCGCGCTGCGCAGTTCTTCGATCTTCTTCACGGCATGCATGACGGTGGTGTGATCGCGTCCGCCGAATTTACGGCCGATCTCGGGGAGGGACCGCGAGGTCAGCTGTTTGGCGAGATACATGGCCACCTGCCGCGGGCGGGCGACCTGGCGGGCGCGCCGCGCCGAATGCATGTCGGCAAGCCGGATGTTGAAATGCTCCGCCACCTTTTTCTGGATCTCCTCGATGGTGATCCGGCGGTCGTTGGCGCGCAGAAGATCGTGAAGGACCTCCTGGGTCGTCTCCAGCGAAATGTCCCGTCCCACCAGTTGGGCGTGGGCGACGACGCGGTTCAGCGCGCCTTCCAGTTCGCGAACGTTCGAGGTGATCTTGTGGGCCAGGAACTCGGCCACCTTGCGCGGGACGTCGACGCCAAGCTGTTCTGCCTTGGCGCCGATGATGCCAAGCCGCAGCTCATAGGTTGTGGCGTGGATGTCCGCGACCAGGCCGCAGCCCAGCCGGGACCGCAGGCGCTCCTCCATGCCCTGGAGGTCCGATGGTGACTTGTCGGCCGAGATGATGATCTGGCGGCCCTGGTCGACCAGCGAGTTGAAGGTGTGGAAAAACTCCTCCTGCGTCGAGTCCTTGCCGCCGATGAACTGCACATCGTCAATCATCAGCACGTCGACCGACCGGAACTGTTCCTTGAACGCCATCGTGTCCTGGAAACGCAACGCCCGGACGAAGCGGTACATAAACTTCTCGGCCGACAGATAGATCACCGACCGGCCGGGATTCCTCTCGCGGATGTGCCAGGCGACGGCGTGCATCAGGTGGGTTTTGCCCAGTCCGACGCCACCATAAAGGAACAGCGGATTGAAGGAGACCAGATCGGACTCGGCCACCCGGCGGGCGGCGGCATAAGCGAATTCATTCGGCTTGCCGACGACGAAATTGTCGAAGGTGTAGCGGGGATCGAGGGGCGCGCCGATCTCGTCGGTGACGTTGGACGGCTCGGCATGGGGGGGGACATCGACCTGGGGCGCCGCCACCTGCGCGGCTGCCTTGCGTGCCGGTTGCGCGGCGGGCTGCGCCCGGCTCATCCCCGGCAGGACAACGATGTCGACGCCATTGATGGTGGCGTCCTCCTTCGACCACAGCATGCGGATCCGGTCCCCGTAATGGGTCGCCACCCAGTCCCGGAGGAAGCGCGTGGGAACGCCCATGCGGACCTGGCCGTCACGAACCTCGGCCAGCGTCAGCGGGTTCAACCAGCTCTTGAAAGCCGCCTCGCCATATTCGTCCCGCAGTCGACTTCTTACCCGTGTCCACTGCGCCTGAACCACATCGTCGCTCAAGAATGTCACCCTATGTCTCCGGCACGGACGTCAGAGCGGCAAAAGGATGCGTCCCGGCCCTTGCCGGCGATCGCCGCTGCGCGCATTTCCGTCTGCCCTATGCTCCCCCGATCCGGTGGTCACCGGACCCGGCTGCCCGAGTATAACCCCAGGCCGGACGGCGGACGCCGGCCGGCCGACACCTGTCTCTGTCCTCGTCGGCCCCGAAGAGCCGCGTTGCCGCCGCCTGCGTTCTTTCCGCACATGCCGTGCGATTTCGCGCATATTGTGTCGGCGAGTTCAGAATGGCGCAATCAGGGGCATTCCTAACCAGAAAACAAATAAAAATTGACACAATTATATACAGACCCGCCAATCTTTAGATTGCGGCATGTCAATCTTCATCTGTGGAAAGGCTTTGCCGTCTGACGACGTCGGCAACGACTCTATCGATGCTTCGATGTCGGCGCAACGTGACCGAATGGCGAACAGAAAAATTTTTTTGGCGTGTACTCTATTGACTTCAAAGCAAAAGGCCGCGTCCACATGATCGGGTGGACACGGCCCTTCGAACGAAGCAATTCAGGCGTTCAGTGCCTGACGCTTACAGCGCCTTGATGCGGGCGGACAGCCGCGACACCTTACGCGACGCGGTGTTGTGATGCAGAACGCCGCTCTGCGCACCACGCATCAGCTCGGGCTCGGCAACGCGCAGGGCCTCGGCCGCCTGGGCCTTGTCGCCACTGGCGATCAGAGTCTCGACCTTCTTCACGAAGGTGCGGATGCGGCTGATACGCGCGCGGTTGACCTCGGTGCGGCGCTCGGTCTGACGGATGCGCTTCTTAGCCGACGAATGGTGAGCCATGGATCAAAAACCTGTTCTTGACAGAATTAGGATGCAATCGGAAGGCGCGTATATAAGGCTGACGGGCCTCCCTCGTCAAGCGCAAGATTCTACTTGTTCTTAAAATTCGGCTGACGCTTCTCCGAGAAGGCGGACATGCCTTCCTTCTGATCGTCGGTCGCGAACAGGGAGTGGAACAGGCGCCGTTCGAAATGCACCCCCTCGGCCAGCGTCGTCTCATAGGCACGGTTGACCGACTCCTTGGCCGCGAACGCGGCGAGGCGGCCCATGCGGGCGATCTGTTCGGCGACCTTGACGGCCTCCTCCAGCAGGTCGCTCGCCGGCACGATGCGGCTGACCAGACCGGCGCGCTCGGCTTCCGCGGCATCCATCAGGCGGCCGGTCAGCACCATCTCCATCGCCTTCGACTTGCCGACGAAGCGGGTCAGGCGCTGGGTTCCCCCGGCGCCCGGAATGATCCCGAGGGTGATCTCGGGCTGCCCGAATTTGGCGGTGTCGGCGGCCAGGATGAAATCGCACATCATCGCCATCTCACAGCCGCCGCCCAGGGCATAACCGGCCACGGCGGCGATCACGGGCTTGCGGATACGGGTCACGGCCTCCCAGCCCCGGGTGATGAAGTCGTCGAGGTAGCACTGCGAGAACGACTTGGTCGACATCTCCTTGATGTCGGCGCCGGCGGCGAAGGCCTTCTCGCTGCCGGTCAGGACGATCGCACCGATCTCGGGATCGGCCTCGAACGCGTCCAGGGCCTGGCCGAGTTCGGCCACCAGCGGGCTGGACAGGGCGTTCAGCGCCTTCGGACGGTTCAGCGTGATGACGCCGACATGTCCCTTGGTTTCGACGATGATGTTTTCATAGGCCATGATGGACCCCCCTAGATTTTTTGATGCAGTCGACCGGATGGCCGGGCGGCGGGCCGTCCTATTGCGGAACCAGCGAGAACCTGACCAGCAGAGGCCGCTTGCGTGCCTCAACGTCGATTTTCAGGACTTCATTGTCGCGGCGGTAGGACGACGGCCCGACTTTCTGCCAGCCGAGTTCCGGCAGTGTTTGGGCGTAAAAGGAGATGACCTGTTCGGCCGTGGCATCTCCGCGCGCGGTCGCTTCGACGATGCGGCCTGTCGGCGAATCGAACAGCATGCCCCCGGGCGTCTCCGCCAGGCCCGGGGCCAGGGGTAGATCTTCAAGTTCCGTCAGGAAGGCACCCTCCGCCAGGGACGCCGAAACCGACAGTCCGAGCCAGAAGGTCGCCACGGCAAAGGGACGAACAACGGATCTAACCATGGGAAAGTCATAGCACTCCCGCCAGCCGGACGCCACCCCGGCAAGTACGGGGATCTCCGCTCGCGACGGGACCGGGCGGCGGACGGCTCCCCTCATGCCCTTGACGAACATGACAAATCCGGCCGCCTATCCCTTAGGGCCTGTTGATCAATAAGGGAAACAACAGGCCCGCAAGCCCGGACGGCGTTTCAGCGCTGCTGGCGACGGCAGTAGAAGGTCGACCGTCCGGACTGGCCCATCCGTCGCACTCCCTCGCCGCAGCCGCATTTGGGGCAGGGCTCGCCCTCGCGGCCGTATACCGCGAAGGAATGCTGGAAATAGCCCAGCTCGCCATCGGGGCGCCGATGGTCGCGCAGGCTGCTGCCGCCGACGGCGATGGCCTCCGTCAGAACGTCCTTGATGGCGCTCACCAGGCGGTCCACCTGCCGCCGGGGCAGGTCCCCCGCGTCGCGGTCGGGCCGGATGCCGGCGCGGTAGAGCGCCTCGCAGGCGTAGATATTGCCGATGCCGGCCACCACGGTCTGGTCCAGAAGGGCGGTCTTGACCGGTGTCACCTTTCCGGCAAAGGCCCTCAGAAGGACCGCCGTGGTGAAGGCGTCGTCCAGCGGCTCCGGCCCCAGCCCGGCAAGCAGGGGGTGCGCCGCGAGATCGGCGGCCGGGACCAGATCCATCAGGCCGAACCGCCGGGGATCGTGGTAAAGGACCCGGCGGCCGTCATCCGTTTCGAGCCGGACATGATCGTGACGGCCCGGCGGCGTTCCATCGACCGGGCCGACCAGCATCCGGCCGGACATGCCGAGATGGACCAGCCAGACCCATCCGTCGTCCAGGACGGCGCAGATGTATTTCGCCCGCCGGTCGATGCGCGTGACGCGGCGGTTTCGCAGCCGTTCGGCGAAATCCGGGGGAAACGGGCGGCGCAGATCGGCGCGGAAGGTTTCGACCCGGACGAGGCGGCGGTCCACCAGGGCTTCGGAGAGGCCCCGGCAGACGGTTTCAACTTCAGGCAATTCAGGCATGGCCGGGAACATGGCGCCGCGCATCGGTTTTGACAAGGGGAGGAGGAAAATCCGGAACCGTTGGTTCTCCCGTGGCGCTTCCGCTCCGCTCCAGCGGGGCTCAAACGCCGCTCGGGCTTAAAAGGCTTGTCGCGACATCATCGCGCCAAGCCTCAGGTTCTCCCGTGGCGCTTCCGCTCCGCTCCAGCGGGGCTCAAACGCCGCAAGGGGCTTAAAGGCTTGTCGCGCCACTTATTGACGAACAGGCCCTTAGTCCTGCCGACCAAGTGAATGACAGGACCGGAGGCATCGGCTATCCTGCCGCGCCATGAGCAACGACAGCGATCACGGCCCGCAGGCGGGCACGACCCATTTCGGTTTTCGAACCGTCCGCGAAGAGGAAAAGGCGACACTGGTCCGCGCAGTGTTCGACGACGTCGCCACGCGCTACGACCTGATGAACGACGTGATGAGCGTCGGCATCCACCGCCTTTGGAAGAAAAGTCTGATCTCCTGGTTGCGGCCGCGCGCGGACATGACCCTTCTCGATGTCGGTGGCGGGACCGGGGATATCGCGTTCCGGTTTCGCGCTCACGGCGGCGGGCCGGTGACCGTCTGCGACATCAACCATCAGATGCTGTCGGTCGGCCGCGATCGCGCCATCGATCGCAATCTGATCGACGGGATCGGCTGGGTCTGCGGCGACGCCGAGCATCTGCCGCTGCCGGACCGGTCCGTCGACGCCTATACGATCGCCTTCTGCCTCAGGAACGTCACCCGCATCGATCAGGCCCTGGTGGAGGCGCGCCGCGTCCTCAAACCCGGCGGGCGCTTCCTGTGCCTGGAGTTCAGCCAGGTGGTGCTGCCGCCGCTCCGCGCCCTCTATGACCGCTATTCCTTCAGCGTGCTGCCCCGCGTGGGGGCGCTGGTGGCCGGCAACCGCGAGGCTTATCAATATCTGGTCGAAAGCATCCGCCGCTTCCCGGTCCAGGATGACCTGGCCCGCCGGATGGAGGCCGCGGGTCTCGAGCGGGTCTCGTACCGCAATCTGTCGGGCGGCATCGCCGCCCTTCACTCCGGCTGGCGGTTGTAGGCGATATGTTCCGGGCCATCCGTAATCTGCTTCGTCTTGCCACCATCTGCCGCGCCCTGACGCGCCACGACGCCCTGTTCCTGCTGGAGATCACTGACGGCGGGCGGATGCTCGCCAGAATCCTGCATCTGTTCGCCAACCGGCGGTATGCCAGCCTGCGGCCCGGCCAGCGGCTGGCCCTGGCGTTGCAATCCCTGGGGCCGTCCTTCGTCAAATTCGGTCAGGCGCTGTCCACCCGTTCGGATCTGATCGGCGAGCAGGTGGCCGCCGATCTGTCGGAACTCCAGGACCGCGTGCCGGCCTTTCCCGCCGCCGCGGCGCGGGCCATCATCGCTTCCGAACTGGGGCAGCCGGTCGAAACGCTGTTCCAGAGTTTTACCGACGAACCGGTCGCCGCCGCCTCGATTTCGCAGGTTCATTTCGCCGTCACCGCGGAGGGGGCCGAGGGCGCGGTCAAGGTGCTGCGGCCCGGGAGCGAATCGCAGTTCGCGCGGGATATCGCCCTGTTCTACTGGCTGGCCGCCGGTATCGAGCGGACCGTGCCGTTTCTGCGCCGCCTCCGGCTGGTGGACTCGGTCCGCGCCTTCGAGGACTCGGTGACCCTGGAAATGGATCTCCGGTTCGAGGCCGCCGCCGCAGCAGAAATGACCGACAATTTCGCCGACGATCCCACCTTCACCATTCCCTCCATCGACTGGCAGCGCACAGCGCGCCGGGTGCTGACGCTGGAGCGTATTCACGGCATCTCCATCGACGAGGTCGAGGCGCTGAAGGCGGCCGGCCATGATCTGGTGGCGATCACCGAAAAGGCGGCCGACGCTTTCTTCAATATGGTGTTCCGGGACGGCTTCTTTCACGCCGACATGCATCCCGGCAATCTGTTCGTGGGCGAGGACGGGCAGTTGATCGCGGTCGATTTCGGCATCACCGGCCGGGTCGACAAACAGACCCGGCGGTTCCTGGGCGAAATGCTGATCGGCTTCCTGAACGGCGATTACCGGAAGGTTGCCGAGGTTCATTTCGCGGCCGGCTATGTTCCCGCCGACAAATCGATCGATGCCTTCAGCCAGGCCTGCCGGTCCTTCGCGGAGCCGATCCTGGAGCGTCCGCTGCACGAGATTTCCATCGCCCGCCTTCTGGGTCAGCTTTTCCAGGTCACAGAGACCTTTGCCATGGAGATGCAGCCGCAATTGCTGCTGCTGCAGAAAAGCATGCTGGTGGCCGAGGGCGTGGGGCGGCATCTCAATCCCGAAATCAATATGTGGCAACTCGCCCGTCCGTTGATCGAACAGTGGATGGCCGACAATCTCGGGCCGCAGGCGCGGTTGAAGGAATCGGCCGGCGTCGTGCTGGCGTCCCTCGAAAGCCTTCCGCGCCTGATCTCGCATGCCGAAAAAACCGTCGAGGCCCTGCGCCAGGGCGGCATCCGGCTGCATCCGGATACGCTCAAATCCCTGGAGCCGAAGCGGTCGGGCCTTTTCCCGAACTGGCTTCCCTGGGCGCTGGTGGTGGTTCTGGCGGCGGCCCTGCTGTGGCGCCGGTAGATCCGGCGCCGGGCGATCCCTCCCCCGGCCGCGTCCCGCCCCCGGAGGGCGGGCAGGGGGGCGATGACGGACAGGGGGGCGGTCCGTCACCCCTGCTCATGCTGGTCATGGTGGCGGTGCTGGTCGTCGGCGGCTATTGGCTGGCGATGAAGCTGAAGGACATGGCGTCCATCCAGGATTGCGTCATGTCCGGCCGCACCAACTGCGCGCCGATCAGCCGTTGAGATGGTGCGAGGGGCCTGTCAGAAGATCTTCCAGATCAACGGCAAGAGTGTAGAGGTCGAGACTGCGGTTCACCAATGCCAGGACATCGTCGGGCAGGGGGGCGGCGACGGGCTGATCCAGCATCGCGCGGTGGCGCAGCCGGGCCGGCGAGGACGTGCCCCTTGCCGCGGCGTCGCGCTGCGCGGCCAGCCAGCCGGTCAGATCGTTGAGGCGCATGGCCGTCCCGAGCAGGGCGCGGCTGACCTGAAGCGAATTCGTTCCGGCCGCCGCCTGACGGTATTTTTCACGCTGGGTTTCGCAGACCAGGAGCAGCGACATGGTCTCCTCCCAAAGGCATCCAAGCAGACAGCCGAGGGTATCGGTTGCGTTGGGATCGACGGGGGGTGTGGCGATGGCGTTCATGGGGGG
>WASQ01000096.1:0-4741 GCA_009712185.1 Telmatospirillum sp. | reverse complement strand
CCCCCCGCCCCCCCCCCCCCCCCCCCCCGCCCCGCCCCGCCCCCGGCCCGGGGTCTCGATGACCGGACCATAGCGGCAGCGGGGGGGGGCGATATATCCGCAAATGGAGACAGAGGGGTCCTAATTTCGCATGGCACGGTTTCCGGCGACGCCCACCGGACGATGGGGTGAGGAGGAACAGGGGGCGCGCAAAAAAGGAGGTCCCCGTTTGCTCCGGCCGTCATCCTGTTGATCGCCGCTTCAGGGCGTCGTATGTCACGGGGGCCGTTTCCTGTCCCCGCTCTCTGGCCTCCGCTCTCTGGCCTCCGCTCTCTGGCCTCCACTCTCCGGCCCCGCCCGGCCGCCACTGCTGTCCCGCGCTCTTTTCTGATCAAGAGGTCTCTTCCCGATGGAACTGCTGATGGACGTCGTCCTTCACGCCGGCCGATCCGCGATTGAACTGTCGCTGTTCGTTCTGCTGCCGGTCATGGTGGTCATGCTGGCGCTGATGCGTCTGCTGGAGGCCAAAGGCGTCCTCGACGCCCTGGTCTCCGCGCTCGCGCCGATCCTGAAGCCGTTCGGACTGACCGGTCTTGGCGTGTTCGCAGCCCTGCAGATCAGCTTCGTCAGCTTCGCCGCCCCGGTGGCGACGCTTGCCATGATGGAAAACCGGGGAACCTCGGACCGGCATCTGGCCGCCACGCTGGCGATGGTGCTCGCCATGGCGCAGGCCAACACCGTCTTTCCCCTGCTTGCCATGGGGTTGCATGGCGGTCCGGTGCTGGCCTGGGCGGGCGCCGGCGGTCTGGTGGCGGCGGCCGTCACTTATTGGGGAACCGGACGGGGCTTGTCGGTGGAGGAACATCTGGCCGACGACATGCCGCACCACGCCCATCCCGCCGACGGCCCCAAGGGCGTGCTTGACGTCATCAATCGCGCCGGAGCGGAAGCCTTCAAGATCGCCATCGGCGCCATTCCGATGCTGGTGCTGTCGCTGGTGGTGGTGACCTTGCTGCAACGACTGGGTGCCATCGACTGGGCCACCGGACGGGTGGCGCCGCTGCTGGCGGCGCTGTCGATCGAGAGGGCCTATGTGCTGCCCACCATCACGAAATATCTGGCGGGCGGCACCGCCATGCTGGGCGTGGTCGATGACATGCTGCGCGGCGGACAGTTGAACGCCGCCATGATGAACGCCGGGGCGGGCTTTCTGATCCATCCGCTGGACGTTCCGGGCGTCGCGGTGCTTCTGTCGGCCGGCCGGCGGGTGGCCGGCGTCTGGAAGCCGGCGGCGTTGGGGGCGGTGGCGGGGATCGCCGTGCGGATGGCGGGGCATGGCCTTTTGCCATGAGGGCGGCGATGCCTCTTGCACCGCGGTTCCCGGACGATTACCTTAACAACACTTTTTCCTGGTAATACGTGAGGATTTTCCAGTGACTCTTGCCGGAAGGCGTATCCTGCTGGTTATCGCCGGTGGAATTGCCGCCTATAAAAGCCTCGACCTGATCCGCCGGCTGCGGGAACGGGGGGCGACCGTGCGCTGCGCCCTGACCGAGGGTGGTGCGCATTTCGTGACCCCGATGTCGCTGGCCGCCCTGTCGGAACAGCCGGTGTTCGAGGATCTGTTCTCCCTGACCGACGATCACGGCATGAGCCATATCCGCGCCAGCCGCGAGTCGGACCTTCTGCTGGTGGCGCCGGCCACCGCCAATCTGATCGCCAAGATGGCGCATGGCCTTGCCGACGATCTGGCCTCGACTCTGTTACTGGCGTCCGACAAGCCGATCCTGGTGGCGCCCAGCATGAATGTGGTGATGTGGCGTCATCCGGCGACCCAGGCCAACCTCGCGATCCTGCGGTCGCGGGGCGTTTTGCAGGTCGGTCCCGGCACGGGTGAGCTGGCCTGCGGCGAGGAGGGATCCGGACGGCTGGCCGAGGTCATGGACATCGTCGCCGCCGTCGAGACCGCGCTGGCCAATGCCGGACCGGGTGCCACCAAACCACTGGCCGGCCGCCGCGCCCTGGTGACCTCCGGGCCGACCTATGAGCCGATCGACCCCGTCCGCTTCATCGGCAACCGGTCGTCGGGCCGGCAGGGGCATGCCATTGCCGGGGCGCTGGCCCGTCTCGGCGCCGATGTGACTCTGGTCAGCGGCCCCGTCGCCCTTCCCGATCCCGACGGCGTGACGGTGGTCCGGATCGAGACCGCGGCCGAGATGCTGGCCGCCTGCCAGGCCGCCCTGCCGGCCGATGTGGCCGTCTGCGCCGCCGCCGTGGCCGACTGGCGGGTGACCGCGCCGGCCCGGCAGAAAACCAGGAAAGTGGAGGGGGCGCCGCCGCCCACGCTGACGCTGACGCAGAACCCCGATATCCTGGCGACCCTGTCCGCGCCCGGCCCGGCCCGGCCGGCCCGGGTGGGGGGATTCGCGGCCGAGACGCACGATCTGGTCGACCATGCGAAAGCCAAACTGGCGCGCAAGGGCTGCGACCTGATCCTCGCCAACGATGTCTCCGAAAGCTCCGGCACCTTCGGCGGCGACGCCAATCAGGTGGTCCTGGTTTCTGCCACCGGTATCGAGGAATGGCCGCGCCTGTCGAAGACGGAGGTCGCGAGCCGGCTGGCCGACCGGATTGCCGCCCGCCTGGCGGGGGGGCCGGCATGACCGACGTTTCCGTTCTGGTCGAACGCCTGCCCCATGCCGCCGATCTGCCGCTGCCCCGTTACGAAAGCGCGGGCGCGGCCGGCCTCGATCTGATGGCGGCGGTGGCGGACGATCTCGTCCTCGATGCCTCCGGCGGTGTCGTCCTGGTTCCGACCGGCCTGCGCATCGCCCTGCCGCAGGGCTACGAGGCTCAGGTCCGGCCGCGGTCGGGGCTGGCCGCCCGCAACGGGGTCACGGTGCTCAACAGTCCGGGCACCATCGACGCCGATTACCGGGGCGAAATCAAAGTGATCCTTATCAACCACGGCCCGCAGCCGTTCACGGTCACGCGCGGCCTCAGGATCGCGCAGATGGTGGTGGCGCCGGTTTCGCGCGCCGTCTGGCAGGAATGCCGGCAACTGCCGGACAGCGTCCGCGGCGAGGGCGGTTTCGGATCGACCGGAACGGCCGCCCGGCCGAACGACAGCGACCAGGGGACTTCGTCATGCTGAGACCTTCGAAGAAGATGCTGTTCGCCATCGAGGCGGTTCTGGACATTGCCTATCACGCCGGCGGCGAACCGGTTCAGAGCCGCGAGATCACGCGCCGCCAGGGGATTCCCAGACGCTATCTGGAACAGACGCTTCAGCAACTGGTCCGGTCCGGCATCCTGTCGGGCGTCCGGGGACCCCGGGGCGGCTACCGGCTGGCGCGGGAACGCCGCCGCATATCGGTGGGCGAGAGCGTTCGCGTCGTGCGCGCCCGCGAAGCGCCGGAGGAAATGGAGGAGGAGCTGCCCTCGTCCGAACTGGGACGCGCCGTGATCCGTCCGATGTGGGGGGAATTGCAGGAGGACATCATGAAGCGGCTCGACGGCATTTCCATCGACGATCTCTGCATGAAGTCCTACCGCGCCGGCATCGTCAGTGAAGTCGCCCAGAAGATGGATTTTACAATTTGAACTTTTGGCTGGCTGGGGTAAAACACAATACAACTGTGCCAAATTTTCTTATTTACGTAAAAATGAGGTAGAACCATGACCGTCACGACCGACGCTCCCGAGGCCGGTTTCCGCGGCCGGATCTATGACAGTGTTCTCGACACCATCGGATCGACGCCGCTGGTGCGGTTCAGCAAACTGGCCGCCGACGCGGGCGTGAAGGCCGACATCGTCGGCAAGCTGGAATTCTTCAATCCGCTGGCCTCGGTCAAGGACCGCATCGGGCTCGCGATGATCGAGACGGCCGAAAAGGACGGGCGTCTCAAGCCCGGCGCCGTGATCATCGAGCCGACCTCCGGCAACACCGGGATCGCGCTGGCCTTCGTGGCCGCCGCCAAGGGATACCGTCTGATTCTGACCATGCCGGAAAGCATGTCGCTCGAACGGCGCAAGATGCTGGCTCTGCTGGGGGCCGAGATCGAGCTGACGCCGGCCCCCAAGGGGATGACCGGCGCGGTGCGACGCGCTGAGGAACTGGTCAAGGAGATCCCGCATGCGGTCATCCTTCAGCAGTTCGAAAATCCCGCCAATCCGGCCATTCATGTCGCCACCACGGCCGAGGAGATCTGGATCGACAGCGCCGGCAAGGTCGATATCGTCGTGTCCGGCGTCGGCACCGGCGGCACCATCACCGGCATCGGCCGCGCGCTCAAGTCCCGCAAGCCGGGTTTGCAGGTCGTGGCCGTCGAGCCCGAGGACAGCCCGGTGCTGTCGGGGGGCGCGCCGGGGCCGCACAAGATCCAGGGTATCGGCGCCGGATTCGTGCCCGCGGTGCTCGATCGCGCGGTGATCGACGAGGTTTTGCAGATCAGCAATGAGACGGCCTTCGTCACCGCCCGCAAATCGGCCCGGATCGAGGGCGTGCCGGTCGGCATTTCGTCGGGCGCGGCCCTGGCCGCGGCACTGGAACTGGGCGCCCGCCCGGAAAATGCCGGCAAGCTGATCGTCGCGATCATCCCGTCCTTTGCCGAGCGCTATCTGTCGACCGCGCTGTTCGAAGGCATCGCCTGATCCTTCCCGCCAGGGCAATCGGGTGAAGCCGATTGCCCTGGCATTTTATATATGTCCCTCAGCAACTGTCTTGTCAGGCGACAGCATTCCGCCACGGTTTGCCGTCCCT
>WASQ01000112.1:2417-43203 GCA_009712185.1 Telmatospirillum sp. | reverse complement strand
GCGGATGGGGGGCGGTGGGGGGGGAGGGAATCCCTCGGGACGCCGCACTTGTTCCGGGGTACGTTTCGCCATGGAAGAAACTGAAGAATTCGGGTGATGTCGCGTCGCCCTGGCCGCGGCCGGGGGGGGGGCGTGAACCGGTACCGGGGCCGAGGCATCATGTTTGCGTTGGCTCGTTGTGCCCCCCCGAGGCCGGCACCAAAGGGTGGAGTCGTCTCCCTTCGCCACCGGGGCATGACGCAACCGCATTCCGTCCGATCTGAGCACCCCCGGTTGGGGGGTGGGCTGTCGGTCCTGGCGAGCCTTCCGAGAAAACACCGTTACAAGATGAGAGCCGATGGCGATGGTTCAGGACGGCCACGGTTCATGCCGACCGGCGATGAGGAATGCCCATCGCCGGTCGGCTGGCCCCCCCTTGGCCCGCCCCTGGCCCGAGAGTGGGCCGCGAGCGATGGTCCAGGGGTTTCTGAGAAACTTGCCTCAGGGCCGGCTATTGATATGCCTTGTTGAGTTTGTCGATGGTGCCATCGTCCGACATCACCTTGATGGCGGCGTTCAGTTTGTCGATCGTTTCGTCCGCCACGCCCTTGTTGCAGGCGAGATACATCTTGGTTTCCTTGACCAGCAGAACCGGCTTGATGCCGGTAACGCCCTGCTGTGAGGCGATGTAGGGGCCAAGCAGACGCCCGGACGCCCAGTAATCGATGTGGCCGGCCTGTAGTTTTTTCGGGTTGACCTGATCGGCGTTGGCTTCGTCGACCTTCATGCCCTTTTCCTTGAGGTAGAGGGTCAGGGCGTCGCCCTGATAACCGCCGATCGTGGCGCTTTTCAGGTCATCCAGGCTGTTCGGCTTCGCCGTGCTGTCGGATTTCGCGAAAATCATCCAGTCGTTCTTGACGACCGGCCCCACCCATTTGAACAGGGGCTGCCGTTGATCCGTCAACGTTGTCGAATAGACACAGGTGTTGGGCTCCTTGAGGGCCATGTCATAGGCGCGCTGCCAGGGGTAGAGCGCAATGTTGAATTCAATTTTTGCCTGCTCCATCGCCTTTTTGACAATTTCCGTAGCCAGTCCCGAAATATCGCCCCCTTTCGTCATGTTGAAGGGGGGGTATTCCTCGGTGGTGATCACCAGGGGGGCGGCAGCCGCCATGGTGGACAATCCCCAGGTCACCAGAATGCCGGCGGCCACTGCGTAGCGATAAATCCGCTTCACGTCTTCCTCCTCTGGACCCGTTATGGGGCATAAAACCATATGGTAAAATTATAGGACCATATTTCGCTCTGCAATGTCTCATGTAAATTGTTAGGAACATGCGCTAAATGCAAATAATTTCATAAAAATGAATGTTTTTTAAATTTCTTGCCTGGGTCTTATGGTGGAGATTACAGTTAAGGATATTATACCTGAGATATTGTTGTCGACCAGGATCCAAAGTGGGAGAGGTCAGGCCATGGTCACTTTCCTCAGACGCAGTGTGGCGCTCCGCTTTCTTTTGCCGATCAGCTTGCTGATGGTGGCAATGAGCGGGGTCGCGCTCAGTTTCGTCGTGACCATGTATCGGCAGGAGGCCATCGAGGGGTTGGGGGAACGGGCCGCCATGACCGCTGATCTGGCCGCCGGAGAGGTCTCCCGCGCTCTCTGGGACGTGGATCAGGCCGCCGGGGCCGCTACGCTGGAGGTTCTCGCCAAGACGGATCCGGATTACGCCGGAAGTGTGATCCGGGATGATAAAGGGGTGGTTTTTGCGCAAAACGGCTCCATCTCGGGCGACACCGGGGCATTGATCGTTGAAAAACGGCCCGTTCTCTGGATCAGCAATGGCAAGAAGAAAGAGTTGGGCAGTATCGAGGTGCGTCTGTCGCAGGTGCGGGCTGAAAAAGCGGTCGCGGAACGAACGATGACGATGACGGCTCTGGTCGCCGTCGGGCTGGTGGTTGTCGGCGGGGTTCTCTTTTTCATCGTGCGCACGGTCGTCAGCCCGATTGAGAAAATGACCCGGACAATGACCGTGTTGAGCCAGGGGGTTCTGGAAATCGATATTCCGGCGCTCGACCGCATCGATGAGATCGGCGCCATGGCAAAAGCTCTGGAAGTCTTCAAGCACAATGGCGCCGAGGTTCGACGACTGGAGGAGGAACAACGCCGTCAGACAGTCGAGGCGGAGAAAGTGCGCCGGGAAATGCTCGACAGGCTGGCCGGCGATTTCGAAGCCAATGTGTCGTCCGTCGTCGAGTCTGTGATGTCCTCGGCCGAAGGGATGAAAAAACTCGCCGAGACCCTGGCGGACGGCATGCGGAAGGCGGAAACCGGCAGCGACACGGTGACCCGTGTGACAGAGGAGACGTCATCGAACGTTCAAACCGTTGCCGCCGCGACTGAGGAACTGTCCGCATCGGTCAACGAGATTTCCCGCCGGGTGGCGCAAAGCGCCGAAAGCTCCGCCAACGCGGCCAGTGCCGCCGAGAAGACCCGCCTCACGATAGAGGATCTCGCGGTGCAGGCCGTCAAGGTGGGTGACATTGTCAAGCTGATCAACGACATCGCCAGCCAGACCAACCTTCTGGCCTTGAACGCCACCATCGAGGCGGCGCGGGCCGGCGATGCCGGCAAGGGATTCGCGGTCGTCGCGGGCGAGGTCAAAGCGCTGGCCAACCAGACGGCCAAGGCGACGGAGGAGATTGCGCGCCAGATCCAGACGACTCAATCGGCAACGGAAAAAGCGGTGATCGAAATCCGTTCGATCGTCAATGTCTCCCTGCAGGCCCGTGAACAGGCGACCGGCATTGCTTCCGCGGTGGAAGAGCAGGGGGTGGCCACCCGGCAGATCTCCGAGAGCGTCAACATGGCCGCCTCCGGAACGCAGGTCGTGGCGTCCAACATCCGGACGGTTGGATCACTGGTATCCGGCGCCGCCCAACAGGCAAACGACGTCCTGGGCGCCTGCTCGTTGCTGACCGATCAGTTCCGCACCCTGGACACGCAGGTCCACCGGTTCGTCAATTCCGTTCGCGATCCCCGTTGACCTCCGGGGGCTGCCTGGTCTCGGAGAGGGGGGCGCATCGGGACCTGGCCGTGCCATTCCCGGACCTTCGCCGGGCGCCCGCGCCCTTTGCGCCTGCCCCGGACTCAATCAACGCCAGAGCGCGGGGCACGCAGGATGTGACGATTGTTTTTTCGGGTCAGGACGCAGGATGCGACAGGGCGAAATCGGCGAATTGTGCAACGGTCAGAGGCCGGCCGAACAGGAATCCCTGGAAAACGTCGACACCGATATCGCGCAGGAATGACGCCTGGGCTTCGGTCTCGACACCTTCGGCAATGGTCTTCATGCCGAGAGATTTGGCCAGCGCGACAACGGTATGGGCAACCGCCGCGGCTGTCGCGATATCCGGCGTGTCGATCACGAAGGACCGGTCGATTTTCAGACTGTCGATGGGGAAATGGCGCAGATAGCTGAGTGACGAATACCCTGTTCCGAAATCGTCAAGGGACAATGACACCCCCAGTGCCTTGATGGCGTGCAGCCGTTCCGTGGCCTGCTCCGGGTCGTCGATCAGGGCCGATTCCGTCAGCTCGATGACTATTCCGACCGGATCGCACCCTGTCTCCCGGATGGCGTCGGCCAGCCGGAGCGCCAGATCGGGCTGCCGGAGGTCGACAGCAGAAATATTGATCGCCATGGTCAAGGGCAGGGACCGGCGCTGCCAGTCGGCAAGCTGCATCAGCGCAAGCCTCAGCATGACGCGTCCCAGGTCCCCGATTAAACCGGTTCTTTCGGCAAGGGGAACAAACTCCGATGGCGGCACCTCGCCCAGGACATCGTCATGCCAGCGCGCCAGTGCCTCGGCGCCCGAAAGGGAGCCATCGCGGGCGCGCACCTTGGGTTGGAGGGCCAGGGTAAGAGTTTGTTGCGAGATTGCCTCGCGCAGGCGCTCCTCCATCAGCGCCTCGCGCGCGATCCGCCGTCCCAGGTCCTCGGTGAACAGGCTGATTCCACCCCAGGGACTGCGGCTGGCGGCGTAACTGGCGGCGGAATGGGCGTCCTGGAGAAGGGGGTCGGGGGCACTGTCGGTCCGCCGCGACGTTGCGATGCCGGCGGCGGCGCCGAGATGCAGATGGACCGATCCCCAGGCGATCGGCAATGAGACGGCGTCGCACAGTTTTTTTGCCAGGCCCATGGGATCGCCGAGGGTCATGACAGCGAAGCTCTCGCCGTGAATCCTGCCGACAAAAGCCCCGGGGCCGGCGGCATCCCGCAGACGTTTGGCGATCATCCTGATCATATGTTCCGCCGATGACCGGCCATGGCGTTCGGCGACCCGCCAGAAGCCGACCGGAGTGATCACGATGACGGCCGGAGCCGTCCTTCGGGCCAGTTCGGCTTTCAATTCCTCGACGAACAGCATTCCGTTGGGGAGTCCCGTGATCTGATCGTGGGTTGCGAGAAAGCGGAGCCTTTCCCCGGCAGCCCGGCGCTCGCTGATATCGCGGACGAAGCCCGCGAAATAGCGGTCCCCGTTCAATTCAAAAGTCGAGATTCCGATTTCGACCGGAATGAGTGTTCCATCGCGGCGGACGGCGTCGAGAGAGCGGTCGATCCCCAGAACGTGGGTGACGCCCCGTCCCGGACGGAAAGCGGCGAGAAAACTGTCATGCTGGTTTTTGACGGGCGGCGGCATCAGCAGGGCAATATTCCGTCCCCGCATCTCGGCGCCGGACCATCCGAACATGTTTTCAGCCGCGCCGTTCACCCAAACGATCGTTCCATCGCGGGTCGTGACGAAGACCGCGTCGATCGACGTGTTAAGGATGGACGCAAGCGGTTCGGCCAGAGCGGTCTCAAACATGAAACCTCCTTCAAGAGCGCCGATTACGGTAACATGACCATCCCGCCTGCCGGAATGTGGCTGCGGTATGGTTCGCATTTTCCTCCGGACACATCCGGACGCCCGGGCGGAATGCGGACGCCCCGCCACACCGTCGCATTCACCCGGATTTTGTGGGGATAAAGAACTGTCACCACGACGCGTTCAAAGGACGCGCGACATCGTCGTCAGCATCGCCCCTGTTCGAGGTGGCAGACTGGCGAGTGAGAGGATCAACAGATGGACTATGGTAAGTTGGGCAGTACGGGTCTCGATATCTCGAGGCTCGCCGTGGGATGCATGACTTATGGCGTGCCTGAGCGCGGCAACCATCCCTGGACATTGCCCGAAGCCGAAAGCCGGCCACTGATCCGCAAGGCGCTGGATCTCGGGTTTATCTTTTTTGACACTGCCAACGTTTATTCCGATGGAACGTCCGAGGAGATCGTCGGGCGGGCTTTGCGGGACTTCGTCCGACGCGACGAGGTGGTGATCGCCACGAAGGTTTGCAACCGGATGCGGCCAGGCCCCAATGGTGCGGGTCTGTCGCGCCGGGCGATCATGGCGGAGGTCGACGCCAGTCTGCGTCGTCTCGGCGTCGATTATGTCGATCTTTATCAGATCCATCGCTGGGACCGTGCGACACCGGTCGAAGAAACGATGGAGGCCCTGCATGATGTCGTCAAGGCCGGCAAAGCGCGTTACATCGGAGCATCCTCCATGTCGGCCTGGCAGTTCGCGAAAGCCCAGTATGCCGCCGAACGGTATGGCTGGACCCGGTTCGTGACCATGCAAAACCATTACAATCTGCTCTATCGGGAGGAGGAGAGGGAAATGAACCCGCTCTGTGCCGATCAGGGTGTCGGATTGCTTCCCTGGAGCCCGCTGGCGCGTGGCCGCCTGACCCGGGGCGCGGCGGAGGCGACGGACCGGATCCGCAGCGACGTCTACGGCCATTCACTTTACGATGCGACGATCGATGCCGACCGGCATGTCATCCAGGCCGTTGAAATGGTCGCGGCGGCGCGCGGGGTTCCCATGGCGCAGGTCGCCCTGGCCTGGCTCCTGACGCGTCCCGGCGTCAGCGCACCGATCGTCGGCGCCTCGAAGCCGGAGCACCTCGAAGATGCCGTCGCGGCCCTGTCTCTGACTTTGTCGCCCGAGGAGATCGCGACATTGGAGGCGCCCTATGTTCCCCATGCCATCGCCGGCATGGCGTGATCTCTTGACCGGAGACTGGAGCTACCATCCGGCGGCGGACTGCCCGGGAGGGGAGGTCGGGCTGTGGGACGGCGGCGCTCCGCCGCCGTTGCGGCCCCATTTCCACGATCAGGATCAGATGACCCTGATCATCGAGGGAACACGGCATTTTCTGGTCGCCGGAAAGGGGGTGACCCTCTCGGCGGGGGAGGCCCTGCTTTTCCCGGCCGGGACCCTTCATCAGGCCCTGGCCGGTCCGCGTGCGCGGTGCGTCAATCTGTACCGGCCGGCTTCGGCCGGTTCCACCGCGCCCCGGGCGCGCGAATGGCGAAGGACCCGGTTGCTCGCCCTTGGAAGCGCCACCGCCGCGGCGACAGAGGAGGGGCGGAGCCGGGAAGGCTACAGCCGCTCCTTCCGCCGCGAAAACGGCGCGTCCCCGCGCTTCTTCAGTATTGCCGACCGGCTTTCCCATGCCAGGGCCCTGTTGCGTGATGGCTGTCCGGTGGTCGATGCGGCTCTGGAAAGCGGCTTTTCCGATCAAAGTCATCTGGGACGCCTGTTCCGGCAGGCCTTCGGCACTACGCCGGCGCGATACCGGCGGTCACATTCATTCCAGACCCGACCGGAAAGTCCGGACATCCTTCTCGCGGCGAAAGAGGCCTGGGAGGCGTGCGGAAGCGATGGCCCCGTCACCGCCTGCCACATTTTCAGAATCGGCCACCGGCCGCCGGGGATCTGATCGCACCCGGATGCGGCCGGCTTACGGACGTTGCGGAGGGGGCATGGGTCTTCAGGAGGTTATCATCCTGTCGCTGGCCGGTGTGGCTGGCGGTATTGTCAACGCATTGGCAGGAGGCGCCACGCTGTTGACCTTTCCAGCCTTGATGCTGGCCGGTCTGCCGCCGATCACCGCCAATGCGTCCAATGCCATTGCCATTGCTCCCGGCCATCTGCTGGCCGCCCTGGCGGACCGCGACAGCCTGCGGATGGCGGGCCGCCGGCTTCGCGGAGCGGCCCTGGTGGCCGCCATTGGCGGCGGACTGGGAGCCGCCCTTCTGTTGATGATTCCCGAACGTCTGTTCGAATTGCCCATCCCCGGCCTCATCGGCCTTGCCACGGCCCTGTTCGCGCTGGCGCCCGCCATCCGGACGGCCACGCTCCGTACCGGGCGCCCCCTCCTGCTGAAGGAAGGCGGGCATTGGGCGATCCTGCTGCCTGCCGCGGTCTATGGCGGCTTTTTCGGCGCCGGGTTGGGGATCCTGTTGACGGCTGTCCTGTCATTGTCCCCCGACGGACATGATCTGCGGGCGGTCAAGGCCTGGAAAAACGCCCTGGCATCGGCGGTCAGTCTTCCGGCCATGGGCCTGTTTGTCCTGTCGGGATCGGTGGCATGGCCGGAGACGCTGGTCATGCTGTCGGGTGCCATGACGGGCGGATTCCTGGGAGGACGGCTGATCACGATCCTGCCGCAAGCCCTGGTGCGGACAGTCGTTCTGGCTGGAGGAGCCGTTCTGACGGTTGTTTACGCCATGAAATACTGGTTTTGACTGCGCTGGCGGGTACTCGGGGCGCACCGCGGATGACTTTTATGATCATTGGTTGTTCTGGAAAACACGGTTTTCGCTGGCGAGACAAAAATTTCCTTAATGACGACAATGCGGAGACAAAAGGAATTGCCGGCTGTTCTCTCCGCCGCTACCTTGCTGTGTCAGGCCGTGGGGTCCGGGCCGGTCATGTCCGATGGGGGGCAGGTGGCCGGGGTCGGCGGCATCACTCCGCAACCGCGGAACAAGCAGGGGAATTATGATCAACAGAAGCTATCTGATGGCGGCCGCTCTGGCCGTCGGAGCCATGGGGGCCGGCCATGCCCGGGCCGACGTCATTCCGGGTGTGATTACGTCGATCACTCCGAACGTGACCGCCAGTACGTTGGGGTTGGGTCCTGAAATCGACGTCCGGGCTGCCGGCGACCGTTTCGGCGTGCGGCTTGGCGCGAACTTCTTCAGCCTGCAGCGCAACATCAACACCAACGATATCCACTATCACGGCAATATCGACCTCGCCAACGGAGGCGTGGTCGCTGACTGGTATCCGTTCAAGGGCGGCTTCCGGCTCTCGGCCGGTTTCAAAATCAACGGCAATGAGGCGGATGTGCAGGCCCGTCCCAACGGGTCGACGATCACCGTCAACCACCACACCTACGTCGCCACCGGAAGCCAGATCAACGGCAAGATCGATTTCGATACCTTCGCTCCTTACGTTGGCCTGGGCTATGGCGGCCGTCTGCTGGACGCGCCGATGGGACCGACGCTTGGTATCGATGTCGGCGCCCTGTTCCAGGGAACGCCGAACACATCTCTGACGGCGTCGGGGCCGATCGCCGGAATGGCCGGCTTCGCGCAGAACCTGGCCGCGGAAAACCAGAGCCTGCATGACAAGGTCAAGGATTTCAGCGTGTATCCGGTGGTCCAGATTTCGGTCGGCTGGCGGTTCTGACGTCCGCCCGGCCTGTTACCGACCTCTAAGAACCGGCCGCGTTTCCGACGCGGCCGGTTTGGTCAGGCGGCCGCCTCAGGGCCGTTCAGCAACGCGGCCGACAGGCTTCGGGCGATTTCCCGTTCCCCCATGATGACCAGATCCGCGCCTTTGGCCGTCAGATGAGCCACTTCCGCGTCCGAATGGGCGCGGGCCAGGATGCGCAGGGAGGGATTGCTCTCGCGTGCCTGGGCGATGATATGACCGGCCTCGAAAGCGTTGGGAATGGCGACGACCAGATGGCCGGCGCGGTCGATGGCGGCCGCTTCGAGAACCCGATGGTCGGCGCCGTTCCCGTCGATCACCGGAATCCCGGCGGCCCGGCAGTTCTGTGCGATCTGACCGGCATCCTCGATAACGAGAAGGGGCATCTCCTGCTGGCGGAGCGTGTCGCCCACCAGCGCCCCGACGCGACCGAAACCGACCAGCACGACGTGTCCGCTCATATCCGCGACAGCGGGGTCGGGCGTCGGAGGCGGTGGCGTGGCCGGGGATGCCGCGCCGTCGCCCTCTCCGGTCTTCGGCCGGTCCAGCCGGCGGGAAAGCCGCTTGGCCGCCCAGAACATCAACGGATTGACCATGATCGACAGAATCGCCCCGGCCAGCATCAATGAGCGGGCGCGTCCCGGCATCAGGCCAAGGCTGACGGCATGATCGGCGAGGATGAAAGAGAATTCGCCGATCTGCGCCAGACTGGCCGAAATCGTCAGCGCGGTCGAAACCGGGCGGCGGAACATCAAGACGATCAGGAATGCGGCCAGGGACTTGCCGAAGAGGATGATGCCCAGCGTCGCCAGAACCGGTAGCGGTTCTCGCAGGAGAATGGCCGGATCGAACAACATTCCCGCCGAAACGAAAAACAAAACGGCGAAGGCGTCGCGCAACGGCAGAGAATCTTCCGCGGCCTGATGGCTGAGTTCCGATTCGCTTAACACCATTCCGGCGAAAAAACCGCCCAGCGCCATAGAGACGCCGAACAGACGCGCCGCGCCGAAGGCGACGGTAAGGGCGATCGCCAGCACGGCAAGCCGGAACAGTTCGCGTGAGCCGCGCTGAGCGACGCTGTGCAATATCCAGGGAATCACGCGGCGTCCGACCACCATCATGACCCCCAGAAAGGCCGCAACCTTGCATCCCGTTACCAGAACCGCGCCCCCAAGGCCCGACGGAAGGCGATCGGCGATCCAGGAGGGCGCGGCCGGGGACTGCTCCGCCGTCAACCCGGCGAGCGCCGGCAACAGGACCAGGACCAGGACCATCACCAGATCCTCCACCACCAGCCATCCGACTGCCGTTCGCCCGCCATCCGTTTCCATCAGGCGGCCGGCTTGGAGCGCCTTCAGCAGAACGACCGTACTGGCCACCGAAAGCGCGAGGCCGAAAACCAGCGCCCCGGTTTCGGTCCAGCCGAGCAGGGACCCGAGCCCGTATCCCATCAGCGTGGCCGCGCCGATCTGGACGATGGCGCCGGGAATGGCAATCAACCCGACCGATAACAGATCCTTGAGGGAAAAATGGAGACCGACGCCGAACATCAGAAGGATGATTCCGATTTCGGCGAGTTCCGGCGCCAAAGTCTGATCGGCGACAAATCCGGGCGTGAAGGGACCGACAATGATGCCGGCGGCAAGGTAACCAAGGAGCGGGGGAAGACGAAGGCGGTTGGCGATGGCGCCAAACAGGAAAGCAAGACCGATTGCGGCGACGAAGGTAGTCAGCAGCGGGGAACCATGAGGCATTGGCGGGTCCGGAAAAGCGGGGCGGATGGTAATACCATAGTGCGTGTCCGGGGCGCTGCGGGCAAGCAAAGCAACGCAAAATCGCCAAGCTTTTTCGAAGTTAAACGGGATGGTTGATGCCTTGGGTCCTGCGTGCCTTTCCACGGTTGGAGGGGGGCGGAGACGGCGGTGTTGTCACCGCCGTCCCGGGCGTCTGTGACGGGAAAGAAAACGGTCCTGGCGGCACTTAGCTCAACGGGGCCGGTGGGGCGGTTCGCGCCACCGATTCGAGGGCGGCGAGATAGGCCCCCAGTCCCGACCGTCGCACCGGAATGTAGGGCTTCTGCCAGCGCCGGCAGAGTTGCTTGACCGCGTCCTGGGCGGAATGGCTGACGCAATCGACGGGAAATAGAATGGCGTCCGCGCGTCCCATCAAACCATGCAACCGGTTGAGGCTTTCCTCGACCCCGCCGTCATGATGCGAGAAGACGCCGTTGCAGGTTTCGACGATGCGCCGGATGTGGGCCATCTGCTGGTTGCGTCCGCCGACGAACAGGATGCAACGGCCGCAGAGATCCAGACGACCGCACTCCCACGCGCAGTCCTCGGAGCAGACCGCCGGTGTCAGCAGCGACAGAATCCGGCTTTCGTAAAGCGCCAGTTCCTGCTCCTGAGCCAGATTCTGTCTTTCCAATTCCTCGACCCGCCTGCGGCCATCCTCGAGAGCCTCCTGGGCGTCGACCTTCTGGCGATCGCTCTCTGTCAGGCGGCTGGCCGTGTCGGCAAGCCGCTGCTGGAGAAGGGCCGCCTGCTCCAGAAGCCTGGGAACGTCGCGCGCGGTGGCCGCCGCCTTCGACAGCCGGCTGATCTCCTCGGCGGCATGATCAAGGCGCCGTCTCAGAGTCCGGATCGTCTCATCACGCTCGGCCACGGCGCGCAGATGCTGTTCCTTCAGTCCGGCGAGTTTCTCTTCCAGGGCGGATTTTTCGCGTTCCAGCCGCGAAAGGTGCTGAATATCGGCGCGGGCCGCGGCGCCGACCTGGTGGGACAGCATGTGAATGTCCTGGAACACATATTTCCTGGTTTCCTCGTCAGTGGCCGGGTGGCTCATGACGGCCCAGAGAACGCCCGCGATGTCCCCCGTTTCCATGGCCTGGGACCACATCGCGCGCACCCCCGCGTCGCAGGTGACTTTGGCGGCACGGCTGACAGCGACGCCATGGCGCCGGTCCAGCAGTTTTGTCAGTGTCTTGGCGATCCGGTGGTCATGGGAGGCCAGATGGACGATCGTCGCGTGGAGATTGTACCCGCTTGGACCCATTTGCAGGGTGATATCAAATTTGGCGGTGATCGCCTTCAGCTCCGCCAGGGTCAGGCAGGTGCCGATGATGGCGCAATGCCATTGGGCGTCGATTTCGTCGATACGGAACCGGCGGCGCCTTGGTCCCGTGGCGCTTTCGGCCGGGACGCTTTCTGCCAGGGCGTTATCGAGCGGCGCGCGGTTGCCGGTTCCGCTGGTGACGGGGTCCGAGTTGCACATGGCTGTCCCTCAATGCAGAGAGGAGGAGGAGAGGTGGGGACCGGCGACCAGGTGGCGGAGCATGGACAAATCGCCACGAAGCCGCTCCGTCTCGTGCTGGCGCCATTGGCGACCGAAATGGCCGGCCGGCCGGCAGTCGTCGCAACGGCGTTCACAGGCGGCGATCTCGCCCTCATAGTCCCTGATCGCGGATTCAAGATAGCGCCGCCGGATTTCACTCGGAGCCAGATCGATGAAAGCCAGCTTCAGACGCAGGGCCGCCCGCTCCAGCAGACATCCCGGCCGTCCGGTGGGGCGCAGAAACAGGTCGGCCAGGAGCTCCTTTCCGGCGTCCGTCGCCATCAGGCCTGACCGTCCGTCGCGGCGCAAAAGGCCGTCCTCGACCATGTCGGACAGACTGTCCGCGACCACATCGCCGACCGGCGCCCAGAACGGATCCGTGATATCGAGAATGGCGCAATGGATCTCCGCCGCTGACGTGGCACTGCGGCTGGTGATGCCTAATGCCGCGAGCTTGAGAAGATCCGACGGGCCCATGGGGCGTCTGCTGTCGGTCTGTGCCGGCTGGCCGAGAAGCATGATGTCACCTTTTGCAAATGAGAATGACTTGCATATCGACACCATGCCAGATCGCAGAAAAGAATCAAGCGTTCTCTGCCCGATTTCCCGCTACAGGGTGAATGCCCCATTGCCCTGGGCCGACATCGGGGCCTGTCGCGAGATAACCGCTGCGAGCCGCCGCGACCGGGGCCTAAACGCTGCACGGGGTTAAGTCGAGGGGGAGGGGGCTTAAGGGCGAGGGGGGCATCCACGCCAAAACCTGACAGATCCTGAAGGTCCGTTCAATTGCCACTCAATCATGTGACAAATTGAAGTACATCCCGGAGCGTAAAAGTTAATTTTGAGGGTTGACGACGATTTTCAATGGGCATATTTCAGGCCTGCGACGTCGGCAGATCCCTACCGCAGCACATCGCACAATAATCATCATGAGATGAGAATGAATCCGCGACCGAGCAATACGTCGGCGGAGCCTCCCAGTAGGACCAAACAGTCTTCTGGAGTGGATTTCGCTTTGATCGCCCGGGGTCGTTTCGGTGCCGTTTTGACAAGGTCTGTTCTCCTGAACCAAGGCCTTGCCCTGATGAGGATGTCTCATCGTGGCAAGGTCCGCCCCCCGCCGGTCCCGCGCCATCGTTGGCGCGATAACCCGGGGCGGGGGCCGGAGAAATCCACCCGGTGTTTGTGGGCGTGGTGATCGGTGCCGATCTCCATGCATGGGTAAAGGACCGGTCCGGCAACCGCGGCGTCTCCCGGATCATCGTTCGATGCCCCGATAGGGGGAGGAGCCCCGCATGGCTGTTCCTGCCGGCATAACATGTGCCGGGGGCGCCCGTTCGGGCGGGGCCGGGACGCCGGAGTCGGGCTCCGTCGGGGACGTCGAACGGGCGGATGGTCGCAGATGATATCGCCACGAACCGTTCAATCAGGGAAACCGTTATCATGAGCCAGATCTTCCGGCCCCATGCCCGTCGCGGCGTCGCGACTGCCACCATCGCCCTTTTCGCGCTGCTGGGGGGCGCGACAGAGCCCCTGCTGGCCGCCGATCCCCAGATCGTTGACGCACCGTCCGCGTCTGAGGCTCCGCCACCGGCGGCCAAGGAGGAGCACGCCATGGCCGAACGTCCCTGGTACAGCCTTCATATCCAGGGAACCTTCACGAACCAGGCGCATCCCAAGTTCCGCAGTCAGATCCCCAACGGCACCCAGAGCATGGAAGCCGGGCGTCAAACCGCTGAAACATCGGATCTGACCTTGTACGCCGGCGTCAGGATCGGCGAGGTTGAGTTCTATTTCAATCCCGAGATGGAACAGGGTTACGGCCTTTCAAATACTTATGGCGTCGCCGGTTATGTTTCCGGCGAGGCTTACAAAGTCGGGCAATATGCCCCCTATTACCGGACACCGCGCCTGTTCGGCCGTTACATTCTGGGACTGGGCGGGGAGGAGCAGACGGTTGAGGATGGTCCCAACCAGATCGCCGGTTCCCATGATTCCGATAATATTACCGTTACTTTCGGGAAATTCGGCGTCACCGATATTTTCGACAACAACACTTACGCCCACGATCCGCGCAGCGACTTCATGAACTGGTCCCTGATCGACATGGGCGCGTTCGACTATGCGGCGGAAGCGTGGGGCTATTCCTACGGAGCGGCACTGGAATGGAACCAGGGTCCCTGGTCCCTGCGGGGCGGAATGTTCGATATGTCGCGTGAGCCTAACGTGAAATATCTGGAACGCGGGTTCGGTCAGTATCAGGTGGTGACGGAACTGGAGCGGCGATACGATCTTTTTGCCAATCCGGGCAAGATCCGCGTCCTTTACTATCTGAGCTCCGCGAAAATGGGGAGGTTCGACGAGGCCGTGTCGTTCGGCGAGGCCAACGGCGCCACCCCGGCCACATCGACGGTGCGCCACCATCATATCAAACAGGGCGGCGGGCTGAATATGGAACAGCAGATTCTGCCGGATCTGGGATCGTTCCTGCGCCTTTCGATGTCCGACGGATCCTATGAGTCATTCGATTTCACCGACATCACCGAATCCGTCTCGGGCGGTTTCTCGATGAGCGGGGATCGTTGGGGGCGGCCCGACGACACGGTCGCCATCGGCGGGGCGGTCAATGCCATTTCCAAGGCCGCTCAACGCTATTTTGCCGCCGGCGGCACCGGCGTCGTGATCGGCGACGGTCAGCTTCCCTCCTATGCTCCGGAAAAGTTGATCGAGGCCTATTACAAGGCCACGGTTGTGCCCGGGGTACAACTGACTGCCGACTATCAGCGCGCAACCAATCCCGCCTATAACACCAAGCGCGGGCCGATCAATTTCTACGGTTTGCGGCTGCATCTGGCCTATTAGAGGAATGGGGGACGGACGGCCGCCATTGGTGCCCATCCGTCCCCACCCTCCGTTCTCCGACAGCGCACAGATCAACCGGCGATCAGATCGTTTTTTAAGGTCGCACTATAATTTATTGATCTGAAACCGGATGGTCGGAAGATCTGTCCCATAGATCGGGGAAGTCCGGGACCGACTTCCGGGATCGGGCTTCGATCGACCGAAGGATGTCCCCGCCGTTCAGAATGGCGCTTTGCAATGCCGCCGCGTGGTCCAGCGCCTGGGGGACGCCGTGGTCGCGCGCGTAGAGCATCGAACGTTTGATCCCCCAGATGGCCAGCGGCGACCGTTCGGCGATACGGCGTGCGACGTCCGTCGCTCCGGTCGACAGGGCGTCAGCGTCGGGATAAAGGCGTGACACCAGACCGAGACGGAAGGCCTCCGCCGCCGACAGGGTCTCGCCTGTCAACGCCAGCAACCGGGCGGCACCGGAAGGGATCAGGCGTGGCAGACGCTGGAGGGTCCCGAGATCGGCCATCATGCCGAGATTGGTTTCCTCAATGCGGAAACTGGCGGCTTCGCTTGCCAGACAGACATCGCAGGCGGCAACAAGGTCAAGGCCGCCTCCGATGCAAGGCCCCTGGACCGCGGCAATGACAGGGAAGCGGGCGCGTTCAAAGGCGGTCAGAGCATCCTGCATCGCGAGCACGGTATCGTAAAGTCCCTGTCGCATGGCCGGATTTCGGGCTTGAAGCACGGGGGCCGACTGGAAAACATCCAGGTCGAGACCGCCGCAAAAGATCCTTCCTTCCGCGGAAACCACCAGGGCGCGGACATCGCCCGGCTGGTCCAACCGGGCGAGAGCGTCGGGCAGGTCACGCCAGAAGGGCAGGGAAAGGCTATTGGCCTTGTCGGTCCGGTTGAGGTGAAGACGGGCTATTCCGTCGGTGACAGCGAGATCGAAACAATCGAACGACCTGGACCAGGAACCGGACATGCTTCTACTCTCCACGGGTGATAGATTGAAACCACGCCGGACCACGCCGTCATCACACCCCGTCATCCGGCACGCGATGATGGACAACAAAAATAAACAGTGTCAAGAATGTTATCGATGTTAAGTTATCGAAATTGACAGCATTTTTTGTAAGTGGCGTCCTCGCCGTCAGGTTGCGTCCCGGGCCCGCGATCGGCAGGATAACGGCTTGTTGATGCATGACCTGAAGCCCGTGTATTGCGACAGGTCCCAAACGTCCGATCGTACGATTTCTCTGAGCGGGTGGTGAAAACGGTGGCGAAGGCAAAAACGAGGACGGTCGACCGGCCGACCTATCACGTCGGTCATCTGGATACGCTGCTTCTGGATGCGGCGCGAGCCATGCTGGAGGAAGTGGGGCCGGCCAAGCTGTCCCTCAGGGCGGTATCGGCGCGGATTGGAGTGAGCCCGGCCGCCGCCTATCATCATTTTGACAGCCGGGCCTCGTTGCTGGGGCATCTGGCGGCCCAGGGCTTCCGGGAGCTGGCGGTGGCGGTCGAGGAAAGGGCGGCAACGGCCGCGCCGGGATCGCTTCTTCGGGAAGCCGCTCTCGCCTATTTCCGGTTCGCCTGCCGCAATCCCTGCCTCTACCAGTTGATGTTCGGTCCGGAATTCATCGGCGATGAGTCGGCCGTCGGCCTCGCCGACGCCAGAACCCGCTCCTTCACGCTGGTCCAGGCCGTGATTGCAAAGGATTCCGGACTCGAACCTGGTTCCGGAGGCGCGCGGAGCGCCGCTCTGGCGGGATGGGTCCTGGGGCACGGCCTCGCCTCCCTGACGATCCAGGGGCGCCTGGAACGCCCCGAGGGACTGACCGACGACCAGTTGGTTGACCGGGCCCTGCAAGGTTTTGCAATTCTTTTCGGATCGTCGGGCGTCAGCGGACCGGCCTGACGGGATCAGGCGACAGCCGGTTGGTCTGACGCCGGCGGAGCGTCCGGCGCGTCGGCTCAGGAAAACTGTCGATGGCGAAAGCTGCCCCTGGAATAGGGCATGCGGCGCATGATGGGCCGTCGGATTGGCCTTTGCGCAACGGCTGTGACACCATGACGCCGGCCGCCCGGTCCGGAACGCGGAACGGGACGCGTTATTTCGCCGCCATCCCGGCGAAATGCGGACAGGGTGTGTCTTGGAGAGTGGGGGGAGGCCTCAGTACCCGCTTCCGCCAGGCTGAGAAGTCGGAAAGCCCGGGGCCGGCCCGATGGCGGATATCCGCGCCATCCGGTGTCCTTTTTTCACAGTCTTCCATGCGGACATAACGGATAAAGGGACCATCCCGGTCATCCGGGTTCGGAGCTCTGACGTCATCTGCCAATATCTCGGGTTTCCATGATCCTTTGATGAAGGGGTGGCCTATGCGCTTGATCGGTATGCTCGATTCGCCCTATGTCCGCCGCGTTGCGGTTTCCATGCGGTTCCTTGGACTTCCGTTTTCCCATGACTCCCTCTCCGTTTTCAGCCAGTACGACGGCTTCGCCGCGATCAATCCCGTGGTGAAGGCGCCGACCCTGGTGACGGAGGATGGCATAACACTCCTCGAATCCACCCTGATCCTCGATTATCTGGAACGGCTGGTTCCGCCGGATCGCAGCCTTTACCCGGTCAGCGCGGAGGATTTCACGCGCGGACAGAGATTGACGGGCCTGGCGCTGGCCGCCTGCGAAAAAACGGTCCAAATGGTCTATGAATTCAATCTGCGTCCGGCGGAGAAACGGTATCAACCTTGGATCGATCGTATCCGGGGGCAGCTTCTGACCGCCTATAGACTCCTCGAAGCGGAGATTGGGTCGGGAGACGTCTGGCTGCCGGGCGCCCGGCCATTTCAGGCCGACATTACGATGGCGGTGGCCTGGAGGTTCACCCAGGGCGTTCTTGCCGATGTCGTTACGGCGGCGGAATACCCGGCGCTGACGGCGTTTTCCGCCCGTGCCGAAAATCTGCCCGAGTTCAGGGGCTCCCCTTTTCCGGCCTGAGTCTCTGATGGGAATGTCGTCGGGGCGGCGATTGGGCCAGGGCCGGCTCCCTCGCGCCGGCCTGCCCCGCATCTGTCACGAGTGAGGTGCAGGCAAAGCGCCCGTCGCGGTGAACGGATTGAAGCCGCATTCCGCGAGCGCCACCCAGGCGGTGGCGGCAAGATGGGGAAGCCGGAAATAGAGCCTCGGCTTGGAGGGATCCGTCGCGAGAACGAAACCGGTCGGCAGGCTTGCCGTCGATGTCGCCAGATAGCTGCCGTCGGCGAGGCGTTGGGGGGCGAGGGCGGACAGCCGGCGGCGGGCTTTGTCCTGTTGGCCGGCAAGCCGGTCAAGGAGGGCCGCCTGGGCGGTCCCCTCCGTCCAGACGCCGTCGCGGACCGGGCCGTAGGCCACACCGTCGCCAACCGCCAGCGAGGCCTCGATGGTGCGGCCGATGACGTCATAGCGCCGGATGGCATCCGGTAGCGCCAGAAGCGGCCAGACCTGCGCGTCCAGGGCCAGCATCGGATTGATGGTCACGCCATCGTCCCCGGTGCCGGTGACAAAGGCGCCGCGCTCATCGGCCCACATGGCCTGGACGAAGGTTGTCGCCGCCGCTGCCAGTTCGCGCCATTCCGGCCCGCCGGTGGCATTGGCGAGCAATCCGAACGCGGCCGCGAGGTCCGTGTTGTGTTCGGTAGATTTCCATGAGATGGCCGTCGGAGCCGGTTCATGGCCAAAGGTTCCGCCGGTGAAGCCGCCGGCTCCCCGGGCGTCCTTCCTTCCGGCGATCCACCGGCCGATCGTGGCGGCGGCGTCGCGATATCCGGCTCCGGGCACGGCCTTGTCCACCGCCATCAGGGCCAGCATGGCCCAGGCCATGTTGCCGGTGTCGGAGGCGACCTGATATCGGTCCTCCAGCCACTGATTGCGGTCGGCATCCCACCATCCCGGCAGCTTGACGTCACCGGGACCGGGCGTCCCGGCGGCATAGGCGTTTCTCAGCCGTCCGTCGTGCCAGAAACGATCATGGTCGAGGGCATAGCGGATCGCATCGCCGATCCGGCGCGCCTTGGCGATATCGCCGCAACCCGAGAGGGCTATCGCAGCCACGGCATTGTCATAAAGGAACGCGGACCCGTGCAGAGGCCCCGCCGGAGCGGTCGGAAAACTGGCCACGAAGACCGGCCCGACGCCATTCTCGACGGCCGAGGACAGCGCGTCGCAGGCTGACGCCGGAGCCGCCTCCGTTTCGGAAGGAAGAGGCACGGATACCAACAGGGCCAAAGCCAAAGTAGCGACGGTACGCCATCCGCATGTCATCAGACCATTCCTTCCAGACGCGAGGCTGCTCACCAGTCGAGAGTCAGCCGCGATCGCCGGGCGACCGGGTGGCGGGATCGCGATACCGGCACAGTGCCAGGAAACCATCGACGACGAACGCCGCATGGGCGTCGATCTCGACCGTAGTCGGGCTCCGTGTCGCGTTGAACAGGACACGCCATTGCAGATCCCCGCGCAGCATGGCGAAGAAAATGACGGCCGCGCGATCCGGATCGTCGGGGGAGATGAGACCGTCCCTTTGCCAGAGGCGCAGCCTGGCGGCCAGGCGGTTTGCGGTGATCTCGGGTCCCTGGCGGTAGAAGACATCACCAACCTCCGGCATCCGTCCGCTTTCCGCGATGACCAGCCTGTAGAACGCCTGCATTTCGGGCGTCAGAATGAAAATCAGATAGCCCTTCGCCACATCCAGCAGCACATCCTTGATCGGCCGGTCCTCCTCGACCAGATCCAGTTTGTGTCGGAAGACTTCCGTCCCCCGTTCGACGATCGACTTCAGAAGGCCGGCCTTGTTGGTGAAATGGGCATAAACGGTCTCCTTGGAACAGCCGGCACGCTCGACGATGGCGTCGATGCTGGCACCGCTATAACCCCGCTCCAGAAACACGGCATTGGCCGCATCGAGAATATTCTCGCAGGTGCGTCTCGTTCTGGTCGCGCGTCCCGGGGTTCCGGTCATGGCCATCGTTCTGACTGTCCTTTGCAAAGCCTCGTAATAGTTAGTACGGAATATGCGTCGAACGCAACCGGCCGCAAGAGCGTAAGGGCAGCTATGCAACGGAAGTCTGCATTTTCCCACATCATGTTCTTGACGAATGGTCGGATGATCACCAGATTGTTCCGTACTAGACGGTTCGGTTTAGCGGAGTTTGATATGGCGATCCGGGTAAGGCAGGGGTTGATGGGCGGGGCCGCCCTGGCCCTGGTGGTTGTGGCGGCGGGGTGGGGCTACCGGTGGTGGACCGAGGACCGCTTCCAGGTAACCACCGACGACGCCTATGTTCGCGCCGACTACACGACGGTGGCGCCCAAGGTGTCCGGGTATATTTCGGAGGTGCTGGTGGAGGACAATCAGACAGTCTCCGCCGGCCAGGCCGTCGCCCGGATCGATGACCGGGATTTCCGCAATGCCCTTGAGCAGGCGAAGGCGGATGCGGAGGCAGCGCAGGCCACCGTCGCCAATATCCTGGCTCAGATCGATCAGCAGCATCAGATGGTGGAACAGGCACGGGCCGCCATCGCTGTCGATGAGGCGGCTCGGGTTTTCGCGCAGCAGGAACTGGACCGCTACCGGGACCTTCAGAAGACCGGATACGGGACCGTGCAGCGCGCCCAGCAGGCGGCTTCGGATATTCAACAGAAGAACGCGGCGCTGGTTCGCGACCGTGCGGCACTGGCCGCCGCGGAAAAGGAAATCGAGGTGTTGAACACCGGGCTGGCGAAAGCCCGCGCCGCGCTGACCCACGATCAGGCGGTTGTCGCGCAGGCGGAACTGAACCTCAGCTACACGACCCTCGTTGCGCCCATCGGCGGAACGGTCGGCAACCGGACCCTGCGGGTCGGGCAGTATGTCCAGGCGGGAACCCAACTCATGGCTCTGGTTCCGCTGCAATCCGTCTATGTGGTCGGGAATTTCAAGGAAACCCAGTTGACCCATGTCCACAAGGGCCAGTCGGTGGACATCACCGTGGACAGCTTCCCGGGTGTCGTCTTCCAGGGACATGTTGATAGTGTCGCGCCGGCCGCCGGGCAGGAATTCGCGCTGTTGCCGCCCGATAACGCGACCGGCAATTTCACCAAGGTGGTGCAACGGATTCCCGTGAAGATCACCCTGGACCGGATTGCCGCCAGTGATCGCCTGCGCCCGGGCATGTCGGTTCAGCCGACAATCGACACCAAGGAACAGGCCCTGGCGGACGCCAGGAACCCGGTTTCCGACCATGCGGTGGCCGCGCGTTGATCCGGCCGGAGGGGCAGAATGACTGACAGCGGTCCTGCGTCCGCCACGTCACAGGCGACTGCCGGCAGTTCCCGGGGCGGAGACCACGTCAGGGAGAGGGCGGATCTCAAGACCTGGATCGGTGTTCTGGGGGCTGTCCTCGGCGCCTTCATGGCGGTGCTCAACATCCAGATCACCAATGCCTCCCTGGCTCAGATCCAGGGAGGCATCGGCGCGGGTATCGACGACGGCGGATGGGTCGTCACCTCCTATCTCATCGGCGAGATCATTGTGATCCCGTTGACCGATTTTTTGAGCCGTGTCTTTTCCCTCAGGCGCTACATGATCACCAATGTGGTGCTGTTTCTCGCTTTCTCGGCCCTGTGCGGCAATGCCGCGTCACTGGGCGAGATGGTTACGCTGCGCGGTATTCAGGGGTTCTGCGGCGGCGTTCTGATCCCGCTGGCCTTTACCATCGTCGTCACGCAACTGCCGAAATCGCAGAGACCGGTGGGCATGGCCCTGTTCGCCATAACCGCCACGTTCGCTCCCGCCATCGGCCCGACCATCGGCGGATTCCTGACCGACAATTACGGATGGAAGTACGTTTTTTACCTGAACCTCGTCCCCGGAGCGATCATGCTGGGAGCGCTCTACTACGCGCTGGAACCGTCGCCGATGCGCCTTGACCTTCTGAAAACCGGCGATTGGGCGGGAATCGTGGCGATGTCCGTCGGTCTCGGATGTCTTCAGACGGTCCTCGAAGAGGGAAACAAGGATGACTGGTTCGGGTCCCCCTTCATCGTGCGGCTGTCGGTGATCGCCGCGGTTTCCCTTCTGCTGTTTCTCGCGATTGAACTCACGGTGGAACGCCCGTTGATTCGCCTGAAGTTGCTGCGTGACAGGAATTTCGCCCTGGGGCTGACCGCGAATACATTGCTGGGATTTGCCCTCTATGGCTCAGGTCTGATCCTGACGCTCTATCTGTCGCAGACGCAGGCTTATGATTCGCAGCAGATCGGTGCGGTCATGGCTTGGACCGGACTGCCGCAACTGTTGCTGATCCCGTTCGTTCCGGTGCTGATGAAGCGTTTCGACATCCGTTTCCTGGTGGTCGGGGGGCTTGGTGTCTTCGCCGCCAGTTTTCTGCTCAACATCCATCTGTCGCAATATTATGGCGGGGAGCAACTGCTCATCCCGAACATTGTCCGTGCCGTTGGTCAGGCCCTGGTGATGACACCGCTGTCGGTGGTGGCCATGGCGGGAATCGCCCATGCTGAAGCGGGGGCCGCTTCCGGGCTGTTCAACATGATGCGCAATCTCGGCGGCGCTTTCGGAACCGCGATCCTTCAAACTTTTCTGACACGGCGGGAGCAATTCCATTCGGCCATGATCAACACGGATGTCTCGGTGTTCCAGGCCGCCACCAGACAGCGTCTCGCCGGGCTTCAGCAGACCTTCATCAACCATGGTGTGACCGACCCGGAACTGGCCTGGCACAAAGCCCTGGAGGCGGTGGGCAAGAGCATCCATCTTCAGGCGACGATCATGGGGTTCAGCGACGCATTCTTTCTCCTCGGAGCCCTTCTCATCATTGCGATGGCGGTGTCGCTTGGCATGACGAAAGCACAGGCCGGCGCGGGCGGCGGCGGCGCTCATTGACCGCGGGTCTTTGCGCATCCGCCGTTCGCGCCGTCGATTTCCCATGCGGGACGTCCCGCGGTGAACGGAACCGCCAGGACGGACCTTTCCCGTTGACAGGGCCTGTGCTTGCCCCTATCACGACCGGTGCCGGCGGACGATGATGTCCGCCGGCACGTCTTTTGGAGCCTTGATGCTGGAGATTGCGGGAGCCTGCTGACGTCCCTGATTTGAGGGGACGGACCGCAGCACCACCTGGAGCGTTCGCTGACGCGACGCGACCGGGAACGGTGATGTTTTGGTTTTCGGCCAAGGTTTTCCGTAATGAATTTATCGAGGAGCGAGCAGCGCGTCCTGCATGTGCTGGCTCAGGGCGGTTTGATCCGTCACCAACGCGTTCCGGGCACAACCCGGATTTCCGATATCGATTGTTTCACCCGTGACGGCTACCGGCTCGGCGACTGCACTATGCAGGTCTTCGAAAAGCTGCGACGCAAGCGTTTGATCCGATCCGAGGCCGGCGGCCCCTACAGGATCTCGCGTCAGGGGCGCGAGGCTGTACGGCCACAACCAGACAATCGCTAAGACATTGACACAAAAAGGGTTTATCTGCGCGCCCGTACCGGGCGACGCGACCTTTGATTGTCCTGAAGGATATCGCCATGACCTCAATCACAATCCTCGACGAGCGGGAGGAAGACGTCGCCGCTCTTCGACCTCTTATCACGCGGGCATTTGAAACTATGCCCCACAGCCGCCATACCGAATCTCGCGTTGTCGACGCGCTTCGGGGGGCGCGAGCCTTGACCCTGTCGTTGATCGCTTTCCACGGTAATACGCCGGTGGGGCATATCGCCTTCTCGCCGATCTCCATCGGCGGAGAGGAGAGCACATGGTTCGGTGTCGGACCGCTGTCGGTTCTCCCGGAATGGCAGGGGCGTGGCATCGGGAGTCTCCTGATGCGGACCGGCCTCGACCGCATCGCCCGTCTTGGCGGGCGCGGTTGCATCCTGGTGGGCGACCCCGGCTATTACAGGCGCTTCGGCTACCGGTCGGTTTCCTGTCTGGCGCTGGAGGGCGTTTCGCCGGAGGTGGTGCTGGCCTTGCCGCTGGTGGGTGCTGCGCCGGCTGGCGCGGTCACCTTCCATCCGGCCTTCGGTACGGGATTGGAGGACGACTGATCGTCGTCAGAGCGGCTGACGGGCTGGGGCGACGTGTCGTCGCCGGGGGACTGGATTTTGGCGGCGATCGCGTCCGCCAGATCCCCGGAGGACAGGCCGTAGGGAAAAGTGGCGAGGAAACGTCCGTCCGGACCGACGAGATAAAGGTCGGAGGTGTGGTCGATCGTGTAATCCTCGCCACTGCCCGCCCGTTCGAAAAAGGCGCCAAACTGGCGCGCCAGGGCAAGAATGTTGGCGGACGGTCCCGTTAATCCCAGCATGGCCGGGCTGAACTGGGCGACATACTCCCCAAGATCGGCAGGCCGGTCGCGATCGGGATCGACTGTAACCATGACGGGCAGGATGGGGGGCAGGCGGGGTCGCAGCGCGTCCAGGGCATCGGCCATGGTCGACAGGGTGGTTGGGCAAAGATCCCCGCAATGGGTGTAGCCGAAATAGATCAGGGAATAATGTCCGGCCAGACTGTGTTCCGTGACTTTTGTCCCCCTCTGGTCGGTCAGAGTGAATTTCGGACGACGCGCGACGGTCCTTCGCAGGACGGCCGGGTCATAGACCTCGATGGTCGCCATCATGCCCTTGTCCTCATGTTCCAGCAGATGGCAGTGGTAAACGAAGCGCCCCGCGATCTCGGGGTTGGTGAAAGCCAGACGGATCTTGATTTCGCCGACCTCCGGGACTGCGGCCGTGTCGACATAACCGTCGAACGGCCTGGGAGAGCCATTGACCTCCACCACCTGAAAGGGCAACTGGTGAATGTGGAACACATGCAGGTCATAGGACAGATTGCGGATCGTCCATTCCTCAATGTTTCCCAATGGAACGCGCGCATCGGTCCGAAGGTGATCGAAGGTGCGTCCGTCGACGAAAAACTGTCGCCCATCTTGTGATTGCGAAAAAATCACGGTTCGTTTGACGTCGATTTTCGCGTCCCGCAAATCTCTCTGTCCCGGAAAACGCCTGATTCCCTGAAAGGTCTCGCTGACATCAGACCCGGAAACATCCAGCCATCCCACAACGCGATAAAGCGTCTGGTTCGGCCCCTGGCCGGTCAGAACCTTGTTGGCACGGATCTCGTAGCGGCCGGGGGCCCGGGCTGTGATCAGGGCGCTGACCCGACCGCTGGGCAGAACATCCACCACCGCGCGGTCGGAAAAGGCATGGGTGACGGTATCGCCGTCGACCCCGACGATTCTCAGGTCATGCTGGGAGATGGAAAGATGCAGCAGCCGGTCGGAGCTCTGGTTGCTGATGTGCCACAGTTCCGTCTCGCCGGAGCGCATCCGGATCGTGAAACCGGCCGCGCCATTGACGGATACCAGAAGATTGTGACGGTCGGGCGATTGTTCGGCGTCGGGGGCGTCCTCTTCGATCTCATGATCCTTGACAACCAGAACACGGTCCCGGACTGCCGCCAATTCGGGAATCCGCCGTGACAGCCCTTCGACCAGCAATCCGCCGCTCAGACCGGCATTGACCTGCTTCTGTGCCATGCCGTGGTAGTGGGAGTGATACCAGTACATTCCGGGAGGCTGGAACTCCGGGATGCGGATCCGGTAGGTGAATTCCCGGCCGGGACGGACGACGACGGCGACATTGTCGCCGTTGCCCCGTGGCGACGTCTGGATGCCGTGAAAATGAAGGTTGGTAGATTCTGTCAGATGGTTGACCAGCCGGATAATCATCCGGTCTCCCGGATGAACGCGCAGAAGAGGGCCGGCATAGCTGCCGTTGAACGTTTGCGCGTTGAAGGAAACTCCGTCGATAACCACAGTTTGCGGGCCGGCGACCAGCGTTACCCGCAGGACGCCATGCCGGCTGGTGATTTCCGGGGGGCGGGGAAGGTCCGGATCTTCGGCAGCCGATGCCGGGAAAAGCGGGAACAGGCTGGTGATCAGTGTCAGAACGGGCAGCAACCATCCCATCCAGCGGATCATTTTCCGCCGCCTCCGGAATCGCCCGAGACCCGTTGGTCCAGTTTCAGGCCCAGACGGACGGCGCCCCAGTGCTCCCCGTCAATCGTGATCGGCGCGTCGATCTCCTTCAAAAGCACAAATCCCTGTCCCCCCATGTCGCGGGCATAGGTCTGGGACAGGATGGGCCTGGTATTTCTTGCCGCCAGAATGCCATTCCGGTCCTCGAAAATCCGCCGGTTGCGGCTATGGGCCGTATTCCAGTCGCGGTCGCCGGGGCGTTGCGGCTCGGAGAATTTCCGGTTATGAGCGGCGACATAGCCGTTGCGATCGGTGATGCAGCAAAAGGCGATCCGATCGTCCCGCGCCAGAGCCTCCTCCAAAAGCGGGCAGAATGCGGCTTCGGCGAAGAGGGTATGACCCGCCAGGAACTGGCGCGGATCCGTTCCCGCGATCGGATCGTAATCGATCGAAAACAGTTCAGCCCGGGTCAGCGTCCCGGCGCTCAGGGCTTTGTCGGCGGCCTCGATCGCACGTTGCGCCACGCCTGTCGCGATCTCGTGATAGCCCTGATCCTCCCGGGCCGCCCTGTCAATGGCCCGCCGCAAGGCCTCCGCGTCGCGATGGGCCACATCTTCGAAACGGACATGGAATCCCGAGGCGCTTTCCGTCAGGACGCGGGCATTGACTGTGCCGACAGTCTCAAATGTGACGGTGCCGACATCCGTTTCCGGCATGCCCCGGGAGGCGACGATCAAAAGCGCCCCCCGTGTCGACAGATCTCCGGTGTATCCGTCATATCGCTGACTTCCGAAATTGGCGGTGAACGGGATTGCCGCCGAAACCCGGCCATCCGCCTCATGATCGGATCCGTAGGACGACCGCAGAACGGCATTCAGCCGCCGTTGCAGAGACCCGATGTCCCGGCTGACCATCGACGCCAGATCGGAAACCCTGGCGGCCGTCCGGCTCGTCATATCGACGCCCTGCATCATGGCCTTCATCTGATCGGAAACGGACGCGGTATGCTCCGCCGCCTGGACCGCGCTTTTCATAATTTCACTGGTCGCGGATCTCTGTTCATCGGCGGCGCGGGCCACTTCCGTTCCGATCGCGTCGATATCCCGGATCGCTTCGACGACCGAGGCCACTGTGTCGGCCGCATCCCTTGTGGTCCGGTCGATCTCGCCGGTCTGCGCCTGAACATTGGCTATGCCGCTTTCCGTCTGGCGGGCAAGGCCCTTCACTTCGTCGGCGACGACGGCAAATCCTTTGCCGGCATCGCCAGCCCGCTGGGCCTCGATGGTGGCATTGAGGGCCAGCATCCGCGTCTGTCCGGCAATGGCCTGGATCATCCCGACGACATTGCCGATCCGGGCCGCGGCATCCGTGACCGTCGCAACCTTGTGACTGGCATCATCTCCCCGCTCGCGGGCCGACGCCGCGAGGCGCGAGCTGTTGGCCACCTGGGCCAGAATTTCCCGGCTGGACGTTTCCAGTTCGGTCGTCGCACTTGCCATCGTCTGGACATTGCCGGCCGCCGTGGAAATGGACAGGGTCGCCTGTTCCGTCGAATTGTGAAGATCGGCGGCGATCTGGGAAAGGCGGACGGCGCTGTCGTTTAACCTGTGGGCCTGCGAGGAGATGTCGGTGACGGTTTCCTGGATTTCGCCGTCCAGAACTTCGGTCAGCGTCAGCATTTCGCGGTGAATCAACTCCTGCGATTGCCTGCTGATGGCGGCATTCTCGTGGACTGAAACGGCGAGCCGGACCTTCATCGCCTGCAACATCGCGATGGTGTGCCAGAATTCCCTGGCGGCTTCCTGCGGGATGTCCTTCTGGAAATCGTTGCGGGCGATGTCGATGAAATAGGATTCCAGGCGTTTCATCGGCCGGTGAATCGACTGTAACAGGAACCGGCCCAGCAGAATGGACGCCAGGATGGCAAACAGAATGGCACCGGCCACGACACCGGCCAGGATATGGAAATGCCGGCTTGCCGCCTCATATGCGTCGCCGGCCCCCAGGATTTCGACGCCGAACAGCTCCTGTTGCGCGACGGTCACGTTATGAAACACCGACGCCAATTGTGATGTCAGCTTTTTGACGGCCTCCCCATCGTTGCGGCCCGCGGCGTCGAGCGCCGGCGTGACGACCGTTCCGAAAAACGTCCCGACCGCATCCGCCAGTTTGCGTCCCGCGTCCTTCTCCTCGGCGGTCGCCATCCATCCCTCGACCTTGCCGATCTGGAGGGTCACCTGATCGACGATCTTGCGGATACGCCCGGCGCGGGCGGCGACCGGGTTTCCCGCTGTCAGTTCGTTCTGCAAAAGCGCCATCTGGAACGCGACGTCGCGCACCTGGTCGTTGATCTTGGCGAGCTGAACGATCGGGACGGCGCGGTCCTCGTAAACCTGTCGCAGCGATTCATTGGACAGCCGCATACCGGAGAGGCTGGTGCCGCCAACGGCAATACTGAGAATGATCAGCAGAAGGAAGGCGGCGTTCAGCCTGAAGACGATACTGGAAAACGAGCGCGAGATGCGGGCGGCAAGGCCCATGTCGATGACACGGCCGCCGGAAAATCTGAGCGTTCCATTGCTGCGGTTTCTGAAACGGGCATAGACCGCCTCAGCGGCTTCCACATCCTTTCGATTGGGGCGCGACCGCACGGAGATATATCCCACCGCGGTCCCGGCCTCCACAAGGGGGGTGACAGACGCTTGAACCCAATAGAAATCGCCATTTTTGCACCGGTTCTTGACTAATCCCTGCCAGGGCGATCCCCCCTTGATCGTGGTCCAGAGATCGGCAAAGGCCTCCGGGGGCATGTCCGGATGGCGGACAATATTGTGCGGGGCGCCAATCAGTTCCTCGATTGAAAAACCACTGATATCAATGAAGTCCTGATTCACAAACGTAATTCGCCCACCAGGATCCGTTTTGGAAACAATTTGCATGTTCTCCAGAACGTCGATCTCATGGGCTGTAATGAATCCGTTATCCCGCATCTGTCCCTCAGTAGACGGTTGTGTATGGATTTCTTATTTTTACTGAACGGTAATTTTCATTTTCATGCGTGGGTGGATCTGGCACCGGGCTGTGAACTCACCGGCCGCGTCGAATTTCTCGGAAATCTCCTCTCCCGGCTTCTGCATTCCCTTGTCGTCACCGTTGCCATCCTTATCCTCGATGGTGATGTTGTGTGTCACATCATCACCATTCTTGAAGATGAGGCGGTCTCCGGTTTTGACCGTCACAGATGGTTGACTGAATGTTTTATTGGCCTGATCTATCGAGATGTCTGCCGCATCTGCCGATGGCAGTATCGCGCAGCATGCAACAACGATTGAAGCTGTCGATATTTTTCGCATTTTCACCAGCCTTTTCACGAAATTGAGCTCAGTTATTAACGCCAAGTGTAAAATGCACCATCAGCATCAGGGTATTATTGTCTGTCGCATGCGTGGATGTTCCATTGAAGGCCGTGTAATAGGTGTATTGCGCCGTCAATCGCATGTTGGTGTGCTGGAAAAGGGAGTCGGGTTTGCCCCAGGGCACATAGGTCATTTCCCAGACCCATCCGGCGCTTTTCGGATTCGTCACAGTGTTTCCGGTGACATCGGTGCCCCAATGACCGGAGGGATCGGTCGATCCTGTCCTGCGGAAATACCCGATGGTCGGCGTGTAGGTCGCATCGATGGCGACGGAGACGTCGGCGCGGAACGTATCCAAATGGTCCTTCGCATTGGACCCGGACAGGATCCGGCTGGCATCGAGACTCTGGTCCTCGTGAAGATAGATGGCGTGCGCGGAAACAACCGGAGCCCGGACGTCGTTGGGATCGGCGTACCACTGATAGTTGGCATCGACGCCGACATCGAGATAGTGGTCATGATGACTTGTCGAATTGTCGCCGCCTGGACGAATGGACGTCGACAGACCCAGGGTGCCGATCTCGACATATTGCCGGTCATTGTCGAAAAGATGCTGGATCGCCGCCCGCCAGTAAGGGGTCACGTCGTCCGCGATGTCGATATTGGCGATCGGATGCCCCAGGACCTGGTTTGCCCCCTTGGGAAGCTGCCGATAGAGATCGAATTCCAGATAAAGCAGCTCTCTCCACAGGCCGTAAAGGCCGAGGCCGAACGCATTGGTGGAGGTCTGGCCGAGGACGGTGTCCGCGACCGGCGTGGGGGCCAACGCGGACGAATAATAAGGAAATCCCCAGACAGGCGTCGAATTCCAGATGTCGGTGACGGCCGGGCTGTCATTGAGCGTCACCCCCCAGACCATATCGGATCCGAAGAGACGTCCTTCCTGCGCATGTCGGATATCGACATTGGAGAGCGAGATCGTGCTGCTCGCCGATTCGTAATGGACTTCGATAAAACCGCCCAGTTCTTTGGGGATAATCGTTCCCGCGTAGTAAATCGATACTTCCTGCCCTGGTGAGAAATTATCGTTTTTGCTGAACCGCGGGGGAAACACCGACCCCGGGGGCTGGTCTTTCTGGGTGTGGGTGAAGACCATCTGGTCGCTGAGTGAGATCGGTGGAAAATGACTTTTCCCCGGCTCCGCCGCGACATAGCCGTAGAGCTTGAAGTCTCGCCCGAACTGGGTCAGTTGCGGGCCGAAAGCGCCGACATGGCAGGCTGCGCACGGTTGACCGGTCTGGGCGGCGAAACTGGGAAGAGCCCTTGCCGGCAGGCTGCCGGCAAGGAGGAGAATCACACCCGAAAGTGCCGCTATCAGCGGGATGCGGCGCGGGCGGCGACGTGCTGATAGGGCGGGACAGGAGAAAACAGAGGTCAAGGAGAATGGAAATACGCGATGATTGCCCATGGCGACGGTTTCCTTTCCGGTGAAGACCCTGCCGGTTTGACTGAATGTGACGGTCGTCTTTGAAGAACGGGCCCTTGCCATAAGTGATTAATTGATAATTTTCACCAATCCTCATTTGGGGACTGCGCCATCCGCCGGCCCCTCCGAGAGCTCATCGTGGACCGGTCCTCGGGAACCAACGCTCTGCCAGCAGTGACGGGGGAAGGGGGCGGTCGAACAAAAAGCCCTGCGCCGTCGTGCACCCCAGGCGGCGGAGCGCGTCGCGCTGATCCTCGGTTTCAACTCCTTCGGCCTGCACCTCGACATGCAGGGTCCGCCCCAACGCCACCACAGCGGTGGCGATTTCGACGGCGGAGGAATCCCCGGGGATGTCGCGGATAAAGCTTTGGTCAACCTTGAGCTTGTCGATCCGCAAGCGCCGGAGATAAGCGAGGGACGAGCATCCGGTTCCGAAATCATCGATCGCCAGTCTGACTCCCAGGGTCTTCAACCCCTCCAACGTCGCTTCGGAACCATGGCCGAGTTCCATCAAGCCGCTTTCCGTAATGTCCAGTTCCAGGCAGCCCGGCGAAAGACCGCTATCGGCCAGAATCGCAGCAACAGTTTCGGCAAACGCCGGTTGGCGGAATTGGACGGCCGAAAGATTGACGGTCATGACATCAAGGGTCACACCGGCATCAAGCCAGCCCCTCATTTGACGGCAGGCCTGCTCCAGGATCCAGGTTCCCAGCGGCCCCACCAGACCGGTTTCCTCGGCCAGTGGAATGAACTGGGCCGGAGGGATAAGACCGGTGGCGGGATTGCGCCACCGGACCAGGGCTTCGACGCCGGTCATTCTATGGTCGCGGAGACTGACCTGGGGCTGATAGTCGAGGAAGAACTCGTGGCTTTCGACACCTTGGCGCAACTGCGCCTCAAGCGTGGCACGCGCATTGGCGGCAACAGTCATCTGTTCTGTATAGAAACGGAAACGTCCTCCGCCGGCACTCTTCGCCTGATGAAGCGCGGCATCGGAATTTTGGACAACCGACGGGGTGTCGTCTCCATCGTCCGGGAACAGGCTGATGCCGATGCTGATACCGATGTAAAGACAGGCCCCGTTCGGCATGGTGAACGGTTTGGCGACTTCGTCGACCAGGGACTGGGCGACTGTCGCGGCGTCGCCCGCATCGGCGATCCCTTCAAGAAGGACCGCGAATTCATCGCCTCCAAGCCGTGCCAGTGTATCGCTTTCCCGCAGTCGTGCCCGCAACCGCAGCGCCACCATCTGCAACAACATGTCGCCGGTCGGATGACCCAGGTTGTCATTGACATTCGTGAAGCGATCCAGACCGAGAGTGAGAAGCGCACCGCATCGGTCGTCCCTGGCTGTCCGGTCGATGGCGTGGTCGAGCCGCGACAGCAGGAGCAACCGGTTCGGCAAATCGGTCAGGGGATCGTGATGGGCAAGATGCTGGAGTTGCTGTTCCGGTTGTTTGATCCGCGTCATATCGACGAAGGTCCCGACATAGGTGGCGATGTCTCCGTTGCCTCCCTGGAGCGTGCTGATGGTCATCAGGGCGGGAAACATCTCTCCGGATTTGCGGCGATTCCAGATTTCGCCCTGCCAGAAACCGTCGGTGGCGATCACGTCGAAAATCTGCCGGAAGAACGTCATGTCGTGGCGGTTCGAATTGATCAGCCGCATGCTGTCGCCGATCAACTCCTCCTCGGCGAAACCGGTGATTTCGCAGGCCGCCCGGTTGACCGCCAGGATGACTCCCTGTGCATCGGTGACGACGATACCCTCCTGCGTACTGTTCACAATGTCGGCGGCACGGCGGAGTTGTATGGTGGCGGTGGCGGAGTGGCGGTCGGAGATGTCCTCAATCAAGCCGACCATCCGCACCGGTCGTCCTTGCGCGTCAAAATGAGGCTGCGCCTCGATGGCCACCTTGCGCGTCCGGCCGTCGGGATATGTCAGTCGGAACGTCGCCGTGACCGGGCGGGGCCGTCGCAAAGCGCGGCCCAGATGAAGCATGACCAGGAGACGATCATCCGGGTGGATCAGTTGCAGGATGCGGGCAAGGTCGGTCGTTCCGCGCGACGCCCTGCCAAGAGGCTGCCATTCCGCGGGAATATGGATTTTTCCATTCACAATGTCCCATTCCCAGGCACTGGTCCGGGAAGCGCCAAGCGCCAGTCGGAGCCGTTCCTCGCTCTGCCTGAGCTTTCGGTCCTCCGTCATCCGGGCCTGTCGCCTGCCCCGCGCCCTGCGGCAACGTTCGATCGCCGGGATCAGGCGGGACAGATTGTCCTTGAGGATGTATTCCCAGGCACCTCGAGTGATGAGGTCTGCGGCCCGCTCCTCACCAATGTGCCCTCCCAACATCAGCACCGGAACATCAGGGAATTTCTGGCGAAGCAAAGAAAGGACGCGGGGAACACTCATATTTTTAAGGTCCGGATCCGCGAGCACGAAATCCCAGGACGAGTGCCTCAAAGCGTCTTTCAAATCTGAGAAACGGACGATCCGGCAGATCCGGTGGCGCCAGCGGGCCTTCTCCAGATGACGGAGGATTTCCGCGAAATCGTCCTTTTCGTTCAGGATGACCAGGAACTTGAGAGGTTCATTGTCATTCATCGCTGCGATCCGCCGACACTTCAAGAGATCCGATGCGGTGATCTGCGCCAGGGAGTCCGATGGGATCCCTGGCAGACGAATTTTCAGCGGAGAAAAGCCGTCTTTCTGCAATAAAACACCCGGAAATCCGGGACGCTTTGCTGTATGAACAGTGTAACGGCAAGCAAAATTCCCTCAGCGTCATCGCTGCTTGAGGTGCATCACCTGCATACCAAGAGCTTCAATCTAGCATTTTTAGGTTGAGTGGAAATAGGAAAATAGCACCCTGAATATATAATACAGGGTGGCATGGCGCCCCATGGCGTCTGGCATGAGGCGAGGACGGCGGTCCCTGGTCCCGGTGGCTTGTGGGGTGCCGGAGGGCGACGGAGGGCCGTTCATGGGCTTTGTAAAAGTCCCGGCCTCCCCGCCGGTGGGGCCGCAGCCGTGGACACAAAAAAGGGAAGGGGGCCGGGATCCGGAAACGGGCCGGCCTGGTCTCGATCGGGTCTCCTCATCGAGACCCGGATGTCAATCCCCGTCGGACTCCTCTGTCGCGCCGGCACAACGGCGGGGAGAGTGCTCGCGGACCAGGGCCACAAGCCTTTCCAGGGCCGGCAGGCGGTCGTCTTTGCGATAAGCGAACAGCAGGTCAAGGGTCGGAGGCGGATCGAGATCGATCGGCCGTGTGACGACCCCTTTGGGGACGATCTCCTCGACATAACTGGCAAAAAAGCTGAAGCCCAAACCCGACGCGACGGCATTCATCGATGTCATCAGATTTTCGGTGCAAAAGCCGATTTTGAACTTGATGCCGGTTCTGGCCTCCACTTTGCCGACGACATCATGGACCGCCGGCGCGACATCGTGAGAAATCGGAATCAGCGGTATTTCGGCAAGCAAGGGCACCGGAATGCGCTCCAACCTTGCCAGATCGCTGTTTTCGGGCAGAACCGCGACGACATTTTCACGCATGAAGATTTCCGATGCGATCTCATCGCAACGGATCGGCCCGCGAAGGAATCCGGCTGTGATCTCGCGGCGCTGCAAGGCCTGTATCTGCTCCGGAGCCGTCATGGTCCGCAGATGCAACTTGATGTCCGGATAATATTTCAGAAGGAAGGGGAGAAGATAGGAAAACACCTTCTTTTCCGGTCCGGGGACCATCCCAAGGACGATCGTCCCCACTTCTTTCCTTGCCGTCGCGCGCGTCTGGTTGAAGACCTGCTCCACCAAAGCCAGGATTTCCCTGGCCCCGGGCAGAAAGGTCTGGCCGGTTTCGGTCAGGCGCAGCCGGTGCTTTTCGCGATAGAAAAGCGGCGCGCCGATCATCTCCTCAAGCTGGCGGATCTGCTGGCTGAGCGACGGCTGCGCGGTGTGAAGCCGTTCGGCAGCCCGGGTGACATTCAGCTCTTCGGCAACCGCCACGAAATATCGGACCAAGCGGAGTTCCATGGATCACCCCTCAGGCTGTCATCGCAGCGTATTCTGCCACGGAAAGGGTGGGGGGCGGAAAGGCCGGGGTCGACAGGGACATCATCCTATCCTGGTTGTGGTTATTGCGGGCGGCGGGAATTGCCGGAATGCCGCAGCCCAGCCGAAGCGATGCTTCCGAAGTCTTTCCACCTGGATTTCCTCAAAAATATCATGGGCTTTGTAAAAGTCAAGGAAGGTCCGTAACTTGCTGGTGGAACAACGTATTCATCACTCTCGTTTATGTATCAAAGACATTTAGGGAAATGTGACCTCCATGAAATTATGGAATTATTACCCGACCCTTGGTTTTAATGTCGCTGAAATAGTATTCATTTGAATTGATGGCTCATGCCAGCCTGCGCTGATCGGAACCGATCAGCGCAGGGAACTGTGGCGTTGCGCGGGCGGTCGCGGGACACGCCATCGCGGTCTGACCGGCCCGGCGGACAGGGATGGCCCCGGATTGCCGGGACAGAAAAAGGGCCCGGACGGATGAGCGTCCGGGCCTTATGGGGCGTTCCGGCAAAGGCCGGGACCGTTACACGAGACCGGTCAGGTAGTAAACGAGGATCACGAAAAACACGGCCAAGGTCTTGATGCAGGTGACCGCGAAAATGTCCTTGTAGGATTGGCGGTGCGTAAGGCCGGTCACCGCGAGGAGGGTGATCACCGCGCCATTGTGGGGCAGGGTGTCCATGCCGCCACTGGCCATTGCGGCGACCCGGTGCAGGACCTCCATCGGGATATGGGCAGCGTTCGCCGCCGCGATGAACTGATCGGACATGGCGGCCAGGGCAATGCTCATGCCGCCCGAGGCGGATCCGGTGATGCCGGCCAGCGTGGTCACGCTGACAGCCTCCTTGATCAGCGGGTTGGGGACATATTGCAGGGCGTCGCGCACCAGGAGGAAGCCGGGCAGGGCGGAGATCACCGAGCCGAAACCATATTCCGATGCGGTGTTGAGGGAGGCGAGCAGCGCGCCGGCAATCGCTGAGCGGGATCCCTCGGCGAATTTGGCGCGGATGGTGTTCCAGGCGAACAGAACGACCATCAGAATGCCGACCAGAAGGGCGGCTTCGACGGCCCAGATGCCGACCATGCGGGAAACCGGCTGAACGATGGGCTTGGCCTGTTCGGTCAGTTGCACGGTCGCCGTGTCACCATAGAGCTTCGGAATGATATTGGTGAACACCAGATTGCCGACGCCGACCGCCACCAGGGGAAGAATAGCGATGGCCGGATGGGCCAGATGGTCCAGGTTGACCGGCTCCGGTTCGTTGATATGGCCCGTTCCATACCCTTCGCCGGCCTTGATGGCGGACTTGCGGCGCCAGTTGAGGAAGGTCATGCCGACAGCCAGGATGAAAAGCGCGCCCAGAGTGCCCAGGATCGGCGCCGCCATGCCGGTGGTCTTGAAGAACGTTGTCGGGATGATGTTCTGGATTTGCGGCGTGCCCGGGAGGCTGTCCATCGTGAAGGTGAAGGCGCCCATGGCGATGGTCGGCGGAATCAGGCGCTTCGGGATGTCGAGTTCACGGAACAGCTCGACGGCGAACGGATAGACCGCGAAAACCACGACGAACAGCGAAACGCCGCCATAGGTCAGAAGGGCGCACACCGCGACGATGGACAGCATCGCACGGGACGCGCCCAGAAGCTTGACCACCGAATGGACGATGGATTTGGCAAAGCCGGACAGTTCGATGAGCTTACCGAACAGCGCCCCCAGCATAAAGACCGGGAAGTAGTTTTTGACGAAGACGACCATGTTCTCCATGAACAGGCCGCTGTAAATCGGAAGCACCGACTGCGGGCTTGTCAGCAACACGGCGAGAAGAGCCGCGATCGGGGCAAACAGAATGACCGAGAACCCTCGGTACGCCACGAACATCAGGAAACAGAGCGCGGCAATACAAACGATAAAACTCATGAACGCCTCCTCAAGGCGCTGATCCGGGACAGCCGTGTCGCATATCCGTCCCCGGAACGGGAACAGCGCGGCAACGGTTCGGGAAAACCCCGGTGCGTCCCATGGAATGGGTCGGTAGAGGACGGGGCCTCCCGGACGGAAACCCCTTCCCTTAGAGGGCTTCCGTCCGGACGTCCCGACCGAAATCCATGTGGCGTCCTGTCCCCGGGATCAGTCGCGATATCGTCGATCGTTGACGGGGCCGATCCCGGCCGATCAGATCTTGGTCAGCCAGCCGGGCAGTTTCACCTCGGCCACGCCGTCCATGACGATGTCGCCCGTCTGCTTTTTGATGACCACGGCGATTTTTGCGACTGCCTTGGGAAGGATTTCGGAAATCGTGGCCTCCAGGGTCACGGTATCGCCGATGAACACCGGCGCGCGGAAATTGACGAGCTGGCTCAAATAGACCGTGCCGACGCCCGGCATATCGGTTGCCAGGACCTTGGAGATCATGCCGAACAGAATGCCGCCATGGGCGATGCGCTGTCCGAACTTGGTCTTTTTCGCGAAGTCGTCATCCACATGGATCGGGTTGTGATCCCCGGTCAGGTCGGCAAAACCATGGACCAGCTTGTCATCGACGAGCTGTGTATAGGTGCATTTTTGACCGACGGCGAACTCTTTTACTTCTGTCGACATCTTTCCTCTCCCTTTTTTGTCCCGCGACATCTTTCGCGATGCTTTGCTGGTCCGGCGCAGGGCCGGTTTCAGCGGGTATCAGCTACAGCGGAAGCTGACGCCGAAGGAGGCGCGGGGGTAGTTCCAACTGGTGACACCGCCGTCCGAGCAGACGACGCGGCAGGTGCCGCATTCGAGACAGCCGGCGTATTCGAAGTTGACCTCTCCTTCCTTGTTCAGGCGATAGCACCGGGCCGGGCAGGCGACGAGACAGGGGCGTGCCTTGCAGGTGGCGCAGATCGCCTTGTCGACGATGATGTGCGGGTTGCTTTCATCGACCTCGAAGCGGTCGAGGCCGAGAAGCTCTTCTGGGCTCAAGCGTTTGATCGTCATATGTGCCTGTAGATTTTCCAGCCGTCGCCCAGCAGCTTGCCGAACGAGACATTGCGTTTGACGATATCGAGCAGACCTTTGAGCATCGGCTTGGGCTTCTTGCCGTCGACGCGGAACAGGAACTGCATGGCGTCGTTGGCGAGAGCGGGATACTCCCGGAAGATCCGCGAGATTTCGAAGATCCCGTGGAAGTTCTGGTAGGCCTGCTGATTGGCGATCAGCAGCAGCTCTTCGAGCTGCTGGCGATAAAGCGTCCCGACATCGGCGGGCTGTTTGGCGGCGATGATGGCCTTGGCCGCCGCGAGACCGGAGACGATGGCGAGATCCATGCCACGGATGATGAGGCCGGTGTTGATGCCGAACTGGGCGGCATCGCCGACCACCACGAAGCCGTCCCGCGACAGTTGCTTGGGGATGCCGTGGTAGCCCTTTTCCGGCACCAGATGGGCGCCATATTCGACACTGGTGCCGCCCTCGATCAGGGCATGGATCGCCGGATGCATCTTGTAATCCTGGAAGATATCCTGGATGTGACGCGTCTGGCGGCCCGCCTGTTCGGGATTGAACACGATGCCGAGCGAGATGGAGCCCTTGTTGGTGTAGAGGAAGCCGCCGCCGGAGATGCCTTCGGTGCAACCGATGGCGACCCGGGCGGCGCCTTCGCCCTCCTTGACCCCGAAACGGGCGCTGATCAGCTCGTCGGGGAGTTCGATGGTCTCCTTGACGCCGACGCCCACCGCGCTGGCCTTGACGTCGGGGAACAGCCCCGCCTTCTGGCCCAGGAGCGAGTTGACGCCGTCGGCGGCGACCACCACATCGGCCCGCATCTCATCCTCGCCGGTGCGGATCCCGACGATGCGGCCGTTTTCCTCGATCAGCCCGTCGACGACGACGCCGGGGGCCACCATCGCCCCTTGCGCCTCCGCCTCGCCGGCGAACCACTCGTCGAGCGCCGCGCGGATCACCGAATAGGACTGCGGCACCGCCTCCCCGAAGCCGGGGTCGAAATAATCGACGGTGGTGGCGCCGCGGTCGTTCATCAGCATGATCTGTTCGCGGACGATCTTGCGTTGCAGGGGGGCCCGTTCATAAAGACCGGGCTCCACCAGTTCGAGCGCGTAGGTGTAGAGCCTGCCGCCGGAGACGTTCTTCGCCCCGGCGCTGTTGCCCCGGTCGAGCAGGAGGACGCTGCGGCCCTCCTTCGCCAGGGTGTAGGCACAGGCCGAACCCGCCGGTCCGGCCCCCACCACGATCGCGTCGAATGTGTCGTCAGACATCGCCGCCTCAGGCGTTGATGGCCGCGGTCAGCAAGGGCAGCACGGCATAGAGATCGCCGACGATGCCATAGTCCGCCGCCTCGAAAATCGGCGCCCGCTCATCCGAGTTGATCGCCACGATGATCTTCGATTCCCGCGCGCCCACCATATGCTGCACCTGACCCGACAGACCGACCGCCAGGTAAAGGTCCGGCTTCACGATCTGCCCGCTGATGCCGATGTAGCGTTCGATCGGCAGCCAGTGCTCGTCCTCGGCGATGCCGCGCGTGCAGGACACCTCGCCCTTCAGCTTGCCCGCCAGTTCGACCGCCAGATGCAGGTCGTCCTTCGAGCGGAAGCCGCGGCCCACCGACACCAGCTTGTTGGCCGAGGAGATGTCGACGCCCGACTTGTCCACCGGGGTCACACCGGTCACGGCAATCCGCCCGTCGGCCGCCGTCGGCACGCTTTCCACCGTGCCTGCCGCCGCCGCCGCCGCCGGAGCCGGGAAGGTCCGCGCCGGAACCGTCGCCACCGCCGGGAAGGACTGTTCCTCCTCGCAGACCGCCAGGCCGGCATAGAGGATGCGGCTCGCCACCAGCTTGCCCGCCTCGATCTTCAGCGACTTGGCGTCGGTGGTCAGGCCGGCGTCCAGCCTGGCCGCCACATGCGCCGCCAGATGCTTGCCCCGCTGCGTGCCGCCGATCAGGATCACGCTGGCCTCGCCCACAAGGCCGGCCACCGCGTCACCCAGGCCTTCGACCCAGCCACTGGCAGACTGCAGCACCAGCACCTTGTCGGCGCCATGACCGGCCAGCTCCGCCGCCGCCTCGCCATCCAGCGCCAGCGCCGTCACCGGCTGGCCAAGCGCCTGCTTCAACTCAAGCGCCGGGGTCAGGAGTTGCTTCGCCAGCGCGCGGTCTTCCGAAAATATGAAAATCCCAGTCATGTTCGTCATCGCTTCTTCTAGATGAGGCCTTCGCCAGCCAGACTGCTGACCAGTTTCGCAACCGCGTCCGCCGGAGCGTCCTTGTAGATCACGTTCTTGCGGGTCATCACGAAGCCCTTGACCGACCGCCGCGAGGCCTTCGGCTGAAGATCCTCCGCCGCGAGCCCGAGCGAGCCCAGCGCGATCTCCTCGGACGGCTTCTTCGCCGCCCCCAGGACCTGCTTCAGGCCCGGAATCCGCGGCTTGTTGATGTCCGACAGAACGCTGATCACCGCCGGGCCGGTCACCGTCGCCAGCTCCGTGCAGTCCGCCAGCTTGCGGGCCACGCTGGCCTTGGCGCCATCGACCTCCAGCTTATGCACGAAGGACAGGCAGGGCAGGCCCAGAAGCGCCGCCAGACGCGGCGCCGTCTGCTGGTTGAACTGGTCCGAGCTGCCTTCCCCGGTCAGAATGAAGTCATAGGGGCCGATCTTGCGGATCGCCGCCGCCAGGACCTTCGCCGTCACCGCCGCGTCCGCCGTCTCCGCCGACGCGTCGCCGATCCAGTAGGCCTTGTCGACGCCCCGCGACAGCACGTCCTTCAGGGACTGCTTCACCGTCGGGGTGCCGTAGCTCAGCGCCTCCACGCTGCCACCCTGCTTCTCGACGATCGCCGCCGCCTCTTCGATGGCGTTGCGGTCGAAATCGCTGATCTTGCCCTTGGCACGGCTGGCATCAAGGCTCAAGTCGTCCGACTTCACCTTGATGTCCTGTTCGTCCAGGGTCCACTTATACAAAACCAAGAACTTGGGCATTCCTTGTCGCTCCTAAGGGCGTTTGTCCAGGCGCCTGACAGGTGGGGAAAAGGCCCCCGCCGCCCCCTTTGGGAACAGGCGGCGGGGGACATCCCGTCAGGCGATGCTGTCGGCGATG
>WASQ01000112.1:0-2317 GCA_009712185.1 Telmatospirillum sp. | reverse complement strand
CCCCTTTGGGAACAGGCGGCGGGGGACATCCCGTCAGGCGATGCTGTCGGCGATGATCTTGTCCGGATAGTCGGCCGGGGCATCGAGAAGGGTGGTGCCGGCGATGTCGCGGAACAGGCGCGGCAGCGGCATGAACTCGCTGAAGCCGAACCCGCCCTCGACCTGACAGCAGTCGATCAGCATCTTCGAGCCGAACCGCGCCAGAAACGCCTTCACCATCGCCGCGTCGGCCTCGAAGGGCTCGCCATTCTCGATGAGCTGCGCCGCCCGCAGGACACCCAGCCACGCCAGCTGGGAGTCGGTCGCGACCTCCGCCAGCAGGGTCTGGATCGCCTGCAACACCGCGATCGGCTTGCCGAACTGGACGCGCTGCTGGGCATACTCAGCCGCGTGCCGGACGGCCGCCTTGCCGATCGCCACCGTCTGCGCCGCCTCGGCCACCGAGCTGACCGCCAGAAGCGTCCGCGCGATCGCCGAACCGCCGTTCTCCGCGCCCAGCAGGGCGCTGGCCGGAACCGACACATTGCTGAACAGCAGATGCGCCACCGGGCAACCCTTCAGGCCCATCGTGTCCAGAAGCGGACCCACCGTCAGTCCGCCCGCCCGCGCATCCACCAGGAACGCGGTCTGCTCCTTCTTCTCCGACGAATCCAGCGTCGCGAACACCACATAGACATCCGCCACGCCGGCATTGCGCACGAAGGCCTTGGTCCCGTTCAGGACATATTTGTCACCCTGGCGGCTCGCCACCAGCGCGTCCGGACCGATCCCGGGCGTCGGCCCGTTCTCATAGACCGCCACCGCGCCCAGACGGCTGCCCTTCGCCAGAGCCGCAACATGCTCCGCCTTCTGCGCATCGCTGCCCCAGGTCGCGATCGCATGGGTCGCCATCGCATGGTTGTTGAGGATCGACGCAACCGCCGGACAGGACCGCGACAAAGCCTCCACGACCTGGATATAGGCCACAAAGCCGGCGCCCGCGCCGCCCTGGGATTCCGGAACCAGAAGGCCCAGGAAGTCGTAGGAGGCAAGCTGCTCGATGATTTCCTTCGGGAACTTCCCGCTGTGATCCAGATCCACCGCGATCGGGTCCAGGAATTCCTTGCCAAACTCGCGGGCGCTCTGCCCGATGAGCTGTTGTTCTTCCGTCAGTTCGAAATTCATCACTCACCTGCCTTCATCGCCTGGGTCAGGACCGCACGCGAAATCACGAGACGCTGGATCTGGTTGGTCCCCTCGTAGATCTGCATGATCTTGGAATCACGCATGTATTTGCCGATCTCCGAGGTGTAGCCGTGGGATCCCATCAAGGTCACCGCCTGCGACGTCACCGCCATCGCAACATCCGAACAGAAGGTCTTCGAGATCGCCGATTCCGTCGAGAAGGGCTGGCCCGAATCCCGCATCAGCATCGCGTGATGCAGCGTCTCCCGCGCCGCCTCAACCTGGATCTGCATGTCCGCAATCTTGAACTGAAGCGTCTGGCCCGCCTGCGGCTTGCCAGGGAACCGCTTCTGCATATGCTTCACGCATTCGTCCAGAGCCCGCTGCGCCAGCCCCACGCTCAGGGCCGCAATCGCCGGACGCGCCAGATCCAGCGTCATCATCGCGATCTTGAAGCCTTCGCCCTCCTTGCCCAGAAGGTTCGACGCCGGAACCCGGACGTCCTTCAGCAACAGCTCGCAGGTGTTCGAGCTGCGGATGCCCAGCTTGTGGTCGATGGTGCCGATGCTGAAACCCGGACGGTCCCGCTCGACGATGAAGGCGCTGTAACCGCGCAGGCCCTTGGTCGGCTCCGTCATCGCGTAAATGACATACACCTTCGACACCGCGCCATTGGTGATCCAGCATTTGGTGCCGTTGATCACATACTCGTCGCCATCCCGCACGGCCGTCGACTTGCCCGACCCCGCGTCCGAACCGGCACCCGGCTCCGTCAGGCCGAACGCCCCCAGCTCGGCATTGATCATCGGCGCGAAATAACGGCGCTTCTGCTCGTCATTGCCCGCCACCAGAACCGAATCCATCGACAGAATGCTGGCCGCCAGCGTCGTCCCCATGCCGGCGCAGCCATAGCCCCACTCTTCCAGAACCAGGGCCTGCGTCACCGAATCATAGCCAAGACCGCCATATTCCTTCGGAACCGCCATCGCGAAGATCTTGCTCTCCTTCGCGGCCTCAAGAAGATAGGGATGAAATTCCCCGGTTTTATCAAACTCCGCCGCGCGCGGAATGATGTGCTTCGCGACAAATTCCTTTGCCGCCTGCCTTATGGCCTGTTGATCTGGATTTAGGATGGTCATGTTTTTCTACCTTT
>WASQ01000032.1 GCA_009712185.1 Telmatospirillum sp. | reverse complement strand
CGGCATAGAACAGCGCCAGACCGGGAATGGTCATCAGCAGCACCAGCGCCGTGGAGGTCAGCATCCCGGCGGTGTCGGCCTTGTCGAGCGCGGCGGGCGCCGCCGCCGCCGCGGCCGCAGCGGCGGCCGGGGCCGCCTCCTGCGCCAGTCCGGCGGTGGCCAGCAGCGACAGACCGAGCGCCAGCCCGCCCAGGGCAAAGGATCTCTTGATTACGCTTTTCATGGTTACCCCCAAAAGTCCGGAACAGGAATCAGAGCGCCTGGTCGTTGGTTTCGCCGGTGCGGATACGCACCACTGAATTCAGATCGCTGACGAAAATCTTTCCGTCGCCAATCTTTCCGCTGTTGGCGGCGGTGCGGATCGCATCCACCACCTGATCGACGACGTCATCGGCGACGGCGATCTCGATCTTGGTCTTGGGGAGAAAATTCACCGTGTATTCGGCGCCCCGGTAGATCTCCGTCTGGCCCTTCTGACGGCCAAAACCGCGGACTTCGCTGACGGTCAAACCTTGGATGCCGATCGCGGAGAGGGCCTCGCGCACCTCGTCGAGCTTGAACGGCTTAATGATGGCAACGACGTATTTCATCGACTTCCCCTGGGTTAGGCACAAAGCTCAGTGGGCTCAATGGTCAGGCGGAGGACCGGGTATCAAGTTCCATGCCAATGGCGGAAAAGTGCCATTCACCAGGTCAACCACCGGTCGTCTCAGCGGGCGGCGGACAGTAATGCCTAATTTTTAAGCTTCACAATTTCATCTTCGCTCAAAAATAGCATTTTGTCGGCCTGCCCTCTTTTCCCGAAGGGCCGCGCGACCGTCCGACGACGTCTTTTCGGCCGCCCCTCCCTCTCCCCGGCGCAACGCGCGGTATCCTCTCCGGCATGGCGGAGAAACACCTTATTTTTAAGGATTTTTGACCATCACAGCAAAGCACCCCGGCCACCGGGAAGATGACGGGGCGGAACCATTCGATCGCCTTTCGGCCCCCTTCCGACGCCCCTGGCATCCCGTTTGCTATTGCTGATTAATGATCGTGCATCTGTCATTTTCCCGTTTTGCGGGTATTTGCCAGCGACGGTCGAATCGGACGCAAGACAGGGAAAGGGGGGCACCATGACTCACGACGACCGCCAGCCGAACTGGCTGCCGATGCGGGAGAAGCTGCGCCGCGCTCTGACGCAGGCCGGCGCCACGGCGCAACGGGAGGCATTGGCCGCGATCATCGACGCCATCGTCCAGCAGTTCGAGAGCTCGGCGCCGACCGCGTGGGAGGCCCATTTCCTGATGCATGCGATCTGGCACCTGGACGAGGGCTATGTCGCCGTCGCGGCGGAGGAGATTTCCTCGGTTCTGAAACCCCGGTCGGAACAGGCGGCCGACGGCTTCGCGCCGCCCCGCACCTTCGCCGCCGCCGGGCGCCGGAGCCAGGGGGCCTGGGTCGCCGCCTGACGCGCCGCCGCCGGACAAGGACGGCGGAGCCGGGAAACAGCGGAAACGGAAGGCGCAAAAAAATAATCCCCGCCCGCCCGATTGTGCGGGGGATGGGCAGCGCAGGGGATTTTCCCTATGCTGCCCCGGGATTTGGAAAGGAGCCTCCCCGATGCTGGCATCCCTTGTGAAAGCCGTCGCCCAGTTGCCGGATCCCCGCTTCCGCCGGGTCCTGCTGATCGGCCTATCGGCGACCGTCGTCACCTATGTCGTGCTCCTGGGCGCCGTCGGCTGGGGGTTGTCGGCCCTGAAGCCGTTCGGTATCGGCTGGGCCGACACGCTGACCGACGTCCTGGGTGGCCTCGCCACCGCTGTGATCTCCCTTCTTCTGTTTCCCAGCGTGGCGACGATGGTGCTGGGCCTGTTGCAGGACGACGTTGCCGCCGCCGTCGAGGCCCGCCACTATCCGGCGCTGCCCGCCCCGCGCGACCAGGGGTGGGGCTGGGTCATCTGGGGCGCGGTGCGGTTCGCGCTGGTCTCTCTTGTCATCAATCTGGCGGCGCTGCCGGTCTATCTGACCCTGATGGCGGTCGGCGTCGGCGCGATCCTCTATTACGCGATCAACGGCTATCTGCTGTCGCGCGATTATTTCGAAATGGCGGCATGGCGCCGGCTGGACCCGCGCGACGCCGACCGGTTGCGCCGCCGCCACCGGCTGCGCCTGTGGCTGCTGGGCGGCGTCCTGGCCGTCCTGTCCACCATCCCGCTGGTCAATCTGCTGGCGCCGCTGATCGCCACCGCCGCCATGGTCCATGAGGTGGAGGCCCTGCGCCCCGCCGCGACCCGGTGATTTCCCCGTTCCTCCGCTTCACCTTCCGGAAACCGACATGCCCGCGTCCACACTCCGCCGCCGTCCCGTTCCGCTTTTGATTCCCGTCGTCCTTGCCCTGCTGCTGGCCGCCTGCCAGGGACCGCAGGGACGGGGACCGGTCGCCCGCCCCGGCGACCCGCCCGAGGACGAGACGGCCGGTCTCCAGATCCCGCCCCCCGGCGCCAGGGGCGCGGACCCCGCCGGGCTCCGCGGCCTGTCGGCGCCCGAGGTCGTCGCCAAGCTGGGCGATCCCGGCTATCGCCGCCGGGACGCTCCGGCCGAGGTCTGGCAGTATTTCGGGCCGGGCTGCGTGCTGGATGTGTTCCTTTACGACGCCGACGCCGGGCCGCGCGTCAATCACGTGGAACTGCGCAGCCGCAATCCCACGCCGGCCGGTCAGGCGGCCTGCCTGTCGCAGATCCTGCAGGGCCGCAAGGCCGCCGCCCCCGGCGGCAACGGCTGAGCCGCCCCCGGACTGCCCCGTCAGGCCGGCAGCATCGTCAGATGGGGCGCATCGTCAGATGGGGCGCCCGTCGCCCAGACGGCGCCCCAGAGCCAGGACCGCCGCCACATTGCGGGCGGCGCGGCGGACATTGGCGGCGGCCCCGGCCAGGGCCTCCTCCAGCGTGACCGGGCGGCGGAGCACGCTGAACACCGCCTCGATCCCATGACCGGTGACCATTTCGGCATCGTCTGACAGGCTGCCGGCGATACCGATGACCGGAATGCCATGGGCCCGGGCGACCCGCGTGACGCCGATCGGGGTCTTGCCATGCACGGTCTGGCTGTCGATCCGCCCCTCGCCGGTGATCACCAGATCGGCGCCCTTGAGACGGGCGGTAAAATCGAGGGCGTCGAGCACGATCTCGACCCCGGGACGCAGCCGCGCCCGGAAAAAGGCCAGGGCCGCCGCCCCCATGCCGCCCGGTCACGCTG
>WASQ01000013.1:27697-44560 GCA_009712185.1 Telmatospirillum sp. | reverse complement strand
TCTCCACCGCCGGCGGCGCCTTCCTCGAATGGCTCGAAGGAAAAGAGTTGCCAGGCGTTGCCGCCCTGGACGTCCCGTCCTCCGGTTGCGGCTGCGGGTGCAGCCACTGACCGACCGGGACTCCGGTTCCTTGGGCCCCGGCACGGAAGAGTTCGCGCCGGGGCCCGATCCCGGACTTTAACGACGCCTGTCCCCGTTGGATCTCGCGTCAAATGCCGGACACCGGCCCCCGGGCTTTTGCCGTCGGGGGCCTTTTTTTGTCCCGCGCCGGTCGCGGCGGAGGCGGGCCGGGGTAAGATCGTGTGGAATGCCGGGGTCTTACAATTCCCGGGGGAAAGTGTTAGCTTTCTGACTGTGGATGATGGGAAAGGCGGTGATTCCGTCTCAAAAGGGGGTGTTGATGGCGACAGGAAGTGTTTCCGGAACGCGCTCGGCCGGCGCCCCGGTGTCCCGTCCCGGTGCCAGCAACGCGACCCGTGATTCCCAGGCTTCCGCCGGACGGCAACGCGCCCGGTCCGCGTCTTCGTCCGAGGATCCGGGCGAGCGGCAGTATATCCATCTCGACGGTCGCAGCTTCGACCGCTACGCCCCGCGCGGAACTTACGTCAACATCCTTGTCTGACCCCGGCCGGGGGTCATCCCGCCGCCCGGTCCGCAAGGGACCGTTTCCTGGGTGGTGCTTTTCCAGCGACGATGTCCTCCAGTGGCAATGCAATGAGCGAGACGCAGCACTATCCCCCCTATCCACCGACCGACCGCGTCATCCCGGAAGGCGAAGACCGCGAACGTCTGGTCTGCCGCCAGTGCCGGCACATTTTTTATGAGAATCCGAAGGTTATCGTCGGCGCCGTCTGCGTCTGGGAGGACCGTTACCTCCTGTGCCGCCGCGCCATCGAGCCGCGCAAGGGATTCTGGACCATGCCGGCCGGCTATCTGGAGCTGTCGGAGGCGACCGACAAGGGGGCCATCCGCGAGGTGTGGGAAGAGGCCTCGGCGCGGATCGTGGTCGACGGACTGCTGGCGCTCTACAACCTGCCGATCATCAGCCAGGTGCATCTGATCTATCGCGGACGCATGGTGTCGCCCGACCACGCGCCCGGCATCGAGTCCCTTGAGACCGGACTGTTTGCCTGGGACGAGATTCCCTGGAACGATCTCGCCTATCCCAATGTTGCCTGGTCGCTACGCCACCACCGCGATCTGGTGGGCCAGACGGCCTTCGCGCCCCGCGGCATTCCGGAGGATGGCTGGGACGGCTGGACCGGCTGGCGCGCCGAATAGGGGTGTCCGGCCGTTAAATCCCCTTGCGGTGGTTGACCTTGGCCTGGAGCGGGGCGGAAGCGCCACGGGAAACCCCGGGGCCTGGAGCGATGATGCCGCGACAGGCCCCCATCGCGACAGCCCTTATGGCGCAAACGCCGTCGGGCCAGCCACCGCGATGGACAACCGGCGATGAGCGATCTCATCGCCGGTTTCGTGTGTCCGGATGTTGTTCTGCCTCTTGCGTCAGTTCCGGCGTGCGATGCCGGCGGTGATGGCGTCTCTCGCGAAATAGCTGATGATGAGATCGGCCCCCGCGCGCTTCATCGCGCCCAGGCATTCGGCAATGGTGCGGGCCTCGTCGATGGCCCCGGCGGCGGCGGCGAACTTGATCATCGCGTATTCGCCGCCCACCTGATAGGCGGCCAGCGGCAGCAGGGTCTGCTGGCGCAGCGTTGCCAGGACATCGAGATAGGCGAGGGCCGGCTTCACCATCAGAATGTCGGCGCCTTCGGCCTCGTCCAGCAGGGATTCTCGAATGGCCTCCCGGCCATTCATCGGGTCCATCTGGTAGGCCTTGCGGTCGCCCTGAAGGGTACAGCCGGCGGCGGCCCGGAAGGGGCCGTAAAGGGCGGATGCGAATTTGGACGAATAGGCCATGACCGGCGCCTCGACATGGCCGGCGGCGTCCAGGGCCGCCCGGATGGCCTGAACCTGACCGTCCATCATCGCCGACGGCGCCACCATGTCGGCGCCCGCCTCGATGGCGACGACCGCCTGACGCCCCAGGTTGGCGAGAGTCGCGTCATTGTCGACACCGGTTTCGTGCATCACGCCGCAATGGCCGTGGTCGGTGTATTCGCAAAAGCAGTTGTCGGTGATCACCACCATGTCCGGGACCGCCGACTTCGCCGTGCGAACCATGCGCGCCATCAGCCCGTCGGGATTCCAGGTATCGCTGCCGGTGGCGTCCTTGTGGTGGGAAATCCCGAACAGCAGGATGGCCTTGACGCCGTCGCGGGCCAGCGCCTCCACCTCGGCGGCGAGATGGCGTTCGGGAATGCGCATCACGCCCGGCATGGTCGCGATGGGAAGCGCCTCCGCCAGCCCTTCCTCGACGAACAGGGGCAGGATCAGGTCGCGGGCGGAAAGCTGGTTCTCGCGGACGAGGCTTCGCAGGGCTTCGGTCCGGCGCAACCGGCGGGAACGGGCGGCGGGAAAAACGGCGGTCATGGCATCGCTCTTCTGATGGATGGTCAAGGCCGGCAGGATAACCCAATTTCGGTCTGCGCGCTTCGTTCCGACCGACAGCTTTTGCGTCGAATCGGACAAGATCGGCGATTTCGGAGGCGGGGTGGGGTCAGCCCGCGAAATAGCGGCTGGGGGAACGGCCCATGAACCGGCGGAACATGGTCGAAAAGGCGCCGGGTGTCTCATATCCCAGATCGCCCGCGATGACCGTCACCGGATCCCCGGCCGCCAGTCGCGGCAAAGCCGCCTGGGCGCGCACCATGGCGCGCCAGGCGTGAAAGGACTGCCCGAGTTCCGCCTGGAACAGGCGCGCCAGCGTCCGGGTTGACGCCCCCACCTGCAGGGCCCATTCCTCCAGGCTGCGGTTGTCGCCGGGCTCCGCCACGATGGCCCGGCAGATGCGGTCCAGGCGGCGGTCGCGGCCCTGCGGCACGGGCAGGGCCCTGTCCGGCGCCCAGGCGATTTCCTCCAGCAACAGCGCCAGCAGCCGGCCGTCGCGCCCCGTCTCGTCATAGTCGGCGGAAATTCCGGCGGCCGACAGGATCAGCTCGCGCAGAAGCGCCGTGACCTCGATCGCCTGCGGGACGTCGGGGAAGCCGGCGGGCCGGGTGTCGGGGCGCAGATAAAGAGTGCAGAGGGACACCGGTCCCATGGTCTGCATCCAGTGATCCTCGCCGGCCGGAATCCACAGAGCCCTTTGCGGAGGCGCCATCCAGAGCCGGCCGGAGGTCTCGACCTGCATGATCCCGGACGCGCAATAGACCAACTGGTCGCGGTCATGGCGATGCATCGCCACGATATGGCCGGCCGGATAATCCCGGCGCATCGGGGCGACCGGCCGGGTGCTGGTCGCATAGTCCCGGCGGTCGGTGCGATCGGCGGCCGGTCCCACCCTTTACTCCAGTCCCAGCAGACTGCGGGCGAAGGCCCGGGCCTCGAACGGCCGCAGATCGTCAGCCCCCTCGCCGACGCCGATGGCGTGTACGGGTAATCCGAATTTATCGGCGAGAGCCACCAGCACGCCGCCCCGGGCCGTTCCGTCCAGCTTGGTGACGACAAGCCCCGTGACCTCGGTGATATCCTTGAAAATCTCGACCTGGCTATGGGCGTTCTGGCCGACGGTGGCGTCCAGAACCAGCAGGATGTCATGCGGGGCCGCTGGATCATGCTTGCGCAACACGCGCACGATCTTGCTGAGTTCCGCCATCAGGTCGGCTTTGTTTTGCAGACGCCCGGCGGTATCGATCAGCAGCAGATCGTCTCCGCGTTCCTGAGAGGTCCGCAGGGCGTCGAACGCCAGACCGGCGGCGTCCGCCCCCTGTTCGCGGGCGATCACCGGACATCCGGTCCGCTCCCCCCACACTTTCAGCTGTTCGACGGCGGCGGCGCGGAAGGTGTCGCCGGCCACCAATGTCACCGACAATCCCTGGTCATGATGATATTTGGCGAGCTTGCCGATGGTGGTGGTTTTGCCGCTGCCATTGACGCCCACCATCAGCACGACATGGGGCTTGTTGGCCCGATCCGGTTCCAGCGGGCGGGCCACCGGGGTCAGGATCTCCGCGATCGAATCCGCCAGTGTCGTCCGGACCTCCTCCGAGCTGATTTCCTGGTCGTAGCGGCCCTTGGCGAGCTGCTGGGTGATCCGGGCGGCGGTCGAGACCCCGAGATCGGCCGTGATCAGCAATTCCTCCAGTTCCTCAAGCGCCGCATCGTCCAGACGGCGTTTGGTGAACAGATCGGTGATCCCCTGCGTCAGGCGTGAGGAGGAGCGGCTCAAACCCTGGCGGATCCGTTTCAGCCAGCCGATTTTGGTTTGTTCGCTCATCGTGTCGCCTTGCTCGTGAAGAAGAGGGGGAAAGGGCGGAAACAGGCCGGGCCTTGCGCGGATCAGGACTCCGGTGCCGGGGGCGTCGCGGTCAGCGGGACGCCGACAAGACGCGCGCCCTCGACCGCGACGATGCGGGTTGGCTGGATCGTCCCGGCGGGCGCGGCCTCTTCGACGCGGACGGGCAGATAATGCTCCGAATGGCCGCCCGAGTCCTTCTCGATCAGCACATGGGCCGTCTTCCCGATCCGGCTTTTGAGAAAAGCGGCCATCGCCGCCTCTCCCGCCGCGCGCAGCCGGGCCGCCCGGTCGCGCACGACATCGCCCGGCACGGCGGGCATGCGGGCGGCGGGCGTTCCCGGGCGGGACGAGTAGGGAAACACATGCAGATGGGTGAGCCCGACCTCGTCCACCAGGGCCAGGGACTGGCGGAACATGTCCTCCGTCTCGGTCGGAAAGCCGGCGATGATGTCGGCACCCAGGGCGAGATCGGGGCGGCGGCGGCGGAGGTCTCCGGCGATGCGGACGATGTCGGCACGCAGATGCCGCCGTTTCATCCGTTTCAGGATCATGTCGTCGCCGGCCTGGATCGACAGATGGAAGTGCGGCATCAGCCGGGGCTCTGTCGCCACCAGCTCGAGAAGATCGGCGTCGACCTCGACCGGATCCAGCGAGGACAGGCGCAGGCGGGGAAGGTCGGGAACCTGGGCCAGCAGGCGGCGGACCATCTGCCCGAGACCCGGCCGGCCGGGCAGGTCGGCGCCATAACCCGTGATGTCCACGCCGGTCAGCACGACCTCGCGGAACCCTTCGGCGACCAGCAGGCGGACCTGATCGGCGATGCGGCCCATCGGGACGCTGCGGTTGGGGCCGCGGCCGAAGGGAATGATGCAGAAGGTGCAACGGTGGTCGCAACCCTGCTGGATCTCCACGAAGGCCCGCGCCCGGTCTTCGAACCCGGCGATCAGATGGCCGGCGGTCTCCTGCACCGCCATGATGTCGGACACCACGATCCGTTCCGGACGGGGCGTCAGATAGTGGGCCGCCTCCATCTTCTCGGCATTGCCGATGATCTGGTCGACTTCGGCCATGGCGCCGTATTTCGCCGGGTCGATCTGCGCGGCGCAGCCCGTCACCACGATCCGGGCCGTCGGACGGTCGCGTCTCAGCTTGCGGATCGCCTGACGGACCTGCCGTTCCGCCTCGCTCGTGACCGCGCAGGTATTGACGATGACCGTATCGGTCCAGCCCGCCGCCTCGGCATGGCGGCGCATGACCTCGGACTCATAGGCATTGAGGCGGCATCCGAAGGTCAGAACCTCGGGACCGCTCGCCGGAGTCCCGGCCGGGCCGGTCTTGGGCGCGGACGTCCGCTCGCAGGAATCGGGGGCGCCGCTTCCGCGACCCTCCGAAAGGGCGGCGGCCGTCGGCAGGGGCAGGGTATCGGGACGGGGGGCGGTCACGGCAGCAGATCCGCGGACAGGGTGCCGGCGAAACTGAGCGCGACCGGGCCGGTCATCAGCACATGGCCGTCGTCGCGCCAGGCGATCGACAGCGAACCGCCATCCAGGACCACCTCGGCCTCGCGGCCGCAAAGACCGCGCCGCGCCGCCGCCACCAGGGTGGCACAGGCTCCGGTGCCACAGGCCCGGGTGATGCCGGCGCCGCGCTCCCAGACACGCATGCGCAAGCCTCCGTCGCCCATGACCTGAACGACTTCGACATTGGTCCGTTCGGGGAACAGCGGATGATGCTCGACCACCGGGCCGACGGCCGCCAGATCCACGGCCCCCGCGTCGGGCACGAAAAAGACCGCATGGGGATTGCCCATGCTGACGCCGCCCGGATCGGACAGGGGACCGGCGGCGACGGGCAGGTGGCAACTGTCCATCTCCCGCGCCAGGGGGATGTCGCGCCAGTCGAGACGGGCGGGGCCCATGTCGACCCGCACCAGCCCCGCGCCGGCGGCCCGGGCGTCCAGCAGTCCCGCGCGGGTCTCGATGGTCGCGTGGTCCCGGCCGCTTTCCTCCATCAGCAGGGCGGCGACACAGCGCGTGGCGTTTCCGCAGGCCCCGACCTCGCTTCCGTCGGCGTTCAGAATGGTCATGAAAGCGTCGGCCGACGGCGAGGGACTGACGATGATCACCTGGTCGCAACCGACTCCGGTGCGCCGGTCGGCAATCGCCCTGGTTGTGGCTGCATCGGGGACGATGGCCCGCGCCCGCGCGTCGAGAACGACAAAATCGTTCCCGAGCCCGTGCATTTTCAGAAAGGGGCGGCCATGGGGTGTCATCATGTTCATCTGCGCCTTATATGGCTCGTGCGCAAGAAGAGTCCAGCAGGCTTTTGCGGCCGGGGTGCCGGTTCTTTCGCCTGATGCCCGACGGGGCGAAAGAACCGGCTTTTCCACACTCTCCGGTGTCACCGGTTTTCGTCATCTCCCCTGTTCCGCCCGCCCCGCTCCGGCTTTCGGGGGAGTCATCCGCCGGACTCCCGCCGGACGCGGGACAGTGGGCACTGTCCGGCCGGTCAGGCGCGGGTTTTGCCCACATAATCGGCAACACGGCGACCGAACAGCCGGGCGGTCTCCAGATCTCCCGGCAGCGGGCCCTCGTCCGGAGAGCTGTCGGAGGGGGACTGGGCCATGGCGCCGGCAAAGGAGGCCACATAGTTGACGTCGTTGCGGTTCGCGGCCTTGCTGTTGGACGGCATCAGGCCGGTGCCGACCCAGACCATGCTGTGCTGAAGCGCGAAGGTGATGAGATATTGCAGCGTGACCTGCTTATCGCCGTTCATCGAGGCCGAATTCGTGAAACCGGCGGCCACCTTGTCCCGCCATCCTTGGGTGAACCAGACCTTCGAGCTGGCATCGGCGAATTTCTTGAACTGCCAGGGGACGCCGCCCATGTAGGTGGGCGCGCCGAATATGATGGCATCGGCGGCCGCCAGGGTTTCCCAGGCGCCCTCCGGCAGGTCGCCCTCGGCCGTTACGGCGATCAGTTCCGCCCCGGCACCGGCCGCAACGGCCTCCGCCTGCTTCTTCGTATGTCCATAACCGTAAAATTAAACGACAGCGATTTTCGACATGAGGTGCTCTCCTTATTAAAATAGTAATAGTTACTGTTACGTTTAAGGAAAAAAAAGATGTCAGGCCACGGTGCGCGCTCCGCATTGCGGGGTATGAACGGCGGCCAGGACATCGGCGACGGTGATCCGTCCAAGTTCCCGTTCCTTCGCCTGTTCCGCGCGGCTCAGGATGTCCTCCAGCACCGGGACGATCCGGGCGCCGACCGGACAGGCGGGATTGGGGGGCTGGTGATGAAGGGACTGGGGTCCCTGCTCGTCCACCGCCCGGTAAAGATCGAGCAGGGTGATGGCCGCGGGCGGGCGGGCCAGAACGGATCCGCCGGCAATCCCCCTCTGGCTTGTCACCAGCCCCGCCTTGGCGAGGGCGGACAGAATGCGGCGGACCACGACGGGATTGGTGTTGACGCTGCCGGCGATCCAGTCGCTGGTCGCCGACGCGCCACTATTCTGCGCCAGCAGGGTGGCGACATGAACGGCAACCGCGAACCGGCAATTCTTCGACATCACAGGATCTCCGTAAGTTCGTAACCAATGTGGTTACAATTGTTTCCGATGTCAAGGACGGAGTTCTGGTCGAGGTCAAGCGGAGGATCGGCCTGCCTCGGACGATATCGGTGTTGCTTCACCGTCCGGGGGGCAGGGTCATTGATTTAAGGAGTAGGGCGGGCGTCTCGCCCGCCGTTCGGCGGAAGCCGAAAATCCACCATTTCCGCCACTTTTGCGGCGGAGGCGGGCGAGACGCCCGCCCTACTCGCAAGGGAGTCAGGTGTTAGATTCCGCCCCCTCGTCCAATCGCCGATTGGCCTTTGCCCATTTATGAAATCCCAATTGTTTTGAAACCTTCGATTTCGGTTAGGATGAGGCGAAGGGGCCGGCAGACCGATGCCGGGCGGGATAACGACGGGCCGAGGGCGGGCGCCGCCAGCCGGACCGCAGGGGAGGAGGATCCGCTTTATGGGGCAGTCGGGACGGTCGAAACTGTTGCCGGTGATCCAGGTCGCCAGCGGCAATTTCCTCGAAATGTACGATTTCATGGTGTTCGGCTATTACGCGTCGGCAATTGCCCGGACGTTCTTCCCGGCCCAGAACGAATTCGCCTCGCTGATGCTGTCGCTGACCACCTTCGGCGCCGGCTTCCTGATGCGGCCCCTCGGTGCGATTTTTCTGGGGGCTTACATCGATCACAAGGGGCGGCGCGCCGGCCTGCTCGTGACTCTGGGGCTGATGTCGGTCGGAACCCTGTCGATCGCCTGCGTGCCCGGTTATGAGAGCATCGGCCTCTTCGCGCCCGTCCTGGTGGTGATCGGCCGCCTGTTGCAGGGATTTTCCGCCGGGGTGGAGCTGGGGGGCGTGTCCGTCTATCTGTCGGAGATCGCGACACCCGGCCATAAGGGGTTCTATGTGAGCTGGCAGTCGGCGAGCCAGCAACTGGCGGTGGTTTTCACCGCGTCGCTGGGCGTGCTGTTGAGCACATGGCTGCCGCCGGAACAGATGACGGGATGGGGCTGGCGGATCCCGTTGCTGGTCGGCTGCATGATCATTCCGCTGATTTTCCTGCTGCGCCGTTCGCTTCAGGAGACAGAGGACTTCAAAAGCCGGCCCCACCATCCCGGTCCGTCCGAGATCATGCGGTCCGTGGCCGCCAACTGGCGAATCGTGCTGACCGGCGTCCTCATGGTGACGATGACCACGGTGTCCTTCTACATGATCACCGCCTATACCCCGACCTTCGGCAGCGCCGCGCTGCATCTGGCGCCGATCGACAATCTGACGGTGACCTTCTTCGTCGGCCTGTCGAATTTCTGCCTGCTGCCTGTCATGGGGGCGCTTTCGGATCGCGTCGGCCGGAGGCCGCTGCTGATCTGTTTCACGGTTCTGGCCCTGATCACCGCCTTCCCGGCGATGTCCTGGCTGGCGTCGGCCCCGTCCTTCACCCGTCTTCTGACGGTGGAACTGTGGCTGTCCTTCCTCTATGCCAGCTATAACGGTGCGATGGTCGTGTTCCTGACGGAGATCATGCCGTCCGAGGTCCGGACATCGGGTTTTTCGCTGGCCTACAGTCTGGCGACCGCGATCTTCGGCGGTTTCACCCCGGCGATCTGCACCTATCTGATCCATGCTTTCGACAGCAAGGCGATGCCCGGCGTCTGGCTGTCGTTCGCAGCCCTGTGCGGTTTGTCGGCGGCCCTGATCACGCGTGGTCACGGCCAGGGGCGCGGTCCGCGGTGACCGGGCGGAAAGGATGGCGGCAAACCGGGGTCAGGCCGCCATCTTGAGCTGGTTGCGTCCGGCGGTTTTGGCGGCATAGAGCGCCTGATCGGCGGCGAACAGGAGATGTTCCGGACTGTCGCCGACGTCCGGGTGGCGGACCGCGACGCCCTGACTGACCGTTACGACACCGAAGGGCTCGGACGACTCGTGGCGCATGCCAAGGCGGCGCACCGCCTCTCCGATGGCACGCGCCACATGCAGGGCGCCCTCCTCGTCCGTGTCGGGAAGGATGACCACGAATTCCTCTCCGCCATACCGGGCCGCAAGATCGGTGGGGCGCCGGATGGCCGCAGCCACCGTGCGGGCGATCCGGCGCAGGCAGGCATCGCCGGCGGGATGGCCGTAACGGTCGTTGAACTGTTTGAAATAGTCGATGTCCAGCATGATCAGCCCGATCGGCCGGCGTTCCCGCACCGCACGGGCCCATTCCGCCTCCAGCCGCTGGGCGAACTGGCGGCGATTGGCAAGACCGGTCAGCTCATCGAGGAAGGTCAGCCGTTGCAGGGTCGCGTTCAGGTCGTTCAGCCGGAGATAAAGCCAGGTCAACTCATGCATGAAGACCATCAGAACCGATGCCGACGAGATCAGTCCGTCGAACCATGCCGCGTACCAGCCGGGAGAAAAGCGGGGGGCGCCGGCGCCGAACAGGGCGACGGACAGAAAATTGGCGACCAGGGACAAGCACAGGGCCAGATTCCCGAGGGTGGAAGACCGTGTCGCGGTCAGCGCCGCCGCCAGCGCCAGGGCGGTGAGGCCGACCAGCGGGCCGCCCAGCGGCCATAGCGGAAGAACCGGCGCCCCGCGGGCGTCGAGCGGAATGCCGGGCAGCGCGGCGCGGCCCAGGGTGGCGAGCAGGACAAGAAGGGCGACGGCGCCAAGGGTCAGGAGCGTCAGCGCCCCGTTCCAGCGATCCGCCGCCTCACGATCCACGACCTTCCGGTCCCACCCCCAATGGACGGCGGAGAACAGAAGGACCAGCGCCGCGAATCCTCCATGCCAGAAGATCCACAGCCACAAGGCGCTGTCGGGGGCCCCGCCCAGCCAGTCGGCGCCACCCGCCGATTCCGGCAGGGCCAGCAGCGTCGCCAGCGACAGAACGCCGGAGAACAGATAGGCCGTCGACAGGATTGCCAGGGACGGGAGGCCGGTCAGGCGGAATTGCGTCCGCAGCAGATAGGCGGACAGACAGCCGGTGACGAAAATCAGCGACAGGAACATCGGCGCCGCGACGGGCGCCTGTGCGAGAACCTCGCCCCGATCGAGAAAACCGGCAACCGATCCGGCCGCCATCACCACGGTGGCAGCCAGGATGCCCACGATTTGCCGCCCCGAGGCGGGTTCGGACGAGAAGCTGACTGGCACGCAGGGCATCCCTCGGCTGCTGGCGGGCCCCGTCCTGCGCAGCGACGGGCCTATGCCTTTTGTTACATAAGATAGAGGTCCCCTGACGGTTCAGCAATCCCCGTAAGGTCGTGCGACCCAATGATTTTCCTTCGGTAGACAGTCCGCGGGGGACTCATGATACCCCCGTGGACGTCCCGATCCGGGGGGGGCACCCTCGCGGCGCGGCCGGGGTGACGGGGTTTATGGCGGCGGGGCTGCTCTGCGCCCTGCCGTGTCCGCGCGGGGTTCCCGCTATCCGGGACGTCGCTCACCGTCCGGGCGTCACGGCCGTCGGGATTCTGGCGGCGAGGTGGCGGCCGGCTTCCACGGACAGGCGGCGGGCGAAGGCCCCGGCGGTCTCGGGGTCGCCATAAAGCCGGCCCTGGCCGACCGGACAGCCGCAGGCGGTGAGATGGTTTTCCTCGGCCTGACTCTCGATCCCTTCGGCCACCACCGACAGGCCCAGCGTCCGGGCCAGTCCCAGGACCGCGGCCACGATCGCGGCATTGTCGGCGTCGTGATCGACGCCGCGAACAAAGGACTGATCGATCTTGATGCTGGAAAGGGGCAGCCGTTTCAGATAGCTGAGGCTTGAATATCCGGTGCCGAAATCGTCCACCGCCACCGCGATGCCGATGTCGCGCAGGCGCTGAAGCTGTCGGGCGGCGCGATCCGGCTCGGTCATCACCGCGCTTTCGGTCAGCTCGATTTCGAGACAGGACGGTTCCAGCCCGTGTTCCGCCAAAAGAGCCGCGACTTCGGAGACGAAACTGTCGTCGAAAAGCTGGAGGGCCGAGACATTGACCGCCAGGGTCACGCAGGGCAGGCCGGCCTGCCTCCAGGCGGCGATCTGGCGGCAGGCCGTCCGGAGAACCCAGCGGCCAATTCCGGCGATCTGGCCGGTTTCCTCTGCCAGCGGGATGAAACTGCCGGGCGGGACCAGCCCTCTTTCCCGGGACCGCCAGCGGATCAACGCCTCCGCACCGATGGTTTGCCTGTCCCGCAGGGACACTTTTGGCTGATAGAGGAGTTCAAACTCGCCGCGCTCCTCCGCCCGGGCGAGGTCGTCCTCCAGGCGCATGCGGCTGGTCGCAATCTCCATGGTCCGGACGTCGAAAAAGCGGAACGTGTTCCGTCCTGCCGATTTCGCCTGATACATCGCGGTGTCGGCGACCTTCATCAGGGTGGTCACATCCTCGCCGTCGCCGGGATAGAGCGCGATTCCGATGCTGGCGCCGACCCGGATGCGGCGGTCGCCGGTGGCGATTTCATCGGTCAGATGGTCGACGATCCGTCCCGCCACCGCCGCGACTTCATCCGATCCCCGGATTCCCGTCCGGATCACAATGAACTCGTCGCCACCCAGACGGGCCAGGGTGTCGTCGCGGTGCAGACAACTGCGCAGGCGGGCGACGGCGCGCTTCAACACCTCATCGCCGGCGTCGTGGCCGAAGGTGTCGTTGACCACCTTGAAGTCGTCGAGATCGATGAACATCAGGGCGAGTTGCTGACCGGTCCGCCTCGCGGTCTCGATGGCCTGCGCCAGCCGGTCCTGCAACAGCAGGCGGTTCGGCAGCCCCGTCAGGGCGTCGTGATAGACATGGCGTTCGATCTCGGTGAGGGCGGCGGCCAGTCTTTCCCGGTCATGGCGAACCGCCACATCGGCCATGCGCTGTCGTAAAACCAGCGCGAACACGGCCAGAAGAAGGGTCAGCACCAGCCCGTAAGCCATCTGGTAGGGCAACCGGCGGGCCCGGGCCCGGTCCTGCATGTCCTCGCGGGCAAATCCGGCCGTCACCACCAGCGGATAATCCGGAAGCTTGCGGTAGACATAGCGGCGCAGCCGGCCGTCGACCGAACTTTTCTGCCAGTAGGTGCCGTGGTCGCTGCGCGCCAGTTCTCCCCACAGTCCGGAATCGTCGGCGATATGCTGCCCGACCCCTTCCGCATGGGCGGCGCCATGAGCGCGGATGATGCCGTCGAGGCCGATCACCGCGACGACGCCGGACGGTCCCAGTTTGGTGGCGTCGAAAAAGCGCGAGGACAGCAAGGACGGTTCGATGCCGGCCATCACCATGCCTCCCAGCCGCCCTGTCGGGAGATGCAGGCCCCGGGTCAGCGGGATGACGGTCTTGCGGCTGAGACGCCCGACATTGGGGATCCCGATGAACAGGTGGTCCTCGGTGGCGTTCTGCTGAACCTTGAAATGGGGTCTGTCCACAAGATTGGCGGTCGCCCGGCCGGGGTCGCCGAAAATGAAACTGTTCCCATCCGGGGATGCCAGCGCGAAATAGACCACGGCCGTTCCGTTCAGCCGTTCCTCGGCCAGGAACTGTTCGACGGAGGCCGTTCCCGAGGTCTCATAGACATGGCGGATGGATTTCAACAGACCGTCGACAAGAATGACGGTGTTTTCGACCGCGGCGGAGAAGGAGGTGCAGGTCTCCGTCACCTCCTGTTGCATCTGTGCCGCGACATCTTCATCGATCTGTCGAAGCTGCCAGATCAACAGTCCTGTAATGGCGGCCGCAAGACAGCCGAAAGACAATAAAATAGGACAGCAATCCCGAATGAAACGTCTTGCGGAGGTGGAAGTGGCAACCATTAATTGAATCGCATCTGTTGTCTGGGAAATCCCAGCCGTAAGCGATGGTAGCTGTCGCGGACTTTGACTTATTCAAAATTTCCGGTTGCGCTAGATTAATCGAGGATCAGCGAAGGTCAATCGTTATATCCATCGTCCATGTCAGGCCTGGCGGCATACCTGTGTCTTCACTGCAGACCGGGCTCCCGCCCCGTCCTGTTCAGCCGCGACAAGAGCCGGTCGACGGTCGGCCGGACCTGGTCCACGGATTCGACGCCGCGGCGGATGCATTCGTCGGCACGGTCGAATTGCAGAATTCCGATGTCTCCAAGCCGCGGGGTCAGAAGCACGTCCGGGGGATCGCCGGCCAGTCGCGAGCGGCAGATCCGATCCTGAACGATGTTCATCGCCTGCGTCATCACCGTCAGGATGCTGGGTTCGTCCTTCTGATGGCTGGACACCTGCCGGAAGAAGTCCGCTCCGGGAAGGTTGGCCATCCATTTTCCGAGAGCCGTCTGATCGGCCTCCTCCTGTTCCTGGGACCGGACCGGCTCCAGGACGTCGGCGTTGAGATTGACCGCAATGACCAGATCCGCCCCCATGGCGCGGCAGACGGAGACCGGCACCGGATTGACCAGGGCCCCGTCCAGAAGCCACCGGCCATCGCGCAGGACCGCCGGGATCAGTCCGGGAAGGGCGCAGGACGCGCGCACCGCCTCGACCGTCCGGCCGGTATGCAGCCAGACCTCGGTGCCGCTGTCGAGATCGGTGCCGACGCCCGCGAACCGCTTCGGCAGGTCTTCGATCAGACTGTCGCCGACCACCTCCTCAATGAACTGGGAGAGGCGGCGTCCGGCCAGAATTCCCCCGTGCGAGAACTGAAAATCGAACAATCCGGTCAGCCGCAGCTTCGTCAGTGTGCGGGCCTTGTGTTCCAGGGCATTGAGGGTGCCGCCGGCATATGCCGCGCCGACCATTGCGCCGATCGAGGTTCCGCAGACGATGTCGGGTTCCAGCCCCAGCCGCCGCAGCTCCCGCAGGATGCCGATATGCGCCCAGCCCCGCGCAGCGCCGCTGCCAAGGGCTATTCCGATTCTGATCCCGGTCATCGCTCTGTTCCGATCCGAAAGATACGCCCCGGGGCGGGGCGCGGCTCATCCTGGCGCAACGGCTGCCTGCCGTCACCTCCCGGCTAACATTCCCCGGCTGACATTTCCGGTGACGCCGGTCTGTCCCGGGGGGCGCCGAAGGCCCGGAGATGCGACCGCAGATGCCCGAGCAGGCGGAGCGCCGACGGTGGCAACTGGCGGCCATGACGGGTGACGATATGGATTTCGGCCGCATTCAGCAGATCATTGGCGACGGGGACGGCGACCACGGATCCATCCTCGATCTCGCGCGAGGCGACGAAATCCGGCATCAACGCGATCCCGAGGCGCGAGGTGACGAAGGTCCGCAACAGCGTGAAGGAATTGGTTCTGACCGTCGGCATGGGATGGACCCTTTCCCGTGCGGCCGCGGCGTCGATCAACTGCTGCACGCCGAATTCCGGATTGAGAGCCGCCAGGGGGTAGGGCGTCAGATCGGCGAGGGTCGGCGGCCGGTCCCGCGCCGCCAGCGCGTGGCCTGCCGGAACGATGGCGCAAAGGGCCGTGCGGATCCGCGCGTTGGAATTGAGGCGGGGATCGTAAGGCGGGTTGAAAACCAGGCCGATCTGCGCTTCGTCCTCGGTAATGGCGTGGACGATACCGTCGGTGGCCATGATATCGACCGACAGCGACAACCCGGGATGGGCGCTGCAAAAGGTCTGGAGCGGCCCCGACAAAAGGTCGCTGATGAAGCCCTCGCCCGACACCAGCCGCACGGTCCCGCGGTTGAGCTGGGTCAGCTCCTGGATCCGGGCAATCACGTCCGACCGGGCGACCCGGCGGGCCGCGAAATACTCCACCAGCAATTGTCCGGCTTCGGTCGGACGGATGCCGCGTGCCAGCCGTTCCAGGAGAGGCGTGCCGACCTCCCGCTCCAGCAGGCCGATCTGCCGGCTGATGGTCGAGGCATTGACCTGGAGTTGCTGCGCCGCTCCGCGGATGCTGCCGGCGCGAACCGTTTCAAACAGATAGGCGATCCGCTGATCTTCCATGACGCCTCCCTCCGGGCAACCAGAATGATCCTTGCGTTGCTTTAAAAGCAACGAAAACGCAGATCGGCCTGCATATCCGGCATGTCGGATCCTGTGTCACAGTTTAACCCCAGCGCGGGTCCGGGTTCTGGTGGGCGCCCGGCCCGGTGGCGCTCCGGCGCCAATGGATTCGGGGGGAAGAATTATGGACGGACGGACAGTCGCGGCGGAGCCGCTGCTGGTCGCGAAGGTCAGACTTTACGGTCTCGGTCTCGTTATCGTGGTTGCCGCCGAGGCGATCGGCACCATCAGCTTTCAGGTCGGGCCGGGCAAGATCCTGCTGATGCCGCTGGTCTGGGCCGTCGTCATCGGCGGAATCTGGAGCGCCCTGGCGCGCGTCATGCCGGCACCGGTGCGTGCCGGCCGGGCAACGCAATGGTATGGCGCGTCGGTGATGCAGCCGGCCCTGCTGCTGTTCATCGCGAAGCTGGGCCTGCTTGTCGGTTCCTCCCTGCCCACGGTGTTCGCATCGGGCTGGTCCCTGGTGTTTCAGGAATTCGGCCATTTCGTCGGCACCATGGTTTTCGGATTGCCGGTCGCGCTGCTGCTCGGCATCAAGCGCGAGGCGATCGGGGCCACTTTTTCGGTCGGCCGCGAGCCCAGCCTCGCCATCATCGGCGAGAAGTTCGGCATGTCCTCGCCAGAGGGACGGGGCGTGCTCGCCGAATACATCACCGGAACCGTTTTCGGCGCCGTCTTCATCGGTCTGCTGGCCGGGTTCTTAGCCAGCCTCAATCTGTTCGACCCGATCGCGCTCGCCATGGGCGCGGGCGTCGGCTCCGGCTCGATGATGGCGGCGGCGTCGGGCGCCATCGCCGCCCAGCAGAGCCCGGATGTGGCGAAGCAGGTTGCGGTGTTTGCCGGGGCGGCCAATCTTCTGACCACCACTGTCGGGACTTATTTTACCCTTTTCCTGTCGCTGCCCTTCACCATCTGGGCCTATGGCGTGCTGGAACCGGTGCTGGGCCGGGTGGCCCTGAGGCGGGGGGCCGCGGCCGGCGCGGGGGCGGGGGGCGGTCG
>WASQ01000013.1:24168-27687 GCA_009712185.1 Telmatospirillum sp. | reverse complement strand
GGGGGCCCCGCCGCCGGCCGCCCGCGGCCGGCCCGGTTGAGAGGGCCGAAGCCCCGGGCGCCGCCGATCCGCATGGCCCCCTGGGACTGGGCGAACGGTTGACCGCCTGGGTCGTGACGGCGGTACTGGCGCTGATCGGCAATCTGATCGGCTTTCACCTGTCGATTATCGAGGCGTTGCCGGGGATGGGGATCATCCTGGCGGCGACGATCCTGGGTTACGGACTGTCGCGTCTGTTCCGGTCGGCGATTCCGGTGGTCTGCTGGGTATCGCTGGCCGGCATGCTGGCGACCTGTCCGGGCGTCCCCTTCGCCGCCGAAACGCAGCGACTGACCGCCCAGGTCAATGTGCTGGCGCTGATCACGCCGATCCTGGCCTTCGCCGGGCTGTCGATCGCCAAGGACCTGCCGGCGTTCCGACGCCTGGGCTGGCCGATCATCGTGACCTCCTTCATGGCGAACGCGGGCACCTTCCTCGGCGCCACGCTGATCGCCCAGTTCTTCAGACATTGACCGGCCGGACCGGCAGGAAACAGGGACATCGGACCATGCTCGACGACGATATTCTGGAAGCCATGGCGGGATGGCGGCACGACCTGCATGCCCATCCGGAAACCGCCTTCACCGAACTCCGGACCAGTGATCTTGTCGCCCGCGAACTGACCATATCGGGATTTTCCGTGCATCGCGGCCTGGCCGGAACCGGGGTTGTCGGCACATTGGTGACCGGACCCGGTCCCGCCATCGGGCTGCGCGCCGATATGGACGCGCTCGACATCGGGGAACTGGGGACGCTGCCCTATGTGTCCCGCCATGCCGGCAAGATGCATGCCTGCGGGCATGACGGCCATACCGCCATGCTGCTGGGGGCTGCGCGCCATCTGGCCCGGACCCGGGGCTTCGCCGGGACTCTTCACGTCATTTTCCAGCCCGCCGAGGAGAATGAGGGGGGCGGCCGGCGGATGATCGAGGAGGGATTGTTCGACCGCTTCCCCTGTCAGGAGATCTTCGGCCTGCACAACTGGCCGGGGACGCCGCTTGGCCGCTTTGCCGTCAACCGCGCCACCATGATGGCCTCCTTCGACACCTTCGAGATCGTCGTCACCGGGCGGGGATGTCACGGCGCCATGCCGGAAACCGGGGTGGATCCGATTGTTCCGGCCGCGGCGATCGTGACCGGCTTTCAAAGCATCGTCAGCCGCAAGATCGGCGCCATGGAGAAGGCCGTGGTCAGTGTCACCCAGATTCACGGCGGCGATACCTGGAACGTCATTCCCGACAGCGTCACCCTGCGGGGCACGGCCCGCTGCATGACGCCCGCCGTGCAGGATGCCATCGAACGCCATCTGGGCGCCCTGGCGCAGGGGATTGCCGAGGCTCACGGGGCCGTGGCGGATGTCCGCTACCATCGCCGTTATCCGGCGACCATCAACGATCCGCGCGCCGCGGATAAGGCCGCCGTCGCCGCCGCCATGGTGGCCGGCCGGGAGGGCGTGACGACCGACTGCCTTCCCTCCATGGCGTCGGAGGACTTCGGCTTCATGCTGGAACGCGTTCCCGGCGCCTACATTTTCATGGGCGTGGGCGACGCCGGTCATCAGGCGGCGCTCCATAATCCCCATTACGATTTCAATGACGCCGCCCTCGGCCTGGGGGCCGCCTATTGGGTGCGCCTGGTCGAGCATGTTCTGGCCCCGGCGGGGACCGGCGGATGATCAGCGTCTTCGAGCTGTTCAAGATCGGTATCGGGCCGTCCTCCTCTCACACCGTGGGACCGATGAAGGCGGCCGCCGCCTTCGTTGCCGGTCTGTCCGATGAGAGGGGGGCGGTCCCCCCTGTCGCCTCCCTTCGTGTCATCCTGATGGGGTCCCTGGCCTTCACCGGCCGGGGGCACGCGTCCGACAAGGCGGTGATCCTGGGGTTGACCGGGCTGCTTCCCGACGCGGTCGATCCGGACCGGGCCGACGCCCTGGTCGACACCGTCCGGCGCGAGAAGGGGCTCGCATTGCCCGGCGGACGTCGTCTTTCCTTCGATCCCGCCCGTGACATCGTTTTCGATTGTGTCACGCCGCCGGCCCGCCATCCCAATACGCTTCGCTTCGAGGCTTTCGACACGGCCGGCCGCCTGATCCGTGAGGAGCGCTGGTGCTCGGTGGGGGGCGGATTCATTCAACGGGAGGAGGAGGTCGGCGCGCCACCCGCCCGTCCGGCGGTCCTGCCGCATCCCTTCTCCTCCGGTGCCGGACTGCTGGCGCGCGCCGCCGAGGCCGGATTGTCGATCGCGGAGCTGATGTACGCCAATGAACTGGCCCTGCGTCCGCGGCCCGAGGTCGATGCCCATATCGACGATGTGCTCCGCGTCATGAGCGACTGTATCGACCGGGGCCTGTCGCAGGACGGCGTCCTGCCGGGCGGTCTCAAGGTGCGGCGGCGCGCCCGCGCCATTCTGGACCGTCTTCTTCCCGTTGCCGCCGATCGAGACCTGCCGGCGCGCCCCTGTGCCCATGAGGTGACGGATTTCGTCAGCGTCTATGCGATGGCGGTCAATGAGGAGAACGCCGCCGGCGGTCGCGTCGTCACCGCGCCGACCAATGGGGCCGCCGGGGTGATTCCGGCGGTCCTGCGCTATTACCGCGACCATCGCCGGGAGGCCACGCCTCAAGGGGCGCGAATCTTCCTGCTGACCGCGGGCGCTATTGGCGCCCGGTTCAAAATGAACGCCTCGATCTCCGGCGCCGAGGTCGGCTGCCAGGGGGAAGTGGGGGTCGCCTGCGCCATGGCCGCCGCCGGTCTGGCTGCCGCGCTGGGGGGCAGTAACGGTCAGATCGAGAATGCCGCGGAGATCGGCATGGAACACAATCTGGGCCTGACCTGCGACCCGGTCGGCGGTCTGGTTCAGATTCCCTGCATCGAGCGCAACGCGTTCGGCGCCATCAAGGCGATGACAGCGGCGTCGTTGGCGCTGCACGGCGACGGCAGCCACCGGGTGTCGCTGGACAGCGTGATCGCGACCATGCGTCAGACCGGTGCCGACATGCAGTCGAAATACAAGGAAACCTCGACGGGCGGCCTCGCCGTCAATGTGGTTGACTGCTGAGGCGGTCCGCCGGTCCGGTCCGGCCCCACCTCCCGCCTGTCTTTGCCCCGTGACATGGCCGGAACGCGGGTTCTTTTGCGCAGCAGGACGTTAAGGAATATATAGTCTGGAAAATCCAGGGCATGATCCCGGCGGTTGCTCCGCTTTCCGATGGGAGCGGCGGCGGCCGGCTCCCGATCCGCATTCCGCGGCGTCCCGGCCGTCGGCCCGACAGGGCGGCGGACTCTCTTTGCTGGCGCTGCTTTCCACCTGACGCCGGACCTCCTCGTCCAGCCGGTGAGGCAGGGACGGGTATCCGAGCCCGTGAAAAAAATCAGTGGCACAGGCCTTCGTGCCGGTGTTCAGGCGAAGCCGAAGTTTAGAAATTCCGCCGCTTTCGCGGCGGACTCCGGCAGTCGCGACTGGGCCACGCGGGGGGAGCGG
>WASQ01000013.1:0-24158 GCA_009712185.1 Telmatospirillum sp. | reverse complement strand
CCACCCCCCGCCCCCCCCCCCCCCCACTCCGGCAGGGACGCCGGAGCCACTGGTGGATTTCTTTCACACGCTCTCCGGTTTACCGGTGAGGATGGCCCCGCTGGCCGGGATGACGCCTCCACGCCGGGGATCGCCCGGTCGGCCAGCCGGACAGGGACGAACAGGGAAATTCAATGATTGGGCCCATTGTGAACGGAACATCGGTGATCATCGGAAGCGCTGTCGGCGCCTTCCTGGGGGACCGGATCGCCGAAAGAATAAGAACGGCGTTGCCGATGACCTTCGGGGCGGCGTCGATGGCGCTGGGGATCGCCCTCATCATCAAGATCACCTTCATCCCGGCGGTGATTCTGTCGCTGTTGCTGGGATCGCTGATCGGCGAGCTGATCTCGTTGGAGAAAGGCATTCAAAAAGTCGCGACCCGGACGCGCGGCATCATCGACGCCCTGGTGCCGACGAAGGGAAAGGCGCTGTCGCCCGACGAATTTCTGGAAAAATTCGTGGCCCTGGTGGTGCTGTTCTGCGCGTCGGGCACCGGGATCTTCGGATCGATGGCCGAGGGCATGACCAATGATCCGTCGCTGTTGTTCGCCAAGGCGCTTCTCGACCTGTTCACCTCGGCGATTTTTGCCACGACGCTGGGATATTCGGTGGCCGCCATCGCCATTCCCCAGTTCGCGATCCAGGTTGCCCTGCTGCTGGGGGCGCGGGAGATCCTGCCCCTGACCACGCCGGCCATGGTGGCCGACTTTTCGGCCTGCGGCGGCGTCATCATGTTCGCCACCGGCTTCCGCATCTGCGGGATCAAGCCGTTCCCGATCGCCAATCTGCTGCCGGCGCTCATCATCGTGATGCCGGTATCGGCCTTCTGGATGAAATATTTCGCCGGGACCTGATGGCGCCCCGGTCGCCCGGCAGGGAGGCGGGCGTCATGAAAAAGGCCCGGTCGCCTCTGTTCAGGCGGTCGGGCCTTTTCGGGAGTCCCGGCAGGCGGCCATCCGCCCGCCCGCCAGGATGTTCCGGGTCGGTGATCACTCGGCCGAGCGGGACCACCGGGACAGGGGATATTGATGGCGCGGCTTGGAGTCGGCGTCCGCCTTGTCCACATCCGCCTTTTCCACGTCCGCTTTTTCCACGTCCGTCCTGTCCGTGTCCGCCTTGTCCCCGGCGGCGGCGGGAGCCGCCTTTTTCCGGCCAAGGCCGATTTTGACCGCCAATTGCGACCGGTGCTCGGCATAGTTCGGGGCCACCATCGGATAGTCCGCGGGCAGCGACCATTTTGAACGATAATCGTCCACCGTCAGCCCGTGCGCGGAGGCCAGATGCCGTTTCAGCATCTTCTGGGGGCGCCCGCATTCGAGACAGATAATGGCGTCCGGCGTCACCGACTTGCGGATCGGCACGGAGGGTTGCAGAGGTTCAGCCGGTTTCGCAGCCGGCGCGGCAGCGCTGGCCAAGGCGTTGTAGGTCGCCTTGATCAGATCTGGAATCTCGCTGGCCGCCACCGGGTTGTTCCCCAGATAGGCGGCTACGATCCTGGCGGTCAGATTGATCACGATGGGTGTTTCTTCGAGTTAGCTGTTGACGGCGTCCTTGAGGGCCTTGCCGACCGAGAACTTCGGCGCCTTGCTGGCCGGAATGGTGATCTTTTCGCCGGTCCGGGGGTTCTTGCCCTCGCGGGAGGGGCGGGAGGTGACTGAGAAGCTGCCGAAACCGACCAGCCGCACGTCGTCGCCGCTCTTGAGAGCCGTGGTGATGGCCGCGAACACCGCATCCACCGCCTTGTCGGCGTCGGCCTTGGTCAGACCGGAAAGTTCGGTGACGGTGCTGACGAGATCGCCTTTGTTCATGAATCTGTATCCCTGATGAAGGTTGATCCCTACCGATGGCACGATGCCCGGGGTCCGTCAATACTCCGATGCCGCGCGATAGCAGAAATCGGAGGAAAAGTGGTCGTTGCTCCCGTTTTACTGTGATTTCCATCACATTTCGGGGGCTTTCCGGCCAAAATAAGGCAGGGATGGCCGTTCTTCCGGCACCCGTCCGGCGCCAGTCTGAAAGCCGCTCCGGAGATCACCGCGACCGGTTTTCTGTCCCGGTTCCGGATCCCCTTGTCCCATACGCTTGCATGCGCCGGGGCCGCCCGCTAACGTCGCTTTCAGGCCCGCAATCCGGAAGCCAGGTCGCGCATGTCGGTACTGCTCGAGATTCAGGAGGACGTCCTCAATTACGCCAAGGCGATCGCCGGCGTGATCGGCACCGATGTCGAGATCGCCGATCATGAGCTGATGCGCGTCGCCGCGACCGGCGTGCTCAGCCGGGGAATCGGGCAGGGCATGGCGGAGGCCGGGTATGTCTATAAGGAGGTCCTGAAAAGCGGGCGGACCACCATCATCGAGAATCCCGGCCTGCACGCCCTGTGCCGGCGCTGCCCGAAATATGGCGCCTGCGAGGAGAAGATGGAGCTCTGCACGCCCATCTCGCTCGACGGCCGGATCATCGGCGTCATCGGCATCATCTGCACCACCGATGAGCAGCATCGCCATCTGGCGAGCCGGCTTGACGCCTATTGCCTGTTTCTGGAGCAGGTGGCCGGGTTCATTTCGGGCAAGGCCTTCGAATATCAGGAGGGGCGACGGCGCGAAAGCATGATCCGCATGCTCGATCAGGTGGTTGAGACCATGGGGCGCGGCGTCATCATTCTGGGTCGCGACGAGGTGGTGGTGCATGCCAACCGGCTGGCCAAACAGATGCTGGATCAGGGAGACGGCCTGATCGGGCAGAAGGTGCGGGTGCGTTCGACCGGGGACTTCATCGAGAATCTGGAAGAGGTCCGTCTCACCGTGCGCGGGCAGACCACGCAATTGATGAGCCAGGCGATCCCGGTGTCCCCGGGGCTGGCCGATTATGACCGCATCATGGTGTTCTCGGACATTCCGACGCTGTCGCAAAGCCTCTATCACATCGAGGCTCCGGACCGTACCACGGTGGACAACATCCTGGGGCCGAGCGCCGCCATGGGCGCCCTGCGCGAAGCGATCGGCAAGGTCGCGCCCGGCCGCTCGTCGGTTCTGGTGACGGGGGAATCGGGGACCGGCAAGGAACTGGTGGCGCGGGCGATCCATGCCGCCAGCCCGCGTGCCAGGGAGCCGTTCGTCGCCATCAATTGCGCGGCGATTCCGGACACCCTGCTGGAAAGCGAGCTGTTCGGACATGTGAAGGGGGCCTTCACCGGCGCCGATCCCAAGGGCCGGATCGGCAAGTTCGAGCTTGCCAACAACGGCACCCTGTTCCTGGACGAGATCGGCGACATGCCGCTTCACCTCCAGGCCAAGCTTCTCCGGGTGCTGGAGGACCTGCGCATCAGCCGGATCGGATCCAATCAGGTGATCCCGGTCGATGTGCGGATCATTTCGGCCACCACCCGCGATCTGGCGGCGATGGTGCGCGACGGGCGATTCCGCGAGGATCTTTATTACCGGCTGCATGTGGTGCCGGTTCCCATCCCGCCGCTCCGGTCCCGGCCGGAGGACATCCCGGAGATCGCGCGGGCGCTGATCGGCCAGCATGCGGCGCGGATGGGGCGGTCGGTCCGGGCGGTCGACCGGGCGCTGATGGACCGGGTGCGCGCCCATGACTGGCCGGGAAATGTCCGCGAACTGGGCAATGTGGTCGAATATATGCTGACCATGATGGGGGCGGATGATGTCTTGACCCTTGCCTGTCTTCCTCCCGGCCTAGCCACCCCTCCCGGTCATGCCGCCCCTCCCGGTCATGCCACCCCTCCCGGTCATGCCGCCCCGGCTCCGGTGGCGCCGGCGGGCGTCGCGTCCGGTGGCGGATTGCGCGCCCTTGAGCGGGAAAGCGAGCGGCAGGCCGTTGCCGCGGCGCTCGGCCGGCACGGCTGGACGCTGGAGGGAAAGCGGCGGGCGGCCGCCGAGCTCGGCGTCAGCATCGCCACCCTCTATCGCAAGATCGGCGCGCTCGGGCTCTCGGGCGGTGCCGCGGGAGTCCGGTGATTAGCTCCCTTCTCAAGGATGGTTCTCAATTTTGCGAAATATTCTCATAACTGATAAGAAAACCTGAGAACGGTTTGCTCCCCAATCCCGCCGTCCGTGTCGCGGATTCCCGGTTTCCCCGGTTTTTCCACCGCCGTCCGGTCCGTGCCGGATTTTGGCACGCCTCTTGCTCTTACTCTGGTCGGGCCGCTGGACCGTCGGCGCCCGACCTGTGGTGAGAAAAGAACAAGGGGGAGGCAAGTGTCTCAGGCCGTCGAATATGTCATCAACCGAACGTCCGGATCCGTCGCGCTCGACGTGTTCTCGGATGCCGAGGCGGCCAGGGTCCGCGCCTACCACATGGCGCTGCCGGGCTATGCCCCCACGCCGCTGGCCGCGCTCGATGACCTGGCCGGGCGTCTCGGGCTTGCGGCGGTCCATGTCAAGGACGAGTCCTTCCGCTTCGGCCTCAATGCCTTCAAGGTGCTGGGGGCGTCCTATGCCGTGGGGCGCATTGTCGCCGAACGCCTGGGGCTCGGGCAGGCTGCCCTGTCGCTGTCGGCCATGACCGCGCCGGCCCACCGGGAAAAGCTGGCGGGTCTGGTGCTGGCGCCCGCGACCGACGGGAACCATGGCCGCGCCGTGGCCTGGGCCGCCCGGCAACTGGGCCTGGGCTGTGTCGTGCATATGCCGAAAGGATCCGCCCCGGCCCGGCTGGAGGCGATCCGCGCTCTGGGGGCGAAGGCCGACATCCTGGAGATGAATTACGACGAAGCCGTCCGCCTGACTGCCGCCGAGGCCGCGAAAGAGGGCTGGATCGTGGTCCAGGACACCGCCTGGGACGGCTATGAAACCATTCCCGGCTGGATCATGCAGGGCTATGCCACCATGGCCGAGGAGGCCTGCCTCCAGTTGGAGGCCGCCGGCAGGGCGGCGCCCACTCATGTGTTCGTCCAGGCCGGCGTCGGATCGCTGGCCGCCGGCGTGGTGGGCCGGATGTCGGTCCGCCTCAAGGACCGGCGTCCGCGCTTCCTGGTGGCGGAGGCCGGGGCCGCCGACTGCCTTTACCGGTCGGCCCTGGCTGGACGTCCGGTCACGGTGGAGGGCGATCTCACCACCATCATGGCCGGCCTCGCCTGCGGCGAGCCCAGCAAGCTGGCCTGGCCGATCCTGAAGGACAGGGCCGACGTGTTCGTGTCCTGTCCGGATTGGGTGGCGGCGCGCGGCATGCGCATCCTCGGCAATCCCCGCGGCGGCGATCCCCGCGTGGTGTCGGGCGAGTCCGGTGCCATCACGCTCGGCCTTCTGACCCTGATCATGGAAACGCCGTCGCTGGCCGCCCTGCGCGACAGCCTGGATCTCGGGCCCCAATCCCGCGTCCTGCTGTTCAGCACCGAGGGCGCCACCGACCCCAAGCGCTATCGCGACATCGTCTGGGACGGCGCCTACGCCCGCGCCGCCCAATGAAACAGGACCCGGAGAAGCGCCGCCCGACCGGCGCCTCCGACATCAACGACCCGGAGAGGAAAGCAATGATCACCCGAGAAAGAGAAGACGAGATTCTGGCCCTCTGCCAGGAGCTGATCCGCATCCCCAGCTATTCCGGCGACGAGAAGGGGGTGGGGCAGGCCATCGCCTCCTTCATGGAGCGCATGGGCTTCGACGACATCTGGACCGACACCTATGGCAATGTGGTGGGGGGCGTGAAGGGCAGCCGCCCGGGCAAGACCATCCTGTTCGACGGCCATATCGATACGGTGCCGGTGAAGTCCGAGGACTGGACCCGCGATCCCTTCGGCGGTGAACGCGCCGACGGCCGGATTTATGGCCGCGGCACCTCGGACATGAAGGGCGCGGTGGCCGCCATGCTGGCGGCCTGCGCCTATTTCGCCGCCGACCGCAAGCGTGACTTCGCCGGGGCCGCCTATGTCTCCTGCATCGTCCATGAGGAATGTTTCGAGGGCGTGGCCGCGCGCGAGGTCAGCCGCCGGCTCAAGCCCGACTACGTGGTCATCGGCGAGGCCTCCGAGCTCAATCTGAAGAAAGGCCAGCGCGGTCGCGCCGAAATCGTCCTTGAGACATTCGGAAAGCCCGCCCATTCCGCCAATCCCGACGCGGGAATCAACGCGGTCTACCGCATGTCCCGCCTCATCGATGCGGTGCGCACGCTGCCCGAGACCACCCATCCGGTCCTGGGCAAGGGCATCCTGGAGCTGACCGACATCAAATCGGCGCCTTATCCGGGCGCGTCGGTCGTCCCCGACTATTGCCGAGCCACCTACGACCGCCGCCTGCTGGTGGGCGAGACCCGCGAAAGCGTGCTGAAGCCCTTGCAGGACCTGATCGCCCGCCTCGAAGCCGCCGACCCCACCTTCAAGGCGCGCGTCTCCTTCGCGAAGGGGGAGGAGACCTGCTACACCGGGGCGGCCATCTCGGGTGAGCGCTTCTTCCCGGGCTGGGTCTATGACGAGGACCATCCCTGGGTCGCGACGGCGCTGGCCGGCCTGCGCCGCGCCGGCCTCAATCCCACGGTGACCCAGTATTCCTTCTGCACCAACGGCAGCCACTATGCCGGCGAGGCGGGAATCCCGACCATCGGCTTCGGTCCGTCGCGGGAGAATCTGGCCCACACCATCGACGAATATGTGGAAGAGACGCAGCTTATCGGGGCCGCGTCGGGCTATTACGGCATTCTGACAGAGGCTTTGTGCAAGTAGGACGGTGGCGGCGGGACAAACCCGCCGGCCGCCGGTTCTGCGGTGGAAGACAGGTTTTCTGGCGAAAGACACCTTTTGTGACGAAAGACAGGGCGGCGGGACCGGCAGACCCGTCCCGGCCGCCGGAGGGGAGGACACAATGAAGATCCTGATCAAGAACGGACGGATCGAGGACGGCAGCGGACAGCCCGGGCGTGCCGGCAATGTGCTGATCGAGGGCGAGCGCATCGCCGCGGTCGGGGCGGTCGCGGCGCCGTCCGCCGCCACGGTTCTCGACGTCTCCGGCCTGACGGTGGCGCCGGGCTTCATCGATACCCACACCCATTCCGACCTCGCGGCGCTGATCGACCCGATGGTCTCCGCCAAGATCCGTCAGGGCATCACCACCGAGCTTCTGGGGCAGGACGGCATCTCGATGGCGCCGCTGCCGGCCGAGTATATCGGGCCCTGGCGGAAGAACCTGGCCGGCCTCGACGGCGTCTCGGACGCCATCGACTGGACCTACGGCACCACCGACCGCTATTTGTCGATGCTGGCCGAGGCGCGTCCGGCGACCAATCTCGCCTATCTGGCGCCGCACGGGAACGTCCGCATGGAGGCCATGGGGCTCGACAGCCGCAAGGCCGGCCCGGAGGATTTGAAGTCCATGGTCCGGGTGCTGGACCGCGAACTGGAGGCCGGCGCCTTCGGCCTGTCCACCGGACTGATCTACATGCCCTGCGCCTTCGCCGCCACCGACGAACTGGTGGCGCTGTGCAGCGCCGTGGCGGCCCGCGACGGCATCTTCGTCGTGCATCAGCGCAGCGAAGCCGACGATATCCTGGCCTCGACCGAGGAACTTCTCGACATCGCCCGCCGGTCGGGCGTGTGGCTGCACATCTCCCATATGAAGGTTTGCGGCCGCAAGAACTGGGACAAGCTGGAACCCATGCTGGCCTTGCTGGAAAAGGCCGAGGCGGAGGGCATCCGGATCTCCTTCGACCAGTATCCTTACGTCGCCGGCAGCACCATGCTGGGCGTGATCCTGCCGCCCTGGGTCCATGACGGCGGCACCGACAAGGTGATCGAGCGCCTGGGCTCCCCCGCCATGCGCGCCAGGATGATCGAGGATATCGAAAAGGGCATCCCCGGCTGGGACAATTTCATCGATTTCGCCGGTCTCGATCAGATCTTCGTTACCAGCGCCAAAAGCGCCCGCAACCAGGATGCCGTCGGCAAGAGCCTGGTGGAACTGGGCGAGTTGCGCGGCAAGGATCCCTACAACGCCACCTTCGACCTGTTGGAGCAGGAGGAAAACGCCGTCGGCATGGTCGATTTCTACGGCGTCGAGGAGCATGTCATCCGCGTCATGAACCATCCCATGCAGAACGTCTGCTCGGATGGACTGATGGGGGCGGGAAAGCCGCATCCCCGCGTCTATGGGGCCTTCCCGCGCGTGCTCGGAAAATATGCCCGCGACAACCGGTCGCTGCCGTTGGAGCTGGCGGTGCGCAAGATGACCGGCAGGCCGGCCGAGGTGATGGGGCTGAAGGACCGAGGCCTCGTCAAGGCGGGTTATGCGGCCGATCTCACGATCTTCAACGCCGACACGGTGATCGACAAGGGCACCTATGTCGACCCGGTCCAGTTCCCGGAGGGAATCCTCCATGTGATGGTCAACGGCCAGTGGGCCGTCAAGGACGGCCAGGAAACCGGCGCGCGCAGCGGCCGGGTCCTGCGCAAGTCGTGACGTCCGCCGACCCGCTGCCGTCTGCCGGTTCCGAACCGTCCGGAACCCGATAACGAACCCGCACCAAAAAAGGGGGGAAACGTCATGAATGCGCAAACCGATTCCAAACCGGCGGGCTTCCGATGGAAGCTCCGCTACAGCATCCTCTGCCTGATCTGGGTGGGATGGCTGTTCTCGTTCCTGGACCGCATGGTGATGAGCCTGGCCCTGCCCTTCATCGGCAAGGACATGAATCTCGATGCCACCGCCCAGGGCGCCATCATCAGTGCCTTCTTCTTCGGCTATGCCCTGTGTCAGATCCCGGGCGGCCTGCTGGCCGACAAATTCGGCGCCCGCAAGGTGATGTCGATCGGCATCGCCTGGTGGTCGGTGTTCACCACCTGCACCGGCTTCGTCACCACCTATCCGGTCATGCTGATCCTGCGCGCCCTCTTCGGGGTGGGCGAGGGCTGCTTCCCCGGCGCGTCCTGGAAGATGATCGCCACCTACTTCCCGCTGAAGGAACGCGCCACCGCGACCGCGATCCAGTCGACGGTCAACACCCTGGGCCCGGCGGTCGCCACCCTGGTGGCCGCCGGCATCATCGCTTCCTTCGGCTGGCATACCGTGTTCATCGCGCTCGGCATTCCGGGGCTGGCCATCGCGCTTGCGATGTTCCTGTTCTTCCGTGACGTCCCGCGCGACCATCCGATGATCACGCCGCAGGAACTGCGCGAAATCGAGGGGGGACAGCAGTCCGACACCGGCAGCGCCGCCACGTCGACGGGCATGACCTTCCGCCAGTTCCTGTCGAAGCCGCTGTTGTGGCAGATGGTCCTGATCTGGTTCCTGTTCGACATCACGTTCTGGGGATTCACCTCCTGGCTGCCGTCCTACCTGATGAAGGAACGCGGTTTCTCCATCATCAAGACCGGTCTGACCGGATCGCTGCCCTTCTTTGTCGGCGCCATCGGCACCCTGGTCGGCGGCTATATTTCCGACCGCATCGAGCAGCACAAGAACAAGTGGCTGTTCATTCCAAACGCCCTGATCGCGGCGGTGTTCCTCTACATGACCTACACCGTGTCCTCGGCCGATATGGCGGTGGTGTTCCAGTCCATCGCGTCCTTCTTCATGTTCCTCGCCATGGCCGCGTTCTGGGGCCTGGTGATGCACAACATTCCGCCGCACATCATGGGCGCCAGCTCCGGCACCGTGAATTTCGGCGGACAGGTGGCCGGGTTCATCTCACCTTTCGTCATGGGCTATCTGATCGACCGGAGCGGCGGAAAATTCGATACCGCCTTCCTGTTCCTGGTCATCGCGCTGGTCGCCTCGGTCCTCATGACCCTGACGCTCAGCGGCCGCAAATCAGAGGATCAGACCCCGTCATGACCCCGCGGCTCCTCTGCCCGTCCTGCGGCCAGGACATTTCCCTGGCCCAGGGGCTGTTCTCCTGCCCCTGCCAGGGGGACGGACGCGAACATGCCCTGGACGTCCGGCTCTCCACGGCGGACGATCCGGCCCTTCCGGCGGCCATTCTGACCGCCTGGCAGGCCCGGCGCGACGCAGGACGGGCGGCGGGAGACGATCGGGAGGGCGGGGATCCCCTCGCCCTCTTCGCTCCCCTTTCGGCGGCCCGCGCCCTGGCGGGACCGGGGCGCCATGCCGAAGCGGTGGCGAGGCTGCAAGGCGCGCTTCTGCGGACCGAGGGTGGCGGGGTCCGGGTCACGCCGCTGCTGCCGGCGGCGGGACTCGCCCGCTCCATCGGTCACGACGGCCTCCTGATGATCAAGGACGAGACCGGGCAGGTGGGGGGATCCCACAAGGCGCGCCATCTGGCCGGGACCATGCTTTTTCTCGAAGCCCTGCGGTCGCGGACGGACGGTGGGGACCGTCCCCGGCTCGCGATTTCGAGCTGCGGCAACGCCGCGCTGGCCGCCGCCGCCGTGGCGCGGGCGGCGGCCTACCGGCTGCAAACCTTCGTGCCGGATGACGTCTCTCCGGCGGTCGCGCGTCTGCTGGCCGAACGGGGGGCCGAGGTCACGATCGTGCCCCGCCAGGAGACCGGCAATGGCGACCCCTGCTATCGCGCCTTCCTGACGGCGGTGGCCGGCGGGGCCGTGCCCTTTTCCTGCTCCGGCCGGGACAACTGGTCGAACATCGACGGGGGCCGGACACTGGGTTACGAGACGGCGCTCGGCTGGCGCGACCAGGGGGTGGCCGCCGATCATCTGGTGATCCAGGTGGGCGGCGGCGCCCTGGCCCGGTCCATCGCCGAGGGGCTGGAGCTGCTCCACGGGATCGGCCTTCTGGCACGGATGCCCCGCATCCATGTCTGCCAGACGGAAGGGGCGTTTCCCTTCGTCCGCGCCTGGGCTCTGCTGCTGGCGGAGATCGCGACCGGCGCGGGGCTTGACCTCCCGCTGGTTTATGACCGGTCGCGGCCACCCGGGGCGGCGCTTGCGGCCCTGACCGCTTTTCAGGCGGGGCACGGCGCCTGTCTGAGGGAGGCGGCCGCCGTCGCCGCCCGGGCGTTCGACACCGCCGCCGTCCAGGACGTGATCGGGCGGGCGGCGGCCAATCCCCGGGCCTATCTCTGGCCCTGGGACGGGGAGTCGCCCCGAAGTCTCGCCCATGGCATCCTGGACGACGAGACCTATGACTGGTTCTCGCTGGTCCGGTCCCTGCTGAAGACCGGCGGCCTTGCGGTCGCCCTGCCGGAGACCCTGGTGGTCCGGGCCCATGACCTCGCCCGCGCCACCACCTCCATCCCCGTCTCCGCGACCGGATCGTCGGGGCTGGCCGGCCTGATCGCCCTCAAAAGCATCGGGGCGATCGGGGCGGGGGACTCCGTGGGTCTGTTCTTTACCGGTCTGGAACGATAAGGATGACCCGGCCGGAGATCCGACTGCGGCCCCCGGGAGGACCCGGGGGCGAAGGACGGACGGTATTGTCCGTCCCGCCCACTCTTTTTTGACATCTTGACTGAAAAAGGAAGACATCCCATGGCCAGGATCGAAGCCCGCCTCGCGGAACTCGGTATTGCCCTTCCAGTCGCCGCGGCGCCGGCGGCCAACTACGTCTCTTACGTCATCAGCGGCAATCAGCTTGTCCTGTCGGGCCAGCTTCCGGCCAAGGATGGCAAGCTCGCCTGCCTCGGCCGGCTGGGCGACGGCGTCTCTGTGGAGGACGGCTACCAGGGCGCCCGTCTCTGCGGCATCAATCTGATCGCGCAGATGAAGGCGGCGCTGGGCGACCTCGACCGGGTCAAGCGGGTCGTCCGGCTTGGCGGTTTCGTCAACTGCGCGCCCGGTTTCACCGACCAGCCGAAGGTGGTCAACGGCGCCTCGGACCTGATGGTCGAGGTGTTCGGCGACGCCGGCCGGCACGCCCGCTCGGCCGTCGGCGCCCCGGCCCTGCCGCTGGGCGTCGCCGTCGAGGTCGATGCCATCGTGGAGATCGCCGGCTGAGGCTGAGTTAGGACCGTGCTGGTCGGAACCGGCCGGCGCGGTCCTCACACGGATACGTCGAAACGCCGGCCGCCGGCAATGGAGACCGTCACGCCCTGTCTCCGCCCCGGCGGACGGCGTTTTGTTCTCTTGTCAGTGATAATCGTCACCACAATGCAAATTATTACGGGTCATTGATCCGATATTTTGTCGTAGTTGGCGAATGGTGGCGCATTTAGTATGGTCACTTCGTTCCAAAAGGGAAAATAGGAGCGGGGCGTGGGCCGGGATCGCTTTTCCAGGACGGGGCTGCTGGCCGGGGCGGCCCTGGCCCTGATGATCGCCATCGCCGGCGCCTCGGCCTATTTCGGCCGGTCTGACAGGGGACCCGCCGGGCCGGCCGGCGCGGAGCCGCCTTCGCCGGCTAGTGCCTCCTCCAGGCCATCCTCCGATTCTCCCTCCCCCTCCGGTTCCCGTTCCCAGGCGGACGACAGGCCGCCGGCACCACCGCGGGAGGAGTCCTCCCGGGCGCTGGCGGATCCTGAGGCCACGCGCGGGGCGCTTCCCGCGCACCCCGTTGTTCTGGGTCAGGATCCGGCCGGCCATGACCGGTCTTTGTCCGCGGTTCTGCATTTCGGGCGCAATGTCGCGGGAACCTGCCCCGCGGGCGGCGCGGACGGGGTGTCCGCCCCGATGCCGGGCGCGGGCGCCCCGTCCGGGACCGGTCTTTCCTCCTCTCCCGCCGACGGGGCCACGGCCGCGACCCCCGGGATACCGTCCCATCCGGACGCCAGTCCCCCCCATCCGGATCGCTTCGGACCGCCGCCCGAGCTGGCGGAGACCTCCCGGGTTTTCGAGGTGTCCGCCTTCGGCCGCTATGCGGTGACCGTCACCAGTCCGCAGGGGACCGCCCTCCGTCTGGTCGACCGGATGGCCGGTCCATCCGAACAGGATGGCGAGGCGGGCGAACGCGACGGCCGCCTCGATCTGTTCCTGGGACCGGGGGATCACAAGGCGGTGATGACCGGCCTCAAGGCGGCGAAAACCCCGGCGGAGGTGCAGGTCCGTCCCTTCGTCGAGCGCAATGCCGGCACCCCGCCCCGCCTGACGGAGCTGGCCGTCGTCGCCACCGATCTGGCCGACGCCGAGCAGCGTTCCTACTGGATCCGGATCGATCGCCGCCAGCCGGTTTTCCTCGAGGCCGCCGGCCGGCATCTGGCCGACCTCCGGCTGTGGAAGGATGGGACCTGGCTGGTCGACGCCCTTCCCGAAGCCTCGGTCAGCGAACCCGAGGCCGGCAAGTCGCTGGCGGTGCGCCGTCTGGCCGTGACCCTCGATCCCGGTCTTTATCTTCTTTCCGCCTATGGCGGCGCCGGCCGGATCTGGACCGAGGCGGGGGCGGAGAAACCGCTGTTCCTGCGCTGGGGTATTCCCGCGCTGCCCGAAACCGGCCGCCGGCGGCTGGTCGCGGGGCCGTTCGGCTTCGATCGCTGGCGGCTGCCCAAAGGGACCAACGCCTTCCATCTGACGCTGGAGCGTCCCGGGGCCGCCAGCCTGGAGGTGGCGCCCTTCAACGACGGCGCCTTCGCCACCGGCAAGCTGGCGGTGGTCGACCCCCGCAGCCGGTCGCGAAGCGCCGGTCTCCTGGCCCCGGCGGAGGTGGAGCAGGTCGTCACCGTGACCGCCGCCCGGGGAACCGCCTATGTCCTGCAATCCGCCGTGGCGGCGTCCGACTACGCCTTTCGCGGCACCGGGAGCTATCTGGTCGGAACGCTGCGCGCCCTGGACGGCGAGGACGATCCCGACGACACGGTGGTCCTGACCCGCCTCGCCGGCGACCGGGACGGCCGGCGCGTCGAACAGGTGGTGGCGGCCCGGACCATCGAACTGGGACAGGACAGGGCCTGGAGACGCCGGTTCAATGTTGCGGGCGTCACCACCCTGTTTCTGGGAATCGCGCAACCGGGGGTTTATTCGGTCGAGGCGAAAGGCCTCGATGCCGACCTCGCCCTGGCGGCCTTCGGCGCCAGCCAGCGCCAGCAGCGCCGCAGTTCCGGCGGTGGAAGCTGGGATCTCGACGCCGGGCTTTATGTCCTTGCGATCGAGCCCCGGCAGGGGGCCAGGGGCATTCTTGAGCTGACCCTGAAAGGCGCCGGCGCGGGAGAGCCCCGGGGACTGTCGCCGGCGGTGGCGGGAGCCAGCTTTCTGCCGCTGCGCCTGGTGAACGGCGAAGGGTATCATCTTTACGCCAACCGGATTGCCGGGGCTCCGATCGGAGCCACGGTCCGGCGCCTGCCCGCCGAGATGGGGGACGATCTGCCCCTGACGCTGGAGCCCTGCGCCACGGTCGCGGTGCCGCTGGCGCTGCCCGGACCGGGCACCGTCACGGCCATCGGGGTCGACGGCGCCCGCCTGCCGGTGGGACCGGTGTCGAAGGACGGCGCGAGGACCGCCGATCGTCCGTCCTCCGTCGAGGTGGCGGTGACGGCCGCCGGAACCCAGGACGTCGTCGTCGCCAATCCCGACCCGCGACCCGTCCGGATTTCGCTGCATTTCGCGCCGAAGGAGGCGCCGGCCGCGGATCTGCCGGCGATGTCCGCCCGCGATCTGGCGGCGCTGCCCGATTTCCCGGTTCTGAAACCGGGCGTCGCCCGGTCGGCCGATCTGTCGCGCCAGCAAAGCGCCACCTTCCTGGTCACGGTGGACAGGCCCGCCCTCTACCGGCTGGAAAGCACCGGATTGCTGGAAACCTCCGGCGTGTTGCGCACCCGCGTTCAGCCGTCGCTCGATCAGGCGGCCGGCAATGGCGTCGGGCGGAACTTCCTGTTGCAGCAGTATCTGCGGGCGGGCGTCTATCAGTTGAGCGTGTCGCCCCGGGGACGGACCCAGGGGCATCTGGGGGTCCTGCTGTCGGCCAGTCCTGTGGGAGAGGGGGGAACGCTGAGCCCCGGCGTGGCCGCCCATGCCGCGCTGGCCGCCGGGCAGGGACTGTCCTATGACCTGGAGATTGCCCGCGCCGGGCAATATCGCATCCGTGCGGAGACGATCCACGGTCCCGCCGGTCTCAGGGTGGAGGATGCCGGGGGCTGGCCGCTGACCAATCCCGGGGACACCGGGGACCTGACGCGCGATCTGGAGGCCGGCCATTACCGGCTGGTGGTGTTGCCGGGCGCGATGCCCGCGCGGGTCCGGGTCCTGGCCGAGGAGATCGCGGCGGAGCCCGAGCGGACCGGCCACGGCCCCCACCCATTGCCGCTGGACACCACGGTCGCCCATCGCTGGACGGAGCCCGCCGCCGGGGAACCCCGCGCGCCCGACGTCTGGTCCTTCGACATGACGGCGCCCGCCGACATCGCCATCGGCCTCAGCGCGATGATGCAGGCCGAGTTGAAACGCGATCCCCCGCCCCCGGCGGGAACGGGCGCGGGATCAACCGGCGCGGGCGTCGATGCCGGCGCGCCGCTGGCGAGCCTGACCTCCGCCAGGCCCTGGCGGGGGCGGCTGGAGGCCGGCCATTACCGGCTGGAGCTGCGCAGCGACCGGCCCAACAACCGGTTCGACTATCGCGTGACCACCGCCTTGGGACAGCTTGTACCGGGCGGGACGCGTCGCGTGACCGCGCCGGCCCTGATACCGGTGTCGCTGGCCGGCGGGCGCATGGTTGAAATCACCACCGAAGGGACGGCGGAGGTCAGCGCCACATTGCTGGACGACAAGGGCGCCGTGGTCGCCCGCTCCAACGGTCGTGCCGACGACTGGAACGCCACCATCGCGGCCAGCCCGGCCGGCGGATCCTATGTTCTGCGTCTGGAGACGGTGGAGCCCGCCGCGGCCGGGGAGCCGGCCGGAGAGGAGGGGGGCGGTCAGGGTCCGGCCGGGGGGACGGAGACCGGGACCGCGGGCGGCGGCGAAGCGCCGCCTCCAATCGCCGATGCCGCCCCCGCCCGGGCGGACCCGATGGCACCCCCGTCCAGTGAGATCACGCCCCCGGACCGGACGGAGGGACCCATCCTGGTTCGTCTCCGTCAGTTCGACGAGGTGGAGGAACCGGCGTTGACGGCATCGGCGACAGGCGCCTTCGCGGACGGCCGCCTGCACGTCTATCCGTTGCAGCCGCCGGCCGCCGACGGCGCCCTTGTGGTCGTGGCCGCGCAGTCGCGTGACGCGGTCGGTCTCAGCCTGGACCGCCAGCGGGCCGACGGCCGCTGGGAAACGGTCGGGCAGGCCTCGGGGCGCGCGCCCCATCTGGCGGTCTCGCCGGAGGGCGGTGATCAGGCCGCGGCACCGCTTCGCCTGCATGCCTGGGCGCTGGATCACACCCCGGTTCCCGTCACCCTGTGGGTCCGCCGGGTGACGCCCGCCGCCCTGGCGGAACGCCGTCTGGCCGATGGCATCGCGCTGGAGCCGCTGGCCGGGATCGACCCGCCGCTGGGCGTGGCCGTCGTCGCGCTGGACCGGCCCGGCCTGCTGCGTCTCGACCAGCCGGCCGCGTCGCTCGGCTGGGCCGCCTCGGGGGCGCGGACACTGAGCCATGGACCCGATGTCGTGGTGGCGGAGACGTCGCGGTTGTGGTTCGCGGGAGCCCCCGGCGATGGTCCGGTTCGCGGGCGGCGCGTCCAGCCCGACGCGTCGGCGCCGCTGGCCCTGACGCTGCCCGACGGCGCCGGCGCGGCCGTGCCGCTGCCCTTGCCCGCCTCCGGTCCGGTCCTGTGGCTGGCGCAATCGCGGACAGGTCAGCCGGGTATCGCCGTCGGCGCCGCCGGCCAGACCGTCGACGCCCGGACCATGGCCTTCGGTCCCGGTGTTGCGGCGGCGGTGCTGCCGGATGCCGCGCGGCCGGGGATGGCCGGACCGGACGCGCCGCTGGTCCGTCTGTGGCGCGCCGACCGGGCGGGGGGAGAGTTGCCGCTGACGCTGCGCCAGATCGCCTATCCGACCGTCGCCGCCCGCTCGCTGTCTTTCGGCATCACCGATGAGACCCTGGAGACCGCCACCCGGTTCTCCCTGCCGGCGGGGCCGAAGCGTCTGCGTCTGGCGCTGCCGCCGCTCGCGGTCGCGGCGCTGCTGGACGGGTCCACCGTCGTCCGCGCCCTCTGGTCCGGCGAAACGCCGGCCGCCGTCGAGGCCGACAGCGGTGCCGGCACTCTTCTGGTGCTGGCGACGGGCGGTCCCGGGGGACGGTTGTCCGTTTCCCTGGCCCCCGGCCTGACCGGCGACGACGCCGGACGGACGATCGCGCCCGGGGGACTGGCCCCCCTCTGGTCCGCCAATGCCGGCGACCAGCTCGTCGAGGTGGCCTCCGGCGCGGAGGGCGCCAAAGGCCTTCTGCTGCGCCTGTCGGGCGCGGTCGGGCAGGCCATGCTGATGGCTCGGGACGGCACCCTCGTCACCGGCACCGATCTGCCGGTGACCGACGATGCCGTGCTGCTGCTGTCGCGACCAGCCGGGCTCGCCACCCTCTGGCTCGACCGCTCCGGACAGGACGGGGGACAGGCCTGGCCGCCGCTCGCGGCCCTGGCCGGGGCCGACCGGCCGCCCGGTCCCGGCCGGGTGGCGCTGTCCGGGGCCTCGGTGTTCTGGCGCTTCGAGACCCCGGAACCGGCGCTGTTGCACGTCGCCACCGGCAGTCCGGTGATGGCCGGCCTGCGTCGTCCCGCCGGTCTGCCGGAGTTGTCGGTGTGGGGACAGGGCGGGGCGCTGCACGCCTTCCTGCCGGCCGGCACCTCCCTGCTGGGGCTCCGGCCCCTGACCGGCGGCGGCCTTGCCGGGGCTGCGGATGTCGCCACCAGCATGCCGCAGCCGCTGACGGAGGGGCTGGGACCGAAGGTCCGTCTGGCACCCGGCGACGCCCGTCTGTTCCGGTTCGACCTGGACCGGCCCGCCCCGATCGGCGTCGGGGTGAGGGGAAGCGCCGACAGCGCGCGCGTCCGTTTGCTGGACGCCGGGGGCGCAACCCTGGCTGAGGGCGTGGTCGCCATGACGACGTTGGGCGCCGGGCGCTATTACCTGCTGGTGGAGAACCGGCCCGACGGGGTGCCGGCGGACCTGCAACCGGCCCTGGTGGGCATCCGTCCGCCGGATCAGGGGGCGCCGCCCGATGTGAAACGGCATTACTGGGATCTGATCGCGAGCGGTGAGGGCAAATAACCGATGTCGATGCTGCGTCTTCTTGCGCTGGCGTTGCCGCTTCTGGCGACCCTGATGACCGCCTCCCTCTCCGCCGCTGCCGCCGTCGCCGGGGCCGGCGAGACCGGCACCGCCGACGTGCTGCGCCGTCCCGCCGGCTCCGTGCTGGTGCCGGAACACTTCCTGCGCCCCTGGGACCCCGTCACACTGTTCTTCGACCGTGACGCCGGTCCCCGCAACGGCGGGCCGGAGGATCATCCCGAAAACGTGGCGACCATGACGCCCGCCCATCCCGGCGCCTTCACCTGGATCGACCGGCGCACCCTGCAGTTCCGTCCCGCCGTGGCCTGGCCGCCGATGGGCCGGTTCTCCTTCACGGTCGACGGCAGGACCGTGACGCTGGTCTCGCTGATGTCGCCGCCTGTCGCCAGTGCTCCCGCCGACGGCGCCGACGGTCTGGATCCGGTCGACGTCATCACCCTGTCCTTCACCGATCCCGTCGCCCCCGAAGCGCTGTCGCGGCTCCTCACCATCGAGCTGCGGCCGCTGCCCGGCGTCGGCGCCGATCCGTCCCGGACCCTCGATGCCCATGATTTCGACGTGCGCGCGCTGGAACGCCGGCGGCCCGACGCTCCTGCCGCCTACGCGGTCGAACTGCATCAGCCGATCCCTCCCGGCACGCGGGCGATCCTGCATGTCCGTCTGGCGCCCGACGCCGCCGACGGGACCGAGGAACGCCGGATTTCCTTCGCGACCCGCCAGCCCTTCTCGGTCGCCGGCTTCGGCTGCCGCGACACCTCCTATCCGGCGACCCCGGGGGGGGCCAGCTATCCGAAGGACCGCGCCCTTCTGTGCCCGCCGGACAACCGGGCCGTGGTGGTCAGGTTCTCCGCCCGGCTGGCCGATGTCGGCCCGATCGAGGGGCGCAATCTGGTCAGGCTGTCGCCGCAGGTCGAGGATCTTCGCTTCCGCGCCGTCGACAACACGCTGGTGGTCGAGGGACGGTTCCAGGCCGATACGCTTTATCAGGTGCGGCTGGAACCGTCGGCCCTGAAGGATGCCGGGGGCCGGCCCCTGGCCCTTTCGGCGGCGAACCAGCTTTATCTGTCCTTCCCGGCGCGCCCCGGATTCCTGCGCTGGGTCCGCGCTGACGGCATCGCCGAGCGGTTCGGCCCCCAGATGATTCCGATCAAGTCGCGGGGCGTCGAGCGGGTGGATCTGCGCGTGCATCCGATCGATCCGCTGGACCGTTCCTTGTGGCCGTTCCCCGGCCAGGGGGTGGAGGTCGACGACGGCGAACGGCCGCCCGCCCCGGGCGAGGAACCGGGAGCCTATCAGCGGAGCTGGGACGTCTCCGCCGACGTCATTGCCCGCCATATCCGGGCGTTCGGGTCGCCCGGCGTGTCCGAACTGGTGTCCCTGCCGGTGGGCAAGGGGGACGTGACCTCGACCTTCGGGCTCAATCTCCGTCCCCATCTCGCCCATCTGGCCGGGGCGGGAAAGCCCGGCCATTATCTGATCGGGGTGCGCCGCCTCGATGCCGACGGCAAGCGGCTGTGGATGCGCCTTCAGGTGACGGACCTGTCCCTGACGGCGGTCGACGAAACCGACCGCGTGCGTTTCGCGGTGACGTCGCTGTCGACCGGGCAGCCGGTGGCCGGCGCCACCATCCGGATGGAAGGCGTGGAGGACGGGGACTGGGCCGCCATCGGATCCGTCGTGACCGGTCCCGGCGGGCTTGCGGAGTGGCGCGTTCCGGGGTCCGACCCGTCGAAATCGCGGGCGTTGCGCCGGATCGTGGTGTCGAAGGACGGCGACGTCCTGGTCCTGGACCCGCGCCATCCTCCCCGCGAATATGCCGAGGGCGGCTGGCGGGACACAGCCTATGACGACTGGCTGTCCTGGACGCTGCGCGACATTTCCGGCCGCGCCCGGCCGCCGCGCGATCTGTGCCATATCTTCACCGAACGCCCGATCTACCGGCCGGATGATCCGGTGCATATCAAGGGCTATTTGCGCCGTTACACCGCCGGCCGGATCGAAAAATCGAATCGCAAGGGAACTCTGGTGGTCGAAGGGCCCGACGGCGCCCGCTGGCGCTGGCCGCTGGACCTGAACGAGTTCGGCAGTTTCTACCACAAGTTCGACGACCGCACGGCCGCCACCGGCATCTACAAAGTCTTCATCGAACTGGCCGCCGACGGGACGGCCGGAGCCGCGACGGCGGGCGACCCCCGCGAGGACGGCTACCGCGAGGATGGCGCCGACGCGGAGGAGACCCCGGGCGACGCGACAGAGGACGGGTCTGGCGGCGGGGCGGCGACCGGCGATGCCGCCGGCCGGATCGACCGCGAGGATCAGGCCGCCGCCAACGGCGGGGCGGAGCCGCTGCCGGGCGGTCGCCATTGCCATGTGGCCCGGTTCAAGAAGGATGCCTATCGTCTGCCGAAGTTCGAGGTGTCCTTGCACACGCCCGTCGCGACGAGCCTTGACGCGCCCTTCCCGGTGACCATGACGGCGGAATATTACGCCGGCGGCATGGTCGCCGACCGGCCGCTGCATTGGCGGGTGACGCAGGTGCCCTTCGCCTGGACCCCGAAGGCGCGGCCGGGATTCGTGTTCTCCGCCGACCAGCGGTTTTCGGGCAATCAGCCGTTCCGGTCGACCCCGATGCTGGAACGCGACATCAGGACGGACGAGCATGGGTCCGCCCGGCTGTCGATCGATCCCACCATCGAGCCGACGGCGCAGCCGCGCAAATATCTGGTCGAGGCGACGGTGGTCGGCGACGACGATCAGACGGTGAGCAACAGTCAGGAGATCCTGGCGCTGCCGCCCTTCGTGCTGGGGGTGAAGATTCCGCGTTTCCTCGAAAACGCCTCCCGGATCGAGCCCGAAATCCTCGTCGAGGACGGACAGGGCAAGGCGGTGTCCGGCCAGACCGTCACGGTCCGCCTGCTGAAGCGCCAGTGGAACTCGATCCTGCAGGCCGGCGACTTCACCCAGGGGTCGGCCAAATATGTGACCGAGGTGATCGAGGACAAGGTGGCGGAAATCGCCTACAGCAGCGGCGGGACCTCCACCACCCCGTCCTTCCCGATCAAGGGGGCGGGGGTCTATGTGATCGAGGTGGAAAGCCAGGATCGCCTGGGCCGGCTGCAAAGCGTGAAAGTCGATCTGTTCGCCGGTGGAGACCGTCCGGCGACATGGTCGCGGCCGCCCGCCGAGGTGTTTTCCGTCACCCCGGACAAGCCGGCCTACGCCCCGGGAGAAACGGCGAAGCTGGTGTTGCAGAGCCCCTTCCAGAGCGGGCAGGCGCTGGCAGTGGTCGAAGGGCCGGACGGCACCAACGATTACGCCTGGGTGCCGGTGAAAAACGGCTACGGGACCTTCCCGCTGCCGGTGAAGCCGGAGTATCTGCCCCGCATCGCCGTGCATTTCGTCCTGATGCGCGGGCGTCTCAAGGGCGACGACGACGAGATCTCGGCGCATGCCGACCTGCGCAAGCCGGCGACCCTGGCGGCGACCCAGTGGATCACGGTCACGCCCGTGAAAAACATCGTCAAGGTGGATCTCTCCTATCCGCGCAAAGCCCTTCCCGGCCAGGACATCGACCTCGCGCTGACGCTGGCGGACGACCAGGGGAAGCCTTTGTCGGGCGAAGTGACGCTGTGGCTGGTCGATCAGGCGGTGCTGGCCCTGGCCAAGGAGGCTCGGCTGGATCCGTTGCCGCAGTTCATCGTGCCGCGCAACAGCCAGACGACCCTGCGTGACAGCCGCAATCTCGCCTTCGGCCTGCTGCCCCTGCAGGAGGAGCCGGGCGGCGACGAGGCGGAGGACGGCAGTCCGTTGCAGCGGGTGACGGTGCGCCGGAATTTCACGCCGGTGCCCTATTACGAGCCCGGCCTGCGCGTTGGTCCGGATGGCAAGGCCCGGGTGCGGGTGCATCTGCCCGACAGCCTCACCAATTTCAAGATCCGGGCGAAGGCGGTCAGCGGCTTCGACCGCTTCGGTATCGGCACCGGCGACATCCAGGTGCGTCTGCCTCTGGTGGTGCAGCCCGCCCTGCCGCGATTCGTCCGCCCCGGCGACAGCTTCACCCTGTCGGCGGTCGGTCGCCCGGTGGAAGGCGACGGCGGTCCGGGACGGGCTCTGGTCAAGGTCGACGGTCTCGCGCTGGCGGCGCCGGCGGAACAGTCCGTCGAATGGCAGGCGGGCAAGCCGCAGCGCGTGGATTTTCCGGTGACGGTGCCCGCTGGCGGGGGGGCCCCGGGCGGGACGCCGGGCAAGGCCGATGTCGAGGTGGCGGTGGAACGCCGCGCCGACGGCGCCCGCGACGCCTTCGAGGTCAGCCTGCCGATCCTGCCCGACCGCGATCCGGTGGTCCGGCGCACTGTGCTGGCGCTGGTCGCGAACGCGGGCGGCGGGGACGGACAGGCGACCGTGCCCGCCATTGCCGAGCCGGTCAGGGCCGGAACCCTGTCGCGGGAACTGACGGTGGCGCCGCCGCCGGTTCTCGCCATGGCCCGGGGGCTCGATTTTCTAAGGTCCTATCCCTTCGGCTGCACGGAGCAGCGGATCAGCCGGACGCGCGCCGATATCGCCGCGCTGGCCTTCGGCACCGCCTTCACCGGCCGCGACGAGCGGGAAAGGGCGATCGCCTCCCTGCGCGAAACCAGCGGCGCCATCGGCACCACGCTGGGCGACGACGGTCTGGTCGCCTACTGGCCGGGCGCGAAGGGCACCGTCAGCCTGACGGCCTGGGCGCTCGACATGCTGGTCGAGGCCGCCGCCGCCGGCCTGCCGGTGGATCCCGGCCTGCGTGACAAGCTGACCGGGGCACTGAGGCGTTCCTTGCGGTCCGACTATCGCACCTTCGTGGACGGCGAATCCTGGGCGGAACGGGCCTCGGCCCTGGCGGCGCTGGCCGCCGCCGGCAAGGGCGACGCCGGCTATGGCGCGGAACTGGCCCGCAAGGCCGACGACATGCGTCTCGAAAGTCTGGCGGAGGGGACACGCGTCCTGGCGCGGACGCCGGGCACGCCGGCTGCTACCCTGGCCGATCTGCAAAAGCGTCTATGGGCGGGCGTGACCTTCCGCCTGGATCAGGGGCAAGAGGTCTATGACGGCCTGCGCGACGGCTGGCGGGGCAGTGGCCTGATCCTGTCCAGCGAGACCCGCACCATGGCCCGGGTGCTGCGCGCCGGGGTCGCCGCCGCTCCGGCCGAGCCGCGCAACCGGTTGCTGGCCGACGCCCTGCTGGCGGAGGCCGGGGCCGGCGGATGGGGCAGCACCAATGCCAATGCCGAAGCCATGCTGGCGCTCATCGACATGGCGAAGGCGGCCGGCGGCGCCGCCGCGGGAACCGTGACGGTGACGGGGGGCACCCCAGGGACCGCCACAGGGGCCGCCGGGGGCGGGGATCTGACCCTGTCGGGGGCGCTGCCGCTGGGCCGCATGTCGCTGTCCGGACCGGCCGAGGCCGGCGTCCATGTCGTCCGGGCGGCCGGGCCGTTGTCGGTCATGGTGGAGAGCCGCTATCTGCCCCAGGCCGACGGCAGCGTCGAGATGCCAGCCGCCGACGGCTTCGCGGTGGACCGCGAGACGCTGGTGGTGCCGGCGATGCCGGCGGGCGGAGAGGGGCGCCGCATTGCCCTCGACAAGCCCGGGCAGGCGGTGGCGGTCGCCGTGGGGGAAGTGGTGGAGGATCATGTGACGGTGGTGACGGCCCGGGACCGCAATCATGTCGCGGTGGTGATTCCGCTGGCCGGCGGCATGGAGCCGCTGAACCCCCGTCTGGCCACCGCTCCGCCGGAGGCGCGGCCGTCCCAGCCGCTCAGCCTGACACCGTCCTATGTGCAGGTGCTGGACGACCGGGTCAGCTATTTCTACGACGACCTGCCCAAGGGGACCTATCACTTCCGGTTTCGCAGCCGGGCCACGGTGCCCGGACGGTTCGTCCAGCCGGCCGCCCGGGCGACCGCCATGTATGACGAGGCCGTGGCCGGCAACAGTTTCGGCGCCACGGTGGTCGTGACCCGGCCTTGACGGAGACACGCCTGACGACGACGCGTCTGACGAAGACGGGACAGTCGGGGGAGGGGCGGGCGGATCCCGGGGACACCGCCCGGGGGGTGGCGGCGCCATTCCGGTGGAT